>NZ_CP128494.1:220000-820000 GCF_030369615.1 Geobacillus stearothermophilus ATCC 12980 | reverse complement strand
TGGTGGATTCGACGACCGTCACGGTCGGGAAAAACCGCCTCCCATGGGCGCCGTATCACGGCGAACGCGCCGGAGTGAAGCTGCACGTCGCGTATTCGCCGGAATTCTCGTTGCCGGCAGACGTGGTGGAAACGACCGGACTGCGTCACGATGGCCCAGTGGGAGAACAGTTGACGAACGCTCAACAAGTGCTCGTGGAAGACCGGGCGTATTTCAAAATCGAACGCCTCGATCGATTTGTGGAGCAGCATCAGCTCTTTGTCATTCGGATGAAGGACAACATCGAACTTCATCAGAAAAAAAGCTTGAACCGCCTTTCCAGCACATCCTCATCGGTTCAAACCGACTTCACGTGCCAGTTGGGAACGAAACAATGCCGCTCCACCAAGCGTCACCGGGTGGTGATCTTTCGAGATGCGAATGGCCGCGACATTCGGGTCGTGACGAACCTCTTCCATGCGTCTGCGGAAACCATTGCCGACATGTACCAACAACGTTGGGCTGTTGAGGTCTTTTTCCGTTGGGTGAAGCAATATCTGAATGTCCCGACCTTGTTTGGCACGACGGAAAATGCGGTATACAACCAACTGTTTGCGGCGTTCATCGCGTATGTGTTGCTGCGATGGCTGTATGATCAAACCAAAAAACAGACGAACGTCTCTCTTTCCTTCATTTCGTTCGTTCGCCGTTTTTTCTCTGGGCAGCTTCCTCTCGATTGGAAATCCGGGATGGCCGCTGCTTTGTTTGAGTATGCCCAAATTTATGGAAGGCGTATGTATAATTTTGGATAATCAACACTCGTGAAAATCTATATTCTTTTTTCATCGATTCTCCCATTTTTTTACTTTTTTTTGATCAAAAGTAAAAAGGGTCTTCACCATTTTCTGTGATTTTCACTCAATCCCAGAAACATGTTAGCTGGATGAAATAGGTTCATCAGTCAGGATCCTTCTTCCGCATACAGACCACGAAGTTGGTAGAATGGAAACAGTCAAGTGCTTTCCTTGACGGGTTCCATTCTACCAACTATCATACCGATAGCGGAAGAAGGGAGCGCTTAGGCAGCCTGACTACCTGTAGTGTTCCCTGTACACTCCAGAAATACACGCAAACGAAACCGTTCTAGATTTCGATAGCCATATGCCCGGCGTTTGATGTTTTTGATCTTGTGATTCGTCCCCTAGATTCGGGCATTCGTATATGGGCACAAAAAGTAGGAAAGAATAGGCTCCTTCCACCTTTCAAGCGTGTTGGCTGCTTCCTGAAAAGAAGCAAAAGGGCTCTGTTTGGCTAACCCAATCCATTCTTCTAAGCGTTCCTTTGCTTCGTTATATCCATCGGTTCGGTAAAAATCCCGAAACAACTCTTTCAGATAATAAGCAATGGAAAGTACCGGATACTCCTCCAAGATATCGTCTAATCGAAGCCGTTGGTCCTTACGAAGCTTTTCACAGCCTTTTAAGAGAAGATATCGAGCCTTTTTCAATGGAGAAAATTCCTTTCTTGCTTGATCCAAGGCTTGTGTCACTTTTTGAACCACATGGTACTTATCGATGACAATCGAAGCAGATGGAAACAGGGCGCGAACCGCCTTATGATAAGGTTCCCACATGTCAAGAATCACCGTTTGGACCATTTCTTTCGACAGTCCATTTTGGCTCAACAAGTTAACGGCGGAGTTACATTGGCGATCGGCATGCATTCCCATGACCGATCCGGCTCTGGCATCCATCAATACAGTTTCATACTGATGTCCCTTTTTTACCGCGATTTCATCTAAGCTAAGCACCATCCCTTTTGGAGAAGAGGCCTCCATCGCTGCTTAGCGCTCTTTTGCTTTTTTCGATGCGATGGAGTAATAAATGCGTTCCAATGTCGTATATGGGATACGGTGCTTTCGGCTGACTTCTTGAATGGTGGAGCCTTCGCAAAGTTCATACAAGTACTCACAAAATCGATTGGTGTAGTGTTGATTGGGTGGAATCGATTCCAAAGAGGCAGAAAACACTTGGGAACAATTCCAACACCGATAGCGCTTTACCTTTACGAACAAGTACACCGGTTGATGGAAAATCGCCAAATCCCGTACTTTTCTTGTCCGTCTGTCGTGGACAGAGGAAGTGGCAAACCCACAATGAGGGCAACGTTCCTGTGTCTCTGTTTTCTCTACATGAATCGCATAACCATAGGAAAGAAGTTCGTGTTTAATCACTTTAAATTCTGGCAATCCTAGTGATATAGAAAGCACTTACGAGACCTCCCTAATGTTTATTTCACCGCTAACATTATGGCCAGGATCTCGTCAGTGCTTTCTCTTTTTTGTCACTAAATCACAAAATTTGGTGATGAACCAGTAAAAAAAGACGCCGCGTATCCCCCGCCTACGCTTCGCTTAGAGGCGGGGGACTTGCGGCGTATGGGTTGTTAAATGGCATTTTGCGCATGTACGGCCGGCGGTGACCGATGGGAAGAAAAGAGGGGGAAGCATGTCGAAAAAAGGGAGACAAAACAAAGTAAGCCAAGAAGTGGCCAACCCGACCGTCTCGAAAACAGAGGCGGAAATGGCCAAAGACAGCGTTGACACCGCCAAGCAAGCGAAAAAAAACCGCTCATAACCAAGAACGTGTCCGCGCCTTGGGCGCGGACACGTTTGGTCGGAGCAGCCTCTTTTGTCAGCCGCTTGCGGCGTCGGCCGCATAGCCGGACGGCAGCGTCAAATGGACAATCGTCCCTTTTCCGACTTCGCTCTCGATCTGCATTGTCCCTTTATGTTCCTGGATAATTTTCATGCTTGTTGTCATCCCGAGCCCCATCCCTTTTTCTTTCAACGTAAAAAACGGTTCGCCGATTTTTTGCAGGCGCTCTTTGGAAATGCCAATGCCTGTGTCGGCAATATCCAAATAAACCGTTCCTCCCGCTTCGGAAACGCGGACGTATAAACTCCCGCCGCGAGGCATTGCTTCAATGGCGTTTTTCATTACGTGTGAACTACCCACCACCTACGCTTCGCTTAGAGGTGGGGGCTTCAAGCGACTTGTGTGTGTTCGCTGAACGGTAAGCCACACACAAGAACCCTTTACGCTTCCCTTCGTTCCGAAGGTGTCCGTTCTAGCCATATTCTATCTTATTCGTTGGCTAACGCCAACCGAAATTCATCTCCCACTTTCACTGGTGCTGGCGCACCTTCACGTTTAGAAGTAGGAGACTTCTTTCGGAGGGAAGTTAAACACTTCACCATCGAGCTCCTAACATGCAAAGTCACAAGCGGCCGCCCAGTTACATTTCTCGCGCCCATGCAAGCAACTGAGCGGTCAACGCGGCAGCACGTTCATGGTCAAGCCGCTTTTGCAGCGACGCCTCGAGCCGCTCGGTTACCGCTCCGGCCTCTTCCCCATAGGAAAACGAAAACGACCATTCAAGCGCCGGAATGGCTAGAACGATGTATTCCTCTTTCCGGTTTTCATAAATATATACGTTGACCGGGGCTTGCCCGTCCATGATCGGCGTTTTGCGGATTTTCATCATTGCCTCCCACCTTTGCTGCAAAGCCGTTCTCCATATTCATTTATTTTAGCAAACGCCTCCCCTTTTTTGACATCCCGATCCACGATGGCCACATTCGCACCTTGTTTGGCAAACATCGCGGAGACCGCCTTGCCGATGCCGTTCGCTCCGCCGGTGACAATCACTGTTTTCCGCTCCATGCCCATTTGCCTCTTCTCCTTTCTTTTCTCCAACCTCGTCTTTTCCTCCCTCTCTTGAGGGAAAAACTACGTTCCTTATTATACCATTGACAGCAATGGGAACACATATATGCCGCCATAAGGGAGCGTTTGGAACAATGCGGTTGATGCTGGCGCCTGTACGGGAAGCGGCCGTCTGGCAAGCCGGTGAGCCTCTATGCTGGGCCCGTCCCCCGTGGAACATAAAAAAAGACCGCGTGGAAGCGGTCTTTTTGACGGTTTACCGATATGGGCCGTACGGCGCCGGAAGGCCGGGCGCATATGGAGCTACCCCACCGTAATACGGCGGCAGCGGTGCAGCAGGATAACCGTACGGTGCCGCCGGGGCGTATGGCAGCGGCGCAGCCGGCGGATAGTACATCGGAGGATACGGAACAGCGCCGGGGGCGATGCTAGGGGCAACACCGAGCGTGACACCCATGATCGGCATCGCACTAGGAACGACGCCGGGCGTCATACCGGCAACAGGAGCTCCCCCCCCTTCATACGGAGCTGCCATATCGTATGGAGCAACGCCACCGTCATCGGGCAGCGGCGGTGCATTTTCTTCCCCTCCTACCGGCCAGGCGAAGGTCGGAGCCACATTCGGCACTGCTCCCAAGCCCAGCGGCGGCGCCGGGGGCATCATATCAGAGCTGTCCGGGCTGTCAAATTCGTCCGGACTGTCAAGGTGGGCCGGACTGACCAAAGGAGCCATCGGCACAGCCGGCGGACACCAGTAGCCATAAGGAGTCACCGGCGAATAATACGCTGTCGGCATTGCCGCTGGTGCGGTCGGCAGCGGCGCCACGGGCGGTGCATTATTGTCCATTCGCTCGGCCTTATCGCCTTGGTTTGAGGCGTTCAGAAACGGATCATTCATATGAGGGTCCCAATGATTCATTGTCCTCTCCCTTTCTCGCTCATAGTTGTCGGGGCGCGTACCCATCCATATTGTATGTCGGCACAAGCAAAGGGTGTTTGCCCGGCCAAAATATAGGTATTTATCCTAAACGCCGGTTGCGCTATGATAAATAACAGCAGCAACCTCACATGGACGTTGGGAGGGAATCAGATGGATGAAACGTTGGCGGCCAAACAAATCCATGATTTGCGCAACGGAATCATCTCCGAACTGCTGGTGAAAAAAGAAGACTTCCCTGTTTTTCGCGCCGTGCTTGTCAAACAGCCCGATTTTAAACGATTTCGCGGCATCGCCCAGCGCGGCGGTCACATTATTTATCACTATACAGATGTTCCGCGCAGCTGAACGTTCCCGTCTTTGCGGCTTCACATCCGGCTTTCCGCCCCGAAAGCCGGATGTTTTGGCTTGCGGAGAAATTTCCATTCCTCCTATGAAACTAGTCATTTCAATGCTTCGCGCACTTTTTCCATTATTTCGATAATGAATCATCTTCCCATCCTTGTTACTCTAGTAGCGAGTTTACGAGAGGAGGGATCAGGATGAAAAAAGGAAAAGCATGGGTGATGGCGGTGTTGTGCGGAATGTTTTTCTGTGCCGGCCATGCCGATGCGGCAACCATCCACACTGTCAAGCGCGGCGACACGCTTTGGAAAATCGCGAAGCAATACGGCGTGCCGCTCAAACAGCTGATGCAAAAAAATAGAAAAGACGATCGGCTGTATCCTGGCGAAAAACTGATCATCCCGAACGCAGGCATTACAGCGGCGGAAAAAGACTTGCTCGCTCGCCTCGTCCATGCCGAGGCGAAAGGGGAGCCGTACGCCGGGAAAGTAGCCGTGGCAACGGTCGTACTCAACCGCGTCGACCATCCGGATTTTCCGGATACGATCCGCGCTGTTATTTATGAGCGCTCTGGCGGCCGTTATGCATTCACGCCGGTCGCAAACGGAACGATCAATGAACCCGCTGACCGTGAATCATATCGCGCCGTTGAAGAAGCACTTGCTTTTCGCGGTTTAGGAAACGGCTCGCTCTATTTCTACAATCCGAAAACGGCGAAAAGCAAATGGCTGCGCTCCCGTCCGGTGACGGTCGTCATCGGCAACCATGTGTTTGCCAAGTAGACGAAAACAAGGGGACGGCTTCGCCCCCTTTTTTTTTTTAAATATCAGATTTTAGGAAAGAAACCCCTTTACTTGTGCATAAAAATAAGGCAAACTAGTAAAAAAGCGCCTGCTCCTTTTTATAAAGAGCGGGCACAACGGCCAGGGCGCACCAGCCGGCCGCCTTTTCGGCCGATCACGCCCGTTTTAGCCGCCGACGACTATATTCGGTTTAAAAAGGGGAATGATAGAATGGTGAAAAAAGCAAAAGTCGGGGACATTATTGAATTTAAAAATGGATTGCGCGGCATCGTGGAAAAAGTGAACGAAAACTCGGTCATCGTCGATTTGACATATATGAAAAACTACCGCGAGCTTGATTTGCAAGAGCGGACGGTGGTCAACCATAAAAATTATAAGATTATTGAATAGAAAAAAGAGGCCGTCAAGAGCCTCTTTTTTGTTTACGAAATGCAGGCGAGTTCATCACATTCATAGATGTGGACGCCGTTCGCTGCGGACGCCGCCCGGTAAAACATCGCCAATGCAAGCTGATGGGCGTCAACCGGCTTATATTTTTTCCATTTGCCGACGAACAAAAACGGCAGCCGGCATAACAGCCACCCGGCGAGCATCTCGCCAAGGCGGAACTCCCGACGCTTGCCGACGAGCAACGATGGACGGAAAATATGAAGCGATGGGATGGAAAGCCGCTGCAACGCCTCTTCCACCTCTCCTTTGACGCGCTGGTAAAAAAACGGCGAACACGGGTTGGCGCCAACCGAAGAGACGGTCAAAAAGCTTTTCACGCGGCACTTTTCCGCCAACGCCGCCGCGCGCAGCGTATATTCATAGTCAACTTGAATGAACTGCTGCTTCGTTTTCGCCTTTTTCCGCGTCGTTCCGAGGCAGCAAAACACATCATCGACATAAAAATGCCGCTCATACGATTCAAGCCGCGCAAAATCGACGACGACTTGCTGCAGTTTTTCATGTTTAATCGGCAGCGGGGTGCGGACAAAAATGGTCACTTGCCGGTACAAATCCGACTCAAGCAGCAACTTGAGCAGTTCCCCGCCGACCAAGCCGCTCGCCCCAAGCAAAAGAGCTGTTCTTCGCTCCAACGCCAAAACCTCCAAGGCAAACATTCATTGTCCATTATATAGGAGTTGGCGCGAAAAAACTACCTCTTTTTTCATCTCTAGCGGTTGTCGACTTTTTCTGGATACAAGTCGTGGTTGAGCAGCCGATATTCCGCCATTTTTTCGTATTTCGTCCCCGGGCGCCCCCAGTTGCAGTACGGATCGATGGAAATGCCGCCGCGCGGGGTGAATTTGCCCCACACTTCGATATAGCGCGGTTCCATGACTTTAATCAAATCGTTCATAATGATGTTGACGCAGTCTTCGTGAAAGTCGCCATGATTGCGGAAGCTGAACAAATACAGCTTCAACGATTTGCTTTCGACGCATTTTTTGTCCGGGATGTAGCTGATGTAAATCGTCGCGAAGTCCGGCTGGCCGGTTTTGGGACATAGCGAGGTGAACTCCGGACAATTGAACTTCACGAAATAATCCCGGTCAGGATGTTTGTTGTCAAACACTTCAAGCAGATTGGGGTTGTACGTAAACGAATACGTTGTCCCTTGATGGCCAAGCAGCGTCAAGTCTTTCAATTCTTCCTCTTTTCTTCCTGCCATTCCTTCATTCCTCCCTCATTATTCATTGCCGGGCGAATCGCCGCACCCCGCTTTACACGCCGCGCTTGTTTCCCCAAAGAAGCGTGTGCAGCTGCGGCAGGATGTGGACGTCGGCCAGCTCCTCCGAATCGGCGGCTCGTTCCACCAGCCATTCCAACCGATGGAGAAGCTTCGCGCGGAGTGCATCCACATCTGAATCGGCCACATCGGCGTTTCCTGTCTGCAAATAAAACGGAACACCTGGGTAGCGGCAGTGCACCTCTTTCGCATACGCCAAATCGGTGTCATCAAAGACGACGACTTTCAAGCTGATGCGCCGCACCCGGCTTTGGTCAGCCTGCAGCCGTTCCATGATTTGATCGAGCGCCGACCAGTCGGTGTCCATCCCCGAACTTGGCGGTTTTGGGGAAATGGTGACATCGTCTACATCGAGCAGCCAGTCTTGCCAGCGGCTCCCTTGCGTTTCAACCGCAACGCGCACCCCTTTTTCGTGAAGAAGGGCGACAAGCTCTCCAAGAGCGGCAATGAGAAGCGGGTTGCCGCCTGAAATCGTCACGTGGCGGAAGCGGCGGCCGCCCATGGCTTCAAGCCGCCGCCAAATGTCGTCTGCCGTCAACTGCTCGATCTCGTCTTTCGCTGATCCGTCCCACGTAAACGCCGAATCGCACCAGCGGCAGCGATAATCGCAGCCGGCTGTGCGGACGAACATCGTCTTTTGGCCGATCACCATTCCCTCTCCTTGGATGGTCGGACCAAAAATCTCCAACACCGGAATCGTGCGCGCCATTACCGGTCCCCCGCTTTCGGCCGGTAGACGACATAACTTGTCGACGTTTCGCGGACAAACACTTGCAAACATTTCGGCTTGTGCGGCAGCGTATCCAAATAGCGCTGAATCGTTTCATAAATCGTGCGCGCCACCACTTCCGACGTCGGAAACCGATTCGGGTCATGACCGTCAAACCAATCGCTATGGTCGTTGAGCAGCGTATGGTCCAGCTTGCGATGAACGAGCTGTTTTAACGTTTGAAAGTTGACTAAAAAACCGCTCTCATCAAGCTCATCGCCGGCGACCGTCACATTGACGATGTACGTGTGGCCGTGCACGTTTGCGCAGCTTCCGGCTGCTTCGTGCGGGATGAAATGGGCGGCGGCGATGTGCATATCTTTGTTCAACTCATACCGGTAATCGTGCCAAACTTGAGGATAGAGCTGATGCATCATTGTGCTTCCACCCCCGCTTTTTCCCGCAAATAGTCATCCAATCCGCGCTTGCGCAGCACGCATGCTGGACATTCGCCGCAGCCGTCGGCGATGATGCCGTTATAGCACGTCAGCGTCTTCGTGCGAATGAACTCGAGCGCCCCGAGCTCATCCGCGAGCTTCCACGTCTCCGCTTTCGTCAGCCACATGAGCGGCGTATGAATGACAAATTCGTAATCCATCGCTAAATTCAGCGTGACGTTCAATGATTTGATAAACACATCGCGGCAGTCCGGATAGCCGCTGAAATCTGTTTCGCACACTCCGGTGACGAGATGGCGCGCGCCCCGTTGTTTGGCAAACACCGCGGCGAATGATAAAAACAACAAATTGCGCCCGTCCACAAACGTCGTCGGCAGCCCGCCTTCCTTTTGTTCGATGGCGATATCATCACGCGTCAAGGCGTTCGGCGCCAATTGCCCAAGCAGCGACATATCGAGCACCGTATGGCGAACGCCAAGCTCAGCGGCAATTGCCTGAGCGACTTCAATTTCGCGGCGATGACGCTGCCCATAGTCAAACGTCACCGCTTCCACTTCCCCAAACTGCTCTTTCGCCCAAACCAAACACGTCGTGCTGTCTTGGCCGCCGCTGAAGACGACAACCGCCTTTTCTTCCTTCATCTTCATCACAATCAACCTCCTTCTGAATCAGCAGAAGAAGAGGTTTCCAAAACAAAAAAGGCCATACCCCTAGGATACAGCCGCCCCTAGTTTTTTATAGAGGGTTTTGCTAGAAACCTCTCCCGTACAAGCGTACGGAATTGCGATTCTTCTGTTTTTCTTCTTTACTATACCATACTTATGGCTTTTGTTGTAGCGCCTTTTTCACTTTTTCCGCCACCCATACGTACACATACAGGAGCGGAACATACACCACGACAAGATAAAATCCCGCCTTCGCTGTCCATTCCGTCAACTGCTCAATATGTATCTTCTCCTGAAAAAACATTCCCCCGACAAACAAGCAAGCGAGCAGCACCGGAAGCGAACGGCGCTGCTGAACAGCAAACAGCTGTTTGATCACGCGCGTCACCGCCCAAATAGAGACCGCGATGATCGGGAACACAACAAGCACATAAATCGAGATGACAATATACTCCATCCGCTCGATAAACGGCACTTCCGGAATTTTGGCCATCGTCAGCGTCGGCCATGTAATATGCTGAATTTGCTCTTTGTTATAAAACACGATGGAGATAAGGATCAAAACAAAATAAATGAACATCGTAAATGCGTTGGCCGCATGCGCCCACTTTTGCGAGGACGGAGCCTGTTTTAAAAACGGGTAATACATCAGCAGCATTTCAAACCCTAAATATTGCAGCACCATCTCTTTCGATGCTTTTGCCAATTGCCCAAACGAATGGTCGAACACCGGCAATAAATTCCGGTATTGAGCATACTCAAGCGGAAAGAAAACCATCGGAAAAATCGTCAACAGCGGAATCACCACCCCCCAAACGCATAAGCCGACAACGACGCGAAACCCGCCGGAGACGACATAATACGTCATCAGCAAAAACATAAGGCTGAACTGCCACGCCCCCATCAACGGGAACACCCATACTTTAATGACTTCAATGTATGATTGAAGCACCATAAACGCCGCCAACGCGTAGTAAAAAAGAAGTCCAAGGCTCAGCACCCCGCCGATCCACCGCCCGAAGTACTGTTCATGAAGCGACACGAGGTCTCCGCCTGATGGCAAATGCGACAGCAGCCGATACATGAGCCAAATCAACACGTGCGCCGACAGCCCGGCCATTAAGACTGCCATCCAGGCATCCTGCCCCGCCTCTTTCATCAGTGGACGCTGAAAATTGAGTGCCCCGACCCCAACTTGCGTAGCATGAATGACAAAAAACACAAGAAACGGGGAGATGAGAAACCGTTCCTGAATGGCCTGCTTCATCCTAATCCCTCCTCATGTTCCCCGTCTTATTCGCCAATGCCGGTATGGACGATATCCACCGTGACGTGCGGGCGGATGTCTAGTTCCGGGTATTCACGGTAAAACGCGTCGGAATCCCAATGTCTTGTCACACTGCGAACAAAATCGCCGATGCCGAGCGGGTCAATCCGTTTTTTCTGAAAATAACGGAATAACCGACGCATATTATGCTCCAATTCGTTTTGCATTTTTTTCTTCACATCAGCAAACAAATCTTGACCCGGCTGATCGAGCCATGACGGGTAATCCCTCACCGACGCATGGATATGGACGAACACATCAAGCACATGGCGGCCTCCATCACGCTTCCATTCATATTTCGGCTTCGCCCATAAGTTTTGCAGCATCACCCGATCCTCGCCCTGTTTCCCGCGATTCCCAACCTTCAGCTGGTAGACGCCGTTTTTCGTTTCTCCAAGCAAAATTTTCATTAAAAACGAATCACGCAAACTCACATGCCCCACGTATCGGTCGTCGCGAAACAACGCGACCCCTTCAAGCTTGGCGAAATCTCCTTTTTTCTCAAAATACGGCAAAAACGGATCGCTTCCTGGGGAAAAATAGCGATACAAAAACAAGTGCAAATTCGTTTTCGGCAAGTTCATCGACTGCTCATTCTGCTCCACCAGATTCGGCAAATACAACGTATCGCTCAGCGTCTTGTTCACCTCGATTTTCAGCAGCTCCTTCGCGCTTTCTTCCGCCACGCCAAGCAGCAAATGACTGCCAACTTTGTTGTTGCGCGCGAGGCTGTGCGTAAATTGCGTCACCCCCCGCCTGGCAAACTCCTTGCCGAACAAAATCAAGCGCAGCTGCCCTTCCTCAACCGACAGCGCGGATTTCGATGACAGGCGCGGAATCAAGTCGTAGACCGTCGGCGACGTCGTCGTCAGCATATTCGGCTTTGTCATCGGCCCTTGCTTGAACGTCGGGTACACCGCGGTGCCCGTGTAGCGGCCGTTCTCGAAATCATACCCCATCTGTTGGATAATTTGAATTTCATCAATCGGCCGCGAACTGGCGCAGCCGCCAAGCAACAGCAGCGCACCGAGCCATAGAAGCCCACGCCTCATCACGATCCCCCTTACTCATCAATATCGCGTTTTTGCTTCGCCGCATTCGGATCGTAACGAAACCGCGACCGCGGACGAAGAAACATCGGCCGCTCCGCCGTTTCACTGTATGGCGAACGAACGAATGTATCGCGGAAGCTGCGCACACGAAATGGATAAAACGGCAGCAAATACGGATAGCCAAACGACTGCAGCCGCCCTAAATGAATGAGCAGCCCGCAGACGGCAAAGATAATGCCGATCCCGCCCCAACATGCAGCAAACAAAATAAACGGAAACCGAATGAACCGGATCGTGTTGGACATTTTGAAAATCGGCGTTGTAAACGAAGCGAGCGCCGCCAACGCGACGACAATCAACAAAAACGTACTCGTCAGCCCGGCATCAACGGTTGCTTGCCCGATGACAATCCCGCCGACAATCCCGAGCGTTTGTGCGACTTTCGTCGGCAGCCGCGCCCCGGCCTCGCGCAACAGCTCGATCGTAATTTCCAAAAACAGCACCTCGAGCATCGGCGGAAACGGCACGTTCGAGCGGGAATAAATGATCGGACCGAGCAAGTCTTCGGGAATCATTTCATAATGATACGTCAGCACCGCCACATAAATCGGCGACGCTAACACCGAGAACGCAACGCCGAAAAACCGAATGAGCCGCAAAAACGTGCCGAGCACCCATGGCAAATAATAGTCTTCCGGCGACGTAAAAAAATCGAAAAGAGCGGCGGGGCCAATCACGGCATACGGGGAGCCGTCGCAAAAAATGGCCACCTGACCCGACACAAGCGCATAGATGGTCCGGTCGATCCGCTCGGTCGAGATAAAAAGAGGAAACGGCGTCCGTGAATTGTCCGCGAGCAGCTGATCCAAAATGGCGTTGTCAAACACGACGTCAAAATGAATGGACTCAAGCCGCTGCGTCACCGTTTGAACGACTTCCGGATTGGCGACGCCATCGATGTAGGCGATGACCACTTTCGTTTTCGACACCGAACCAATCGACATTTCCCGAAAGACAAGATTCGGCGTCACCACTTGCCGGCGGATGAGATGCAAGTTGACGCCGACATTTTCCACAAATCCGACTTTGGGCCCAACGACGCTGAATTCGTTTTCCGAATCATTGTTTTCCCGAAGCCCTAAATTTTCGGCGGCGGCGCCCATGAGCGCCGCTTTGTTCGGTTGCTCGCGGAAGGTGACCGCGACAAACCCTTTCAGCACCTTCTCTTCAATCAGCGCCGTGTCTTCGCTCACTTCAATGCGCAGAATCGGCACGATTTGCTGCAAGTCTTCCAAGCGGACCGTCGGATGGTTTGGAATGTCGTTTTGCAAATGGCAAAGAATCCGCTCTTGCAGCACTTGCGGATCGACGAGTGAATCAAAATAATAAATCGACAGCTCCTTGCCTCCCACAACAAACGACACTTCGACAAAATCGCTCGATTGCCGCAGCGTTTCCCAAAGCTGCGAAATGGGCCGCTGAGGGGGGCGTTTTTTCTTTTTTTTCCAAAATGAGAATAAACCCACGAACATCCCCTCGCCTTTCCGTTTACGGCATAGTCTTCCAATCGATCGATATTTTTATGCATCCCCCTTTCATCTTATTGATTAGACAAAATATTCTATATATTATTGAAAATAGATAAATAAAAAAAGAGAATCGTCTATGAGCGAACTGACGAAACAGCGTCGGTCGAAACGAGCGTTGAAAAAAATGACAGAAACGGCCGACTTTTCCGATATGGTGCAAGAGACGGAGGCGGGGCTCGAGCGGCAAACACTCGCTCTTCATGAACTGGCGGGAGAAGCTGACGCCCTGGCCGACGCAGCCCGCAATTTGGAAGCGATGATCGCCCGTTTTCGCTCGTAATCATGCTTTCAACATCCGCATGCGGGAGGACCATCTCGAAAAAAGCCCCCGTTTTGCGAAATGCAATGAAAGCGAGGGAATGCCTATTGGGTGGGCGGTGTACGGAAAAACAATAAGCCCTTTCACCCCCGCACCAGAACAGAAGAGGCAGGGAAAGCGAAAGGGCCTGTTTGCTAACGCGGCAGCTTGCGGCGCCAAAGGAGCCACAATAACATCAGGCTCATGTAGCCAAACAGCGGATAAAGAAACGACAACAACTCCCCATAGCGAAACGGGCTGACCGCGACAAACACCAACACGAGCAGCACGCCGATCCCTTTTCCACTGATCGGCACCCAAATGCGCGCTTGACGGGCAAGCCCAAACAAGCCGCCGATGACCGAGGTAAAAATTTCTCCGTAAATGACGACGACATACAACCAATATAGCATGGCAAAAAACGCACGAACTACTTCGGCCATCGGAATATCGTAACCATCCTTTTGCGGAAACGACAGCAACACAATATGGTTGAGAAGCAACAACCCTGTTAGGATCCCCCCACCCAACATCGCTCCGCGCCTCACCGCCCGCTCACTGGCCGCTTCGCGGGCAACGGGCACCAACACCGCTTGCGCCATCGCCAAGTTAAACGCCGCATACGAAAACGGGGACAACATTGCCTTCAGTGAATAATCCGATGCCGCTATATCCGGCCGGCATAAGTCTCCAGCCATCATCATTTTGATCCATACGGCAACGCTCAAGATCATCATCATCGGCACGACGAACACGTTGACGCCAAACAGCCCTTTGCGGTCAAACAACATGACAAGAAGCGCCAAACCGAGCGTCAGTGTGACGCCCGCCTGTCTCGGCCAGCCGATCTGCTCTTCAAACACGGCACCCGCCCCGGCGATCATCACCGCCGTCACCCCCGCGATCATCGCCGTCATCACAAGCGTCACAAACGGACTCAACATTCTTCCGAACAAATAGCGATTCAATTCATCATAGGACGCGGCTCCAATGCGGCGCGCCATCACCATGAGCCGCGCGCCCCCCCATATAAACAAACAACCGCTGATGATGATGCCAACCGTTCCAGCCGTCCCATAACGAGTGAAAAATTCCATAATCTCTCTTCCGGTCGCAAATCCTGCCCCAATCACCGTTCCAACGTAAACAGCAGCGATTTGCCACGCCTCCGACCAATCGTGTCTCTTGCCCAAATCCTCCATCTCCCTCCTTGTCCGTTGCTTTTCCATATATATGTATATGTCCGGCATGGACAAGAAAGACGACAGAACGAAAAAAGAAGGCATCCGAGACAAGATGCCTTCTCACACACCGCAAACTCTCTTCATTAATATGGCATGCGATGTGAAATCGCGTTTCCATCAATGAACTGTCACGTGTTCGACTTGATGTTCGTGCAGCCCGCCGCTTCCTTCGACGTGCACTTTCACCGAATACGTTCCTTTGTTGGCAAACATGGCCATGGCTTCGTACTCGCCGTTTCCTTTTTCCTTTGCATCGACAAATTCATGCTTATTGTCCGCCTGCCAAATCTCAAAACGAACGGTCGCACCTGTCAACGGCCTCCCATCTTTGGAGAGGCGGACGGTCAACGCCGCCGGTTTTCCGGCTTCGAACGAACGGGACGACAGCGAAATGGCGACGGTGCCATGATGGTGTTCTTCAGCACTGCCTTGGGAATTTTCGCTCGCACCGTCGGCCGTCGCCGCCTGTTCCGGGTTGCCGGCGACAATATCTTTTTTCGGCATGTTATGCATATCGCGCGCCGTCACATGGGCGACGACCGAATATGTTCCCGCTTGGGTAAACGTTTTTTCCACCGAGTAGCGGCCATCGCCGTCATGCTTCGCTTCAAGCATTTCCCGCTCGCTGCTTCCGTGTTTCCATACTTCAAACTTGACTTCGCTCGCATCGTCCACTTTTTCACCGCCGTACGTCACGACGCAGGCGAGCTTGGTCGGCTTGTTCAAATCGATATGATCCGGCGCATCGATTTTCACGTCAAGCACGGCCGGCGTCTCGGCTTTCTTGTTGTGATTTGTACAAGCAACCATGATCATCATCCCCAAAAGTACAACAGCAAACGCGAAACCAACCTGTCTTCTCATCTTCACCTTTCTCCTTTTTCCTTCAAATTCATGATCATCATGAGCACCAAAGACGGAGTCTTTTCCGCCTCTTTTTCTGTTTTTCACTCTATCATAGTTTTGCCGCAACTACATTAGTATTCACCATTTTTTCAAAAACATTTCATCGTTATCACAATTTTTTTGTACAAAACACTTGAAAGTCAAAAAAGGTCAAAGTATAATAAAGTCGGAAGGTCAAAGAAAGTCAAAGTCAAATCCCGAATAAGAGAAAAGGGGGTATGCCTCATGCGCTGCCAAGCATGCCAACAACGTGAAGCAACAGTGTTTGTCAACTTGCAATGGAACGGGGAAAAACAACAACTTCACCTGTGCCATGAATGCTATGAAAAGCAAAAACAACAACTGTCCATTCCAATGAACTTCGGCTTTTCGCCGTTTTCCTTTGATGACTTCTTTACTAGCCCGTTCACAGCCGCCAACGCCGGAATGAGCGCGCCGAAAACGATGGCGAAACGCCCGCAAAGCCATGGCGGTGGATTTTTGGATCAATTCGGCCGCAACTTGACGCAAATGGCCAAAGCGGGCTTGATCGATCCGGTCATCGGCCGCGACAAAGAAATCGCCCGCGTGATCGAAATTTTAAACCGCCGCAACAAAAACAACCCGGTGTTGATCGGGGAGCCGGGTGTCGGGAAAACAGCCATCGTTGAAGGGCTCGCGCTGAAAATCGCCGAAGGGCAAGTGCCGGAAAAACTATTGAACAAAGACGTGTACTTGCTTGATGTGGCGTCGCTTGTCGCCAACACCGGCATCCGCGGTCAATTTGAAGAGCGGATGAAACGGCTCATCGCCGAATTGCAAGAGCGGAAAAACATCATCTTGTTCATTGACGAAATCCACCTGCTCGTCGGCGCTGGCGCCGCTGAAGGCTCGATGGACGCCGGCAATATTTTAAAACCGGCGCTCGCCCGCGGGGAACTGCAAGTCGTTGGGGCGACGACGCTCAAAGAATACCGGCAAATTGAAAAAGACGCGGCTCTTGAGCGCCGCTTCCAACCGGTCATCGTCCACGAGCCGACCGTTGAGGAAGCGATCGTCATCTTAAAAGGCATCCAGCCGAAATACGAACAATTCCACCATGTCCGCTATACGGATGAAGCGATCGAAGCGTGCGTGAAACTGTCGCACCGCTACATTCAAGACCGCTTCCTCCCGGACAAGGCGATCGACTTGCTTGACGAGGCCGGCTCGAAAGCGAACTTGCGCCTCGGTCCGACCGATGAAAAACAACTGCAAGAGCGGTTGATGCAAATCGCGAAAGAAAAAGAACAAGCGGCGAAAGAAGAAAACTACGAATTGGCGGCGAAACTGCGCGATGAAGAGCTGAAGCTCGAAAAACAACTCGAGCAAGGCGTCAACCAAGAACGCCCTGTCGTCGATGCCGCCGACATCGAACAAATCATCGCCGAGAAAACCGGCATCCCGGTCGGCAAGCTGCAAGCCGATGAAAAAGAAAAAATGAAACATCTTGAAGAACACTTGGCGAAAAAAGTGATCGGCCAAGCGGAAGCGGTGAAAAAAGTCGCCAAAGCCATTCGCCGCAGCCGCGCCGGCTTGAAAGCGAAACACCGCCCGATCGGTTCGTTCTTGTTCGTCGGCCCGACCGGCGTCGGGAAAACGGAGCTCGCCAAAACGCTCGCTGAAGAGCTGTTTGGCACAAAAGACGCCATGATTCGCCTCGATATGAGCGAATACATGGAGAAACATTCCGTCTCGAAGCTGATCGGTTCGCCGCCGGGCTATGTCGGCTTTGAAGAAGCCGGCCAGCTGACGGAAAAAGTGCGCCGCAACCCGTACAGCATCATCTTGCTTGACGAGATTGAAAAGGCGCACCCGGATGTACAGCACATCTTCTTGCAAATTTTGGAAGACGGCCGCTTAACCGACAGCCAAGGCCGCACCGTCAGCTTCAAAGACACGGTCATCATCGCGACAAGCAACGCTGGGGTGACCGACAAAAAAATCACCGTCGGCTTTGAAAAAGAGGGCAACGGGCAAACAAGCGTCCTTGACTCTTTGAGCGCCTACTTCAAGCCGGAATTTTTGAACCGCTTCGACGCCATCATCGAGTTCAAGCCGCTCGAAAAAGCACACTTGCTTGAGATCGTCGACTTAATGCTCGCTGATGTCAAAGCAGCGATGCGCGAACAAGGCATCGAACTCGAAGTGACCGAAGCGGCGAAAGAAAAACTGGCCGAACTTGGCTACCATCCGGCCTTCGGCGCCCGCCCGCTCCGCCGCGTCATCCAAGAGCATGTCGAAGACAACATCGCCGACTGCCTGCTTGACGCGGATCAATCGGTGCGTGCGATCCGTATCGATGTCAAGGACAATGCCATTGTGGCGGAAATCGCCTAATTGTAGCTTAACGCCCAACGCGCACACCTATATCATCCATCACCCGAATGACTCGAACATCGCCCCATCCCGTTTTCGGGGTGAGGAAGTGTTTTAGGGAAGAGCAGCAAAAAGAGCCGCCCCGAAGTTTGTATGTAAGGAGGAAATGAATCAATCATCCCCTGCTTCTTTCGCTCAGAGGGATTGGCGCATCATCGCCATCCCTTTTTCTTTTTCCATCTTTTCGCCAAGAACAATAAGATTTTGCTATTAAGATTTTGCTATAATGAAGAAAAACGCAAGGGGGCATCGCGATTGCCAAACGAAATGGAGACGATCATCATTCAGACGCTCCGCCCGGCTCTTCACCCGTTCGTCATCTACCTGTTCGGTTCAGCCGCCCGTGGGGCGATGCGCCCGGACAGTGATGTCGATATCGCCTTTGTCAGCGACGGCGAACCGCATGATCCGTATGAGCTGTTTCGGCTCGCGGGGCATTTGGCTGACAAGTTAGGGCGAGATGTCGATCTTGTCGATTTGCGCCAAGCCAGCACGGTGTTTCAAGCGCAAGTCGTCTCGACGGGAAAAGCCATTGATTGCCGCGACGAGCGGAAACGGGCTGAGTTCGAAATGAAAACATTGAAAATGTATGTGAAACTAAACGAAGAGAGAGCACCGGTGTTAAAACAAATTACGGAAAGCGGGAGCATATATGAAAAGTGATGTCATTTTAAACAAGATCAGCGTGATCGAACGCTGCCTGAAACGAATTCGTGAAGAATATAACGGCGATCCAAAAAATTTACAAAATTACACAAAACAAGATTCGATCGTTCTGAATTTACAGCGGGCGTGCGAGGCATGCATCGATTTGGCCATGCATATTGTGGCCGAGCAGAAATTCGGATTGCCGCAGCATAGCCGCGATGCATTCGCTCTCCTCGAAGAACATGGGGTCATCTCCCCTTCCATAAGCAAAAAGATGAAGGCGATGGTCGGATTCCGCAACATCGCCGTTCACGACTATCAACAACTGAACCTTGGCATCTTGCAAGCCATCGTCGAACACCATCTTGATGATTTCAAACAATTTACGAAAGCCATCCTCGATTATGCTAAGAAAAACAGCTAGGCCGGCTCCCACGCGGAAGCCGGCCGGTTAGCGCCGCAGACCGTTCATCAACACGTGAATCGTCCGTTCCATTTCCGCCTCATCGTCCCAGTTGTGGTCAGGCAAAAGGAGAAAGCGGGCGGCCAAAAAGCCGGCGAGCGATGTGATCGTCAAGCGGATGACCGAATCGACCGGCAGCTCGGCCAACTCACCTTTTTCTTGAAAATGGCGGACAATGCGGGCGAATTTTGGATACACGTGCTCGGTAAACACGCGTTGAAAGCACTGTTTAATCTCGGAATGAAAGGCAACCTCCTGCCAAAGCACGCGAATCGCCGGCAAATACGTTTTCACAAAGGTGTAGCGGTTGGCGAGCACCGCGCGCAAAAACTGTTCGTACGTCTCATATTCGTTGTCAAACACTTCGCGGACGAATTCTTTCGCCAAAAACGGGGCGACGGAATGAAACAACGTCGGCGTGACGATGGCCAGCAATAAATCTTTTTTCGTCTTATAATGGCGGAAGATCGTCCCTTCCGCCACCCCGGCCTTTTTGGCGATTTCACTCGTGGAAGTCGCCGCATAGCCTTTTTCGGCAAACATTTCCACTGCGGCTTCCAAAATTTTCAGCTGCTTTTCACTGAACTGCCCTTCCTTGCCGCCGATTTGCAGCAATTCCTGAATCCATGAATGCTCGCTCATGACTCTACTCCTTACAGCTTGCGGTATTTTTTCAATGCTACTACATTTAATAGCATAAACAGCATCGTAAAGCCAAGCAGCACGTACACATCCACGGCGATGGCGCTAAAACCTTCTCCGCGCACCATAATATCGCGCAGCGCATCCGCCCCGTAGGTGAGCGGCATGATGACGCTTAAGGAACGAAGCCATTGTTCCATCGTGTCGAGATTGAACAAACCCGAGAAAAACACTTGCGGCACGACGACAAGCGGGATAAACTGCACCATTTGCAGCTCGTTGTTGGCGAACGCCGACAGCAGCATCCCAAGCGCAAGCGCCGTCATCGCCAACAAAAACGTAATGAGCAGCACATACCCGAACGAACCTTCCATCATCATGTCGAGCACATCAATGGCAAACCATGAAATTAAGCTTGCCTGAATCGTCGTAAACAATCCGAACCCGATCATGTAGCCGGCGACCATTTCCCAGCGCCTGAGCGGCGTCGCCATCAGCCGCTCGAGCGTCCCGTTCGTCCGCTCGCGCAAAAATGACACTCCAGCAATCAAAAAGACAAAAAAGAAGACGAAAAAGCCGATCAGCACGGGGCCGAAATAATCAAATGACGCCATGTCGCTTGATCCGTGCCAATACGTTGTTTTCAGCTGAAACGGGGGCTTGGGCGCCATGGACTGAAACGCCTTTTGCACCGCGACCATCACCGCCTGATTGGCCGTCGGGTCGCTTCCTTCCAGCGTAAGGTGCGGAGCGCTTCCGCTCATGTCAAGCCACGCGTCAATGTCTTGATCGTCCAGCTGCTTTCGCGCTTGTTTTGCTGACAGCTCTTTCACGTTCGCTCCTGCTTCTTTCAACTTGTCAACAACCACCTCAGGCACGTGTTCGCTGACGGCAATGGCTGGTTTGTATTCTTCGCCATTAAACACCAAATCCATTAACAACAAGACGAACATCGGCGCGACAATCATGAGCGCCAGCGTGCGCTTGTCGCGGAAAAACTGGCGGATGATGCGGACGACAATGGCCAACACTCTCATCGACGGACACCTCCAAACGTCAAAAACGCTTGCTCAATCGTTTCCGCGCCTGCTTCCTGTTTCAATTCATCCGGGCGGCCGACGGCGATCAGACGGCCTTCGCGAATCATGCCAAGCCGCCCGCACTTTTCCGCTTCATCCATCACATGGGTCGTGACGACAATGGTTGTGCCGCGCTGGCGAATCCGCTCAAGCTCCGCCCAAATCGATTGGCGCAGCACCGGATCGATGCCGACCGTCGGCTCATCCAAAATAAGCACGTCCGGTTCATGAAGCAAGGCGATCGCCAGCGACAACCGACGCTTCATCCCTCCTGAATATTGGTGCACCAGCTTTTTTCGATCATTCGTTAAGTTGACAAGCGCCAACATGTCATCGATCCGCTCCTTTTGTTTTTTCCCTCGCAACCCGTAGATGGAAGCAAAAAATTGCATGTTCTCCAGCGCAGTCAATTCTCCGTACAGGGCATCCGACTGGGCCATAAAGCCGATCCGCTTCATGGCGCCAAGATTGGGCATATTCACGCCGAGCACGCGAATCGTCCCTTCGCTCGCCGCATCAATGCCGGCGATCATGCGCACCAACGTCGTCTTGCCCGCCCCCGACGGGCCGAGCAGGCCGAATATTTCCCCCGTCTGGACTTCCAACGACACATCGTCGATGACTACTTTTTTTCCAAACCGCTTGGAGACACGCTCGACTTGAATACATGGATTGGCGGTCATTGCTTTTCTCCCTTTTGCATAGTAGTGAGTAATCACTCATATATAGTATAAAAAAGATAAACCTTTTTGTAAAGTGAGTAATCACTCACAAAACAAATTTTTTGAGCTGCCGAACTGTCGGCAGCCCCTCTACTCGTTCATCGTTTGCATGTCTTGCCAGCCGTAGCACCACTCCCATAATGCTTTTCCACCGATTTCCACCCTTTCCTCGGCCAGTTTTTCACCGCCAAGCCGTTCGTAAAAACCGCGTGACGGATTGTCGGCAAGCACCCAGACGACCAGCGAATGAATGCCTTTTTGCGTCAAATCGCCGACGAGCGCTTGCACGAGCTGCCGGCCGAGCCCTTTTCCTTGCACCTCTTTAAGCAAATAAATCGCATACAGCTCCCCGTCATACTTCGCTATCAGACCGTCGGCTGCCCGATTTGGTCCGCCGGAGACGAATCCAACGACGCGTCCGTTTTCCTCGGCGACAAACACGGAATGGTCCGATTGGCGGAGCACCTTCTCCCATAACGTTTGTTTTTCTCCCACTGCCAACGTCTCCAAGTACGCGTCCGGCACGATGCCGCTGTACGTCGTCTTCCAACTTTCGACGTGGACCGAAGCGATGGCCAGTGCGTCGACCCATGTGGCTTTACGGATCATCGTTTTCCCCCTTTTCCCCAGTTTGATAGAAGTTTTCAAATTGAACGCTCTCCCACCTACGCTTGAGCTTTGAGGTGAGAGATTGTTGGAAACACCCGCCCCACAGCAGGCTGTCAACCAAGCCATCCCCGCCCAACACGTGGAAGTGGGGGTCTTCTCGGCGCGAGATGATAAAGAAAAGCAGGGCGGTGCTGTTCCCGCCCGCCTTCTTTGCTTCTTTTTACAAGGCTTTGTCATCGACGCTGTCCAACCACCGCTCGATATGGCCGACGACCGAAGCGACCGCCCCGTCAGCAAACGGCGACTTTAGGTTGGCGCTTTTGACGAGCTCAGTAAACGGCCGGCTGCCGCCCAATCGGCAAAGCGCCACATAGTCGCGCCAGGCTGATTCCCGGTCTTCCTGCGCCCGCTTCCAAAACTGGAACGCGCACACTTGCGCAAGGGTGTAATCGATGTAATAAAACGGATCGGTGTAAATATGCCCTTGCCGCTGCCAAAACCCGCCGCGCTCAAGGTAGTCATGGCCGGCGTAGTCTCTTGTCGGCAAATACGCTTTTTCGATGTTGCGCCAGACACTCTTCCGCTCAGCCGGCGTCATATCCGGGTTCTCGTAGACAGCGTGCTGAAATTCATCGACCGCAACGCCGTACGGCAAAAACAAAAGTGCGTCGCTCAAATGGGCGAACCGGTATTTGTCGGCGTCTTCGCCGAAAAAGAGCTCCATCCACGGCCATGTGAAAAATTCCATGCTCATCGAATGGATTTCACACGCCTCAAGCGTCGGCCAGTTGTATTCCGGAATGTCGTAATGACGGCTTTCATACACTTGGAACGCATGTCCGGCTTCATGGGTCAATACGTCAATGTCGCCGGATGTGCCGGTAAAGTTCGAGAAAATAAACGGCGCCTTGTAATCATCGATATACGTGCAATAGCCGCCGCCCGCCTTCCCTTTTTTGGCGACGAGGTCCATCAATTCGTGTTCGACCATATAGCGGAAAAACTCGCCGGTTTCCGGCGACAGCTCTTCATACATGCGCCGGCCGTTGTCAACAATCCAAGCGGCGTCCCCTTTTGGCGCCGGGTTGCCGCTCGGAAACATGAACGGCTCATCATAATATGTAAGCCGGTCGACCTGAATCCGCTGCCGCTGGCGCTCGCGCAGCTTTGCTGCGAGTGGGACGATGTGCGTTTTCACTTGCCGGCGGTAGCCTGCGACCATATCGGCATTGTAATCGGTCCGGCCTAAACGGGCATAGCCGAGCTCAACAAAGTTTTTGAACCCAAGCTTCCGGGCGATCGCTGTGCGGACGTGGACGAGCTCATCATACAGCTCATCGAGCTCTTTTTCGTGGTCCGTGAAAAACGAAAACCGCGCTTCGCTCGCCCGTTGGCGCATCGTGCGGTCCGGCGACTCGACAAACGGCTGCAGCTGGGCGAGCGTCCGCTCCTCTCCTTCAAACATGATTTTCGCCGATGCGATGAGCTTCGTATATTCGCTGGCCAGCTTGTTTTCTTTTTGCAAGTCCTCTACAATCGCCGGCGCGTATGTTTTCAGTTGCGTTTCCGCCAACGCAAACAGCTGTTTCCCCCATACTTGTTCCAATTCAGCGCGGAACGGCGAGGAAACAAGCGCGCGGTAATAATCGTTGACAAGCCCCTTGACGATCGGCTCCGTTTCATCGAAAAAGTCTTGTTCTTTCTTATAGAACTCATCGTTTGTATCGATCGTATGGCGAATATGGCAAAGGTTCGCCATCGTGCTGTAGCGGCGGCGCAGCTCATTGATCCGCTTCATCGCCTCGTGTTGCAAGGCGGCGCTCCCGGCGCGGCGGAACGAATCAAGCGCTTCTTGAAACGATGCTTGCAATTGAGCGATGTCCGGCCGCTCGTAACGAAATTCGGAAAACTTCATGCTCTGTCCCTTCTTTCCTTTCATTTTTATATTTTTTCATCACTCAGCCGATCTACTGTTTATTCGCCATGAATCCTCAAAATCCTTCTCGATTTCCCATTCTCTGGGTTCATCACCACAAATTATACTAATCATTTCACTCATATTTCGCAACCTTTGCATCATATACATTTTCCAAAAACATATTGACGTTTTTTGTTGAATTGAATTGACGTTTTTTGTTGAATTGAGTAATATAATGTCGACAACGATATACCCCCTCTCCACTTCAATGGGATAGAGGTTGCGGTGAACAAAAGTAGCGCTGTCGAGGCTCGGAGCGGTCGATGATGCAGCGGGAAAGGGTTCACCGCCGAAGTTTGCGGCGCGCTCCGGCGGCGCAAGCTGGGCCTGCGTCCGAACAGGCGCAGGACTGCCATCGCCCTTGGGCGATGGAGCGCTATCGCCATTCAGTTGGATGCGAATCATGCACCCGCTGAAGAGGCGCGGGTGCTTTCTTTTTTTTTTGAAAGGAGCGTTTTGACCTTGGATCAGCAACGAAAACTTGGCATTTGGGTGTTAACCGCGCTTGTCGTGGGCAATATGGTTGGTTCCGGCATTTTCATGCTGCCGCGCTCGTTGGCGGAGGCTTCGAGCCCCATCGGCGTGATGCTCGCCTGGCTGCTGACCGGAGCCGGCGTTCTCATGACGGCGCTTGTTTTCGGCAACTTGGCAATCCGCAAGCCCGACTTAGGCGGCGGACCGCAAATTTACGCGAAGGAGCTGTTTCCGAAAGGCTCCAATCTCTCGATTTTATCGGGATTTATGTCATCGTGGGGCTACTGGGTCGGCAACTTTGCCGGCAACGTCGCCATCATCACGACGTTTGCGAGCTACTTGTCGACATTTTTCCCTGTATTAACGAGCGACAAAACCGTTCTCACGATGGGCTCGTTTACGCTAAAGCTTGGGAATTTGCTTACCTTTCTCGTCTGCACGGCGCTTCTTTGGGGGATGCATATCATCATTTTGCGCGGTGTAGAAGGCGCTGGCAAGCTGAATTTTGTCGCCACCGCGGCCAAAGTGCTTGGCTTTTTCCTATTTATCGTCATCGCCTTGTTTGCCTTTGACAAAGCGGTCATCGGCCCGCTTGATGCCCCGCGTTATGACGGAGACGGACAGCCGATCGGTTTGCTTGGACAAATCAACAACGCCGCGTTATCGACACTCTGGGCGTTTGTCGGCGTTGAATCGGCGATGGTGTTCGCTTCCCGCGCGCGCAAACAAGCGGACGTAAAACGGGCGACGATCGCCGGCCTGCTCATCGCCTTAGCCATTTACATCGGCATCAGCTTTTTGGTGATGGGCGTCTTGCCGCAACGCGAACTGATTCAATCGGAAAAACCGCTCGTTGATGCCATCATTGCCATCGTCGGACCGGCGGGCGGCTACGTGTTGGCTGGTCTTGGGCTCATTAGCCTGCTCGGCTCGACGCTCGGCTGGATCTTGCTGAGCGCTGAGGTGCCGTACCAGGCGGCGAAACAAGGGCTGTTTCTGCCGGCCTTTTTGAGAGAAAACAAGAAAAACGTGCCAAGCTTCTCGTTGACGCTATCGAATGCATTAGCCCAGCTGTTCATTTTCTCGACCATTTCCCATTCGATGGCGGCAGCGTTCGATTTTGTCATTTACATCGCTACGCTCGCCTACCTCATCCCGTATTTGATCTCTTCCGTCTTTCAGTTGAAACTCACGCTCACCGGCGAAACGTACATGGAGGCGCGCGAGCGGATGGTTGACGGAATCATTGCGGCCTTAGCGACGGTGTATTCGATCTGGGTCGTTATCGCTGGCACGGCAGACATCAAAACCTTCCTACTCGGTGTTGTCCTGCTCGCTAGCGGCCTAATCTTCTATCCGCAAGTAAAAAAAGCGGCACAGCAGGCGAAAGAAAAACAAAAATTATCGGCATAGCCAAAAAGCGAACGTCCATTATGGGGGCGTTCGTTTTTTCTGTTTTAGGCAGGATCTTGTCTTTCGGAAGACGAAATATACAATGTAGTTCCATTTTACTTAAAAGAAAGAGGGGGCCAACTGATGAACAACAACGAACAACCGACAAAACGCCGCGGCATAACGGCGGAAGATTTGCTTCGCCTCCGCTCGGTGCGCGACCCGCACTACGCGCCGGACGGGACGCGCGCCGTGTTTGTGGAAAAATCGATTGATGAGGAAAAACAATACCGCTCCCATTTATGGATATGGGCGGCAGACGGCTCCGTCCGTCAATGGACGTTCGGCCGCTGGCGCGACATGAAGCCGCGTTTTTCCCCAAGAGGTGAAATAATCGCCTTTTTATCTGACCGCTCCGGACGCACACAGCTTTGGCTTTTGCCCGCCAATGGCGGTGAGGCTCGCCAACTGACGTTTTTCAAAAACGGTGTGCGCGATTACGTTTGGTCGCCGGACGGGACGTTTCTCATCACCCTAACGACGCTTGGCGATGATGAAACGATTGAAGACCGCGAAGAACCGGAAAAGGTAGAAGTGAAGCGAGCCGACCTGAAACCGCGCGTGGTCGAGCGGCTGTATTACAAATCAGACGCGTCGGGTTTTCTTGACGGCAAACGGGCGGTGCTCACGCGCATCGATGTGCTGTCAGGAAAAAGCGAAGCGTTGACGGGCCGCGAGGAGGAAATCGGTTCGTTTGCGATTTCGCCAAACGGACGGACGCTCGCCTTTGTCGCCAACCGAAACGAGGATCCGGACACAACCTTTACGCGCGACATTGTTTTGCTTGATCTCGAATCGAAAGCGGAAACGAACTTGACGAACGGATGCGGCACATTCGCTTCGCTCGCCTGGTCGCCGGACGGAACGAAGCTCGCCGCCATCGGCCATGATCTTGCTTATCTCGGGGCTACGCTTCACCGGCTTTACGTCTTTGAGCCGGAGCGTGGAACGAAGCGGGTGTTGACCGCCGATTGGGATGTCCATCTCGGCGATGCCATGGTCGGCGACACACACGCTGATGCGAAAGGGCCGGGACCAATTTGGGCGAGCGACGGAAGCGGCCTGTATGTCACCGCCTCGGAGCGCGGACGCGTCAACTTGTATTTCGTCTCGCTCGCCGGCCCGATCGTTCCGGTGATCGAAGGCAACTTCCATTTATACGGTTTAGCCATCCACCCAAGTGAACAGCAAGCCATCGCCGCCATCAGCTCGCCTACGTCCGTTGGCGATTTATATGCGGTCTCGCTTGCCGATGGAACGAAAACGCGGCTTACGCGTGCCAATGAAGCGCTCGAAAACGAAGTGGTGTTCGCCGATGCCGAACCGTTTACGTATCGATCGGCGGACGGTTTGGAGATTCAAGGCTGGATCATGAAACCGCCTGAGCTTGACGAAGGGGAAAAGGCGCCGCTTGTCGTCGAAATTCACGGTGGGCCGCATGCGATGTATGGATTTACGTTTTTCCATGAATTGCAGCTGCTCGCTTCATCCGGTTATGCCGTGCTGTTTACGAACCCGCGCGGCAGCCACGGATACGGCCAGTCGTTTGTCAATGCGGTGCGCGGCGACTATGGCGGCATGGATTATGAAGACATTATGGCTGGCGTCGACGCCGCCATCAGCAAGTTCGACTTTATTGACAAAGAACGGCTTGGCGTCACCGGCGGCAGCTACGGCGGATTTATGACGAACTGGATCGTTGGGCATACCGACCGATTCAAAGCGGCTGTCACTCAACGTTCGATTTCCAACTGGCTCAGCTTCTCTGGCGTGAGCGACATCGGCTACTTTTTCACGAAATGGGAAGTCGGCTGCGACGTTTGGGAAGACGCTGAGCGGCTTTGGCATCATTCGCCGCTCAAATACGTCAAACACATGCGCACACCGCTTTTGATTTTGCACAGCGAACGCGATTACCGCTGCCCAATTGAGCAGGCCGAACAGCTGTTTGTCGCCTTAAAGCAGCTCGGGCGGGAAACAAAGCTCGTCCGCTTTCCGGACGCCAACCACGATTTGTCGCGCACCGGCAACCCTGCTCTTCGGCTTGAGCGTCTTCGCCATATCGTCGATTGGTTTGACCGCTATTTGAAAGGAGCATCGCATTAATCCGAAAGGAGAACCACCATGTACGCACTCGTCATCGGTGGGACAGGCATGTTAACCGACGTGTCGCTTTGGCTCGTGCGAGAAGGGTACCATATATCCATCGTCGCCCGGAACAGGGAACGGATGGAACGGCTCATCGCCCGCGCCGCACATCTTTAGGCCATTACCCCGCTTTTGGTCGATTATCGCGATCATGATGTACTATGTTCCTTGATTCACCAAACAATCAATGAAAACAGAGCCTTCGACCTTGTTGTCGCATGGGTGCACAGCGACGGGAAACAGGCGTTTCCGACCATCATCCGGGAAAATAGCAGACATCCCGGTCCTTGGCGTCTGTTCCACGTGCCCGGCAGCCGGGCCCATCCGGCCGAGGCAAAGCGGGAACTCCATTTGTCTTCCGCTTGCCTGTACCGGCAAATTCAGCTTGGCTTCGTGATCGAAGAGCACAGCACGCGTTGGCTCACCCATCAAGAAATCAGCAGCGGCGTCATTGACGCCATTCAGCGTGATGCGCCGTTTCATCTTGTCGGCACACTAGCATCAGAGAAGAAGCGGCCGCATTAATGGGAAGCGCCCTCTCGTTTGTACCGAGAGGGTGCTTTGTCCGCCTTTGGCGCGGATGGTTTCACGATGGAAGCAGTTCGACATAATCGCCCGTTTTCAAGCCGGCCGCGTTCGCTTCATCGGTGTCAATGTGCATATCTAACGCAAAATCTTCGCTGACGCGGACGATCACTTCGTCAAAAATGAGCGCCCGCTCCCCTTGCGTTTTCACTTTCACAACTTGTTTATCGCGGACGCCAAACGTCTCGGCATCTTTCGGCGTCATATGAATGTGACGCTTGGCAATGATCACCCCTTTGTCGACGGTCACCGTCCCCTTCGGCCCGTGAATCGTAATGCCCGGCGTTCCGTCAATATCGCCGGATAAGCGGACCGGGGGCGCGACGCCGAGCTTGAAGCTGTCGGTTTTCGAAATTTCAAGCTGGGTGAGCGAACGGACCGGTCCGAGGACGCGGACGTTTTCAATTTTCCCTTTCGGCCCTTCGACCGTCACCGTTTCCTTGGCGGCGAACTGGCCAGGCTGCGACAACGGCTTGAGCACCGTCAGCTCGGCGCCTTCGCCAAACAGCGCCGCCATGTGTTCTTTTGATAAATGAATGTGGCGATTCGATACCCCTACTGGAACCATCAATGGTGATCTCTCCTTTTTTGCTGGCTATGGTATGTTCTTTATATAACGTATCCATTTCCGGCAAAATTAAAGAGGCCGACCTCGCGTCAGCCCCTTGTTTTTGCCCCATATCCTAATTTTTTCAGCAGCGCAATCGCCTGCTCTTTTTCTGCCGCCGTCAGCGCCGAAACCGTTTCGTGAATTTTTTCCGCATGCTCGGGAAATACGCGCTCAATAAACCGCCGCCCCTCTTCTGTAATGGACGCGTACGTGACGCGCCGGTCCTTTTCGCAGGCGCGGCGGACGATCAATCCTTTGTTTTCCAGTTTGTCAATGACGTAGGTGATGCTCCCGCTCGCCAGCAAAATTTTTTCGCCAATTTGCTGGAGCGGCTGATCCCCTTTATGGTATAACAATTCTAACACGGCAAATTCGGTCGGATTGACCCCGAATGAGTGGATTGATTTGTTCACTTGGTCGCTTACGGCGCGGTAAGCCCGCGACAATACGATAAACAACTTTAGCGATTGCTCGAGTTCTTGCTTTTTTTGTTCCATGCCATCCAACCCTTTGCATTTAACCATTTCTTACTTGCATTATACTTGAACAGCAAACAGGCAGGCAACCGTTTTTGCCAGGCGCTGGTCCATTTTTCTCGCCAGCGGCCGTTCCTTTCGCTATGATAATTTTGTTATAGGGCAGCGCTTGGGCGATTGTCACATTTGTGGAAACAGCGTATATGAAAAAATAAAGGCTGATGAAGGGGGAATTGGATGAACGGGGTATTGACCGGCAGTGTGCTGTCCGCCTTATCGACCGGACTTGGCGCTGTGCCGATTTTGTTTATGGCCAAATCGCTCACCCACCGCTGGCGCGATGTACTCCTCGCGTTTTCAGCCGGCATTATGATGGCGGCCTCGATGACAAGTCTTATTCCCGAGACCCTGCGGTCCGGCGGTTTTGAGGCGCTCGCCATCGGATTGGCGGCGGGGGTGCTCGTGTTAACGTTGCTTGAGATGACCGTCCCCCATATCGACTTGGAGCATACGAAAAGCGGCTTGCAATTCGACGAAAAGGCGATGCTCATCATCGCCGCCATTGCGATGCACAATCTCCCCGAAGGGCTGTCAGTCGGGGTGAGCTACGCCTCAGACGGCGCTTCGCAAATCGGCAATTTGATCGCATTGGCCATCGGCTTGCAAAACGCGCCGGAAGGATTTTTGGTCGCCTTGTTTTTAGTCAATCAGCAGATTGGCCGCTTTAAAGCGTTTGTCATTGCCACGTTAACCGGCGCGGTCGAAATTGTGACGTCTTTGCTCGGCTTTTATTTAACCTCTCTCTTCCGCGGCCTCGTTCCATACGGGTTAGCGTTTGCCGCCGGGGCGATGCTGTTCATCATTTACAAAGAGCTCATTCCCGAAAGCCATGGCGACGGCAACGAACGGATCTCGACGTACGCCTTTATTATCGGCATTTTGTTTATGATTTTGTTAACCGAATCGTTTTAGCGGTCTCTCCTTCCGTCATCGAGGCAAGCGCTCCTCTCCATACAGAACGAAACACCCCGCTGCCTTGCCTGGCAACGGGGTGTTCTCATTATTGGACAGCCTCTTCTTTCTCTTCATACGGATGGGCGACCCAACCGGACGGGTTGATGAACAGGCGGACGGCTACGACTTGGCGGTCGTCCATGAGCGTAAAGTAGTGCGGATTCCCTTCCGGCACGGAAATGACATCGCCGGCTTCCAGCTCGACGTCAAAATAGCCGGTCTCTTTGTCGCCTTTGATAATGAAAATGCCATGGCCGGCCGTAATGGCGCGCACTTCGTCTTCCGTATGGATGTGCACTTGTTCAAATTTTTTCAGCAGTTCATCCAAGTTCGGCGTCGCATCGGACAGAGCGACGATATCCCATGTTTTGTAGCCGCGGCGCGCCGCCAAGTCTTCAATTTCATCTTTGAACGCCGCCAAAATTTCATTTTTCTCTTCATCGGTGAGCACGTATTTGTCGCGCAAATGCTCCGGCAGTTTGGCAATGTCCCAATGCTCGTACAGGACGCCTTGGCTGTTTAAAAAGGCGCGCACATTCTCCTCTCCTGTAATCACTTCACCTGTTTTTCTCACTTTGATGACGGCCATGTCAAAATCCCCCTTCTAAAAGATGTATATTAACCAACCGGCAGGCCGGCCCGTTGCAAAAGCAGCCGCTTCACCTGCCAGCTGAACAAAAACTCCCACGCTTCCAAATGTTTTTTCGCTTCAAACGCCGTTCGTCCCCAGACGGTAATGCCGTGGTTGTGGATCAACACGGCGCCGGCGTCGCCATGAACATGGTTCGCAAACTCCCGAGCCAGCGTCGGGATGTCGGCGTCATTGTTAATGATCGGGATGCGCACTGCGGCGTTTTCTTCCCAAATGCCAAACGCCTTGATGATTTCCTGGCCGGAAAAGACTGCTTCCCCGTTTGACGCATACAGTTCAGAAATCAAATTGTTGTCCACGGTATGAACGTGCAAGACGCAACCGGCGTTTGTGCGGTTGTAAATTTCCACATGCAGCAGCGTCTCCGCTGATGGCTTTAAATGTGTTTTCTCCGCTGGTCGGCCAGCAGCGTCAACGAGCAAGAAGTCCTCATCCGTTTGCTTCCGCTTATCCTTGCCGCTCGCTGTCACCAAAAACGTCAACGGGTCGTCCGTCACTTTGATCGACAAATTGCCGCTTGTTGCGAAAAACCAATCGCGGGCGGCGAGCTCGGCTTTCACTTCCGCAAGCTCGTTCCACTTTTTCACGACGATGCTCATACGATCACCTCCATTCGCTGCAACGCATCCATCACGTCAAAAAACGTCGCAAATGGCGCGTGCGGCAGGTCAAGCTCTTGACATTTTTCAAGCAGAAAATCGCGCGCCAGCACATAGTCGGCTTGCCTGGCCACCGCCAAGTCGGTGATCGAATCGCCGATGACGACGTGATACCCGTCCGGGCGGGCAAGCCTGCGCAATAGCGACGGCTTGCAGCAGCCGCAGCCGTTTTGGCACCGGCTGTCACATGCATGCGGCCATGTGATGCGGATCGTCTCACCGCTGAAATCGGAGCCGTTGCAAAAAATCCGCTCCGGTTCAATGAGCCCTTCAAGCAGCGGATAGACGAAAAAGTCGATGCCGCCGCTCACGATATAGAGCGGGATGCTTTGCTCTTTTGTCCATGCGACAAACTCGCGGAACCCTTCGCGCAAGCGGGCGGTGCTAAGCAAAAAGTCAACAATCTCCCCTTTCAGCGCTGACGGAAGAAGCGAAAACATTTTTCCGACGCCTTCCTGAACGGAGATGCGCTGGGCGAGAATGTCGTCCTTTAGTGCCTCCCACTCCGGCGGGGCGAACTGTTTCATAATCGCGATGATGTTGTCGTTTTCCGTGATCGTGCCGTCAAAATCGCAAAAAAGAACGAGTTGTTTCGTCATGCTTCCACCTCAATAGCGCCCCAGCGGTCGATCGCCTTTTGCAGCGCCTCGTTGTCTTTCGCCGCTTCACGAAGCGGACGGCCGACCAGCGCTGCGTCGATGGCGGCGCGAAACGCCTTTCCGCCGCCGATCGCCCCGTCCGGGTGGCCGTGGATGCCGCCGCCGGCGTTGACGACGCTGTCAAGGCCAAAATCGCGGACAAGGAGCGGCACCAAGCCCGGATGGATGCCGGCCGATGGCACTGGAAACGCCCGGGCAAACGGCTCTTGTTCATCGGTCAGCGCCCGGGCGATGCCAAGCGCCTGCTCGCGCTCCAAGGCGACGCTGCCGTACGGCGACGGGAACAGAACAAAGTCGGCGCCGGCAAGCCGCAAAAGCTTTCCAAGCAAGAGCGACGGGGCGACGCCGTAAAACTCCGACGGCGTGATCGCGCCGCTGAACGCCGGGTGGGCCATGATCGGAACGGAAATCTCTTCATCTTCCCGCAACCCTTGTAGGACGTCCAATCCATAGGCGAACACGTTGAACAACAGCACATCGGCGCCAAGCTCAGCCGCCCGTTTCGCTTTTTCTTTCAGTTCAAACGTTTTGCCGGTCAAGTTGACGGCATACAGCGTCCGCTTGCCTGTTTGTTCGTACACCTCTTCGAGCGCCGCTTTGCCTTCTGTAATGCGCTTCGCAAATGGCAGACGATCGCTGTCAAACAAAATTTCGTCATCTTTGACCAAGTCAACGCCGCCAAGCGCTTGCTTTTTCAACTCTGATGTCAAATACGCCAAATCGCGGCCAACGATGCCCTTGAAAATGCTCATCAACAGCGGGCGGTCGTACACTCCGACCTTTTCGCGAATGCCGGCGATGCCAAAGCGCGGCCCCGGAAACTGCCGCTTCCATTCTTCCGGAAATTCCAAATCAAGCAACCGCACTTCCCCGTCAAGCGACAGCTTGCCGAACGTCGTCACCAACAATGCTGGCAAATCGGCGCTGAAGTTGACGGTCGGGTAAGCGATTTTGACGATTGCCCGCTTCAACCGCTTGCCGAAATAGGCGTTTACCCGCTCGCTCTCGCCAAGCTCTTCGATCGCAACGACTTCCCCTTTATGCTTGCGAAGCTGGTCTTGCTCTAGCTGCGGCAAGTCGGTCCATGTGCCGACTGTCAAGCCGAGCGCGATTCCTTCCGCTTTTTGGCGAATATCGTGTTCATCATGAAGCAAATACGTCGCAATGACTGCACTCATCGTCCATCCCTCTTTCAATATATGGCGAAATAAAAAAGCCCCTTCCTAAGAAGAGGCGTCATTCATTCATGGCGCTCTTCTTATCTCCCAGCGTTTCCGCTGCAAGAATTAGCACCGTGCTTAGCGTGCGCCAAGCCGGTTGCCGGGCTTCATTGGGCTCGTCCCTCCGCCTGCTCTTGATAAGAAAGCCTGCTCGTTTATGCACTTGTCAAACGATTGGCAAATTTACTTTGAATTATGACAGCCTTTGCCGCCGTTGTCAATTATTTTTTTAAAATAGCCTGGTCAACGTTGTCCCGTCAACGGTTCATTGCCGCTCTTTTTTTCAAAACAATCCGAGCCGGCCGATCCGCTCCGCCGCTTCGCGAAGCCGCGCTTCATCGGTCAACAATCCAACGCGCACATACCCTTCGCCGTGTTTTCCAAAACCGATGCCTGGGGCGACGGCGACGTGCGCCCGCTCAAGCAACAGATCGGCAAATTCGGCGGATGATGCGCCTTTTGGCAACGGAAGCCAGGCGAAAAATGATCCAGACGGCGCCGGCGCTTCCCATCCGATCGTCGCGCGCAAAGCATGAATAAACGTATTGCGGCGCGCCTCGTACAAGGCAACGAGCTCCGCGACGCAGTCTTGCGGGCCGAGGAGCGCAGCTGCCGCCGCTTCTTGGACGGCGCCGAACAAGCTGACGTACAAATGATCTTGCAACAACTCAATGGCACGGATGATCCGCTCATTGCCGACAGCGAACGCCACGCGCCAGCCGGCCATATTGTACGTTTTCGAGAACGTGTAGATTTCAACGCCAATGTCTTTCGCCCCGTCCACTTCTAGAAAGCTGACCGGCTTTTGGCCGTCAAAGCCGACCGCGCCATAGGCAAAATCATGCACAACGGCTATGCCGTACTTTTCCGCAAATGCCACCGTTTCAGCAAAAAACTCCTTCGTCGCCGTCGCGCCGGTCGGGTTGTTCGGATAGTTTAAAAACATCAGTTTCGCCCGGTCGGCCGCCGCCCTGGGAATGGCCGAATAATCCGGCAGAAACTCATTCTCCGCGACAAGCGGCATCATTTCCATCCGCGCGCGGGCGAGCGCGATTCCCGACCAATAGTCCGGATAACCCGGGTCCGGGACGAGCACGACATCGCCCGGGTTGACGAGGCAAAGCGGCAGCTCGACAAGCCCGGCTTTGCCGCCGAACAAGATGGCGACCTCGCGGGCCGGGTCGATCGTCACCCCGTACTCGCGCGCGTAAAACGCCGCTACGGCTTTTTTCAAAAACGAGTAGCCTTGAAACGGCGAATATTTATGGTATTTCGGATTGGCCGCCGCCCGCTGCATCGCCTCGACGATATGCTTTGGCGTCGGCTGATCCGGATTGCCCTGCCCTAAGTTGATCACATCATAACCCGCCTTGATCTTCGCACCGACTTTCGCCACGAGCGAGGCGAAAAACTGCTTCGGCAGCTGTTCAAGCAGTTCGGAAAAGGGAAATTCGATCGTCATCGTCCACACCTTCTCAAACATTCTTGAAATTCTAGTGCAACATCATATATCGTTAAAAGCAAAATGTAAAGAAAATTTTTTCCGAGGTGAACGCTCATGACGATCCGCATCGCCTGCCTGCAGCTTGACATTGCATTTGGCGATCCAGCAAAAAACGAACAGCAAGCCGAACAGGCCGTGGAATCCGCTGCCAAAGACGGCGCTGACATCATCGTGCTGCCAGAGTTATGGACGACCGGCTACGATTTGACGCGCCTGGATGAAATTGCCGACGAAGGCGCCGAACGGGCGAAGGCGCTCGCTTCCCGATTGGCGCAAACGTACGGCGTCCATTTCGTCGCCGGTTCGGTCGCCAAAAAAACAGCCGCCGGCGTGACAAACACGATGATCGTGGCCAACCGCCATGGCCAAATCGTCGGCGAATACAGCAAGCTTCACCTGTTCCAATTGATGGATGAACATTTGTATTTGCAGCCGGGAAACGAGCCAGGCTTGTTCTCGCTTGACGGGCTGCCGTGCGCTGGGGTCATTTGCTATGACATCCGATTTCCGGAGTGGATTCGCGCCCATGCGTTGGCCGGAGCGGAAGTGCTGTTTGTCGTCGCCGAATGGCCGCTTCCCCGCCTTCACCATTGGCGGACGCTCCTGATGGCGCGGGCGATTGAAAACCAATGCTATGTCGTCGCTTGCAATCGGGCCGGACGAGACCCGAACAACGTGTTCGCCGGCCATTCGCTCATCATCGACCCGTGGGGCGAAATTATCGCCGAGGCGGACGAGAAGCCGGGCATTCTCTCGGCCGACATCGATCCCTCGCTCGTTGCGGACGTCCGCGCACGCATCCCGGTGTTTGCCGACCGCCGGCCGCACGATTATGAAGAGGCGGCAAAAAAATTTTTCAAAACGTATTGACAATCCGCCAGCCCAACCTGTATCATTCGAATCAAGCAACCAAACGATTGTTAACATCGTGAAAATTGCAAAAACTTAATAGCTAGATCGGTACTCTTATCAAGAGTTGGCTGAGGGAATTGGCCCAATGAAGCCCAGCAACCGACCGTAATGCTATCGTGAGATAGGGCGCACGCCAAAGGCGGCGCCGGAAGCGAACCGCTTCCGCAGGGCACGGTGCTAAGTCCAACAGAAAGACCGATGTCTTTCTGAAAGATAAGAGGCGCGAAGACGATGCATCTTCAAGCCTCTTTCCGTATGCGAAAGAGGCTTTTTCATTTGCCAAAACCTAAAGGGGGAACGTGAAAATGACGATTGTCCAATCCACTGTTTACGAACCGCTCACCGAACAAAAAGCGACCGCCCTCGCCGTCCGCCTCGGCCTATTCCGAGACGGGGCGCCGCTTGTGTGCCGCGAAATCGGCGACGGAAACTTAAACTTAGTCTTTCATATCGTCGATCAGGAAACGAAGCAAGGCGTCATCATCAAACAGGCGCTCCCGTACGCGAAAGTCGTCGGCGAAAGCTGGCCGCTCACGTTAAAGCGCGCGGTTATTGAAAGCAACGCGTTGCGCACGTTTGCCAGCTATGTACCGCAATACGTGCCGAACGTCTACTATTCTGACGAATCGCTTGCCATTACCGTGATGGAAGACTTGTCCCGTCTGCAAATCGCCCGCAAAGGGTTGATCGAAGGGAAAACATTTCCGCTTTTGTCCCGGCATATCGGCGAATTTATCGCCAAAACAGCGTTTTACACATCCGATTTCGGCATGAACCAGCAAGAGAAAAAGAAATTGGCGCAAAGCTTCGTCAATCCGGAGCTGTGCAAAATCACCGAAGATCTCGTCTTCACCGATCCATTTTTCGACCATGACACGAACAACTTCGAAGACGAGCTGCGGCCGGACGTCGAAACGCTTTGGAATGACGACCGCCTCCGTTTGGAAGCGGCGAAGTTGAAGCGCAAGTTTTTAACCGAAGCCGATGTGCTTCTGCATGGCGATTTGCATACCGGCAGCATTTTCGCAAGCACCGACGAAACGAAAGTAATCGACCCGGAATTCGCTTTTTACGGCCCGATCGGCTTTGACCTTGGACAGTTTTTCGCCAACTTGCTGTTAAATGCGTTGTCCCGCCCTGACGTTGAGCGCCAACCGCTCTTTGATCACATCGACCGGACCTGGGACGTCTTTGCGTCCATATTCTCGGAGCTTTGGCGCACCAAAAGCATCGAGACGTACGCCGCAACACCGGGCTTGCTTGACGAAGTGCTCCGGCATGCGTTCATCGATGCTGTCGGCTTTGCCGGCTGCGAAGTCATCCGCCGGACGATCGGCCTCGCCCATGTGGCCGACCTTGACGGCATCGAGCAGAAAGAAGCCCGCCTTGCCGCCAAACGACACGCGCTCCGCCTCGGCCGCCGCCTAATTGTCGAGCGCAACGAGCTGACCGGAACGGACGGCTTCCGCCGAGTGTTTGCAGAAACCGAATAGTAACACGGCGACGACCGGCCCAGTGCCGGCCCGGATCAACGGAAAATGTGAAAAGAAAGGAAGACGACGATGGACACCTTTGCCATCCCGCGCTCTGTCGAGTGGCGCGAGACGCATATCACGATTTTAAACCAACAAAAATTGCCATTGGCAACAGAATATATCGACCTGCATACGCTTGAAGACGTGTACGATGCGATCGCCTCGCTGAAAGTGCGCGGAGCGCCGGCGATCGGCATCACCGCCGCTTATGGTCTGGCGCTCGCCGCCTCGCATTATAAAGCGGAAACGGTCCACGAGTTCCATAGCCGCCTAAAGCAAGACCGCGATTATTTGGCAAGCGCCCGCCCGACGGCCGTCAATTTGGTTTGGGCGCTTGACCGGCTCACTGCCGCCGCCAAAGACGCCGCCTCAGTCAACGAAGCGAAAACGGTGCTTATTCACGAGGCAATACGCATCCAAATCGAGGACGAAGATGTCTGCCGCCGCATCGGCGAACATGCGTTATCGCTTTTTCGCCCAGGCGAGCGGGTGATGACGATTTGCAACGCCGGCTCGATCGCCACCGCCCGCTACGGCACGGCGCTCGCCCCGTTTTATTTGGCGAAAGAGAAAGGGATCGAGTTATCCGTGTACGCCCTTGAGACGCGCCCCGTTTTGCAAGGAGCGCGTCTGACCGCCTGGGAGCTGATGCAAGCAGGCGTCGACGTCACGCTTATTACGGACAACATGGCGGCGCAAACGATCAAAGCGAAAGGGATTCGCGCCATTATCGTCGGAGCCGACCGGATCGCACAAAACGGCGATACGGCGAACAAAATCGGCACGTTCGGCCTCGCCTTGCTCGCCAAATCGTTTGGCATTCCGTTTTACGTCGCCGCACCGTTGTCCACCATCGATTTGGCGACAAAGACAGGGGCAGACATCCCGATTGAAGAGCGCCATCCGGATGAAGTGACGCATCTGGCCGGCGTGCGCGTCGCCCCGGAAGGCGTCAACGTGTATAACCCGGCGTTTGACGTGACGCCAAACGAACTGATTACCGCGATCATTACCGAAAAAGGCATCGTCCGCGGCAGCTACAGCGCGGCACTGCCAGCGTTATTTGCAAAGGAGGAGCAGCATGAAACGATTTAAGGCCTTATCGTTCCTTTCTCTTCTTTTCTTTGCCGTGTTCTCCGTCTTGGCCGGCTGCACGAACGAGCAAGACGCCGTGAGCTCTAAGCCGGCCAACGAAACGAAGCAAACGGCCATCCAAGGCGACACCGTCTCATCCAACAGCCAAACCGCATCGAGCAGCGAACAGGCGGCCATCCCGGAGAAGCTGAAAAAACCGGTGAAGATCGCCGCCATTATGCAAATGTCCATCGGCACGTTCTCGTCGCAATACATCGCCGGTGTCAAAGAACAAGTGCAAAAGTTCGGCGGCGAAGTGCAAATTTACAACGCCGACAACGACTTGACGAAAATGGCCTCATACGTAGAAACGGCCATCACGCAAAACGTTGATGCCATTCTGCTTGATCACGGCCGCGCTGATGCACTCGAAGGCCCGGTGAAAAAAGCGGTTGAAAAAGGCATCCCGGTCGTCGCCTTTGACAACGATTTGAACATTCCCGGCGTCACCGTCATCGACCAAGACGACTACAGCCTCGCCTGGAAAACGTTAAAAACACTCGCCGAAGATTTAAATGGAGAGGGCAACATCGTCACGATTTGGGTCGGCGGTTTTACTCCAATGGAGCGGCGCCACGTCATTTATGAGGCGTTCAAAAAACGCTATCCGAACATAAAAGAAGTCGCCAAGTTCGGTACGGCGAGCGCCAACACGGCTTTGGACACGCAAACGCAAATGGAGGCCATTTTGAAAAAATATCCGAACAAAGGCGACATTGACGCCGTCTTCGCAACTTGGGACGAGTTCGCCAAAGGAGCGACGCGCGCCATCGAGCAAGCCGGGCGTACGGAAATCAAAGTATACAGCATCGATTTGAGTGACGAAGACTTGCAAATGATCCAAAAACCGAACAGTCCGTGGGTGGCGACAACAGCGACGGATCCGGCGGAAGTCGGCCGCGTTCAGGTGCGGTTCGCCTATCAAAAAATCGCTGGCGAGAAAACGCCGAACATTTACTCGCTCGAGCCGCATTTAGTAAAACGGACCGACTTGCCCGATAAGCAAGTATCGATGAACGAGCTTTCGCAATACATCCCGGGCTGGGAGCAATCGAACGTCGCCATCTCGCCATGGATGAAAACGTTGGAAGCTCAGGTGAACAAAAAATGAACAGGCTGTCAATGCGAGGCATTGAAAAATCGTTTGGCGCGGTGCGCGTGCTTGACGGCGTGGACTTTTCCGTCCGTCCAGGCGAAGTCCACGCCCTTTTGGGCATGAACGGCGCCGGCAAAAGCACGCTCATGAACATTTTGGCCGGCGCCATTCCTCCCGACGCCGGCACGATCACGATCGATGGCGTCAACTGCACCTTTTCGTCGCCGCTTGACGCGAAACGAGCCGGCATCGGCTTCGTCGTCCAAGAGGTCGACACGGCGCTTTTCCCAGGATTGCCCGTTTACGAAAACTTGGCGGCTGATGAGCTCGCTGATGTGAAGAAACAGCCGATCCGCTCGCTGCGCCGGGAAAAAGAACGGGCCGCTGCTCTGCTTCGCCGCGTCGGCCTTGCCATTTCGCCGGCAAAGCTCGTGCGCGACTGCTCGCTCCATGAAAAACAGCTGATCGTGCTCGCCAAAGTGTTGTCATCGAATGCGCGCTACATCATTTTGGACGAACCGACCGCCGCCTTGAGCGAAGCCGAAACGAAGCGGCTGTTTGCCATCATCACGGAACTGAAACAGCAAGGCGTCGGCTTTATTTACATCTCTCATAAACTGAAAGAAGTGCAGGAAATCGCCGACCGGTTGACGATTTTGCGCGACGGCCGCGTCGTCTACCATGGTTCCGCCCGCGGTTTGCCGCTTGAAGACATCGTCCTTCATATGACCGGAACAAGGCGAGCCGCCGCCATGAAACAAACGCGCGCGCATGGAAGCGACATCGCGTTTGCCGCCCGCGGAATTTTGATCGACAAAACCGGGACAACAGTCGACCTATACGCCCACCGCGGCGAAATCGTCGGCATCGCCGGCTTGGTCGGCGCCGGCAAGACGGAGCTTGCCGAAAGCCTCATCGCCCACCGGAACACATCCGGCGAGTGGGAAATTGATGGCAGACGCTATGTGTTCTCATCGCCTTATGAAGCCATCGACGCCGGCCTTTGCCTCATCCCGGAAGAACGGCGCAAACAAGGGCTGTTCTTGCCCGAGTCAGTGAAAACCAACATCACCGTCCGCCTCCTTTCCCGGCTGTCGCGCTGGCAATGGATCAGCCGAAGGAAGGAAACGGACGCCGCCGACGAACTTGTCCGCTCGCTCGGCATCCATCCGCCGTTGCCTTCGACCGCTGTCCGCCACTTAAGCGGCGGCAACCAGCAGAAAGTCGTCATCGGCAAATGGCTGAACACAAACGCGCGTGTTTTTCTATTCGACGAGCCTACGAAAGGAATCGATGTCCACGCCAAACAAGAGGTGTTTTCCATCATCCGTGCTCTCGCCGATGAAGGAAAAACAGTACTATATTTTTCGAGTGAATTTCACGAGCTTCTTGAGGTGTGCGACACCATCTACATCATGGCTGACGGCCGGCTGCTCACCCGCCTGCCGGCCGCAGAACTAACCTATGAACAGCTTGTGTACTATTGCAGCGGAGGTGAGATCGATGAGCCAGCCAGCCGTTTCCACAGCGCCGTCGAAAAAAGCGGCGCCGTTCATTCTTGAATTTTTGTATAAACATGGCACACTGCTTGCCATTTTGGCTGTAATCGCCTATTTTGGCCTGACACAAGACCGGTTTTTTACCTATGAAAACTTCAGCGACATTTTGCGTTCCATTTCCATCGTCACCTTGGTGGCCATTGGCATTACATTTTCGCTCATCGTCGACGGCCTCGATTTGTCGGTCGGTTCGACAGTGAGCTTGGCGACGATTGCCAGTGCGGCGGCGCTTGTCTTGCATCGCCAAGAAATTTTCGTCACCTTGCTCGTGCCGCTGTTGCTCGGCGTCGCCGTCGGGTTGCTTAATTCGTTGTTGATCGTCAAATTCAAACTGCCCGATTTGCTCGCCACGTTGGCGACGATGTACGCGATCAACGGCGTGCAGCTTACGTATACAAAAGGATTTTCGATTTATAACGACATGCCGCTGCCTGATGGCGGCACGGCGCCGGGCAAATTTATTCCTTCCTTTTTATTTATCGGCCAAGGGGAGCTGTTTGGCGTGCCGTTTTCGGTCTTGCTCATGCTCGTTGTCGTCATGGCCGCCCACTTGTTTTTAACATACACCAAACCTGGCCGTCTCTTTTATTTAACGGGTGAAAACCGGGAAGCAGCACGGCTCTCTGGCATCCCAGTCAACCGTTACCGGACGTATGCGTACGTCATCAGCGGCTTTTTCGCCGCCTTGGGGGGCATCGTGCTCGCCTCGCGCATCGGCACCGGGCAAGTGTCGGCCGGCGCTTCGTTTTTGATGGACGGCGTCGCCGCCGCCTACATCGGCTTTTCTGTCTTCGGCGCCGGCAAGCCGAACGTCATCGGCACCCTGTTCGGTTCGATTTTGATGGGCGTGTTGTTGAACGGCTTGACGATGGCAAACGTCCCGTATTACGCTCAAGACATTATAAAAGGCGCCATTTTAGTCGGCGCCCTCGCCTTGTCGCATTGGCAAAAAAAATAATGTCCCATTCCCTGCCCCCATGGATTCGCGTCATGGGGGCGGGCGTCATTTTGGGAGGCATACACACCCGCCGATCAGCTGAAGCGCGATTGATAGCGCCGCTCCAGCTCCAGCAGCTTTGCTTTTACATCGGTCCGGCTTCCGGCGTAGCCGACGAGGGCGCCGTTTTTGCCGACAATGCGATGGCACGGGACGATGATGGCGAGCTCATTCGCCCGGTTCGCCTGGCCGACGGCGCGAACCGCCTTCGGGCGGCCGATTTGCGCAGCGATGTCAGCGTATGTCGCCGTCTCGCCGTATGGGATGCGGCAAAGCGCCGCCCACACTTCTTCTTGGAAGGGCGTCCCTTTCCATTTCAGCGGCAAATCAAACGTCCGGCGGCGGCCGTGAAAGTACTCATCCAACTGTCGAAGCGCGCGTTCAAGCAACGGCGACCGGCTTTGGACAACCGGATGCCCGCCCGCAAACGCGCGCCATTCTTCCGGAAACAGTTCAACTTTCATGATCGCTTCGCCGTCGGAAGCGATGTATAGATCGCCAAGCAGCTCCGACCGGTATACGGCATATTCAATCGCCATCGTCGTCTTCCCTCTCTGTCCGCTCAATCGGCAACGTAATATGGAACGTCGTGCCGACCCCGACTTCGCTTTCCACGTCAATTTTCCCTTGATGTTCTTCAATGATCTTATAGCTGACCATCAAGCCGAGTCCGGTGCCGCGCTCTTTCGTCGTATAAAACGGCTCGCCGAGTTTTTTGATTTTATCTTTCGGAATGCCGACGCCTTGGTCAGTGATGGAAATGCGAACATTTTTGCCCATGCGGGCGATCCGCACCGTGATGTCCCCGCCTTTGGGCATCACTTCAATGGCGTTTTTCAAAATGTTGATAAACACCTGCTTCAGCTGATTCAGCTCGCAATACACCGGCGGCAGCCCGCGGTCGAAATCGGCAATGATTTGCACGTTATTCATTATCGCCTGGGCGCTGATCAAATCGATCGTATCCTGCATGATTTTGCAAATGTCGTTTTGCTTGTATTGCACCGCCTGCGGTTTGGCCAAAACGAGAAACTCGGTGATGATCGATTCGATCCGCTCCAATTCCGACATAATGACATTAAAATACATCGAATAATCGCCGTCAATGCTTCCTTGCAGCAACTGGATGAACCCTTTTAACGCCGTCATCGGGTTGCGGATTTCGTGGGCGATGCCGGCAGCGAGCTCGCCGACGACATTGAGCGTATCCGATTTGCGCAGCTGCAGCTCCATCTCCTTCCGCTCGGTCATATCGCGAAACGTCATCATTCCAACGCCGGAAATGACTTCTTTTTTCAACGAAAACTCGATGATTCGCTCCTTTGTCTCATCGGAAAACTCGACTTCGCCGCTCGCCTCGCCAGCGCGCTGACACTCAGCCATCAGCTTGTTCAACTGGCGGCGCGCCCGGTCCGGAAGAAGTTCGCCGACTTTCCGGCCAAGAAGCGCCTCCTTTTCAGCAGAAAAAATGCCACAGGCGATTGGATTGGCGTCAATGATGCGATGCTGCTCATCCCAAAGCAAAATGCCGTCCATCGAGTGATCGAAAATACTGCGGAATTTTTGTTCGCTTTCCCGCAGTTCGCGCTCGATTTTCCGCCGCTCGCTCACGTTGCGGAAAATTGTCAAATGGTAGCCGTTAATCGCCCCTTTTTTCATCGTAAACTCAAGCTGTTTCTGTTCGCCGTTTGGCATATGGAACGTCAGCTCATCGCGAATTTCCCCTTTTTGGCGGAACTCGCTGAAAATCCGCTTCACCTTTTCATCCACATATTCCACAAAATCGAGCAAATTGCGGCGCACAAGCAAATTCAAAGGCAGCTCAAACGTTCGGCTCGCGGCCGGATTGGCGTTCAATATGTAGCCAAAATCATCCCAAATGAGAATCGCCTCATGCGCCTGCTCGAAAATGGCCCGAAACCGCTCTTCGCTTTTTTGTAGTTTGATTTCCATATTTTTCCGATCGGTCACGTCGCGCATAATGGCCATGTAAAAGCCGCTGTAGACGTTCGACGTCACCGTCAGTTCAAACATTTTCACCGTTCCGTCCGGGCGGACAAGCGACAACTCGCCTTTGGCCGTTCCCTTTTCTTTCACTTCCGCGAGCAGCTGTGCGAACTCATTGACGCATTCGCAGGCGACGAACTGCTGAAACGACAAATTGAGCAGTTTTCCTTTTTCCAAGTTCAAGCTCATCGAAAACGCCGGATTGACATCGATAAAACGCCCAAATTCATCGAAAATGACGATGCCGTCGACGGCGCGGTTGAATACGTCGCGAAACAAAAACTCATGAATGATTCGTTCGCGCTCAAGCGCCTTATGAGCCGAAACGTCGCGCATCATCACGAGGTCAAATTCATGAAACACGTCTTTTTTTATCGAAAATTCGATATGCTTCACCTTGCCGTCCGGCAGCTTAATGAGCAGCTCGTCGCTGAACGAGCCGAACTTTTGCAGCATCGACTGCTGAAACAGCAAAATATCCAGCGGCACGAGCTCCAAAAACGAGAAAAGTGAACGGCCGATCAAGTCAAACTTATCCATCTCAAACAGCTTGCACGCCGCTTCGTTCACATCGACAAACTCGCCGTTTTTATTTAAAATGACAATGGCGTCGAGCGATCGCTCGAAAATGACGGAATAACTGTTGAGCCGCTCCTTTAGGCGACGATTTTCCTCTTCAAGCAGCCGCACATCCGGCGTCGCATTTTGTTCTTCCCGAGGAGAAAGGCTTTGGGCCATATCCATCTCTCCCTCTAGAAATGTTGATGTATCAAGGCTCCTTGTCTATTCAAACCGTTCAACGAAATATATATTCGATGTAGAAAAATTTACTCCTCCCTTCGCTCATGAAGATTTTGCGAATTCTTTTTTCACCGTTCGACAAGTTTCTCTTCTTTTTCGTTTGGTTAAACTGCGTTATAATGAGAGGTTAGTACGCTAATCAAAGGGGTTTTGCTTCTATGAATATTGTCTGCACGACATTGAACGCCAAATACATTCATATGAACCTCGCCATCCGCTATTTAAAAGCGTACGCTCAGCCCGAATTTGACGTCAAGCTTGTTGAGTATACGATCAAAGACCCGGTGCTGAACATTGTGACTGATTTGTACCAACGCCGTCCGGATGTCATCGGCTTCAGCTGCTACATTTGGAACATTGAAGAAACGATCAAAGTCGTCAAGCTGTTGAAAAAAGCAGCGCCGAATATGGTCATCGTCGCCGGTGGACCGGAAGTGTCGTACGATGTGCGTGAATGGATGGAGCGGGTGCCGGAGTTTGACTTTATCGTCGTCGGCGAAGGAGAGGAAACGTTTAAACAGCTGCTTTTCGCTTTAGACGGCCATGGAGACGTCCGTGATGTCGCCGGGCTCGCGTTTCGCGACGGGGGCCGCATTGTCATCAACCCACAGCGAAACAAAATTCGCCTTGCCGACATGCCGTCGCCGTTTCGCTTTCTGGAAGACATTCCCCATCTTCCGAACCGGGTCGTGTATGTTGAAACGAGCCGCGGCTGCCCGTTCAGCTGCCAATTTTGCCTGTCCTCGATCGAAGTCGGCGTCCGCTACTTTGACCGCGAAAAAATCAAAGACGACTTGCGCTACTTAATGCGGCACGGGGCGCGGACGATCAAGTTCGTCGACCGGACGTTCAACATCAGCCGCAGCTATGCGATGGACATGTTTCGCTTTTTAATTGATGAACATGTGCCCGGAACAGTATTTCAATTTGAAATTACCGCCGACATCATGCGTCCCGAGGTGATCGAGTTTTTAAACCGCGAAGCGCCGCCCGGCCTGTTCCGCTTTGAAATCGGCGTCCAGTCGACGAACGACGAAGTGAATCGGCTCATTATGCGCAAACAAAACTTCGCCAAACTTTCGCGAACGGTAACGATGATTAAAGAGGGCGGGAAAATCGCCCAACATTTGGATTTGATCGCCGGTCTTCCCGAAGAAGACTACAACTCGTTCCGAAAGACGTTTAACGACGTATTCGCCCTCCGCCCGGAAGAATTGCAGCTTGGGTTTTTGAAGCTGCTGCGCGGCACTGGGTTGCGCCTGCGCGCCCATGAATACGGCTACGTCTATATGGATCATGCGCCGTATGAAGTGCTCGCCAACAACGTCTTGTCGTTTGATGACGTCATCCGCATCAAGCAAGTGGAAGACGTGCTTGAAAAATATTGGAACGCCCATCGAATGGACGAAACGATCGAGTACTTGGTGACCGATGTGTTCCCGTCGCCGTTTGACTTTTTCCAGCAGTTTGGCACGTATTGGGATGAGCGCGGCTGGGCGCGCATCGGCCACCAACTGGAAGACTTGTTCCGCCGCCTGCATGAATTTTTGCGCACAGCCGTCCCGGACGCGCTGCCGGTCGCCGAGTCGCTTATGAAATACGACTATTTGCGCAACCAAAAATACAAACCACGCAAGCCGTGGTGGAATGAGAAAACGGACAAAACGGCGCGCACGGCCGTCTACCGTGCGCTGCTTGAGCGCCCCGAGGTGCTTGGGGAGGACTTTGCCGCCCTCGGGATCGGGGAAAAGGAGCTGTTTAAACATACGGTCGTGGAAATCGTGCCGGTTGATGTCGGCCGCTATATCGCCGCGAAGCAGCTCTCGTTTGCACCAACCGTCATCGTCGCCTATTTTGATCCGTCCGGAACCGGCGCAACGCTGTTTTCCGCGCCGCTGTCCGCCTTGTCCGCTTCGGCATCCGCCTAACGGCCAAACGCCGGAGGCACGGCTTTTTTGTGCACCACGTGAAAAAGCAGGGAGCGTTATCCCTGCTTTTTTCGTTCCTTTTCATTTTCTTTCGCCCGTTTTTGTTCCTCCATGATCCAAAGCGGCTCGTGGGCAGCGAAATCGCCCCATTCAAACGCCATTTCTTCATTCGTTCGAGCGGGCCGCTTCTTATGCTCTTTACCCATCCCCGCCTCCTTGCCGCCCTTTTTTCGAATTGCGGTTCGCGCCGCGGATCATGTCCTCCTCGCCGGCATATTGTGCCGCAAATTCGGTATCCGGCAAGCTTTCCGTTGGCGTTTTATTGTTGTTTTTTGCTGCGTCAAATTTCACTTTTCGCTTCATCATCGTTTCGTCTCCTCCTCATCAACCGTTTTCCGCTCATAAGCGACAAGCACAATTTCTTCTCCTGTTTCTTCACGCAGCCGCTGTTCGAGTTGCTGGAGCTGGCGAAGCGTCCCCTCTTGCAGGCGGGCAACCGGGAATGCAATGTCAGTCACATCGATCCTCCTTCCCGCATTTTTTCTTATCGTGTCTCCGCTGCGCCAACTTTATGCGCCGCTATGGTTTGAGTACCACTTTAACTTCCCTCCGAAAGAAGTCTCCTACTTCTAAACGTGAAGGTGCGCCAGCACCAGTGAAAGTGGGAGATGAATTTCGGTTGGCGTTAGCCAACGAATAGGATAGAATATGGCTAGAACGGACACCTTCGGAACGAAGGGAAGCGTAAAGGGTTCTTGTGTGTGGCTTACCGTTCAGCGAACACACACAAGTCGCTTGAAGCCCCCACCTCTAAGCGAAGCGTAGGTGGTGGGTAGTTCACTGAAGCCGTCTTTTTTTCATCGAAAATCTCGTATGCATATTGCGCCTCGTCAAGAGGAAGACGGTTCGTGATGATATCAGTCGGGTCGAATTTTCCTTCGACGATCCATTCGTACAGCGTCGGAATGTAATGAATGACCGGCGCCTGCCCCATTTTCAGCGTAATGTTGCGCGAAAGCACGCGCAAATATTCAGCTTGCCCGCCCGGGTAGCCGCCAAACGTTTCAGAATAGCCAAAGTTATGCCTTGGTATGTGACGGCTCTCATCCTCTTCCTCCTTTCTCTCCTTCCGGACGGATCAGCCAAACGACAAGAGCTCCGCCAAGCAACGCCAGCCCGCTGAGCAAGAACAAAAGCGGACCGGCGCCGCCTTTCATCAGCCAGGCTGCCAACGGCGGTCCGGCAGCCACGCCGATAAAACGAAGCGAACTGTAAAACGATGTCACCGTCCCGCGCTCGCTTTTCTCAATTCCTTCCGTGATAAGCGCATCTAAACACGGCAGCGCAGCGCCGATGCCGATGCCGGCTACCGAGAACAACGCCAGCCAAACGGAAAGGGATGAATGAAGGGGAACGAGGGCCAACGCAGCCGCCAATAGAACGGAGCCGGCCGCAGCGCCCCATTTCATCCGCTGTTTCCGGTCGCCAATCGCTTTCCCGGCCGCAAATGAAGCGAGGCAGAGCGCCCCGAGCGGGATGGCGAGCACCCATCCTTTCCTCATTCCATCAATGCCATACACATCTTCAAGACGGCTTGAAAGGAAAAATAAAAACGCAAACAACACAAGCATCAACAAACCGCCGATGACAAACACCCCGATCAGCCAACGCCCTTCGCGGCGGAAAATCTCCGCCACCACCGCAATAAAATCCCGAAACGGCAACGGCCGCTCCCGACGCGCCGGCACCTGGATGAACCAAACCATCATTGCTGCCGATAGCAGGCAAAAGACAGGGAACGAAAAAAACGGAAAAAACCAAATGATGCCAGCCAGCATCGCCCCGAGAATCGGGCTTAGCACTTTGCCGAACGTGTTCGCCGTTTCAACCGTCCCTAAACAGCGGCTTGCCTCCTCCTCATCCGGAAACAAATCCCCGACAAGCGGCAAAACGATCGGAAACGCCCCGGCCGCCCCCAGCCCTTGCAACATGCGCCCGGCGATCATCCAGCCGTACGGGTCGCTCACCCGCCAAGCAGCCCATCCCGCCAGCCCCCCTCCCACCGCCGCCAGCAACAGGCTTGGAACGATGACCATTTTTCTCCCGATGCGGTCGCTTATATATCCGGCCAGCGGAATGAACAAAATCGCCACAACGGAATACATCGTGATCAGCAGGCTCGACTGCAGCGGCGTGATGTCGAGATGCCGTTCCATCGCCGGCAGCACCGGGATGAGCATCGAATTGCCCAGCGTCATGACAAGCGGAATCGAGGCAAGCGCAGCGACCGCCCACCCCCGACCAGCCTGCCTCCCTGCCGCTTTTGACAGCTGCACCGTCCATTTCATCGCTTCGGTCCCTTTCTTATGAAGTCGATATTTCCACTTATATGATGTGCGTTTTTCTGTGAAAATAATGAATCCATGAGCGGTTATTTTCATGCTTGGGTGGCGAGTAAAAGCTTACTCATGGATGTTTTTAATAGAAAATTCATCCTGTAATTCCCAACCATATCTCTTTGTTCGATCGTCCATACTAATCATACCTCATCAAAAAACCATCAAGGAGGAATTTCATATGGCTCGTTCAAGCAACAAACTGCTTGTTCCAGGCATCGAACAAGCGTTGGAACAAATTAAGTACGAAATCGCCCAAGAGTTTGGCGTACAGCTCGGGGCTGGCACGGTTTCGCGCGCCAACGGCTCCGTCGGCGGAGAAATGACGAAACGGCTCATTGCTCAAGCACAAAGCGAATTGGCAGGCCGAAAAACGGAATAAAGCCGAGCGGAATCACTCGGCTTTTTTCATTTTGGCATCCATCGCTTTCAAATGGCGGTGGACGTCAGCTTGGCGGCGATCTTTCTTGTTGTTGCGGTCGTCATCTGCTGTCTTTTTGGTTGCATAATGCCCCCCAACCGCGATGGACGGGCGCTTCCATGACTCCCTTTTTTAGGGGGAATTTCCCTGCCTGAAGGGGAACTTTCTTTATTTGAATCGGGGTTTTTCCGCATGAAAAAAGAGTGAAACGCGGTGTTGCCGAAAAATTTGACATAATGGAAAAAGGGGCTGTTTCCCCATTTGGGTCAGCCCCTTTTTCATTGTTTGGCCGTTCATCCGGCATTTTCTTCCGTCCGTGCCATTTTATTCAGCTCACTATGCTTGCGGCCGTAGATAAAGTAAATCACTAAACCGATCAGCAGCCACGAGACAAAACCGATCCATGTCATCGCCGGAAGCTGAAGAGCGAGGTAGCCGCAGAACAACACGGCCAAAATCGGGATGACTGGGACAAACGGAACGCGGAATGCCCGCTTTAAGTCCGGCTGTGTTTTACGCAGCACCAACACTCCGATCGAGACGGTGATAAAGGCAAAGAGCGTGCCGATGTTCGTCAGTTCCGCCAATTTGTTGAGCGGAATGATGCCGGCAAATACCGCTACAGCCGCTCCCGTCAGCCACGTATTGACATACGGCACTTGGCGCGTCGGGCTGATGCGGGCAAACACTTTCGGCAACAAACCGTCGCGGCTGATGGCGTAGAAGAGACGCGTCTGCCCATACATCATCACAAGGAGCACGGTCGTAATGCCGGCGATCGCCCCGAGCGAAATAAAGCCTGCCACCCAGTCTTGGTGGATATAGTTTAACGCAAACGCCACTGGGTTTTTCACGTTGAGCTGCTCGTACGGAATGATGCCTGTCAATACGAGCGAAACCACAATATACAACAATGTGCACACAAGCAACGAGACGATGATGCCAATCGGCATATCGCGCTGCGGATTGCGCACTTCTTCTGCCGCCGTCGACACCGCATCAAAGCCGATGTAAGCGAAAAACACCGTCGCCGCGCCGGCTGCCACCCCAGAGAAGCCATACGGCATAAACGGCGTCCAGTTTTCCGGTTTGACATACCAAACACCGACCGCCAAAAAAAGCAAGATGACAGCCACTTTAATAAAAACGACAATCGTATTGAAACGGGCCGATTTTTTCGCCCCTAAATTCAATAAAAACGTAATGAACAGAATAATTAAAATCGCTGGCAAATCGATGAACGTCCCTTTCTCCGGATCATATGCGCTCGTCAATGCTTTCGGGAGTTCGATGCCAAAACCGGCAAGCAACCCTTGGAAATAACCGGACCAACCGACGGCAACCGCCGACGAAGCAACCCCATATTCCAAAATCAAATCCCAGCCTAAAATCCAAGCGATGAGCTCACCAAACGTGGCATAGCTGTAAGTGTAAGCACTCCCCGCCACTGGCACCGTCGAGGCGAACTCGGCGTAGCAAAGCGCCGCAAACACGCACGCCAACCCAGACAAAACGAACGAAAGAACGAGAGCCGGACCAGCATGTTCCGCCGCCGCCACCCCAGTCAGGACGAAAATGCCTGTCCCGATAATGGCGCCGATGCCGAGCATCGTCAAATCAAATGCGCCTAACTCTTTTCGCAGCGAAGCTCCTTTTGCCCCCGATTCTTTCATAAGCAACTGAATCGGTTTTTTACGAAACAAATTCATAGATGTCTCCCCTTGCCGTTTTTTGTAGAAAATTGTTGAATTTTATTGTCGAATACAGTTGTCATTCTACATGATCCTTGTTTTTTTGTAAAGTGCGAAAATAAGAAAAACAACAAAAAACTTTTTCCGTTTTGTGCGGCAAAGCAAAAAAATAGTTTTTAAAAATAACAAAAGAATCAATTTACAAATTTTTTCAGATAAATGTATAATGAATGTGTGACAAATTTGTGTCAAGAAAGGGGGATTCACATCCGCCGCTTGCGGAAGAACATTCCATTACTCATTTTGAAAACGCTTTAATACAAATAAGGAGGGATCACGATGGCAGTGAAAAAGGAATCATGGGTCAATCAAGGGAGCGAACTATGAAACCATTGCCCAATCCGCTTCATTCCGCGGGCTCATTCAGGCGAAGAAGCGCTTCATCATCCCAGCCACCGTCTTTTTCTTCGTCTTTTACTTCGCCCTTCCGGTGTTGACGTCGTATTCGAAAGCGCTCAACGCACTAGCAATCGGACCGGTCAGCTGGGCGTGGCTGTTTGCCTTTGCGCAATTTATCATGACATGGGACTTATGCATCCTTTATTCGAAACGCGCAGCACAATTTGATGCCATCGTCGAGCCATTTATTCCGTCTTGATTGTCGGCGTTTTGATGACGGTGTACGTCGTCTTCGGCGGCATGACGGCAACGAGCTGGGTGCAAATCGTCAAAGCCGTCTTGCTGATGGTCGGTACGTTTATCATTTCCATCATCGTCTTTGCTAAATTCGATTTCAGCATCGCCAAAATGTTCCATGAAGTCAAAACCGCGACACCGCTTGGCGAAGCGTTTTTAAACCCGGGCAACAAGTTTAAAGACCCGCTCGATACGATTTCACTCAACTTGGCGCTCGCGTTGGGGACGGCCGGGCTGCCGCACATTTTAATCCGCTTCTTTACGGTCAAAGACGCCCCGACTGCGCGCAAATCGGTCGTTTATGCAACATGGATCATTGGGCTTTTCTACGTCATGACGATCTTTTTAGGCTTTGGCGCCGCCGCGTTTGTCGGCTATGACAAAATCGTCGCCGCCAACCCGGGCATCATCTCGATTCCGCTCGGCTTTATCGGTGCGATCGTTGGCACGCTCGTCTCGTCGAAAAAATCGGATGAAAAGAAATATACGGAAATTGTCGTCAAAGCAAATACTGGGATAGGACGCGTGTAACACAGCAAAGAAGGGGCTGGCCCAAAACGTGCTTGCGTTTGGGCCAGCCCCAATTAGCATTATAACAGTTTGTATAGGTAATATTCATTTACAAATTCCCCATTCACTCTTAACGATTGAACTCTCTCGCCTTCTAATACGAACCCCATCTTCCTATATAAGTTGAACGCCTTATCGTTCCCTTTCATGACCGTAAGTCCTAATCTCAAAATTCCAACTTCCTTTGCCCACTCAAACGCTTTGTTGAATAGTTTCGTGGCAATGCCCTGTCCTTGATAGTCTTCAAGAACTCCCAAAACAACATTGGCAGAATGTCGATTTCGTTTTACATCGCCTCCTATGACAGCAAGGAACCCGACAAGCTTGTTTTCCGTTTCAGCAACAAAGATCATTTTATTCGGCTCAGACAACATTCTTTCAATCGATTTACTTTGTTGCTCAACCGTTGTTTGCCGTTCGCCAGGCTCAAATAACATAAAACCAGATTCATCAATTTTTTTGCACAACTCCAAGAAATGTTCCGCATCGCGAACTTCAATCGGTCTAATCATCATTTTTTCTTTCTCCCTTTATCATCCTTTATGCCGTCGCCGTACGGTGAAACACCTTCGCAAACTGCGTATACCGCTCCACTTGGCGGCGGTCGACGTCATAGCCGATGCCGGGAGCGTCCGGCACGCGGATCAAGCCGCCGTGCACCTCAACTTCCGGCGTGATGATATCCCGCTCCCAATAATGCGACGACGCGGCGGTGTCGCCGGGAAGGGTGAAGTTTTCCAACGTCGTGATCGCGATGTTGTGGGCGCGCCCGACGCCTGCTTCCAGCATCCCCCCGCACCAGACCGGCGCACCGCGCTCAGCGCAAAGATCGTGGATGCGCTTCGCCTCGCCAAGCCCGCCAACGCGCCCGATTTTGATGTTGATGATGCGACAGCTGCCAAGGTCAAGCGCCTTGCGCGCATCGTCATAGGAACGAATGCTTTCATCAAGGCAAATCGGCGTCTGAAGAAGCGGCTGCAGCCGAGCGTGATCGACAAGATCGTCAGCGGCGAGCGGCTGCTCGATCATCAGCAACCCGAATTCATCGAGCGCTTTCAGCCGATCCGCATCGACAAGCGTATACGCCGAATTGGCATCGGCCATAAGCGGCACGTCAGGAAACACGCGCCGCACCTCACGAATGACGTCCACATCCCAGCTTGGCTTGATTTTCACCTTGATCCGCCGGTACCCTTGCGCCACATACCGCTCAATCACCTGAAGCAGATCGGCAACCGTCGGCTGGATGCCGATGCTGACGCCGACTTCAATGTCCTTTTTCGCTCCTCCGAGAGCTTGAGAAAGCGGAACGCCGAGCCGCTTGGCGTACAAATCCCATACCGCCCCCTCAAGCGCCGCTTTCGCCATGTTGTTTTGGCGGATGGCAGAAAAGCGCTTTGACAGCTCCTCCGGGTGGTGAATCGGCTCAGCCAACGCAAGCGGCACAAGGAAATCTTCGAGCATATGCCAGTTCGTTTTCACCGTTTCCTCGCTGTACCACGGGGCGGAAAATGCGACCGATTCGCCCCAGCCGGAAACGCCGTCGCGATCGACAACTTCCACTAAAATCAACTCTTTCCTTTGAAACGTGCCGAAGCTCGTCGTAAACGGCGCCTTCAACTCCATTTGTAAATGGCGCAATATGACGTACTCGATGTTGATCGTCATTCTTCTTCCCCTTTCTGCTGCCATCGTTCACTCCGCCGCTTCCATATGTAATAAAGCACCCCTTCCTCCAGGCAGCGCCAAGCGCCGGCGGCAATCCATCCTTCCACAAGCAGCCGCTGAAACAAGGCGCGCGTCGCCAGCCGCCACTCAAGCGCCAGCGCGAAATCCCGCTCTTTCAGCTGCGGAAAGTCAAGCGGGATGGCTGTCAACAACAACGGCGCCGCTGTTTCATCGATGTCTCTCGGCACCGGCTGCAATAGGCCGTCAGCCCTTTGCCCTGCCTCGAGCACCGTCAGACTTCTGGCCTTGAGAAGATCAGCTTTAGCCAAGCTCCGCTCCCCGGTCGGACGCTCATCAAGCCGCCATTCGACGATGAAGCGGTCAGACGGCAGTTGACCGTTCAACGCGTCATTCATTTCGCCGTAGCAGTTTTCCACATACTCGACGCCAACAGCCCCAAGCTTCGCCAAGTTCAAATAGCCGTTGCGACTTTGCAGCGGATCATACGTCCAGCGGATGACTCGGTAGCCGCGCCGCCGCGCTTCTTCCGCCTGCTTCCTTTTCAGACGGTAGCCGATTCCTCGGTCGCGAAAGGAAGCATCAATCCCCATCATATGGGAACAAAGATACACTTCCCCGTTTCGAAACCCAGGGAAGCTATACACAAAGCCGACGAGTTTCCCGTCCATATACGCGCCGATCACAATGCCGCCGTTTTTTGCCGCCGTCAACGTTTGATGGAGCGGAACCGGCGCTGTTTTCCAAATCTCCTCCTCAAGCTTGGCCATCTCTTTCAACTGTTCGATCGTCTCAAGGATTTGCAGTGACAGAGACACGCTCGTTCTCCCCCTGCAGCGCAAACGTATTGATGACCGTTCGCGCCAAAATTTCCACACCGGAAAGCAAATCATCGCGCCGGAACGTCATGTTCGGGTGATGGAGCCCCGGACGCAAGTCACAGCCTAACCCGAGCATCGTTGTCTTCAGCTCCGGTTTTTGAAAGGAATAAAAATGGAAATCCTCTCCTCCCGATGTCACAACCGGCGGAACGCATTTTTCCGTCCCCAAGGCCGCGATAATCGCCTCCTCCATCAGCCGCACCGCATCTGGATCAGGATGAGCGGCGACGATGCGCGTCCGTTCCACTAGTTCAATCTCCGCCCCATAAATGGCAGCGACCCCGTTGATCACATGACGTAGCCCTTCAACGAGCCGCTCCATCGCCTCGTTCGTTTGCGCCCGCAAATCAAGGGCGAATTCCGCGTAGCCCGGGATCGTGTTCGCATCTTTTTCACCGGCGTGAAACTTCGTCATTTTGATCGACGCCGGCACTTGCGGATCAATATGAATTTTGCCGAGCTCTTGCACAATGGCGCTGCCGACTTCAATGACATTGACGCCTAAATGCGGCCGCGCCGCGTGCGCCGCCACACCGCGGATCCGCCCTTCGATGCATTGCGCCGCCCCATGGATGATCGCCGGCGCCGCATATCCGCCTTTCACTTCTTGAATCGGCCGCAGGTGAACGCCGTATAAAAACGACACGCCGTCGACCGCTCCTTTTTCGATCAGCTTTAACGCCCCTGTTCCTTTCTCCTCGGCCGGCTGGAACAAAAACCGGAGCGTCCCCGGCGGCTCATAGCCGATGCGGCGAAGCAGCTTCGCCACCCCGAGCACGATCGTCATGTGGGCATCATGCCCGCACGCATGGTTCGGCTGCCAAACGCCGTTCACTTCTTGCCAAAGCGCATCCATATCGCTGCGCACCCCAACCGTAAACGGCCCGGCGCCGATTTCCGCCACCACACCCGGGCAATCGGCAAACGTCCGCACCCGATATCCTTCGCGCTCCAACTCTCGGCGGAGAAATTCAGTCGTTTGCCACTCTTCCCAGCTGATTTCTGGATGGCGGTGAAGGTGATCGAAAACCTCCCATAGCTCCGCTTTCATCTGCTCGATAATGTCTTTCATTCCGCTCTCCCCCACTGTTTCAAAATCGATAGAAAAAACATCGTTATATTCATTATAATATTCAGACAAACAAATACAACGATAGGCAAATGATTGGAAAAAACAGACACGTGCCATTACGGGCGGCGCTTTACCAGCTGGTTGACGACCTCAGAAAAAATGAGCCCCATCGCAATCGCCCCGGAAATCATGAACGCTTTTGCCGCCAACGGAATCGCTGCATTGTAGTCGTTCATGACGACATGACGCATCGCTTCAAATGCCGTCCCACCTGGAACGAGCGGGAGAATGCCAGGAACAATAAAAATGGTTGCCGGCGCCCGATAGCGCCGAGCAAACGCATTGCTTAAAAAGGCGACGAAAAACGCGGCTATAAACGTCGCAATCACACTGTCTACGCTCGAACGTACAGCAAACGTATAGGCCGCCCATCCGCTCATCCCGACAAATCCGCTATGCGGCAACAGCCGTGGCGGAACATTAAAAATCATGCCAAACAACGTTGACGCCACAAAGCTAAGCAGCAACTGCATAACAATCATGACCTGTGCTCCCTATCATCGAATAGATAAAACAAAGGCGATGCCAGTGCCGATCGCAAACGCCGTCAAAAACGCCTCAGCACCGCGCGACAAACCGGCGATCAAATGGCCGGCCATTAAATCGCGCACCGCATTGGTAATCGCCAGCCCCGGCACGAGCGGCAACACCGAGCCGATGATCATGTTCCCGACGTCCCCGCCAAATCCGGCCTGCACCATTAACAATACGAGCCCCCCGGCGACAAAAGAAGCAAAAAATTCCGCGAAAAACCGGATTTTCACAAACCGATGCACCATCTCAAAACACCAAAATGCCACCCCTCCGGAAAAAAGCGATGGGAAAAAGTGAACCATCCCTCCAATCAATGACGCAAAACAAGCACTCGCTAACGCTGCGGCGGCGGTTTGCTGCCAAAGAGGGTAACCCATCGGGGCGCGCCCGATATCCTCGAGCTCCTTTCGCGCCTTTTCAAGCGTCAATTCACCGCGGCTGATGCGCCGGGAAATATCGTTCACGACCGCCACTTTCGCTAAATCAGTCGAACGCTCGGAAATGCGGATCAATCTGGTTGAGTCTGTCCCTTCAACAGAAAAAATAATGGCCGTTGGTGTGACATAACCATGGGAGCGCGGCATGCCAAACGAAGCAGCGATGCGCGTCATTGTATCTTCCACCCGGTACGTCTCCCCACCGCTTTCAAGCATCAATTTTCCCGCTAATAAACAAACCTCAACAATATCATCCACCCGCTCCGTCATAACCGGTTTGCTCCTTTCGTTTTCGCCCGGCATGGCATTGGCCATCCCGTTTTCCCCTGCCGGGCGCTCATCGCAAAAACAAACTCCCACCAAACATATACATGTCAATGCGGGTACAAACGACACCGTGATATCCATGGGGCAATGAATTTATTTGCCAAAGTATATTATGGTGAAATCCGCCCATTGGAATTTACGGTCAAACCGTTTACGTATCGACGGATTGCTTAGGTATGAAGTCGTAGATGGCGAGTTCCCGCCCTTGAGTATCATGGATACTCATGTTGCCTGTGGCTCCCAACGGGACGGGTGCCAGGTGTTGCCTGCAGATAGGCTGCCAACCAGCCTATCATGCATCCACCTCCGAAGGGGAAACAGGAAACCCCCACTTCGATAAGTGGGGGAGGTTCATGATGAGAAAGGGGCTGACCCAAAAGGCTGTCTGACTTCAAGATAGACACGAAATATAGTGCGGAAGAAGCGGTCAATGCCGTATATAGAGAGACGAAAGGGGGTGTCCTGATCCTTTTGGGACACCCTCTTGGCGTTTGGCCATGTGCAACGCCGCTCCCTTTTCCCTGTTTCTTCAGTTGCCCGTTTTGCTTTCGACCGCTTCTCTCCTTTACGCTCACGTCGAATGATGGCGGTTCTCCCGCTCCGAGATGATTTTCGAAATACGGACAAACCCCAACATACAGAGAATCGTGATCCCCCAACCAATGCCTTCGCGAATGACAATCGCACGGTCAAACGCTTCGACGTCGTAGCGAACGATCAAGTACACCTTAATCGCCGCCAACAGCCCATCGCGCAAAGCAAAACCAACAGTGATCCATTGAAAAAGTGAAAAGACATCACGTTCCAAAAACCGTCTTTTCATGACCAAGCGCGGAGCCCAACACGATTGAACCGCCCTTTCCATGCCGAACGGTTGGCCATGCGGGCGATATGGGCGTCAAAACCGCAGCCGACGCTGTTGGCAAACGCGCCGTCGGGCACGGATAATCCCTTTTCTTACCTATTGGCGGTTTGTTTCATTTTTCCTCTCGGCGAAATAAGAAAAATCCGAACCCGCAAACCGGATTCGGATCAGTCATCATTCCTCACCGATAATTTTCACTTCCAGCTCTAAATCAACTCCGAACTTCTCCTTTACGGTTTTGCGCACCATGTCGATCGTCGCGATGTAATCGGCAGCCGTCGCATTGTTTTTGTTAATGATGAATCCGGCGTGTTTCGTCGACACTTCCGCACCGCCGAATCCTTTTCCCTGAAGGCCGCTGTCTTGGATGAGCTTGCCGGCAAAATAGCCCGGCGGCCGCTTAAACACGCTGCCGACCGACGGATACTCAAGCGGCTGTTTCGATTCGCGCTGAAATGTTAAATCATCCATTTTCGCCTTGATTTGTGCATAGTCGCCCGGCTGCAGGGAAAAGACGACTTCAAGCACAATATCATGCGTCCGGCTGATGATGCTTGTTCGATAACCGAGCTCCAGTTCCTCGTTTGTCAATGTTTTCAACTCGCCGGCGAGCGTCGCCACCTTGACATGGTCAAGCACATCTTTCACTTCCCCGCCGTACGCTCCGGCGTTCATCATAATCGCCCCGCCGACCGACCCCGGAATGCCGCAGGCGAACTCCAACCCGGTGAGGTGTTGTTCGAGCGCGAACCGCGACACCGCTTTAATATCCGCCCCGCTTTGGGCGATCACGTTGTTTCCTTCACGCCAAATGCGGTTGAGATGCTTCAGCTGCATGACAATGCCGCGCAGCCCGCCGTCGCGGATGATGACGTTCGAACCGTTGCCGAGAAGGGTAAACGGCAGGCCGTACTCCTCTTTCAGCCGCAACACCTCGATGACTTGCTCGTACGTTTCCGGCCAGACGAGAAAATCAGCCTTGCCGCCGATCCGCACTAATGTATGGTTTTTCATCGGCTCATCGCGCAGGACGTTTCTTTCCCCACAAATCTCTACGAGTCTTTGATAAATATGTTCCGCACGTTTCATCGTTCTGTCTCACCTTCTTCTCTCATTCCATGCCGCTTGGCGGCATTCATTCCACATCGTTTCCATTATCGCCGGAATCGCGCCGCATATCAAGTGGGCAATGTTCCTTATTCTGTTTTATTCGGGACTGGGCCAAAAGGTGACGTCGGATGGAAAAGAACAAAAAACCGGACGGGCAACCGTCCGGAAAATGGATTCCTGTTTCTCGCCAAAATGGCAGAAACAAAGCAGCATATCCTCATTCCCATCCCCTATAATTCTATTTCTTGTCCTACTCCGAGCTCCTTCGCTTTTTGATAGACGCCAATCGCCACAGCCAAATCATAGAAAGCCGCTCCGACCGATTTAAATAAGGTGATTTCCTGATCGTGTTGCCGCCCAGCTTTCTCTCCGGTGACGAGTTCCCCGATTTCGGCATCAATTTGAGAAAAAGACCATCTTCCACTTTCAGCCGCCTGAATGAGTTCTCCTGCCTCATGCCTGACGCCCTCAAGTGTATCGACGACAATGCGGTCCGCTTGGACAATAGTCTCCACATCCAACTCGCGCATATGTGGCAAGTACGAGCCAATGGCGCTAATGTGCATGCCTGGCCGCAACATTTGACTGGAAAACACCGGCTGTTCCGAGCGCGTGCTGCATACCACGATGTCGGCCTGGCGAACGGCTTCGTCCGCCTCATCCACCACATATACCTTCCCTGTCCATTCCCGAACCAGTTGATGCAGTCCCGCCGCCAAGTCTTCTGCTTTTTTCCTCGTTCGGTTGTACAGAAATATACGTTCAATCGCTCTCACTGCCAATATGCCAACCACTTGTTCTTTGGCCATCGCCCCTGTTCCGATCACCGCTAGCCGCGACGCCGCCTGTGTCGCCAAATAATCAGCTGCAATGGCGGATAACGCCCCCGTGCGCAGTCTCGTCAAATACGTGGCATTACAAACCATCCGATGTTCCCCCGTTTTCGCATCCGTAAGCACCATGATCCCCTGGGTGGTCGATCTTCCTGCTGCAGGGTTATGGGGGAAAATGCTGACCACCTTCACCACTGCTGCCCCCTCCTCAGCGGATGGCATATACAAAATCGAAGCATCATGATTCGGAAATGGAAGCACCGTGCGATCAGGGGTGATCACTTTCCCTGCTTGTTTTTGTCGCAACATTTCTTTTACATCGGAAATGGCATCCTTCATCGTATACATGCGTTGAATTTCTTGTTCTGACAAAATAAGCATAATCCCCCTCCTTCAATACGCTGAAAAAACGGAACCGCGTTACGCGATTCCGTCTTGCTCATCAAGTTCTTCATGTTTGCGGTCGCGCACAGACCAGACAGCGGCCAGCGAAATAAGCGAGACTAATACAATATATAAGGCCACCGGCACATAAGAGTTCCCATACGCCGCCAGCAATGCCGTAGCGATGAGCGGTGCCGTTCCTCCCGCTAGTGCGGCGCCGATTTGGTAGCCAAGCGAAATACCCGTATATCGGACGTTAGATGGGAAAATTTCTGAAAACATTGTACCAAGCACAGCGTTGACACTCCGCACGCCTAAAGGCGTGGGATTCTTGGGTCGTTTGCGTCCTCATCCATTTCTGGTTCGGACAACGCAAAAGCTTCGGGATGTATCATCACCCCGTCCCATCGGGTTAGGATGTACCCCAATGGGCGGCGCACCTGTGACCAGTGCGCTAGGTTCGACGGCAAAGCCCGAAATCGCTTTGGCGATGTTGATGGCGCCATTCAAGTCGGCGTGGAGAGTGTATCCACACCTTTGGCATCGGAAGCGTTTCGTGTCGCGGTTCCACTTCAAATGTGACCGCAACAGCCAAGTACCATTTCTTTCTCCTTGCAACGATTACATGATATCGTTTTTTTTCATCATCATTCAATTATGAAGAAAACGGCTCGCTTTCATCCCCCCCTCAAGGAGTGGGCTTTCTCGCTCGCTGATCTGTAATGCGGACGAGAGCAAAGAGTTTTACAATCATATACATATGGAAAAAATGGTAACAACCATTTCATGGGAGGGAGTCCATTGCACGACGCACACGACGCATTAGCAGAGGTCAGCGTCATTCTCGGCCGGTCGAAAGAGGCGCTCGGCCAGTTTCAAGCGATTTTAGAGCCGACAATTGAACAGGCGGTTGATGATCATGAACGGCTGTATTGGCATCATATTTACGAAGAAGAGGAGCACCGATTTGACCGTTTGGCCGCCCTGCTTCCAAAGTTGGAGGAGGCATTGGCGGACGAAGCGTTCTTATCGCGGGAAAACGGCGACTTTCTGCGCCTGTTGCAAGACATCAGCCTAGAAAAATTCGGCTTGCACAACTTTTTGGAGCATCTCGATTTGTCGTTGTTTCATTATAAAGGGACGGAACATGAACCGGCGATTGCGGCGCTGCGCGACATGACCGCGGCGGACTACCAACAGATGAAAGCCGCTCTCGAAACGCTCAACCGTGCGCTCGATGCGCCATTGTCTTTCGACGCTTCAGTGCCGACGGACGAAAAAGAGCATCAAAAAGACCATTTGAAACTGGCTCAGTACGCTGTCCCTCCTTCCGACCCAGCACCTGTCCGCCCATCGATCGGAACGAGACGGCAACTGACAGTCGGCAGCTTAAAACACGGATAAGAAAGGAGAGGAAACATGGATAAAACGAAGCTGTATCCAGAAGCCCCGCTCACAGCAAGCCAATGGAGCGAGCTTGAGGAACTGGTCATTGAAACGGCGCGCCGCCAGCTCGTCGGACGTAGGTTTATCGATTTGTACGGTCCGCTCGGCGAAGGTGTCCAGTCGGTCGCCAACGATATTTATATGAACCCGGAACAGGGGGACATGAGCTTCCACGGCAAAGAGCTGAGCCTTTCCGAGCCGGCGCGCCGCGTGCATTTAACGATCCCGCTTTTGTATAAAGACTTTATTTTGTACTGGCGCGACATTGAGCAGGCAAAACAGCTTGGCAGCCCGATCGACTTTTCCGCCGCTGCCAACGCCGCCCAGCAGTGCGCGCTGCTCGAGGACGATTTGATTTTCAACGGTTCGGCTGAATTTGATGTACCGGGCATTATGAACGTGGAAGGAAAAATCGCCCACATTCGCAGCGACTGGATGAAATCGGGCAACGCCTTCGCCGACGTCGTTGAAGCGCGCAACAAGCTGCTTCAGCTCGGCCATACCGGCCCATACGCACTCGTCCTGTCACCGGAGTTGTATGCGTTGATCCACCGCATCCATGAAGGAACGCACGTGCTTGAAATTGAGCACATCCGCGAGCTGATGACCGCCGGCATTTACCAAACGCCAGTCATTAAAGGCAAACGCGGCGTCGTTATCGATGCCGGCCGACAAAACATCGATCTTGCTGTCGCTGTCGACGTGCAAACCTCGTTTTTAGATACGGAAAACATGAACTACTTGTTCCGTGTCTATGAATCGGTTGTGCCGCGCATTAAACGGCCGAGCGCCATCTGTACGCTTGAAGATCCAGCCGGAGCCTCGTAATTTCTCTTTTCAGGGAAAGAGGGGACACATTAGCGGGAGGCTGGCTAGACATGGGCCAAAGCGTCCGAAGGCGATTCAATAGCCACATCCGCTGCTTGCAACAATCGAAACGCCCAGCGGATTTACAAACCGCTGGGCGTCTTGCTAGTTGGCCATCAAGCCGTGCGGGCTGCTTGGTCTTGAACGTTCGAAACGAGCAGCGACAATTCCGGACTGAGCGCCTCAACACCGATGTCATCGATAATCATTTTCGCTTCCTGCCAAAAATGGACGGTATAGCTGCCTTGATAAATATCGAACAGCCGTTTTAAATAGCGCCGCTTGTTGTGGATGGCTTCCCGTTTATAAGCGACGTTGTTCAGCTCACGGATTTTTTTATGTTCGGGCGCGGAAATGACGCTAATGTCGTGGACGTTGACAACCATCCGATCTCCTTGCTCGGTCACAAAGCCGACAGAGTAATATTGAGCGCCCAGCTGATCGATATGAACGATACAGGCGTTTCGGTATTCTTCGCCGGAGCGGAGACGGAGAAATGCAGCTTCGATGGCGCCGCCGACTTTTCGCTCGTTGGCCAAAATCGCTTTCATATCGCGCAGTCCGTTCATCGGAATGCCCATGGTGTCTCCCCCTTGTCCCTAGCCAAGATGGCGTTTTCGCAATTCCTTTTACTATTATGATACCAATCATTCATTCGGATGTAAATGAGATTCATTTTCAAACTAACCATGTAATTTAAAGGAGATGTGTAAAAAAATGGGTAAAACATTCACGGTCGGCTCACTGAAGCCTGCCGTCCGGCCATCGGAGCGCTCCATTTCTGCCGCGCCGCCTAAGCCCGATGGGCCGTCCGCCGTGCGGCCGTCTGTCATTCAAATCGAACAAAAAGGGAAAACGTTCACCGTGCAGCCAGCCCCCGGCGTTTCGCTTCTTGACGCCGCCCTAGGACAAGGTGTTCTGCTCGATCACAAATGCAAAAAAGGAACGTGTGGCCGTTGCATGGTCACCGTTCTGGCCGGCGCTCACCTTCTCGCTCCGAAAACGCGGCGCGAGCGCGAAAAAACGGATCAACCAGCCAAACGGCTTGCCTGCCAAGCACAAATCCAATAAGCCGAGCGCTATTTTAGCACGATCGGCTTATTTTTTCCCATGCAACCGCTCCCACCTACTTTCTCTCATTGCCTGACTCTTTACGCCATGGTATGATGGTGAGAAATACAAAAAACGGAGGGGATGCCTATGAGAACGGTCACCTTAACCGACGTCTTTGCCCATCCGATTGCGCAAAAATATTTAAAACGATCCGGCCTCGCCCACGCCATCACCGCGGCGTACCATGCCTACCACCTTGCCCTCCGCCACGGAGTGAACGTCGACTTGGCGACAAAAGCGGCACTGCTTCATGATATCGGCCATTACACATGGTACAAAAACGGCCGTTGGGACTACGAACAATACCGGCAAAACGACATCCATGCCATCAAAGGGGCCGAGCGCGCCCATAAGCTGCTGATCCGCCTTGGCGAACATCCGCAAAACGCTAAGGAAATTGCCCTGGCGATTTTGCTTCATACCGATTCCTACCTTCCAGAAGGAGAATGGAAACGAACGCCGCTTCAAGCCATCGTCAAATGGGCCGACGAAGCCGACGAGGAGCCCGGCGGCCGCCACCATTATCGAACGATCAGCGACGACTTAGCGTGGAAAAAAATCCGCCAGCTCGACGAACTCGTCAGCCGTCAGCACGGAAAAGAGCGACTCGGGGATATTGTTTGACCGCTTGCCTTGATGTCGCCATTCCCCTTGAACAGACGCGAAACATCGCCACGAACAATGTATGCTCTGAACGGAAACAGCTCACCCTTTCATCAGGTGGGCTGCTCGCGCGCCAGCGACACAGAACGATACACACCATCGAATGCCCTCTTATATCCTCATCGTCCACTCACGCTTTAAGACTACTTGGCACCATCTGTCCCGCCAAAACGCCCGCCGCCGTTCTTCCCAAAAAAAAAACGGCAAGCCTTGGAGCACCGCCGCAACGCACCGTTTTCCTGCACTTACCGCTCTCTTCTCCGTAAATGTTCAATATGACGCCGCACCCGCTCGGTGTAATGCGTGCTTAAAAGAGATGCCCCTTCATCAAGAATAATCGAAGCGTACGATTCGCTTGGCGCGATTTCATCCAACTGTTTCTCGACGACAACGTACGTGAGGGCGGAAACAAGCTGTCCCTTACACTGCACATCGACGTATTCACGACGGTACACGCCGGCTGGGACGCCCTCGCGCCAATCAAGTTCCGTCACATAGCGCGCCGGAATTTTGTACAGCACGCCTTCGACCCGGTCGCCCGGAGAAGGGACGATATCTGCGACCCCTCCTTGCCGACCGCGGGAATACCGGGTGAACGCCAACCGGTGATCGTCAAGCACCGCTCGGCCCATCACCTCAAAATGCGGGACAGTGCAGCGAAAATCGCGTTCGCTCATGCAAGAGCCATAGGCAAAGTACATCACTTCATCTTTGGAATGGAGAAACACCATCCAATCACCTCCAAAAACTTGTTTGGCGTGTTGCTCAAGCCACTCTTTTCGTTCTGATGGGTACACGTACGTGTAACACGTGTACTTCTCGCCATCAGCATCTATGGCGGTCACGGTGATCCGTTCATAATGGTTAGGCTGTCCCGGGCCGTGATACCCTTCAAGCTGGTCAAGTATGGCAAGCGACGTTTCCGGGTCGCCAAGCTGGTTATAGGCGATGGCGCTTGAACCCAGCTGAGCGAAACGTTGAAAAATCGCTTCCCCCCCTCTTCAGCCATACCTCGTCATTGTCGTGCTCCTCTTCCACGAGCCACTGATTCAATTGCTCGCGCAGCCGTTCGATTTCCTGTTTTTTCCCCACTTCTCCCGTCCCCTTTCGCATTCAAAAGCAAGTTTTTTCTCATTATACCAAGGTAAGGCGCCCAAGCCTACCGTCCGACAACAAACCGCAACATCTCTTTTCCTTTTCTCTTCCCCATTGTATAATGCAGCGAGAATCCCTCCGTTAATCATGTTTTCCGGCAAAAAACCGCGTTGGACGATGCCCCAACGCGGGTTTCCTTACAGCTCATCAAACCCATTATCGACTTGTACTTTCGTATACTGGCGTGGTTTTTGCTCGAAGAAGTCTGATTTGCCAAGGTCAACTTCTTCATACGCTTTAATCCAGCGGAGCGGGTTCGTCCGGTAGCCGTCAAACGGGCGGTCAAATCCGAGCTGGTGGGCGCGGACGTTGGCGTAAAACTTAATGTACGCTTCCAAATCAGCCAAGTCGATGCCATCGATGTCATTCCCAATGATTTCCCGAGCCCATTCGATTTCCAGCTCTGCCGCTTTCATAAACGTGTTCCGGACGAAATCGGCAAGCTCCGGCGTCCGATACTCTGGGTATTCGTTCAACACTTCCTTGAAAATTTTTGTAAACAAATCAACATGAATGTGCTCGTCACGGTTGATGTAATTGATCATCGTGCTCGTCGCCACCATTTTTTGCTGGCGCGCGAGGTTGTAGAAAAAGGCGAACCCCGAGTAGAAAAACAATCCTTCTAAAATAACGTCAAAGACGATCGACCGCAGCAAGTTCTCCACGTTCGGCTCTTCGGCAAACGCCTTGTAGCCGTTCGTCACAAAATCGTTCCGCTTGCGTAGCGTCGGTTCGTTTCGCCAAAAGTCGAATACTTCATCTGCTTTGCTTTCGGCACAAGGCTCGAGAGCACGTACGAATAGGAATGGTTGTGAATGACTTCCTGCTGGGCGAGCATGATCATGAGCGCATTGATGCTCGGGTCCGTAATGTAATCAGCGACACGTCCGGCGTAGTCGGTTTGGATGCTGTCAAGCAGCGCCAAGAGTCCAATGATTTTCAAAAACGCATCCTGCTCGCGGGCGGTCAGCTGCGGAAACTGCTTCACATCTTGGGCCATATTGATTTCAAACGGCGTCCAAAAGTTGGCGAGCATTCGCTTATATTTCGCATACGCCCATGGGTAGGCGATATCGTCCCAGTTCAACACATTCGAGCAGCGGCCGTTGATAATGCCCGTCGAACGGTTCGGCGCCTCTGGATCCATAATCGGCCGTTTGACTAAGCTGATTGTCATGATCCATTCCTCCCTTTCAGCTAAGCTTCGGCGTGAATCTTTCCCCGGAATCGGCAACGTCTGGGGGAAGACCGTCAGCTCGCGCAAGAATCGCACTCGTCGATCGTCCCCGATGTCGAACGCACGTAATACGTCGTTTTCAGCCCCGATTTCCACGCCGTCAAATGCAAATCGAGCAGCTCTTTTGCCTTAATCGTGTTCACGACGTAGAAGTTAAAGGAGATGGCTTGGTCGACATGGCGCTGGCGGGCGGCGTTTTGCTTGATGCTCCAGCGCTGGTCGATATGGTACGCCGATTTGTAATACCATGTCGTCTGTTCGTTTAAATCCGGCACCGTAACGGGAATCTTATAATCTTTCTTTTCCTCGGCGTACACTTTTAAGAAAATCGGGTCAATGCTCGCTGTACTGCCGGCGATGATCGACGTCGAGGCGTTCGGCGCCACCGCCATCACATAGCCGTTTCGCATCCCATAGCGGGCCACGTCTTGCTTCAGCCGATCCCAATCCAATTCACCGTGGCTTTCGTAGCCGCGCCGCTCAAAATAAGCGCCTGTCTGCCAGTCCGACCCCGGAAACGCCGGGTAGCTCCCTTTCTCTTTGGCGAGCTCCATGCTCGCTTGAATCGCCAAATACGCGATCGTTTCATACAGCTCGTCGGCATAGCGGACCGCTTCGTCCGACTCCCAGCGAATGCCTTTTAACGCCAACAAATGATGCCAGCCAAAGGTTCCAAGCCCGACAGCGCGGTATTTTTCGTTCGTCAGGCCGGCTTGCAGCACAGGGATATTGTTTAAATCAATGACATTATCGAGCATCCGCATTTGAATCGGGATCAGCCGCGCCAAAACGCCGTCGGTCACCGCCCGCGCCAAGTTGATCGACGATAAGTTGCAGACGACAAAATCGCCTGGGATTTTCTCAATGATGATCGTCCCGTCTTTCACATATTGCCGCTTCGTCACTGTCGGGCTTTGGTTTTGCGCGATTTCCGTGCAAAGGTTGCTGCAGTAGATCATCCCGAGATGGCGGTTCGGGTTTTGCCGGTTCACTTCATCGCGGTAAAACATAAACGGCGTCCCCGACTCGAGCTGGCTGCGCATAATGCTTTTCATCACGTCGATCGCCGGCACTTTTTCTTTCGACAGCCTTGGTTCGTTGACGCATTGCCAATATTTCTCGCGGAAACTCCCGCGCCCTTTTTCCTCATCATAAAAATCTTCCAAGCTAAACCCCATCACCTTCCGCACTTCATGCGGATCAAACAAGTACCAGTCGCCGCGCTGTTCGACTTGCTCCATGAACAAATCAGGGATGCACACGCCGGTGAACAAATCATGCGTCCGCAGCCGTTCGTCGCCGTTGTTGAGCCGCGCATCGAGAAACGCAAAAATGTCTTTATGCCATACATCCAAATAGACGGAAATGGCTCCTTTTCGCTGTCCCAACTGATCGACGCTCACCGCTGTATTGTTCAACTGCTTCATCCACGGGATGACGCCGGAGGAGACCCCTTTGAATCCTTTGATGTCGCTGCCGCGCGACCGGATTTTGCCTAAATAGACGCCGATGCCGCCGCCCGATTTCGACAAATTGGCGATGTCGGTGTTGCTGTCATAAATTCCTTGCAAGCTGTCATCGACCGTATCGACAAAGCAGCTTGAGAGCTGGCCGTACGACTTCCCAGCGTTGGCAAGCGTCGGCGTCGCCACGGTCATGTATAAGTTGCTTAACGCCCAATACGCTTCCTTCACGAGCGCAAGGCGCCGCTTTTGCGGTTCATTCGCCATGAGCGTCATGGCAATGACCAAAAACCGCTCCTGCGGCAATTCATACAACCGCCGCTCATAATCGCGGGCCAAATACCGGTCCGCGAGCGTGCGCAGCCCAATGTACGTAAACAGCTTGTCCTTCTCCGGATCAAGAAATGCACCGATGGCGTCGACTTCTTCTTTCGTATAACGTTCAAGCAAGAACGGACTGTACACCCCTTGTTCCGTCAGCGCAACAAGCAGCGAGTAGAAATCGCCATACCGCTCGCGTTCCTCGTACCCGCGCTGCCGTGCCGCCTCGCGGTACAATTGCCGCAAATACAGCCGGGCGCACACAAACGTCCAGTCCGGCTCCTCTTCATCAATGTAAGAAAGTCCTTCCAAAATAGCCGTTTGGTGCAGCTGTTCTACCGTGACGGACTCCTTTCGGCTAAGAAGCTGCCAAACACGCTCGACGTATTCATCAAGCGACAGACGGCCGAATCCAGCCGCGGCTTGCCCAATCAGCGACACAAACTCTTCACGTGAAAACGAAACCGACTTCCCTTGATCATCGAGGATGATCGTTTTCGTCAATGTGGTCATTCGTTTCTTCTCTCCTTCCATAAAAAAATCCGCTCGGGCAGGCGAGCGGATGAAACGACAGACGAAAAAAGGCAGACGAACTCCTTGTTCTTTTCCCCTATCGTTTCATCTTCTCACACCCCGAAGAACATGAAACGTTCCAAGCAAGGCAGGTCTCCTGACTCGTGCATCGTCCTACTTTGGGGCCTTCCCAGCGGCGCGCCGAATGGCTCTTGCCGCCAGTGGCCATCCCATTTCGTCCGCACATACAGTTGCGGGGGCAGTTCCGGATTCGCACCGGATTCCCTATTAAGTCCTGATGGACACCGTTGCTTAGCAGAACAATATGTAGTTGTAAAAAAAGACCTCAAAACCAATATATAGTAGTTTAGCATCCTGATGGAACAAGCATATACCAAAACTGGGAAAATTGCAAGAGCGGGAGAAAGCAAATTTTCTCTTTCGCTTCGCCAAAGGCAAGGAAACTGTCCGCACCATCGAAAAAGGCGTTCTAGGTGTCGCCCTTAGAACGCCCTGTCGTTTCCCTGCTACGCCTCCAAAACAGACGCTGGCCGCTTCTCGTTTTGTACGGATGGAGCAAAATCGTACTTCTTTTCCACATAGACTTGATGCCAAACCATAAACGCCAAGACCGTCCACAGCTTGCGGCTATGATCCGCCTTGTGGCGGGCATGTTCATCCAGCAGCCGATAGAGCACGTCCTTATGGAACAGATGATCAGTTTCGCTTTCGTTGATGAGCTGTCTCGCCCAGTCATACATTTCGTTTTTCAGCCAGTGGCGAATCGGCACGGGAAACCCTAATTTTTTCCGGTTTAACACATGATCCGGTACGATGCCTTCGGCGGCTTTACGTAAAATATATTTCGTTGTGCCGTTGGCGGTTTTCATGTCAGGGGCGATTTGCCTAGCAACCTCAAATACCTTTTTGTCTAAAAAGGGAACGCGCAGCTCAAGCGAATGGGCCATCGTCATTTTGTCCGCTTTGACTAAAATATCGCCCCTTAGCCATGTATGAAGATCAATATACTGCATCCGGTTGACGGGTGGGTCATGAAGCGTTTCGCGGTAAAACGGAGCCGTCACCGCCGTATATTCGCACCCTCCTCGGTACGTTTTGAGCAACGCCGCTTTTTCCTTTTCGCTATAGATTTTCGCATTGCCGACATACCGTTCTTCAAGCGGCGTCGTTCCGCGCTCCAAAAAGCTTTTTCCTTTCATCCCGTCCGGAAGCATCTTCGCGATCACCCGCAACACCGCTTTTACGATGTTTGGCATGCGCGCAAACAGCCGCAACGACTCTGGTTCGCGGTAAATGTTGTAACCGCCGAACAGCTCGTCCGCCCCCTCGCCGGAAAGCACAACCGTGACATGCTTTCTCGCCTCACGAGCGACAAAATAAAGCGGCACCGCCGCAGGATCGGCAAGCGGATCGTCCATATGCCACATAATTTTCGGCAGCTCTTCCATATACTCCTGCGGTGAGATGACATAGCTAATGTTGTCTACCCCAAGCTTCTCTGCGGTTTCTTTTGCGACATCGATTTCACTGAACCCTTCCCGCTCAAACCCGACGGAAAATGTCTTCAGGTGCGGATGGAATTGTTTCGCGATGGCGACGATGAACGATGAATCAATGCCTCCCGACAAAAACGCACCGACCGGCACATCGCTGCGCATATGGACGTTGACCGAATCAAACAGCGCATCGCGGATTTTCTTTACAAGCTCCTCTTCCGATTGGCGAATGGGCTCGAAGGATGCCTTCCAATAACGATGAATGGTGAGCGGTTTTCCGACTTTTTTCTTGAGATAATGCCCCGGCTCCAGCTTGTAAATGCCGGCCGACATCGTCAGCGGCTCAGGGACATATTGGAATGTTAAATAATGCTGCAGGGAATCACCGTTTGGCGATTCCTGTCCGAGGGCCAGCAAGATGCTTTTCTTTTCCGAAGCGAAAAACGTGCGGTCTCCTTGCTCCGCATAAAAAAAACGGCTTAATGCCGAACGGATCGCGCGCCGCAAACACCGTTTTCTCTTGCTTGTCCCAAATGACAAACGCAAACATCCCGCGCAGCTTTTCGACCGCTTTTTCTTTTTCGGCGCTGTAAAGGGCGACAATCACCTCGGTATCCGAATGCGTCGCAAACGAATATCCTTTCGCCGCCAGCTCTTCCCGCAATTCAAGATAGTTGTAAATTTCCCCGTTAAAAATGATCCAATATCGATCGTTTTCATAAGACAGCGGCTGATGTCCCGCCTCCAGATCGATGATGCTCAAACGCCGAAAACCAAAACTCACGTAGTCATCAAAAAAATACCCCTCATCGTCGGGGCCGCGATGGGTAATCAGGCGGTTCATCTCCACCAACGTTGTTTTCCATGTTTGCTCAATCGCTCTTGGGCGATCATGAATACAGCCAATAAAACCGCACATGGCGATGATTGTCCCCCCCACTTTGCTAAGAAGAATCCAAAAACAACACCAAAAACCTTTTTGTTTAGTAACTATTCAGCCACATCATAAAGTGAGCTGAATATTTTCTTCTTTCCTTGTCTATGATGTGAATATTGATAGACAAGGAGGTGAATCGCATGTTGACGGTACAACAAGCTGTATTTACAGTTGAGAGCTTAATCGGCAAAGTTCAACAACAAAAACAGCTCATTCATCAACTCATTCAAGAAAATGAACATTTGCGTCACGAAAACAAACAGCTACGCAAAGAAAATGAACAACTGAAGTACCGTGTTCAAGAGCTGGAAGCACGCACGAAAAAAAACAGCTCCAATAGCCATTTGCCCCCATCTTCTGACCGTTTTGAGAAAAAGCGTTCCTCCCGCGAGCCGTCTGGCAAAAAGCCTGGTGGGCAAGAGGGACATGAGGGGAAGACGCTCCGTCAAGTGGAACATCCACATCATCGTGTCGTCCACCGTGTGCATACGTGTCAAGGATGTGGAGCTTCTTTGCGTGAAGTCAAACCGTTCAAAGTCGATATCCGTCAAGTGTTTGATGTCCCTCCTGTGGCGATCGAGGTGACACAACATGAACGTGAAGTGAAATCGTGTCCACATTGTCGATGCGTGCAACAAGCCGAATTCCCATCCCATGTCACGAATCATGTGCAATACGGTCCACGGCTCACGGCGCTCGTTGTTTATTTACATCATATCCAATTGATCCCGTACAAGCGTTTAAGTGATACAATCGAAGCGTTATATCAACACTCGATTAGTACAGGAACCCTTGCCAATATGGTGAAACGAGGACGCGAAGCGCTGGAATCAAATATGGACATCATCGAAGACGCCTTACTTGAATCCAACATCCTGCATGTCGATGAAACGAGTTTGCGCATCAATGGGAAACTCGCATGGGTGCATGTCGCGTGTACATCGAGATATACATACTTGGCTCCTCACGCTTCTCGTGGAAAAAAAGCGACCGATGAGATCGGGATTCTTCCCCGATATGAAGGGACGATGATGCACGATGCGTTCGGTACGTATCCGAAATACACACATGCCACCCATGCCCTTTGTCATGCCCACCATTTGCGTGAGTTAAAAGGATTCATCGAACAGGGGCATACGTGGGCGATGCGCATGACCACGTTTCTGTTAGCCGCCAAGCAAGCCGTCGAAGCCCATCACGGTGCACTTTCCGAAGAAGAAGCGAGACGGTGGGAACGAGTGTATGATCGCATCCTAGAAAGAGCACAACACCGATTAGAAACGATGACGCCTCTTCCGAAAAAAGCACTCGCTTTTGTTCGACGCCTTCAAAAACGAAAGGAAGAAGCGCTGCGTTTCTTACGTGAAGTACATGTTCCCTTTGACAACAACCAAGCCGAACGCGATCTTCGCATGGTTAAAGTCAAAGAGAACATTTCGGGTACATTTCGCGAAGAAACATTCGCGCAGTCGTTTTGCATCGCAAGAAGCATCGTTTCCACACTGACGAAACACGAAAAAAACGTGTGGGATTCGTTATGTCTTCTGTTGGCAGGCGAAACGATCGATCGAGTTCTTTCCGCTACCTAGGGCATTTTCTATGACCGAAATGCCCTATTTGTGCTGGGCTTTTTTATACACTAGCACTGGGGTGAATAGTTACTTTGTTTAAAACTAAAATGATTTATACAAAGACACTTTCATTCTATCGTACACAACATCAAGTTTCAAAAACAATCTGTTTCCATTTTTTCAGGAAAACTGCTTGCAAGATTTTCAGTTTCTCATAATATTAACGATAAAATATGGAGAAAGTGTGAATTTCACCATTTTTGCACATCGATCTGTTACGATAAAAACACACACGTGTTATAAAGGAGTTGAGAATGGCTTGTTAGCGTTTATCCTTTTTTTGACTTTTCTCATCGTTTCCCTTTGTTTTGTTCTCTTGAGAAGACCTCTAAACGGGAGGATGGATCAACTGTCGCTCGGATTGTATATGTCCTGTTTCTTGCTATTGGCCGCCTCATTATCCTATTATGCAAGTTCGGCCCAGACAGGCGATGCCATCAAAGCCTTCATACAGAACAGAAACAGCAGAGAAACCAATCCGTCCCCCAGCAATCAAGCAAAGGAGGCGAATCGATCAGTTGCCTCTTCAAAGAAACAAGCGCTAAGGACATCCGTCCTGATTGACGCCCCCCTTTTGTCTCAGCTTCCGGAACTGCCGAGGGGATGCGAAGTAACCAGCTTGGCCATGCTCTTGAATCATGCCGGCATTCGCGTCGATAAGATGACGTTGGCGAAACAAATCAAGAAAAATCCTACTCCGTATCAAGTGCGAAATGGCCAAGTGTTTTACGGCCACCCAAATGAAGGGTTTGTCGGCGATATGTATACGTTATCGAAGCCTGGATACGGCGTGTACCATAAGCCGATCAAGCAGTTGGCTGAGCGGTACTTGCCTAACCAAATCATCGACTTAACAGGGCAATCGTTTGAGAACATCTATACATACTTGGCCAAAGGCACACCGGTTTGGGTGATCACCAACACCACCTTTCGTCCTCTTCCTCCCTCTGCCTTTCGGGAATGGCAAACCCCGCAAGGCCCGATCAAAATCACGTACCGGGAACACGCGGTGCTCATTACGGGATACGATGAGCAGTACATTTATTTCAATGATCCATTGACCGCTGTCAAAAACCAAAAAGCGCCGAAACAAGACTTTATCGACGCTTGGGTTCAAATGGGACGGCAGGCGATTACCTACCACCGTTAGACATCGGTGAATCCGAATCGCTTGCCTTTTTTACATTTCAGTTGAACGATTTTCTCCATACATTTTGCACATCTATTTTTTATCATATCATTGCATCTCCCACTACAAGCTTAAGGAGGGAAAACGACATGAAAAAATGGCTGCTTGGCGCCATTTTCGCAGGAGTAGCAGCGATTGGCGCAGCTTGCTCAAATCCATCTTCCATGCAGGGACACGACATGTCCGGCATGAATATGGAAAAAGAAAATACTTCCGCTGAAACGAGCAAGCAGCAATTACCTTTGGCAACCAATACAGAAGTATTATCCGGGAAAGAAATTCACCTTACTGCGAAGGAAGCGTTATTACAAATCAACGATCAAGTCAAACTCCCGGTCTACACGTACAATGGATCGGTACCCGGTGCGCAAATCCGCGTAAAGCAAGGGGATAATGTGAAAATTGTTTTAAAAAATGAATTGCCAGAACCGATCACGATTCACTGGCACGGCTACCCTGTTCCAAATAACCAAGATGGAGTACCGGGTGTCACGATGGACGCCATTAAACCGGGTGAAACGTTTACGTATGAATTTACAGCAACCGTGCCGGGAACGTATTTTTATCATTCCCATCAAAAAAGCGCCGAGCAAGTGGACAAGGGATTATACGGTACATTAATCGTAGAACCGAAAAATGAAGAAAAAGTAGATCGAGATTATACACTTGTGTTAGATGAATGGATGAGCAATCCGGATGAAGGAAATATGGATATGAGTGGAATGGATCATAGTAATATGAATAATGGAAATAGCTCTGATAATCAACAAATGGATATGAGCAGCATGGGCCATGATATGAATATGTATGATATTTTCACGATTAACGGGAAAAGCGGTTCCGCTGTCAAACCTTTAAAAGTGAAGAAAGGCGAAAAGGTGCGGCTTCGCCTTGTAAACGCAGGATACATGGCCCACAAACTTCACCTGCATGGTCATGAGTTTAAAATTGTCGCAACTGACGGGCAGCCGTTAAAAGATCCGCAACCAATCAAAGATGAACTTTTAAGTATTGCTCCGGGTGAGCGCTACGACATTGAGTTTATCGCCAATAACCCGGGTGAATGGTTACTAGAATGTCACGGAAATATGAAAGGTACCGATGGCATGAAAGTGAAAATTCAATACGAAGGACAAGCAAACAATACGGACAAAGCGAACGCAAAAGAAAATCTCCCTGTGGTAGATATTACAAAATACGGAAAATATGAGACAGGTCCATTTACGTTAGACCAAAAATATGATGTAGAGTATACAATGGATTTAGGAACGGCCATGGGCAAAAATGGCATGATTTTCACGATTAATGGGAAAACGTATCCTGACACAGCGCCTATTCATGTGAAGACAGGAGATTTCGTAAAAGTAAAAATCGTGAACAATTCACCTACGGATGTACATCCGATGCATTTACACGGCCATTTCTTCCAAGTGTTAAGCAAAAACGGCAAGCCGGTCACAGGCTCTCCATTGATAAAGGATTCCTTAAATGTAAACCCTGGTGAAGAATATGTCGTCGCGTTTAAAGCGGATAATCCGGGAAATTGGATGTTCCATTGCCATGACTTGCACCATGCTTCAGCCGGAATGGTCACACAAGTAAAATATACCGATTACAAATCGGACTATACCCCAGATCCGAATGACACAACGAATAAAGGTGAATAAAAAAGCTGAAGGGGCTGACCCAAAACACAAATGCGTTTTGGGTCAGTCCCTCTTTTTTTCCGCGCTTGTTACTTTCATTATAACATCTCGCTTTCTCGATATTCTTCAAGAAGAGAAAAAACTTTCCCCAGCCGAGACCCGCTACGTTCTAGATAAAAAAGTGCCCCGTCATCACTTCGGGGCACCTTCCGTATGTTATTTCACATCATATCCTTGCTCTTCAATCGCTTCTTTCAGTTTTTCTACGCTGACCTTTGTTTCATCATACTCCACATCGACAGTTCCTTCTTGCAAATGCACTTCTACACGGCCGACGCCATCCAACGCTTGAAGGGCATTGGTCACCGCTGCTTTGCAATGTCCGCATGTCATTCCTTGTACTTGTAATGTAATGGTCATCGTCCATTCCTCCTTGAATGTTTATAGTTTCACGCGTTTCAAACGAAGCGCGTTTGTCACAACCGATACAGAGCTGAATGCCATCGCCGCTCCCGCGATCCATGGCTCCAATAATCCGAAAGCGGCGACCGGAATGCCAATCGTATTATAAAACAACGCCCAGAACAGATTTTGCCGAATGTTTTTCATCGTTTTGCGGCTCAACTCAATGGCTTTCGGGATATGGCGCAAATCGCCGCCGACCAAGGTCACGTCCGCGGTCTCGATGGCGACATCAGCTCCCGTGCCAATCGCCATCCCAATATCCGCTTTGGCCAGAGCTGGAGCGTCATTAATTCCATCACCGACCATCGCCACACGTTTTCCTTGCTTTTGCAATTCCTCGACGGTGTTCGCTTTGTCTTCCGGGAGCACCTCGGCGTACACATGCTCAATGCCGACTTCATTGGCGATCGCTTCCGCTGTCCGTTGATTGTCCCCTGTTGCCATATAGACATCGATGCCCATTTGTTTTAATGTTTGAATTGCTTCTTTGGAGCTTTCTTTTACCGTATCCGCGACAGCAATGATGCCGGCAAGCTGTCCATCGATGGCAACGAGCATCACTGTTTTCCCTTGTTTTTCAAGCTCTACCATTTTATCTTCATGCACAGAAATCGCTACAGAGCGTTCCTTCATCAATTTTCGCGTCCCAATAAGGATGCTTTTTCCGTCAATGACCGCTTCAATTCCGTGGCCGGTAATGGCGGAGAAGTGCTCCAATGGCTTCAGCGAAATCGCTTGTTTCTTCCCGTATTCCACAATCGCATGAGCCAGCGGATGCTCCGAAGCGCTCTCTGCGGAAACCGCATAATCGAGCATGTCCTCGCGGAAGGCTAGCACATCGGTGACTTCCGGTTTTCCTTTTGTCACGGTTCCTGTTTTATCGAGTAATACGGCATTGATTTGATGCGTTCCCTCTAGGTACTCACCTCCTTTAAAGAGAATTCCTTGTTCTGCCCCTTTTCCTGTACCGACCATAATCGATGTCGGTGTGGCCAAACCGAGCGCACAAGGGCACGCGATGACAAGAACAGCGATGGCCACCTCAAGAGCTTTGGCCAAATCACCCGGCGCAACGAAGAAGTACCAGATTAGAAAGGAAACAACCGCAATTCCGACAACAATCGGTACGAAAATGCCGGAAATGGTATCCGCCATCCGCTGAATCGGGGCTTTCGACCCTTGCGCCTCTTCAACGATTTTAATGATATTGGCCAGCGCGGTATCTTTTCCGACTTTTTCGGCACGAATGGTCAGTACGCCATTCGTATTCATCGTCGCCCCGATCACATAGTCGCCTTCCTTTTTATCAACCGGGATCGATTCACCGGTAATCATCGATTCATCTACGGAAGATGCCCCGGCGATGACCGTACCGTCCACCGGGATTTTTTCTCCTGGCTTGACAACGATCGTATCGCCGATCACCACTTCCTCGAGCGGAACTTTTATTTCTTCCCCATTACGGATGACAGTCGCTTCCTTTGCCTGAAGGCTGACTAGCTTCGAGATCGCTTCTGTTGTTCTCCCTTTCGCAAGAGCCTCAAAGTATTTGCCGACAAGCACAAGCGTAATCAAGACGGCGCTTGTTTCAAAATACAGTCTCGGCATATAGTCAGGATTCCCAAGCGTCCGAAAAGCTTCGTACAAGCTGTAAACGTACGCGGCCGATGTTCCAAGCGCCACTAGGACGTCCATGTTCGCGCTCTTATTTCGTAACGCCCGGTACGCCCCGACATAGAAAGGACCGCCGATGTAGAACTGAACCGGTGTAGCGAAAAGAAGCTGAAACCACGGATTCATCAAGAGCTGCGGCATCGGCAAGCCCATATCAAACGGCATATGGGCAAACATCGTATAGAGCAGCGGCAACGATAAGATGATAGAAATAGCGAGTTGCCGTTGTTTTTGTTTAAGCCGCTCTTCTTTCCGGCCAGCATCGTCTTGTTCTTCGTTTCGAATCTGCCCCTTGTACCCAAGCTTTTTGATTTTTTCTAAAATTTCTTCGACAGATGCAACACCCTCCTTGTATTCGACCACCGCGCTGTTTGTCGCCAAGTTGACAGCAGCGCTTGTCACACCTTCCATCCGATTTAACCCTTTTTCAATCCGCGTCGCACAGGCCGCACATGTCATTCCTTCAATATCAAGCGTCACTTTTTCCGTCGCAACGCCATACCCCAAATTCTCAATTTTCGTTTCGATATCGGCGATCGTTTGTTTTGATGGATCGTATTGAATCGTGGCTTTTTCCGTGGCCAAATTGACATGGGCTTTGACGCCGTCCATCTTATTTAATACTTTCTCAATCCGATTGGCGCACGCGGCGCATGTCATGCCCGTCACCTTCAGCGTCACGGTTTTCGGCTCTCCCATTTCCCTTTCCCTCCCTTACTTCGAAAATTGTTTCATCACATCCATCAATTCGCGAATCGATTCGTCTCCGCTCCCTTCACGGATCGCTTTCGCCACGCAATGGCTCACGTGGCGTTCAAGCAGCTGCAGCCCGACTTGGTTCAACGCCGCTCTGATCGCTGAAATTTGCACTAAAATATCAATACAATAACGATTGTCCTCCACCATTTTTTGCACACCGCGCACTTGTCCTTCAATGCGCTTCAAGCGCTTGATAATGCTTTCGATTTCCTGTTCCGTTCGTGGAACCATTTTTTTATCCATATTATGATCTTCATAATGGTTCATCAAACATCACCTCTTTTAATTACATTATACCGGTAATGGGTATAAAACGCAACAGAGATCCCCTCTACAAATCATGTTCACCACAAAACCGTAATCAATACCTGTGCAGGAAAAAACTGATTTCCACAAAAAATTCACAATTTTAATACTTTAATACCATAATAAAACATGACATAACTGATCAATAAGCCGCTGATCAGCAAAAGATTTTCGCCCTGAACGACTATATTGCCGAATTGCAATATCCATTCCCCCAAAATTCATATTTCTATCGGTATTAGAAAGGATTCTTCGTTGCGACGAAAAAAATACAACTATAACTACATCACCCTAACCATCTTGAAACGTTCTTCCAAACATTGTTACTGCATCATCTTCTTTAAAACCAATAAGTGATGGTATCGAACACGCCAAGCAATACCATCACAATTCCAGCGGTTTGCTGAATGAGCTTCCCTACCCGTCTTCCTTTTTTCATGACAGCACCGCTCAATCCTAAGTACCAAAGGATGAGGATGAAGAAAATAACCGGTACAGAAGTTCCGACGGCAAAGACGCTCGGCAACAACACTCCATAAGACGTTGAGTATACGAGAGGCATTAGAGTAACAAAAAATAGAACAAACATCGTTGGACAAAAAGCCAACGAAAAGCCAAATCCCATGAAAAACGAACCGATTTTTCCTTTTGCCCATCCCTTCGGCACTCTGAACAAAGTGACATTCCAATACATTTTAAAAAGCCCTAACAAATACAAGCCTACGAGAACAAGAATCGGGCCAATCAGCTTTCTTAACCATGGAAAGTATAGTGTCAGTGTACTTTGAATCTCCTTCCCCATCAACCAGACGATCAAGCCTAACCCGGAAAAAGCGATGACCTTTCCGAAAATAAATAAAAGCAGTTCTTTCCAAGCGATCCCCTTTTGCAGAGATTGGTTGCTGTACAACGTGATTGCTCCTAAGTTGCTAGTCAGCTGGCACGGAGCCATCGCTCCGACGATGCCAAGAAGAAACGCTGACAAAACAGGAAGCGCTGTTGTGCTGTTGGCCATATTCAGAAACGGCTGGCTCAGCAGGTTGCTGATTTGGCTTAGGAATGAATACACTCTTCTTCTCACCCTCTCCATCCGTTACTTATATTGTAGCAGTGAATTTTGCAAAAATTATGGAGCGATATATTTTTAGGCAAACAAAAAGACATGCGCCCGCATGTCCCTATATTTCCCCTTCTGATGCTAGTTTTGTCCAGCTTTCACCGTTATTTTTTGTCATAAAAATATCCCCGTTCATTGTAACGATCACAATTTCTTTGTCGTTTGCTGGATTAGAAGTTATATACATGATATGATCTTTTTCATCCAATGGCGGAACAGCAAGAACTTCTTCGTGTTTTGTGTCTAATGATTGTTTGATGAGTATAGACTGATCATTCTCTACAGCTGCAAATACAACCGACTTTTCTTGAAACATAAATGTCGTCGTATCAATTTTTCTCGTAAACCGTTCAAACGTATTCCCGTTATCTCTCGAAATGAAAACTCCCTCGGCTGTACTAATCCCGACCATATTTTCATCCGTTGGGTGAGCCACAATCGTTCTCGCTGCCGTTTGCGGCAGGCCATTCAATTGACTTGGCGACCACGTTTTGCCGTCATTCATGTCGGTAGACTCAACCTAAATTCTAAAGCAAAAGGAGAAAACCGCTCATGCGCAAAACCGCGATTGTATGGTTATCGTTATTGGCGATGTTGGCGTTTGTTCTCGGGGGGTGCGCAGCCAATTCCCCTCAAGACAAAACCGAACCAGAGAAAAATGGGCAGCCAGCCGCCCTTGAACAAACACAAGAAACGAACAAATTCTACTTTACTGCCAACGAGGGCGGAAGCATTTCAAAAATTGATGCGAGAACAAACAAAGTGGTCGGAACGATCAAAGTCGACGGCGCGGTCCATAACGTCCAAGTTTCTCCCGACGGAGCTATTCTCGGCGCTACGTTAGTTCCGGCCATGCAACACGGGCATGACCAGTCGATGGATATGAAAGGAATGGCGTTGTTTTATGATACGGAAACGAATGAATTAATCAAAAAAGTGGAAGTGGGACACCATCCCGCCCATATCGTGTTTACTGAAAATTCCCCTGATTTTGGAGACGGAGAGGGTGGGTCGTCATCCGGATCCCGGGCCTCGGTCTGTTCATCTTCCCGGGCAGTGCGGGCCAGATAGTCTTCCAACGTCTCCACCGGAGCGAGCTTGACCTCCCGCAAGCTGTGGATCGAGGCATTCGCCCGCACTTGGGTGCCGTCAGCCGCCGCATGGACATCCGGCGAGACCAACCCCGCCGCGATGCATTGATCCACCACATAGGTCATCAGCCGGTCAAAGATTCCATGTTGGCGCCAGCGTTCCGTGTTTTGACGAGCGTCGTTCGATCCGGCAGTGTGGGGTGATGAGGATCCGGATGGAGCACGGATTCAAAGTCGAGACCGCAAAACCACAAGTATCCGGCATGCATGGGGAGGATCTCATACAACTCCCGCTCAGAGTGGTCGAACAAATACGAGAGCAGCATTAGGCGAAGCAGCCGTTCCGGATCCGCCGCCGGGCGACCCGTTTTTTCCGTGTACAGGGGAGCCACCCAATCGTGAATGACGGAAAAGTCAACCGCTTTGTTGATTTGGCGCAAGATATGATGTGGAGGAACGAGTTCTTCCATGTCGATGACTTGAAACAGACGAGGCTGAGTCGAAGGGTTTTTGGGGGCTTTCATGATCCGCTCACGCTCCATTCCAACGATTTTTCTTCCTTTTTCGACATAAGCCCCCTAAATCCCTGCCTCAGGGTGTACTTTTTCACCGGCCTTCTATCCATCTTGCATTACACAAAATTCTTGACGGTACCCAATAGTTCTTACGTATCCTTTCTACTTCGCAATTTACCTTTAATTTCTTTGACCTGTAATCTAATGAAAATGGCAAAACATAATATAGCCACAACCACAATTACTAAGGTAGCTATATAAGGTTCGATAAAGTCAGAAATAGGTGTATAAACAAGCATAAATCCCAGTAATGTAGGGATGATTGCATAAACATAATCGGTGTCTTTCGTCTTGATGATGCGAAACAGTAGAAAATAGATAAAGACCACGAGGAAAATTCCGTTTATTTCGTAAGCTCCCACTATAAGCCCTCCTAGTTGCTAGTTGCCCGCAGTTGAGTACCCTTTTCTAAAACCATTCGCAAATATGGCTATGTCAGGTATGAATCCCCATATTCCTATCGCTTTAATCGCTCCTTTAGCTGCTCCTTTGGCTACCATTTGTGTTGCTGCTTTTTCGATCCTTCCAACTTCTAATCGTGTTTCTGCTTTAGAAATACGCATTTCTACTTCTGCTCGTGCATTTTTAGCTCCCTTAATCCCTCCCCCAACAGCCGGACCTACCTTACTATATAGGTGCAATTTGAATCTTTAACATTTGTAGTTTTTACAGAGCGATTGGATCGACTGTCGGGCGAGCGAACAATGCCGCTTCCGGAACCATGTATGGGGCTGCGAAGCGGGTGATTGTTCGGTCACCGCCAGTCGAAAAGTGGATAAGCGACTTTTCCGTCAATGATATGTTAAACTTTTTCGTTGCATGTATATAGCAGTATTAGCAGCACCACTCCAATCAATTCCATACGAAGCCGCTACATCCTTTAATCCTTGTTTAATTCCTGATTCAATTCTATTCCATGTAGACATTGCTAACCATCCTTTCCACTAGAAATGAAATGTAGTGCTAAGTAATGAATAGCTGTACTCCATAGAAACATTTATTTACCCGTGGTGCTAGTTGAGCTTTAGCGCTCAACTAGCCCAAGTGTAACCAGGGAATAAGCTAACAATATACCGTCTAGTGCCACTTCAAATCCGATAATCGAATTGGCTCGGATCCCCGTGATGCGATAGTGGTCAACCAGAACCGAGAACACCGTCTCGATCACTTTGCGTTTTTGTTGGATCCACTGCTCCCATGTCTCAGACGCACGATGTTTCTGGTTTTTTCGAGACGGAGTCCAAAGCGCCATTTGGTATTCTTCGTACAGCCTTTTTTGCAAGTCACGGCTAATGAATCCTTTGTCCCCGAAGTTATACGGGTGGGGAATTTGGGTCATCACGCTTTCGGCTGCGATTCGATCGTGGCAAGATGCTTCCGTCACCACATACCCCATTGGCAGCCCTTGATCGGTCACTTGAAGGTGCAGCTTCAACCCGTAGTACCATTGCTTTTTGGAAGCGCAATACCCGATGTCGGCGATCTCTTGAAACCGTTTGACGCGATGCATTCTTGCCGTATGGCACAATGGGAGCGGCAAGCTGTCCACGACGGCATAGGTATGATGTTGGCCGCGTTTTGCTCACGACGGCGATCCATTTGATGGTGAAGCCAAGCGCCCGGCAACGGCGGTTGTATCGGGAGCGTTCAAGAAACGAGCCGTTTGTGAACAAATTTCCCGTGACAAAACGATGCCACGCCCGTTCAGAAGTAAAACCGAGCAGCTTTCCTAAAAGATGAATGGCGATGATGACAGCGTCCTCTTGCTTGACCAAATGGCGGTTGCGACGCTGTAGGTACATCTGAATCGATGACAGTTGGGCAGAGACAAAAAAGAAAATGGCGGCATATTGCTTTTGAATCTTTGCTTGATCTGTAGTAAAATGAAAGTGCTCTTGCATAGGGATTCTCCTTTCAATGTTTGGTTGCACTTTCATTTTAAGGAGATCCTCATGCAAGGGCTATTTTTATGCTTGTTTGAGTTTATCTAGCACCACGGGTTTTAGATTAGATTATCATTATATTGACGGAAAAGGACCTTATCTACATTATCATGTAGCTCCTAATATGAAAAAACATCACTTCATATGGTAATCAAATCAATTATAGGGAGTGAATAAACGTGAAATTTGATCCAAATCAGCATCTTCATTTAGGATATTATGAGAACAATGTTGATTTAGAAGCAGTCGCATATAAAATTCAGAATGAAAATAAATGGGTAGTTTTTTTAGATAATGAACAAGATACTACATTAGTTAAAAAAATATTAGATAAGTATGATTTCCATGAAAAATATGGTTACAAGATTTTTACTGTTGATGCAGATGATTTATCTTATGAAGTCGGAAGTAAGCTATTTGAAGAATGGTTAAAAGCAAATAATATAATATAAAATATAAGAAATAAGGAACGAATTTGCTAACGTAACTTCAATCCATGCCCCAAGTGATGAAAAACACTTGGGGCATTTTTCAATTCTAATCGTATACCCGAGTTCGACAGTCACTAGGCAAACAAAATGCCTCTCGCCCCTTGATACAAAAGGGATCGGAGGCATTTGGGCACACTTCGGGCGTGTATCTAGGCGCGAGGGTGGATGCCTAGAATCTTTGGAGGAGGTTCCAGCCCTAGAGCCGCAAGGAATAGCGCTTGTTTGGCCGTCAGTTCTGTTCGTTGATAAAGGTCGCCGTTTTTTGAAGAAAAATGTCCAAGCATGAGACACTCGCATTCGTCTCTTACTTTCGGCCACGATTCATGAGTCAGGGGAAAGGAATCGCGAAATGCTTTTGGCCAGACGCTCCAAGACGGCGCGATCCACTTCATCTTCGCGACCGAACGAATCCATCACCTTCGCTTTCGCCTATTTGGCCTTTGGATCCCATTCATTATGAGCAAGATGGGGATCCGTCACAGTCGTTCCGTCTTTGTTTTTGCGTGTCACTCGTCGTATGTACATGCCTATATTATAAGCGATATTAGGCTTTTTTTAAAGGATAAATTATGAATTCGTGTGCCTATGAAATTCAGTGTTTTTTTCTAGGATCCGCATCGCGAAATCTTTGATATAACAGCATTTTGGCCATTTTCATTTGCCTAAAATGGCCTCAAAACTGTCGAACTCGGGTTTTTCATCTCATAACTCATATCCTGTGGGCTATGCGAAGAGCAAAAATGTATCTCATAGCCCAAAACATTTCCTTCAAAGATCTCTCACTTTTCGAAATAGCTGTTTTACAAAAATTTCAATCACAGCTTATTCAAACGAAACTTTTTTTATCACTTACCGTAAGTGAAATTGCATGGATAATTTTCCAACTTAAAGGAGAGAACCGTATGGAAGTACAGTATCAACAAATCTCACCTAAAGCGATGAAGGTGCGCAATTTAAATGAACTGATTACATCACTCATTTCCCTTGTCGTTATAACTGGACTTTATTTTTCCACAGATTATTTTAACTGGTGGAACTGGCTACGGTATGTTTGGATCGCCCTGTTTATCATTACTATCATTGGTATTCCGTGGACGTATTTTGTAAGCTCACCGATATACTATAAAACGTTTCGATACGGGCTAACGGATGATTTTTTATACATTAAAAGCGGGGTTTGGACAAAAGTGGAAGTTGTAGTGCCGATGACAAAAATACAATCCATTGAATTGATTCAAGGCATCATTATGCGAAAATATGGTGTCCGCTCCATTGAAATTAAAACGATGCAAGGCGGCGTTACCATTCCACATATTAAGGAAGAAGTTGCCATAAAGCTCCGCGATGATATTTCGAAGCTTGCCCGTTTAAAGGAGCTTGATGAAAGATGACGTTTCGCTATTCCAAGCTAAAACTATTCTATGACATGCTAGACCTTATCAAAAACAATCTGTTTATACTGTTCATTTTATTCCTAAATGCAGGTAGTAACTCTATGTTCATGAATATTGTGCAATGGGGTGCGATTGCGGTTTTCGGATTCAGTTTCCTGTTTCGTATCTATGAGACATTATTTACTAAAGTGGTATTTGCTGAAGATGGTATTCATATACATAAGGGCCTATTTTCTAAATCAGAGCAATTTATACCGCGCGAAAAATTTGAGAATGTGCAAACGCAGGCAAATGTTTTGCAACGATTATTTGGCGTACAATCGATCACAATGGAAACAGGTGAAGCGACTAGCGATGTGACATTGAAATTTGTAAGCAAAGCAGATTGCATCAAGATAGAGGATTATGTTTTACGAAATGGGAATCAAGAGAAACAGGTTGGGGAAGCCATCCATGGATCTGAACGTCAAGTTCTTTTTACTACTACCATTCGTGATATTTTGAAAGCGTCCCTTTTGTCTTTCAGTTTTTTAGCCATCATTCCTATTGGCTTAAATATATGGTCAGATGTACATCCAGAGAAATACATTAATGTAGATACGGTGATGTCTCATCTTTCAGGATGGCTGCTCATCTTGCTCGTCTTACTTGCCGTATTCGCAGCTGTCGGTATCGGCGTCTTTAAAACGTTTAATAGCTACTATCAATATACCATTTCAATGGACAATGAACGCATTTATGTACAAAAAGGCTGGCTTTCTAAACAAAGCTTTTCCATTCGTAAAGACAAAGTACAAGCGGTCATTTACAAACAAAACGGCTATCAAAAGTTGCTCGGTGTGACAACCATTAAGCTGATTTCAGCAGGGGAAATTTTGCCGAGTGAGGACCAAAACCTTAATGAATTTTTCCCGTACTTACCGACGGAAAAAGCACATGAATTAATAGCCATCATGCTGCCAGAATTTCAACTGCGTAGTATGACACATTATGCATCCCCTAAAGCAAAAAAGTTGATTTGGCTTCGGCCGCCTATTTTTGCAAGCCTCGTTGCTGCCATTGGATTTTGGAAACCACTTTTCTTTATTCTTGGTGCGATTGTGTTGGTGTTTACTTATATCAACCGCATTCGAGAATACCGTCATACAGCGTTTCGGTTAGAAGATACACATGTGCAGCTTCGCTCAGGTGCCTTTACAGTAGAAACACTCGTAACGAAACGCGCAAAGTTGCTTGAATTGCAATTTGAGCGTTCTTTGCTACAGCGAATGTTTGGTGTCATGAGTGTAAAACTGACCAATCGTGCACACCCGGTTCACGTAACAACGTTATTAGATATCGATTCTTCTCTACAGCCGTTGATCACCTCTTGGTTTGAAGCGCGCACAAAAGATGTGGAGATTGATCCACATTCACAGTACAGTTCTTTAAAGCAAGAGGCTTGTCCGATTCCTTCTTACGTTGAAGTGAATAGCAAATAAATCACCTACCAGCAGCATATGAAATGATGCTGCTTTATTTTTTTCAAAAACATCATGATAGTTAACCATTTATATCTTAATTGAAAAGGAAGCATCCAATCAGATCGATGCCCTGCTATCAAAATCAAACGAAAAATGCTTCGGTACCAAAATGGCACGACCGTCATTTGAGTAAATGCTATAAAAAACGAAAAGCTTGAAATCCTTGATATATGCAAGGATTTCAAGCTTCCCACTTTAGTGATTCCGACTGGGCTCGAACCAGCGACCTCCACCCTGTCAAAATAGAAGGGGAAATTCAACTATGTAAATATGGGATAAATAAAATTAAATATGTCTTGAAAATACGCGATATTTCAAGGTTTTTTGTTTAAGAGAGTTAATAAAAATTAAATAAATTAATTATGTTAAAGTGCCTCTTGTGCAGATTTTGTGCAAGTTTTGTGCAGATTTTTCTTCGGTGTGTAGTATGTGGGTTCCTAAGTTAAGTCCGTATAATTGTGTAAAAAGGGAATAAACAAAAGAGCCACGTTGCTTCCTCTTTGGTCAAATAAACAGTGAACCCCAAACATAAGGAGGTATGCAACGATGGCCCAATATCATATTCCTGTAAATGATGAACTTTTGCACGGGTTATTGCCGAAAGATCAAGGATTGACTAAGCTACTCGAACAAATTCTGAATCAAATCCTCGAAGAAGAGTTTGAAGACGCTACGGCTGTCCTAGACTATCCGGATCGTTACCGGCGACGCCTGCGCACGACCAATGGAGTGGAACGGCTGAGCGAAAATATTGAATTTTTGAATTAAAATTATAAAAATTTGCATAATGAAGTCGATATAATAAAATGGAAAGGAAGTGAGAATAATGTTGAGTGGATTAAACCAAGAACAGATGGCAAATTTTAATTCTAATCGTCAACTTTGGATGCTTCGATCTCTTTATGGATATAAAGGACATGTATTAGAAGAAAAAAATAATGTTGTTATTTTAGATGGTAAAGGTTTCAGAAATATGATGGAAAATGCAACGGAACCCATTAATCCAGATAATGTGATACACATGTCAGCGGAAGAAGAACGTCAACTTCGCAGCAACGGAAACAGTGAACTCCTTATTCAAGCATTGAAAAGAGCTGGTGAATTAGGAATACTAGATCCAAATGGGCATCAAAAATCACCTGTTGTACAACGATTAATCGAAACTTAAATCAAATTTTAGGATATAAAGCTTACGGATTATAATCAAGAAAAACTGGAAAAGGGCGTTCATTTAGTAATTTTTATTGTTTTTTTCAATAACCAAGTGTTCTACAACTAAGCCACCTAGATGAGCAATTTCTATAACATTTTTGTGGAATTTTGCATTATTTGGAATTCAATCTCACGTGTACTCATGCCACTTTGATACATCTTGATGATCGCTTTCTCCAGCCAGCCGGTGTGACGTTGGCAAGGAGCAAACAACTGCGTTTAAAATTCCCCATTTCGATTTCTTGGGACCAAAAAAGACCTTCAATCCGGTCATATTGCGTATCTAGATTTCGTTGATAATAGTCATTTCTCATATTCGATGTTTCCGCCTGTTCGATTTAGAGGAAATTTTTGATTTCTTCATCCTAAAATGGAAACAAATATTTTTTGAAGAAATTAATAGGAAGGAATAATATCAATGAAAACTAAATTTCTTAATTACTTTAGTCCTATTCTATTAATGGGATATGGTGTTTATCAGGTCATTAATAATGATGTTGATATAACTTCTATTATTATTATCTTAGCTGCCACCTTTTCATTAATCTTGACCATTTATTCCGAAAATATCAAAAATGATGAAAAAATAAAATAAAATAAAATATATTATTGTTTGTTGATTTAGGAACATGAAGAATAGGCTACTGTATTCAGAACAGAGCCTCTTCTTTGTTTGTTATCTCGACAAGAAATGGTACGATCAATACGACTAAGAGAGCATAAACAATTAATGTGATAACAGAGATTGTCGTTGGAATCTGGAATGAAGTTAAAAGCACTAACAAGATAGGCACGGTTGCCGCTACGAGAAACAATTTCTTTTTCGATTTAGCGGTAAAAAATAGTTGTTGCTTGCAATTTGGACATCGCAACGGGTCTCTCTTGACAAGCATCGTCTGCTTAAATACCTCTGTCCACGAAAGTTTACGGTTACAATTTACACATGAAGGCATATTCCATCCCTCCTCTCGCTCTCAGCCATGACACATTAGGAAATGGCAAAAGTTGACCTTCTTAAAGATTCATATTAAAATTTCTGTTTCTTTACTCCATATACCTCTCACAAAAGATTTTTACATATATATTCATAAATACCACTTTTGTTAATAATCCCATGTTCCATTACTTTTTTCCTTCTTTAATTAAACTGTCCATTAGTGAAATAAGTTTTGCTTAAAAACAATTATAAATATATTTCTACCACATAAACCGAAGAGCCAATAAAAATATATTCAAACCCGTGGTGCTAGATAAACTTGATCAAGCATAAAAATAGCCCTTGCTGGCGGATCTCCAGTAGAATGAAAGTGTCACCCAACATTCGAAAGGAGAGATCCCCCATGCAAGAGCACTTTCATTTTACTACAGATCCAGCCAAACTTCAAAAACAATATGCCGCTATTTTCTGTTTTGTTTCTGCCCAACTGTCGTTGATTCAAATGTATCTTCATCGCCGCAACCGTCACTTGGTCAAGCAAGAAGACGAAGTGGTCATGGCGGTTCACCTTTTGGGGAAGCTGCTGGGCTTTTCTTCCGAACGAGCCTGGCATCGTTTTGTCACGGGAAATTTGTTCACAAACGGCTCGTTTCTTGAACGCTCCCGATACAACCGCCGCTGCCGAGCGCTTGGTTTCGCCATCAAATGGATCCGTCATGAGCTGGCGAAACGTGGCCAACACCATGCTTATGCGGTCGTCGACAGCTTGCCTCTTCCGTTGTGCCATCCCGCAAGAATGCAGCGCGTCAAGCGATTTCGAGGGATCGCGGATATGGGGTATTGTGCTTCCAAAAAGCAATGGTACTACGGTTTCAAGCTGCATCTTCAAGTGACCAATCAAGGGCTGGCCATGGGCTATGTCGTGACGGAAGCGTCCTGCCACGACGTCAAAGCCGCTGAAACGGTGATGACTCAAATCCCTCATCCCTACAACTTTGGGGACAAAGGGTACATCAGCCACGCTCTTCGAGAAAAGCTGTACGAAGAACACCAAGCCGCGTTCTGGACACCGTCTCGACACAATCAAAAGCACGGCCCATCCAAGGCATGGGAAGAATGGATCAGGAAAAAACGCAAAGTCATCGAGACGGTGTTTTCGATTCTCGTAGACCAATACCGGATCACCGACATTCGAGCGAATTCCATTACCGGGTTTGAAGTGGCACTCGATGGCATCTTGTTGGCGTATTCCCTGGTCACACTAGGGCTAGTTGAGCGCTGACGCTCAACTAGCACCACGGGTATATTCAAATTATTCCTTATAATTATCAAATTATTTATTTAAAAAACCGATAATAATAACAAATACTACTTTAGGGGTAACTATTCAGCCACATCATAAAGTGAGCTGAATATTTTCTTCTTTCCTTGTCTATGATGTGAATATTGATAGACAAGGAGGTGAATCGCATGTTGACGGTACAACAAGCTGTATTTACAGTTGAGAGCTTAATCGGCAAAGTTCAACAACAAAAACAGCTCATTCATCAACTCATTCAAGAAAATGAACATTTGCGTCACGAAAACAAACAGCTACGCAAAGAAAATGAACAACTGAAGTACCGTGTTCAAGAGCTGGAAGCACGCACGAAAAAAAACAGCTCCAATAGCCATTTGCCCCCATCTTCTGACCGTTTTGAGAAAAAGCGTTCCTCCCGCGAGCCGTCTGGCAAAAAGCCTGGTGGGCAAGAGGGACATGAGGGGAAGACGCTCCGTCAAGTGGAACATCCACATCATCGTGTCGTCCACCGTGTGCATACGTGTCAAGGATGTGGAGCTTCTTTGCGTGAAGTCAAACCGTTCAAAGTCGATATCCGTCAAGTGTTTGATGTCCCTCCTGTGGCGATCGAGGTGACACAACATGAACGTGAAGTGAAATCGTGTCCACATTGTCGATGCGTGCAACAAGCCGAATTCCCATCCCATGTCACGAATCATGTGCAATACGGTCCACGGCTCACGGCGCTCGTTGTTTATTTACATCATATCCAATTGATCCCGTACAAGCGTTTAAGTGATACAATCGAAGCGTTATATCAACACTCGATTAGTACAGGAACCCTTGCCAATATGGTGAAACGAGGACGCGAAGCGCTGGAATCAAATATGGACATCATCGAAGACGCCTTACTTGAATCCAACATCCTGCATGTCGATGAAACGAGTTTGCGCATCAATGGGAAACTCGCATGGGTGCATGTCGCGTGTACATCGAGATATACATACTTGGCTCCTCACGCTTCTCGTGGAAAAAAAGCGACCGATGAGATCGGGATTCTTCCCCGATATGAAGGGACGATGATGCACGATGCGTTCGGTACGTATCCGAAATACACACATGCCACCCATGCCCTTTGTCATGCCCACCATTTGCGTGAGTTAAAAGGATTCATCGAACAGGGGCATACGTGGGCGATGCGCATGACCACGTTTCTGTTAGCCGCCAAGCAAGCCGTCGAAGCCCATCACGGTGCACTTTCCGAAGAAGAAGCGAGACGGTGGGAACGAGTGTATGATCGCATCCTAGAAAGAGCACAACACCGATTAGAAACGATGACGCCTCTTCCGAAAAAAGCACTCGCTTTTGTTCGACGCCTTCAAAAACGAAAGGAAGAAGCGCTGCGTTTCTTACGTGAAGTACATGTTCCCTTTGACAACAACCAAGCCGAACGCGATCTTCGCATGGTTAAAGTCAAAGAGAACATTTCGGGTACATTTCGCGAAGAAACATTCGCGCAGTCGTTTTGCATCGCAAGAAGCATCGTTTCCACACTGACGAAACACGAAAAAAACGTGTGGGATTCGTTATGTCTTCTGTTGGCAGGCGAAACGATCGATCGAGTTCTTTCCGCTACCTAGGGCATTTTCTATGACCGAAATGCCCTATTTGTGCTGGGCTTTTTTATACACTAGCACTGGGGTGAATAGTTACCTTTAGGGGGTAAAGTATGAAATGAATTCATTTTTTGGAAAACCAGGTAAGACATTAATTTTGTTTTAATTTTCACTTTGTCGGCCATTGGAGTACAGAAAAGCTATGCGAATGAATTACTTGTATCAAATCCAAACATGAATTCAATTATTGAACTACAAGAAAGTATGGGTTTTACGGATGAATCACTATCGGTAAATACTGATAAAGCACAAACTGAAATAAAAACAAACAAAAATTGGAAACGTTATACCAAAAATTCAATCCCAATATAATGTAGGTGGTTTAATATTAAATACTGAGGATTATTTAACAGAAGATGAACCAAATGACTTATTTTTCTTTAGTCCTAAAAACGTTAGTATCCAGATTTTATCAGAAAACGCTGATTATATTGCAACTTTATGTTGGAGATTTTGAAAATGAATTAGCATATCCCACTAACATCTATAGTTCACCGGGAGAATTAATGGTGTTAAGTAATCTTCCAGCAGGTGATTATGCTTTAGGTGTATTTTCACAAGGGACTTTGGGGATACATACAAACTTCAACTGAATGCCTCCAATCCTGCTAATTTTAATGAAGCCCTATTTATTTCGCTAGATTTCACAAAATTCGTTGCAAAATATAGCGATGATTCCGTGTATACAAACGGTCAATGTGTGTTGAATTTAAGTGGAAATAATGAACAGCTTGATTGGGAAAAAAATATTATTTCTCATACAACGGGGGATATTCGCAAAGAACGCATTCCCTATCGGATATAAAGATATCTGCTGTTTCAGAGCCGATTACCTACTCTTCTAGTTATGCAAGTTCTGATTTTGCAATTATGGTATATCTGGATGTAGGTACGCTTTTCACATACCACGAATCACAATATCAATCTGGTCCAGACCCGTACTACTATAGTTCGTTTGTTGATACTTTAGGCAAGGAAACACCACGCAGACTGGAAGCTGACGATTTTAACTATGGCGATCACATTTTAATCGTCGATTTAAAAACAGGTAAATCAATAGACTTCTTTAGTGTGTTGAATTTTTACTATGCAAGTAAGGTGGAACCATTGCCTTCCATTAAATATTTAGAATAGGAGGGAATTGTCAAGGCCGATTATTTTTTCCCCAAAATCGCCGGTTTAAAATTCCCCAGAAGGACCTTTCATTGATCCTTCTGTTTTTCTTCTTGGAGCCTCTTTTCCCGTAATCGATAGCTTTCCCCCTTTAGGTTGAAAATGATGGAATGATGCAGTAATCGATCTAACATCGCTGTCGCCAAAACCGAGTCTCCCACGATTTCTCCCCATTCCCCAAAGCTTTTGTTGGAGGTGAGGATAATCGGGGCATGCTCGTACCGCCGGGCGATCACTTGAAATAAGTAATGAGCGCTGTTCGGGTCCAGTTTTAGATACCCCATTTCATCAATAATGAGAACGGTTGGCTTCACAAAGACACGAAGCTTTTTCTCCAACTTTCCTTCCTGGTCGGCTCTTCTTAACTGATTGACCAAATCGTGAGCGGTAATAAAATACGTTTTATATCCTCTTGCGATCGCCTCCATTCCAATCGAAATTGCCAGATGTGTCTTCCCAATACCCGGTGGACCGAGAAAGAGGATATTTTCTTTCCGGTCAATAAAGGACAACGTAAGCAGTTCTCGAATCCGGCGCTCATCCACCGAAGGCTGCGCGGTAAAATCAAACGTATCGATCGTCTTGCGATACGGCAGTTTGGACAGCTTGATGAGCGTTTGGATCGATCGTGCCTGTTTTTCGACGATTTCTGCCTCTAATAAGCGGAATAAAAACTCTGAATATGATATATTATGAGTAGAGGCGTATTCTGCCATGGCGGACCATCGTTCCGCCATGACAGGCAAATGGAGTCGGTGGCAATACTCGTGTATTCGTTCTTTCATGAGCTTTCCCCTCGCAGGAATGCGTCATAAACGGACAATGGACGAGTATCCACTTCCACCGAAACAGGCGAAATGGTGGCGGCCATTTCCGTTTGTTTCTTTTTTATTTTTTCGGCGAATGAAATCACTTTTTTCTGTTGGTCCACGTGAGAAATCTCCTCCCCTCGAAAGTACAATCGAATATCTCCATTTAATCGCTCCTTCACCAGAATTTCTTTGCCCGCATACTCCGCCGATAAGAGCCATTGTTCCCCTTTGTAGGAGAAACTGCCATCCCAATGCACCTTCCGATAGGAAAGATAGCTCGTATCGTAATCTTTCAACGGAAGAGGCTTGAGTGACTCCTCGGCCCAACGCTCTTGCGGAGAAATACCGGTAGTGGCGTTTGGCTTCCGATTCGCCACTTGATCGAGCCAACGATGGAGAAGGAAATTTAATTCCTCGATGCTTTCAAACGCTGTCCCCACATAGAAGTGATCCATGATATACTGAATGGCTCGTTCGACTTTTCCCTTTGTCTGGGCCCGGTAAGGCCGGCATACTTTTGGAATAAATCCATAGTAACTCGCAAATTCGGAAAATCGTTGATTCCATTTCACCACTCCTTGTTCTCGCCCGTCTGTAACGGTCTTCATATTGTCAAATAACACCTTCTTCGGAACCCCGCCAAAGTACTTGAAGCTCTGAATCAGGCATTCCATTAAGTGTTCCTGATCCTGGCTGGTCGTAAATACCGCGTATTTCATCCGCGAATAGCCTAACGTGGCCACAAATAGCGATAACTTGACTTTTTTCCCTTCGATCACGACCTCCCCAACTTCTTTCCAATCGACTTGCATTTGTTCGCCAGGAAGCGTTTCATAACGAACGGTGTATTTCTTTTTCGCCGTCTCTCGGAAAGGTTTCATATAGTCTTTTAAAATCGTCTTTCCTCCCGTATAGCCCTGTTGTCGAATTTCAAAAAACAACTTTTCGCTATTAAACACCCCATCTTCTAACATTCGTTTTTGAAGATACGGCTTAAATGGATCTAACTTGCTTTTTCTTTGTTTTCGCTTGGATTTGGAAGGAGGATTGGGGGAGTGAATATATTTTCGGACGGTTTTCCGATCGATCCCCAATTCCCTCGCAATATCGGAAATACTCATTCCCCTTTCATACATCTCTTTGATCATAAAAAATTCCCCTCTCGTAATCATGAACCATAGCTCCTCTCGTTGACACTATGGTTCTATTGTAAGTGGGGAATTTTATTCCGGCTATATTGGGGATTTTATCATCGGCTTTAACATGGGGTGTAATGATGAACTTTGACAAGTTAATTAAAGAAAAGAAAAAAGGATTTTATTTTCGAATTGATGTAGGGAAAGATCCAGTTACCGGTAAGAGAAAGCAAGCAAGTTTCGGACCGTTTCGTACAAAGACTGAAGCGAAGAAAGAACTTCTTAAAATTAAAAACCAAGTCGATGATGGAAGTTATTTTAAAGAAAGTACAGAAGATTTTTCGATGTTCATGGAGCGGTGGTTTAACACCTCTTATAAAAGAACAGTAGAAATAACTACCGCAAAAAGCAGGGAATATGTAATCAGAAATCATATTATGAAATATTTCCAACATAAAAAAATTAATGAAATTACAACATTTGATATTGACAGTTTTTATGTAGACAAGTTAGACAGCGGGTATTCAGGTGCATATATCCGACAAATGCATAATTTGCTCAATCAAGCATTTGATCAAGCTGTAAGATGGTCGTTGGTTAAAGTGAATCCTGTAAAAAATGCTAAACCACCCAAAGTGAAAAGTGAAGAAAAAATTACATGGACAGTGGATGAGGTAAATCGATTTCTGAATCTGATTAAAGATAGCTCTATGGAGATCCCTTACCTTCTTGCGATTTTCACAGGAATGCGACGTGGAGAAGTTTTAGGGCTAAAATGGGATGACGTGGATTTTGAGAATAAGAAAATCCGCATCAAGCGCAGCTTATGCTTTGTCTCAGGCAAAGGATTAATTTTTAAAGAGCCTAAAACAAAAAAATCGAAAAGACAAATTTCAATTTCTCAACATGTTGTAAATGTACTAAAGAAACATAAACAAAAACAAGAATTTCAAAAGGAGAAATTGGGTACTCAATACCAAGATAACAATTTAATTGTCTGCACTGACGACGGAAAACCTCTCGATCCACGAAACTTGTTACGCCAATTTTATCGCTTGATCGAAGAAGCAAGTGTACCACGTATAAGCTTCCATGATTTGTGGCATACACATGCAACCATCTTAATGCAGCAAGGCGAAAATCCAAAAGTGGTTAGCGAACGGTTGGGACATTCTCGCGTTGGTATAACTTTAGATTTATACTCACATGTCAGCGATGATTTACAAGAGCAAGCGGCAGAGAAATTTGAAAATGCCCTCTTAAAACAAAGTCAGAACCCTTTAGTTGACTAAAGGTGCAAGTTTTGTGCAAATTTTTAAATCCCGGAGATTTTAGCACAATTGCTAATAAAACGAAAAAGCTTGAAACCCTTGATACGCAAGGATTTCAAGCCTCTCACTTTAGTGATTCCGACTGGGCTCGAACCAGCGACCTCCACCCTGTCAAGGTGGCGCTCTCCCAGCTGAGCTACGGAATCATATTTTATTGTCCGCTATCGAACACATTTTTAATTATATAAACGGGCAAGTTGTTTGTCAACAACTTTTTTAAAAAAATCGCTGTTCATGATGAAAAAAGGAAAGGTGACTTCCTCCCAAAGGAATAATCCGTGTTGGAACGGTTCGACATCGTATTTTTTCTACATTCTGATTGTTCTATCAAACGAGAATTTGCTTGCAAAGGCTGGGGGAATTGATGAAAAACGCACGCCGCTTCCGGTGCCGCTCAAAACCAAATTGCAGCTGACGGTCTTGTTCAGCAGCACATTTCCTGTTTTATTGTTCAGCTTAGCGATGGAAATCAAATGGTCGCTCGCCGGACCGAGTGCATCCCATTGGTCGTATTGGCCCTGGGCAGCCGTGATTTTGCTGTTTTCGATCGCGTTTTCCGTTTTCTTGACTCGCTTGTTGGTCGATGAGATCCATGAGCCGGTCAGTGTGCTGTTAAGTCATATGAAACGGGCAGAAAACGAAACGTATAAACCCGTCGCCCACAATGTGTATACCGATGAATTTGCCGATTTGCTTCGCGGATTTAATCATATGATCGACGCTGTGCATCGACGCGACCGAACGAACAAAGAACTGCTCAACCGTTTCATCACTGTCCTGACAGCGGCGCTTGACGCCCGCGATCCTTATACAGCTGGGCACTCGCTGCGCGTGGCCCGTTACGCACTCGCGATTGGGGAAAAGCTTTCCCTTCCGAATGAACAGCTTGATGCCTTGTATCGTTCCGCTCTACTGCATGACATCGGAAAGATCGGCGTTCCCGATGCCATTTTGCTTAAAGTGGGAAAGCTAAGCGATGATGAATTTGCCCGGATCAAAAAACACCCCGCCCTTGGAGAAGCCATTTTGCGCGAGATTAGGCCAATCGAACCGATTGAGCCGCTGTTAGCCGGCATCCGCTCCCATCACGAACGCATAGATGGAAAGGGATATCCAGATGGGTTGGCAGGCGATGACATTCCGTTGTTTGGCAAAATCATCGCCGTGGCCGATGCATTTGACGCCATGACTTCGGATCGTCCGTACCGTAAAGGGATGGATATTCGTCAAGCGGCAGACATCTTGAGAAAAGGAAAGGGAACCCAGTGGGACGGCGAACTCGTCGATCTCTTTTTGAAACACTTAAAAGAGGAGCGGCTGTTGTCAACCTCAGCGGCATCTTGACCCGCCCGCCGAGCTGTGAAGGCTTGGCGGGCTGATGGCTATGGCGTTGAAACTGACGGCCGCTCCTGAACAAACGACAACGCCTGCTCAAAATCGGCGATCAAATCGTTGACATCCTCAAGCCCGACGCTCAGCCGCAACAAGCCGTCGGTAATGCCGCGCCGGAGCCTCTCTTCTTTTGGCATCGCCGCATGCGACATTTTCGCTGGGTGCGATAAAATTGACTCGACCGCCCCAAGGCTGACAGCAAACACCGGCAAGCGGACGTTTCGGACGAACGTCCGAGCCGCTTCTTCATCGGCTAAACGGAACGACAGCACAGCGCCAAACCCGGCCGCCTGATGGCGCTGGATGTCATGGCCTGGGTGGTGCGAAAGCCCTGGATAATACACATCTTCCACTTTCGGATGGCGCGCCAAATACTCAGCGATGGCCAGGGCGGATTCGGACGACTGCTTCAGCCGAACGTGGAGCGTTTTTAATCCCCGCAGCACAAGCCACGCATCTTGGACGCCAAGGACGGCGCCAAACGCGTTTTGCAGTTTGTACAATTCTTTTCCCAATTCCTCGTCTTTCACGACCGCCAGCCCGGCGACGACGTCGCTATGGCCGGCTAAAAATTTCGTGGCGCTGTGAAGGACAATATCGACGCCAAGGTCAAGCGGCCGCTGCAACGCCGGCGTCATGAACGTATTATCCAAGAACGTCAAACAGCCGTGCGCTTTCGCCAGCTTGACGACGCCTTGAATGTCGGTCACTTTTAACAGCGGATTGGACGGCGTTTCCATATAAATGACTTTCGTGTTCGGACGAATGTTTTCCGCTACTGTGTTTAAATCCGTCATATCGACAAACGTATGCTCGATGCCAAAGCGGGTCAACACTTCCGTGATCATCCGGTACGTGCCGCCGTAGACGTCTTCGGTCACGAGGACGTGGTCGCCTCGGGACAAGAGCAAAAACGCCGTCGAAATGGCCGCCATGCCAGAAGCGAAGGCGAATCCGCGCACGCCGCCTTCTAACGCCGCAATCGTTTCCTCGAGCGCCTCGCGCGTCGGGTTGCCGGAGCGGCTGTAGTCGTATTTGCCGAACGTGTCGAAATCGAACTGATGGAACGTGGAGGCGTGCTGGATCGGCACGCTCACCGCTCCCGTGTGGCGATCGACTTTCCATTCATTATGGAGAAGTTTCGTTGAAAACGACCATTCCCGTTCCATCGCTTACACCTCTTTCATGTGTTTGAACGCTTGCGCCAAGTCGGCGATTAAATCATCCGCATGTTCGATGCCGACCGAGAAGCGGAGCAGTCGGTTGCAAATACCGTTTTGGATGCGGATTTCCTCAGGAATGTCCGCATGCGTCTGCGTCGCTGGGTACGTAATAAAGCTTTCGACTCCGCCCAGGCTTTCCGCGAATGTAATGAGGCGCAAGCTTTTTAAAAACCCGTTCACCCACTTTTCATCGGCAATCCGGAACGACAGCATCCCGCCTCTCCCCGGATACAGCACATCAGTGACATCTTCATGTTCGCGCAAAAAGGCGCTGATGCGCTTGGCGTTTTCTTCATGCTGGCGCATCCTTAGCGCCAGCGTTTTCATCCCGCGAATCAACAGCCACGAATCAAACGGCGACAACACCGCGCCGATGGCGTTCTGATACTCGGTCAGGCGTTGACAGAGCTCCTCGCCCTTGGCGACGACAAGGCCAGCCAACACGTCGTTATGGCCGCCTAAATATTTCGTGGCGCTGTGGATGACAATATCGGCGCCTTGTTCGATCGGGCGTTGAATCACCGGTGTATAAAACGTGTTGTCAACAATCAACAAAAGCCCATGCCGTTTGGCGAGCTTGGCGACCGCCGAAATATCCGCCTCCTGCATCAATGGGTTCGTCGGCGTTTCCAAAAAGATGGCTTTCGTTTTTTCCGTGATTTTTTCTTCCACAGCATCAAGATCGGCAAAATCGACGTAATGAAAGCCGAGACCGTACTTGCGCCAGCCGCGCTCAAACAGGCGGTACGTCCCGCCGTAAAGGTCGGCCGATACGAGAAACTCGTCTCCGCTCTCAAACAAGGCGAGCACTGTCTGAATGGCGGCCATGCCGGAGCTGAACGCATAGCCTTGGTCGCCGCCTTCCAGTCTCGCGATCGCTTCTTCGACGATTTTGCGCGTCGGGTTGCCGGTGCGGATATAGTCAAACCCGGTCGACTCCCCGATGCCGGCATGACGGTAGGCGGTGGAAAAATAAACTGGCGGGTTGACCGTCCCCGTCACCGTTTCGCTCCGGTTGCCAATTTGCGCTAACAACGTTTCTAGTTTATCCACCTCATCTCTCTCCTTCTGTTGAAAATTCCATCATGGATCAACGGCCAACCACTTAACGCCCAACGAAGCGCCGCTGTTGGTCAAGCAGCAGCCGAGGGCCTTGATCCTCGACGCCTCTCGGTTGAGGGAGCGGCCGCTTGAGTAAATAAAAAAAGTCTTCTAAGAAGAAGACTTTTCCATACGAACATGGTCATGCTTCTTCTTATCTGCCGAATTGAATGCTCAATTCGCTGGATTTAGCACCTGGCCGTCGGGCGGCTGGTTGCTGAAGCTTCATTGGGCCAGTTCCCTCCGCTTCTCTTGATAAGAACCGCTGCGTATTTAATTTTGTTAATTGTTAATTTATTAAAAAATGTAACGCATTCCGGCCATTTTTGCAAGTCATTTTTTTGCCGGCGCCAATGTTCGGCAAGTTCACGAAAAATTCGAGCCCTTCGTTAACATCTTTTTGCCTAAATATGTTACAATAACAAGTGAACTTGCGCTTTCATGGAGGATGATCATGGCGACAGCAACAGGAACGATGCGCGATTATACGCTTTACAGCAGGGAGCTGCAAGAAGAAATCGGGTTGCTTGTCTACTTGCCAAGCGATTTTTCTCCGTTGCATAAATATTCTTTATTAATCGCGCAAGACGGCAAGGATTATTTTATGTACGGAAAAATCAAAACCGTGATCGAGACACTCATGGACGAAGGAACGATCGACCGAACGATCGTTGTCGGCATCCCGGACCGGAACGTCAGCGACCGCTACGAGAAATACCACCCGGCCGGTCGAAAAAACGAAGCCTATATCCGCTTTTTGGCCCATGAGCTCGCGCCGTTTTTGGATCGCGAGCTGCCGACATATCAAATGGGCAAAGGACGAGCGCTGATTGGCGATTCGCTGGGAGGAACCGTGTCGCTTCTAGCCGGTCTGTTGTATCCGCATACATTTGGAAAAATCGCCATGCAGTCTCCTTACATTGACGACTCGGTGCTCGAACGCATCCGCGCGTTCCGCGCCCCGTCGCTTCTTTCCCTTTACCATTCCGTCGGCGCAGAAGAAACGGCGGTCAAAACGACGGACGGCCATGTACGCGATTTTATCACCCCGAACCGGGCCGCACGGGACTTATTGATCGAAAAGCGGTTTCCCTACACGTACCATGAATTTGCCGGCGGGCATGCATGGACGTATTGGCAGCCGGATGTGCCCCGGGCGGTATCGGCCATTTTGTCGCTGTAAATAACGGCAAACGAACCATCTGAAGGAGGGAAAGCGGAATGAAGTACGTCATTGTCATTTTTCCGCCAAAGCGGATTCAAGACTTCGCCAACTCGTACCGGAAGCGGTACGACAGCCATTACGCCCTCATCCCGCCGCACATTACATTAAAATACCCGTTTGAGGCGGATGAGGAGCAAATCAAAGAAATGACGAAAGAGCTGCGCCGCATCGCAGCGGAAACGGAGCCAATTCCGATCAAAGTGACGAAATTCAGCTCGTTTTACCCGACAAGCCACATCATTTATTTGAAAGTCGAGCCAAACGAAGTGCTGGAACGGTTGCACGAGCAGCTGCACAGCGGCTTGTTTGCCGGGGAGCCGGAATTCGTGTTCGTGCCGCACATTACAATTGGCCGCGATTTGCCGAATGCGGAATACGCTGACGTCTACAGCCAACTGCGGCTGCAAAACGTCCATTTTGAAGAGACGGTCGACCGGTTCCACCTTCTTTACCAGCTCGAGAACGGATCATGGACTGTCTATGAAACCTTTATCGTTGGAGGAAAGGAAACGGGAGAATGAACGTCGCCATTGGAACAACGGAAGACCGCGCGTTGTATGAAGACGCGTTGCGCGTCCGTCGGATTGTATTCATCGAAGAGCAAAACGTGCCGGAAGAAGAAGAAATCGATGCATTTGAACATGAATCGTTCCATCTCGTCCTATACGATGGCGAACAAGCAGTCGCAGCCGGCCGGTTTCGCCTGGTCGATGAAGGGGTTGGCAAAGCGGAGCGCATCTGCGTTTTGCCGGCTTACCGCGGCCGCGGCGTCGGCCGGATGGTGATGGAGGCGTTGGAGCAGCTTGCGAAAACAAAAGGGGCGAAAACGGCGAAACTGAACGCCCAGACGCACGCAGAACCGTTTTACCAAAAGCTCGGCTATACGACCGTCTCCGGCGTCTTTATGGACGCCGGCATCCCACATGTCACGATGGTGAAATCACTCGAATGATGGCCATAGAACAGCCTCGTCTACACTGATCCAAGGCTTGGGATCATCGAACATCGTTTCGCTCTCCTGAGCCAAGCAGAGCAAAAGGGAGCTGTGCGCACGCAAGCTCCCTTTTGCTTACTTTTTGTTGTTCAACATATTGGCGATCGTGTTCAAATCAATTTGTTTGCCGTTATGGACGATCGCCTTGACGATTCGGTCCTCAAGTTCTTTTGGCACTTTCCGGTTGGCAATTTGCGCCACCCGCTTCACCACTTGGCGCACCGTTTTTTCATCGCTGAAATTGGCGTTTTGCAGCGAGTTGGCGAGCTCAAAAACGTCTTTCATATTGACACCTGTTTTCTGTTCGATGTTTTTAAAAAATTGCTGATCCATCGTTCCGCCTCCTTCTCCCTGCTATATCGTATGATGCTCCCGCCTCGGCGTGCATCAAATTAGGGAAAGAAAAATACGAGCCGCTCCGTGGCGCCGAAACGGCCCGTATCCCATTCGCTTTTTCCGTTAGGCGACAAATGCCGCGCCGACAATAATCAACAAAATGAACAACACGACAATCAGCACAAAGCCACCGCCATAGCCACCGCCATAGCCACCGCCATAGCCGTAGCCGTAAGGATAACCATAACCGCAGAAGCCCATCATAATGTTCACCTCCTTCTCCGTTTACTGTATCGTATTCACCGGCTTAGCGGAGCGTATGGGCGCAAAGGCCATTTTGTCATCCAAATCGGCGGAACAGCTCGGCAAATTCCCGCTCCTTCTTCGCAAACCATTGCTCGATGTAGTCCAAGTTGCCTTGTACACTTTTTAAAAATCCATTGTTCAATTTTTCGATTTCTTGCAGCTGTTTGTTAAAGTCCTTTCCCCATTGTTCAAACAGGCGGATGAACGTTTCATGCCCTTCTTTGCGCGACGCAACCCAATTTTCGAGCGCTTTTTCCAACTCTTTGCTCACACTTTCCCCTCCTTTCTTACTGTTGTATGCAAAAACGACTGCCCGAGGTGAAGGCGTCCCCGTTCTTTTTTTGCCTTGCCATATGGTAAAGTAAAGATGAACGGCAACATGAAAGGGAGGGAACGAATGTGAGACAAATTGAAACAGTTGAGCAATTCGAGGCGGCCATTTCCGGCGATAAGCCAGCGATTATGAAGTTTTACACAACTTGGTGTCCAGACTGCGTGCGCCTGAACATGTTCATCGATGACATCATCCGCGATTACGGGCAGTACGACTGGTTCGAAATCGACCGAGACCAGTTTCCAGATATTGGTGAGAAGTACCAAGTGCTTGGCATTCCAAGTCTTCTTGTGTTCCGAAACGGGGAAAAAATCGCCCATCTGCATAGCGCTGATGCGAAAACGCCGGAAGAAGTGCGCGCCTTTTTGCAGTCCCTGCCGGAGTAAGACGGGGCGGCATCCTTGCCTCGCCAGAGAAGAAGGGCAACAAAAAGAGGCTGTCCGAGAAGGAAGCTTTCCTTCTCGGACAGCCATGCGAATGAACAGACAGCTCCTTATGGATCGCTGATTGTGGAAACGGAAGCCGTTAATATTCAATTTCGTCGTAGTCTTTCGGCTGGCGCATCAGCTGCGGGCTGTCAAACATGAATTCAATCGAAATTTCCTCATCGGTCGTCCGCGTCCGCTCGGAGCGGTCGTTTGGTTTCAATTGGACTTGAATTTCCTCATCCGTCGTTTTTATCCGTTTGTCATCCATCGTCTTTTACTCCTGTGTCATCAGTTTCGCAAGAGCGGTTCGACTTTTTGCACAAGCTCTGCCATTTTTGCGGCGTTTCGTTCATACAGCGTCTTCGCCTCTTCGGAATTCGTCTGCAACGCATACAGCTCCAGATCAGCCTGCATTTTTTTCATCGCGGCCAAGAGCAGCTTTTTCTCCTGCGGCTCGGCAATTTGGATCTTATCATCGTACAAATCGATCGTCAGCTGTCCGTATGAATCGACTTGGGCGTGAAACACATTTTCAATCGCCACTCCTTGTTTGTCAAGCTGTTCCTTCAGCCAGCCGCGGCCAAGCCCCATCGTAGCGAGTGGCTCATCCAAAATCATGCCGTCCATAATGACCGTTTGCGGCTCTTTTTCCCGCGGTGGGTTTGGGAACACATCTCCGACGGTGAGCGGCTGCTTTTCCCGCTTCAGCAACACGTTCAAGTCGCCGTTTGGCTCAAGCACCGCAAACTCGACGTCGGCGACGCGGAACACATCTTTTTTGCGCAGCTGTTCGAGCAGCTCGTCAACCGTATATTTCTCCCGTTTCAAGTTTTCCTCTAAAATTTTGCCGTTTTTAATAAAAACCGTGGAATTGCCCTCGACAAAATCGCGAAATTTCTTGTTGCGCAGCGAGAGACGAGCGACAGCCACTGGAAACAGCGACCAAATCAAAATGCTGGTGATGCCTTCTTGCAACGAAATTCCTAAATCGACCGACATCGTTCCAGCAATATCGCCGACGGTAATGCCGACGATGTATTCAAAAAACGACAATTTTGATAATTGCTTTTTGCCGAGAATGCGGGTGATCACAAACAACCCGATTAAAATGCAAATCGAACGAATGGCGGTTTCTAACCATATAGGCATCGATCATGCTCCTTACTTTCCGTGATATTGCGGCTCCTCGAACTCGAGCCGGCCGATCCGGTCTTTGATGTCCGCGATGATCTCCTCTGTCGCAAGCATCGCTTCATGAAACGTCCGCTGCGCCGTTTCATCCTGGGAAGTGAGCGCCAGCTGTTGCAGCCCAGCGTGAATGCCTTTTAAGCTCGCCAACGTTTGTTTCACCTGCGAAGCAACGGTCATGGAAGATCCCTCCTATCCTTTCGGGCGGAACAAGAGCGCCCCGATAAACCCAAAGACGATCGCCGCGGAGATGCCGGCGCTCGTCACTTCAAACATGCCGGTCAATACGCCGATAATGCCGTGTTTTTCCGCCTCTTGCATCGCGCCGTGAACGAGCGCGTTTCCAAAGCTCGTAATCGGAATCGTCGCCCCGGCGCCGGCAAAATTAATGAGCGGCTCATACAAACCGAATCCATCCAAAATCGCCCCGACGACGACGAGAATCGTCAACGTATGCGCAGGTGTCAGTTTAAACACATCCATCAAAATTTGCCCGATCACGCAAATCAGCCCGCCGACGACAAACGCCCAAAAAAACATGGCCAACACGCTACGCCTCACCTCCGTACTCGATCGCCACCGCATGGGCAATGCACGGGATCGTTTCGTTTTGCTGAAACGACAATGGCGATAACAGCGCCCCTGTCGCCACCGCCAAAATGCGCTTCAGTTCGCCGCGGCGCATCCGTTTGATGAGATGCCCGTAAACGACGACAGCGGAACAAGCCGCCCCGCTCGCTCCGGATAAAACCGGCTGTCCGTCACGGTAAATGAGAAGTCCGCAATCTTGGTAGCGCTCTTCATCGATGTCAATGCCGTGCTGACGCAGCAAGTCAAGGGAGACTTGGCGTCCGATTCGCCCTAGATCGCCGGTGACGATCAAATCGTAATACGATGCATCGATTTGCATGTCGCGCAAATGCGCCTCAATCGTATCGACCGCCGCCGGCGCCATCGCTCCACCCATGTTGAACGGGTCGGCAAGCCCCATATCCACAACGCGGCCGATCGTCGCTGCCGTCACGCGCGGCCCGTCCCCTTTCGGGCTGACGATCGCCACGCCAGCTCCCGTTACCGTCCACTGCGCTGTCGGCGGCTTTTGCCCGCCGTATTCGGTTGGATAGCGGAACTGCTTTTCGACAGCGGTGTTATGGCTTGACGCACCGGTTAAGATATAGTCTGCCCCGCCATAGTTGGTAATAAAAGCGCTGAGCGCAAGCCCTTCCATGGAGGTTGAGCAGGCGCCAAAAATGCCAAGGTACGGCATGCCGAGCGTTCGAGCGGCAAAACTTGTCGGCGTCATCTGGTTGATCAAATCGCCGGCGATGAGAAACTGTACGTTTTCCTTCTCTAATCCGGCCTTTTCCATCGCCTGAAACGCTGCTTCTTCCATGAGCACGCGGTGCGCCTTCTCGTACGACTCCTCTCCGAGCCATAAATCTTCGTGAAGAAGATCAAAGTCTTCCGCGAGGCGGCCGTTCGCCTCAAACGGCCCGCCGACCGCCGCTGTTGCGATGATTGCCGGCTTGTTCGCAAACACCCATGTGCGGTGCCCTTTCAGCATTACAATCCCCCCCACTGGGTCGCAATCGTTTTGACAAGAGCGATAACAAAGGCGGAAAACGTACCGAACAAGATGACCGATCCGGCGAGCTTGAACATGTTCGATCCGACGCCTAACACAAATCCTTCCGTCCGGTGCTCAATCGCCGCCGAGATGACGGCGTTGCCAAACCCTGTCACCGGCACGGCGCTTCCCGCCCCAGCGAATTGGGCGATCCGGTCATAAACGCCAAACCCAGTTAAAATCATCGACAAAAAGACCATCGTCGCCACCGTCGGATTGCCTGCCGTTTGCTCGGTGAAATCAAAGAAGTACATATAGAAATAAGAGATCGCCTGCCCGATCGTGCAAATGATTCCGCCAACGAGAAACGCGCAAACACAGTTTCGAACAATAGGACGCTTCGTTTCCCGCTCTTTTTCGAATAAATGATATTCCTGCTGAACCGGGGTCAGCTTTTTCCGTTTTTCATTCGCCATAATGACACCTCTTATGTTTGCTCTTTGCTTAGCTTTTCAATGCGCTTGATTTCCCGATTGACTTTTCGTTCATCCCAGCGTCGATTGTCCATGTTGGCTTTTAATTCCTTCGTCTTCCAAAAAATTTTCAAATCGCTCGAGGAAACAACATCATAGCCAGGAAACAGGTCGCGCAGTTTTTGGTCAATGTCTTTCTCAATTTGTTTTCGACTCCACCGCTTCATATGGGGAATTTGATAAGCAATGAGCAACCGATCCACGCTGTTGACCGCCACCACGTCCCGAACATCGTCGCGCCCGCGCAAATAGCTGGCCGCCCGCTCGGCCGGACCTTGGTTCAGCTCCGCATGTTTCGCCGTCCCGGACGTTTGGGTTCTCAGTAGGTTTGCCCCTTGCAGCGATTGTTTTTGTTCCGTTTCTTCTTTGGCGCAGCCGCCGACCGCGATCATCGCAACGACGGCCGCCAACCACCATTTTTTCATCTTCATCAACCCATTCGTTTTTATGTATTTCCGCCAAGTCGGGAAAGGTTGGCGTGCTGTGCCAACCTTTCCGCCTGAACCATCCCATTCGCTTCAGCGAAGGTTATTGTTGTTTATATTGTGGCTCTTCGTTTTGAATTTCTTGCATGCGCGAGTTCACCAAATCAACGACCGCCTGCGTTTGTTGGGCAGCTTGTTGGTAAAGCTGTTTCGCGGCTTGGTTTTCGGTTTGCAAAGCAAACGTTTCGAAGCTCGCTTGAGCCGATTTTAACCCCGCCAATGTTTGTTTCACTTGTGTTGCAACCGTCATGATTCATGTCCTCCTTATATGGTGTAAGATTGGTGGTGACAATGTTTAGAATGGTTTTTTCGCCGCCAAATTATAATTGTCATTTTCTGCAAAACGTTCTGTCGCCTTTCCAGCCTTTCCGGGCACAAAAAGGGCGCCTTCTGCAGGCGCCCATGCGGGTTACGACTTGTCATCAACTTTATCGGAATAACCGCGGCCGAGCGACGGTTGTTTAAAATACCGGCCATCACCAAAATGCTTAAGAAGGCATGGTACAGTTGTTCATATTTGCCAAGATCAATGTCGACGCCGAATGTCTCAAGCGCAATCACGGCAAACGATCCGATTGCCAGCCAAAGCCCGTAATTTTTAAAACGCTCCACCGTTGGCGTCCCCCATTTGCTTTATGGCTAGATCCACGAGAACGGTCTCTGTTCTCCTTCGTTTCGATCATAGCCTCCTTCACCATGTTCTTCCTTATCCCGGTCCCGCGCATCTTCAACGGCTTCCATTTCCGTATCATCGCGGTGCGGGAACAACCATGGATCGCGGATGCGGCCGCGCGGCATAATGACGATGTCATCGGCATGAATGATCAATTTATCGACATGAATCACTTTCGCTTTTTTCCGATCCGACATGCCCTTCCCCCCTTCCTTTCGCCTAGTTGCACTGTTAGACTATGCAAGGAGAGGAAGCGGAGTATAGGCGCTTCTCACGGATTTGTGCTATTTCTTTACGACCGGCGGCCGGCCGCAGCCGCAGCCTCTCGGGCGCCGCACTGGCTGGGTTGTTGAGGTGAGCGCCCAAGCCGTCGGTTTGGGCGAGATTGGTTTCGTCATGGCCTCATCCCTCCAGATGAAAAAAAATGTATGGCTACTGCTATTGTATGGCCCTATCGGCCAAGGGTGCGCCTCATTTTTCCTTGTGCTCGTCCGGGTGGGGCACAATCGCGTTTTCTTGGCGCAGCGTACGGAAAAACCAGCTGTCCGGCCGTTCTTCGTCACGTACTCCTCCCGTCTCTCCTTGCAGCTGCTGCAGCTGGCGGCGAAGTTCGTCGTTTTGTTTCATCAGCTGCTTTATTTGCTCATAACGTTGATTGCTTTGGTAAGCCAGTTCCCTTAACACTACATTTTCTGCCTCTGCTTCTTCGAGCCGGCGCTCCAGCTCAGCAATCCGCTCAGCCAGCCGCCGTTCATCTATCCCTTTTGTTCCTGCCTTCGCCGCTCCCCGTTGTTCTCTCATTCGTCATCTCCCCCTTTATTTCATCGTCCGGCAGACGCCTGCCGATAAAAAATCCGCATCTGTCCCAACACATTTACCTATATCATTCATAGTATACAGTAGTCCCAAACCATTAGGCGTTGGGGAACAAATGAACGATAGGAGGAACGAGAAAATGGGCCATTACCATCGCGATACGGAAAGGGTATGCATCAGAACACGCAAAATTTATGACTGGGTGACGCGGCAAATCGACGTGCCATTAAAAAGCTTCAGCGGCGATGATTTGGAAACGATTTTCCCATCGGACACTTGTCCGGGAGACGGGACGATTTGCGACTTTTTGGCAGCGCAAAACATGGACCCGCAAAACTTTGCCATTCGTTGTTTCTTGACAGACGCTGCCGGAAATCCAATCGATCCGGTTGTTGACCAGGATGCGCTGATTTGCCAAGAAATCATGCAGCCAAACGGCCGGCAGCCCGTCAACGTCACCCTTCCTTCCGGGGAGACCGTGACATTGCAAAAAGTCAAAGCGCTCGTCAAAGGACACGTCGTTGTGCAAATTGTCAGCCCGACCGGCACGGTGATTTGCCAATCGGCGCCGATTCCGTTTGCCACGGCGCAAACATTCATCTTATGCGCTCCGGAAGGCACGCAGCTCAATTGCCATATTTCCTTCTTTGAATGCGATACAAGCTTAGTTTGCACGGACAACTTCACTCAACTCGACGTTTCCATCACCTTATGCCTTGAAGTCCAAGTGGAAGCTGACGTCAAAATCGAAGTTGAAGCCTGCTTCTGCCAACCGCGCGAAGAACTTGCCGAAGCTACGCTGTGCCCGACAACCAAATTCCCGCCACAATGCCCGGACGTATTCCCAGCAATGTAACGTCCCGCACCACTTAGGCTGTTGTTCTCAACAACAGCCTTTTTTATATGGCACTTGCCTTCCGCGTATACATAAGATAAAAATGGAAGGAGTGGAAAACGAGTGAAAAATGCGAATGATGACCGGCACCTCCGCCTGCAGCAACAAATTATTCACTACCGGTCTGAAGCCGCCTCGTGCAGGCAACAGATCAAGCAGCTTGAGGCCGAACTGGAAAAAGAAAAAATGCGCAGCGCCTATCTAAAAGAAAAATTGCGTGAAGCCGAAACAGTCAACGCCGAAATGTACAAGAAAAAGATCGCGGCCTTGGAGCGCCAGCTTTTGTTGTATGAAATCGCGCTCGAAGAGGCAGAGCATCGCGTCTCCGGACCGCAACAAACCACCGGCGCCGATCCAGCCGCTTCCGTGCTGGCGCTGTTTCATTACTCGGTTATGATCCCGACGCACCTTGATGAAGAAGAAATTGTCGTGATTGGCGACTTCATCATCCGCAACAGCGGAACCGCGCCGCTTCACCATCCGGTCGTCTGCCTCCGCATCTCGCCGCCGAAAGCAGCGGTGCTGAGCGGAAAAATTGCGCTCCCCCAAAGCGGGCGCGCCGCACAGGAGGGGCTGGCTGACAGCGGCGCCGAAGGTTGGACGTTCATCCAAGAAAACTGGCGGGAAAAAGTGCGGCAAAACGGCGAATATTGGATTGCCCCGCTCCATGGCGTCCCCATTGAACCAGGTGAAGAACGGCGCTTTTCCCAGTTTGAGATTGCGGTTCGACCGTCCGGCAACGTCCGCTCCCTGACAGTCGACGGCTTCGTATATGGCGCTGAACTGCCCAAAGGAGCCGCCGCGGCCAACCGCATCGCCGTCCAATGGTAAACGGAGCCCGCCCCATCCAATGGAGCGGCTGCTTTTCCCGGCCGGCTTCAGCCGGCCTCGTCTTGTCGGCAGCAACGATCTTTGCTTGACAGCAGCAGCGGGGGCATGATGCTTCAAGTGTCCAAGACCAACCGAAACACAATCTCCCACCGGCGGAAGCCGTCGGCCAGCCATCCAGGCGGCAGCTTTCCGCTACAGCCGGTCCGGATGACGCAAGCTATATAGATGCAATTTAAAGCTTTAACATTTTTCGTCTTTGCCGGTCATTGCATCCGACTGTCGAGTGACCGAACAACGCCGCTTAAAGACCCATGAATGGGTCTGTGAAGCGAGTCGTTGTTCGGTCTTCCGTCACGCTAAGGCGTGACGGAGGCAAGCCGCACGCTTGCCTTCGACAGTCGAAAATGGGCAAACCACTTTTCTGTCAAGGATATGTTAAACTTCTTTGTTGCATCTATATAGCATCTCTCCCCTTACGAGAGCCACTTGCTGACAACCGTTTCAATCAGCGCCGCCCCGCCGGCGACTGCGAGCAGCACGATCAGTGGCTGGAAAACGGCCGGCCAAGCAACAACCCCAATATAACAAAACGCTGCACACCATATCCCGGTGCACCAGTAGCAACTTAGCAGTTCGCCGATCCAGCGCCGCAATCCGCTGCCCTTCAAAATGAGAAATACTTCTTTTCTTCCGTCCGGAAGCTCCTCCTCCACCCATTCATGGAAAGGCCGGCGAAGCCAGGCGGTGATCGTATCGTATACGATGAGCCTCGTCAGACGAAAGCTGGCTAAACAAAGAAGAATAAAGGAAAACGGGTCATCCACGTTCCTCTCCCCTTTCCGCTCGCTGCGGCCGCAAAAGGAGGCGTGCACTTTTTCCGCCTCCTCGGCCCGGCAGCAGGCGAACCTGCTCCGGTGCGGACGTTTACCCAAACGCTCTCCTATGCCAATCATATGATGGAGTATAGGTTTTTAATACAAGAGACAAGAAAGGAGGCGACACAATGTACCGTGTCTTTTTTGAGCGGCGGCCGACCCGCCCCCGCCTTTCCCGCGCCCTGTACGACCAGCTGACGGCGCTCCCGCCCAACACAGAAGTGAACGTGCACACGGTCAAGGAAACATACTACAATGCAGTTTTTCTCGGTTTTAAACCGCGAACCAACACTGTTTCGCTGCTTGTTGACCGCTTTTATGAAGAGGGAGGGCGCACGCTGGCCATCAATGCGGCCTCCATCACCTCGATCAATCTCCCCGCTTCCATGCGTTCCGATTCACAAAAACAGCTCGAGGACGAGGAAGAATAATCAAGAAAAGCCTTGCCGGCCAGAGCCAAAGAGCCCGGTCGGCCTTATTTTTTGCCGCCCCTTTTCGCCATGGCCTAGTGCACCTGTCTATACCAACTCGTTTCCCTTTACATACACTCTTATTAACCGACCATTGGCGCTAGGAGGAACTGATCGTGGCCTCAAAACGATCCCGCCTGTTGTTTGAAGTGTTGCACAGCTACGGCCTGTCGGAAACCGAGGTGGATATCGCCGGCGAGCTAAAAAAGGAAAAAGTATGGCTTCTGCAAAACAAAAAAACGGGTGAGAGGTGCGTACTAAAACGGCTGAATGAGGATAAAACACCTTTCCCGATTTTGCTTCATTCCAAACTGTATGAAACTGGATTTCACGTCCCAAAAATGATCCGGACAAAAACAAAGCAACCTTACGTTCAACGAAAAAACACTATTACTACTTGATGGAGTACGTTTCCTCAAGCGGAAGCAAGCCCTCATTCCAGCAACGGATTGAATGGTTGGCCCGTTTTCACAAACACAGCCTATTCGACGATTGGATCCCTCCCCATTCGCCGTCCTTCCCCGAACCGACCGACATACTGGATGCACACCGGGAAACAACGTGTCCAAAAGAATTCGGTCATTATTTGAAATCTATTTCTCCATTTGTCCGCTCTATGCTTCGTATCAAAGCGTCTACTTAGCCGATGCTATGTTTCCGCATATGTTTTACAGCGAAATCATCGGCCAAGGGACGCGAAAGCAGGCGACAGGCAGCCAACCGCCGTTGGCGCGCGTCCATTACGAAGCCATGGCGGCAGGCCTTCCGATCGTCACGACAGCCAGAGGCGGCAATCCAGAAGTCATTTTGGCGAATGAAAATGGCCTGATCGTGGAAAACCCAGAGAACCCAAGCGATTTCGCCGACAAGATCGCCCAAATATTATCCAATACATCTTTGATGAAAAGAATGGGCGAAAAAGGACGCGAGCTGGCTGTTTCGCTGTATCATTGGGAGCGGGTCGCTTCGGAGTTATTGGAAGTGTGGGAGCAAGCCAAAGAATTCGAATCAACAGCTGCTCTCACAACAGAACTGCAAACAGAAGAGGCATTCGGACAACCGGTGTCGCCTCAAACGGACCCAAAAGAAACGGAACGGTCGAAAAAGAATACAGCGGCGCGGACAATGCCTCCCAAAACAGAAAAAGCGAATGTGAAAAACGAAAAACGGAAGAAAAAACGTGCCGCCTCACTGGCAGACGATCAACAGAGCGCCAAACAAAAAGAGGCGATGGCGTCACAAACCGAAAGCGCAAAAGGCGCTCCTGCCCCCCCAGAACGTGCAAACCGGCCGCCATTCGAAACCTTTTACTATTGCAAGCGGCAACCGACAGATGCCAGGCTCGGCGACAAAAACGCATTTGAACCGCAAACGGGCTCAAGCAAAACATGATGACAAGCCTTTTGTAATTGCAAGCCTTCCGGGCGCAAATGGACCATCGTCAGCAAGAAAAGCGGCAAGCCTCAAAAAATAAACCGCAAGCCAAACGGGAATGTCTCCTGCAACAGTGAGGGGGCGGCATGAACTATGGCCATCCCTTTCCCGACGATGCACCGCATCCGGGCAACGCTGTGCTTCGACGCGGGAAAGGGAAACCGTTATGGCACAAATCCGATCATCGTTACGGAAACAAGTGCGGCGCGGCCGATAACGGTTTCGTTCCCTCGCTCGTCAGCGATCACCAATTCATCCGCTGTGCATTGCTTCAGCACACCTTCATAGCTTTGCTCCTGCGTGACAAACTGACATTTAAGCGGCGGCAAATGGCCGGGCAGCTCCGCCAAAAAGGCCAGCCGTTCGTCGAGCGCCATCGCCTGGAATTCTTTTTTGGCAAAAAATTCAGTCGGTTCCTCCTCGCCGTCTCGTTCATCGTTGGAATTTCCTTCCTCTTCCTGTTGCGTTCGGCTAGTCCACATAAACGTTTCTTGCATATGCGCCGCCGCCCGCATCGCTTTTGGCTGCACAATGTAAAGCAATGGCTCCGTCTCCACAACGTTTTGTTTCCGCACGTCGATCCCCCTTTTCCATGCTTGCCTTACCTTATATATGTATGCCCATGATCTCAATAATTGCCCAAGTCAAGCAAAAAACAGCCGCTCCATCAACAGGAACGGCTGCTCGCACGTTTTTAATATCCTAAAATGTGGTATCCCGAGTCGACGTGAATAATTTCCCCGGTGATGCCGCGCGACAAGTCGCTGAACAAAAACAGCGCCACATCGCCGACTTCTTCCTGCGTCGTCGTCCGGCGGAGCGGAGCGCGTTCTTCGATTTGCTTTAAAATCGAGTTGAAATCGCTCACCCCTTTGGCCGACAGTGTGCGAATCGGTCCAGCGGAAATGGCATTGACGCGGATGCCGTATTTGCCCAAATCGTTCGCCAAATATTTCACGCTCGCATCAAGCGACGCTTTCGCCACACCCATAATGTTGTAGTTTTGCACGACGCGCTCGCCGCCTAAGTACGTAAGGGTGACGATGCTGCCGCCTTCCGTCATCAGCTCTTTCGCTTCACGAGCCACCGCGGTGAGCGAATACGCACTGATGTTATGGGCGAGCAAAAAGCCTTCGCGGCTGACATTCATATACTCACCGCTCAAGTCTTCTTTATTGGCATAGGCGATGCAATGAGCGACGCCGTGGATGACGCCGACTTGTTCTTTGATTTGCGCGAAACATTGAACAATGTCTTCGTCTTTTGCCACATCGCACGGCAGCAGAAGGGAGCGTTCATCCCCAAGCGTATCGACCAGCGCCCGCACCTCTTTTTCAAACCGCTCGCCGGCATACGTAAACACCAACCGAGCGCCGGCAGCATGAAGCGAACGAGCAATGCCCCAGGCGATGCTTCGTTTGTTCGCCACCCCCATCACGACATATGTACGTCCTTCCAATGATAAGACCATTCATTCATCCTCCCAATTATCATTTATTCTTAGCACCAGGTGTTAATTCTATTATAGGCGATGCGGCAAACAATGTAAATGAGCGCTTTCTTTTTGCCTTTTGACTCCTTCATGCTGCCGGCGGTTTTTCCCACTTTGCAAAACCGACTCAATTCGCTAATATGGTATATGGTACATTTGAATGGAGAGGATCGTTCCATGGATCATGACCGTTTTTCCCAATCGAAGCTTGATTATCACTTATTATTTCTTTTATTCTTAATGGCCGTGGTGAGCGCCATCGCCATTCACAGCGCGGAGCCGATGCTTCCCGAGAAGCTGCAGAACGTCAACTTCGCTTCCAAGCAGCTGCAATGGTACGCCATCGGCGCTGTCGTGATCGCCTTGACGATGATCATTGACTATGATCGGCTGTTTCAAATCGCTTGGTATTTGTATGGATTCGGGATGTTGCTGTTGCTTGGGCTGGAATTGAACGTCCCAGGATCAGTAACCATTAAGGGGGCGACGAGTTGGTATCATCTACCTGGAGGCAACTTTCAGCCATCCGAGCTGATGAAAATTTTTATGATCATCGTCCTAAGTCGCATCATCGTCAACCATCGGGAAAAATACCCTGAACCCATGATCCGCGATGATTTCAAGCTGCTCGGCAAAATCGCCCTCACCGTGTTGCCGCCGCTCATCTTGTTGGCCAAGCAGCCGGACATGGGCATGTCGATGGTATTTACGGCCATCACCGCCACCTTGGTGCTCGTTTCCGGCATCCGCTGGCGCATCATTTTCGGCATCGTCTTTTCCGGAGTGGCGGCCGTGGCATCCATTGTATTCATATACTTTTATTTTCCGGACTTTTTTCATAAATATATCATTGAAGAAGATTACCAATTAAACCGGTTTTACGGATGGCTCGCACCGTATGAATATTCGACCGACCAAGGGTTTCAGCTCATCCGTTCGTTGATGGCCATCGGCTCGGGGGAGCTGTACGGGAAGGGGCTCGGCAATTTACAAGTGTACTTGCCTGAAGCGCATACCGACTTTATTTTCGGGGTTATTGCCGAACAGTTCGGATTTGTCGGCTCAAGCATCGTCGTGTCTCTCTTTTTCCTGCTCATTTATCGCATGATCCATATTGCCTTGGAGAGCAACGATTTATACGGCAGCTATTTATGTGCCGGCGTCGCGGGCATGATTACGTTCCAAGTGTTCCAAAACATTGGCATGACGATTGGACTTTTGCCGATCACGGGGTTGCCGCTTCCGTTCATCAGCTATGGAGGAAGCTCGCTGGCGACTTATATGCTGGCGATCGGCCTCGTCTTAAACGTTCATTCGCGAACGCGGAAATTTATGTTCGCGAGCGATGAATAAAGCCGCTTGCTGTGTCCGCAGGCGGCGTTTTTTTGTCGCCATCAAGCTCAACTCCACTTCTTTGTTTCCTGGCCGCGGGCTCCGCCGTTTGGGCGTTGCCTCCGCAAAAGCCGCGATGAGGCGGGCAAAACCGCCTCATCTTTTCTTTTCCTGACTGAACGGACATACTGGTAGTACAACCATTATAGCGAGAAAGGAGCACATTCGATGCAAGTGGACATCATCGGCGACATTCATGGCTGCTTCCGTGAATTCGCCGCATTGACGGAAACACTCGGCTACCATTGGGACGAAGGGGTGCCGATTCATCCCGACGGACGAAAGCTCGGCTTCGTCGGCGATTTGACCGACCGCGGTCCTGAATCGCTGAACATGATCGAGATCGTCTCCGCCCTTGTCGAGCGAAAGCTGGCTTACTACGTGCCGGGCAACCATTGCAATAAGCTGTACCGCTTCTTTTTAGGGCGCAACGTGCAAATCGCCCATGGTCTTGAGACGACCGTCGCGGAATATCGCGCCTTGCCCCCGAGCGAACAGGAGATGGTCCGCCGCAAATTTATCCGCCTGTATGAGCAGGCGCCCCTGTACGCCGTTTTGGATGAGGGGCGCCTTGTCATCGCCCACGCCGGCATTCGCCATGATTATATCGGGCGGACGGATCAAAAAGTCAAGACGTTCGTCCTATACGGAGACATCACCGGCGAAACGAACCCGGACGGGACGCCGGTGCGCCGCGACTGGGCGAAACGGTATCACGGCAGCGCATGGGTTGTGTATGGCCATACGCCTGTCAAAACTCCGCGGTTTGTCGGACGAACCGTCAACATTGACACCGGCTGTGTGTTCGGCGGTGCGCTCACTGCATTGCGCTACCCGGAAATGGAGACCGTCTCGGTTCCGTCATCGATGCCATACGTTCCGGAAAAATTCCGTTCGTTCCCGTAACCGGCGCTTCATCCTATTTCGCGCAGGAGACTCCCACTTCAACGACCAAAGGGAGTAAGTGGGAGAGGAATGCGCGTTCCCCTTTTCTTTTGTGTATGATAGAATAAAGGCGTGGAGAAAACCGTTTAATAAAGGCACTCCAATAACGGCTACTCGATGTATGGAGTTGGTTACAGGAAACGTTGTAACCGTAAAACATCGAGCGTAGATCCGTCTGTTGTGTGTGGAAGCCAAGTACTGCCAACAGACACACCGAGAGAATCGGTAACGATGCAGGCATGACCTGCGTCGTTGGGTAGTTGTCAACCTGCCCTGATGCAACCCCAAGTCAAGGAAGGAGGACGAAGTCCGCTTGTACTTCTGGGGAGTTGCAAGCCCCCACTTCAAGCGTTAGCTAAGTGGGGGTAGTTGACGAGCGCACCGTTTCAATGAGATGCGCCATGTCCCCGGGAAGCGGAGCGGCAAATGTCAACCAGCGGCGCGCAAACGGATGGAAAAACGAGAGCTGACGGCTATGGAGCGCCTGGCGGTCGATCATCTCCCGACTCCCGCCATAGAGGTCATCCCCAGCGAGCGGATGGCCAACATAAGCCAAATGGACGCGGATTTGGTGCGTACGTCCGGTTTCAAGCTGCAGCGACACGTGCGTATAGCCGTGAAGCCGCTCGAGCACCCGGAAATGAGTGACCGCCGGCTTGCCGTCCTCCCGCACTTCGCGGGCGATGATGCTGTCTCCCCGGCGGCCGATCGGCGCATCAATCGTCCCTTCGTCATCAACCATGACACCGTGGCAAATGGCCTCATATGTGCGCGCCACCTTCCCTTTTTGCTGGAGTGTGGACAACAAATGGTGAACGTGGCGGTGCTTGGCAACGAGCACAAGCCCGGACGTGTCGCGGTCCAATCTTGTCACAATATGGACGGTTGAATCGAGCCGCTGCCTTCGGTAATGGTGCAGCAGGCCGTTGGCAAGCGTTCCGCCCGGATGATGGCGCGACGGGATCGTGGCCAACCCGGCCGGTTTGTCAACGACAAGGATGTAATCATCTTCGTACACGATATGAAGCGGCATCTCTTCCGGATCCATCCAATCGCTCGTCCGCTCCGGCGGAAACACAACCGACAGCGTCTCACCGGCGCGCAGCACATGGCGGACGGTGACGGGCCGACCGTCAATCAACAGCGCCCCGCCATGGAATTTAATATCGGTAAGCGCCGTCCGCGAAATGCCGTTCTCTTGCAAAAACTGGCGCAGCAGCTTTCCGTCGTGCTGTTCATCGATGGAAAAGGTCATGGTAAACGGCGGCAATGTTCGTCACCTTTCTGATCAAAAATCTCCGTCTTGCTCATCGTGTTCCATCCACTTTCCTTTGGCGCCGCTAAAACGGAATCGGCATCCGCGCCAAAAGACCATCACCTCGCCGCAAACGGGAAGCGTTGCCTAACCAAGGAGGCGGGTTTTCCCTCAGTCGGCGATAAACGAGTCGCGCACCCGCCGCCAAAACGGAAACGGCCGAAAGCGGGCGAAACGCACCTTTTCATCGGCCACCCGGCATTGAATCGACTTCACTTCTTTATGCAACAGTGACAAATGGTCGATCGTAATTTGAAAATCGACGTGGTTGACCGGCTTGAGTAAACACGTATGGTGCGCCGGCAGCACGAGCGGCGAACCGATTGTCCGAAACACACGGTTGTTGATCGACGCCATCTCGGTCACTTGAATCGCCTCAAGCGAAGGATGCAAAATCGCGCCGCCGAGCGCTTTATTGTAAGCCGTGCTGCCGGTCGGCGTCGAAATGCACAACCCGTCGCCGCGGAACCGCTCAAACAAATCACCGCGAATTTCAACATCCATGACGAGCGTCCCACTCACACATTTCACCGTGCATTCGTTGAGCGCTAAATACTTCGCCTCGCGCCCACCGTTAATGTAACGAATCGTCACCTCAAGCAGCGGGTACTCCACCACTTGATACGGTGTTTTGGCGATGGCAATCACGAGCTTTTCGATTTCTTCCGGCACCCAATCGGCATAAAAGCCGAGATGGCCGGTATGGACGCCGACAAACGCCGTCTTGTCCAACCGATGGCAATAGCGATGGAACGCGTACAACAGCGTTCCATCCCCGCCGACGGAAATGACCAAATCCGGCGCTTCCTCATCATAGCGCAAATCAAAATCAAGCAAATACGTCTTCATCTTCTGCGCGAGGGCGTTCGACACATCATCCCCTTTTGACGTAATGGCGAAGGCCAGCGGCGCATCAGTTCGTTTCATTGTCCTTCCCCTTTTGCTTCTTGTTTTCGTGAAAAGGCGGCCTGCGCTTCTTGAATTTCAACGCGGATTTTCGACATTTCCTCATCGAGGCGGTAGGCAGCCTCCGCCGCGCGCTGCAGCCGGGCTTTAATATCTTCCGGAAAGCGGCCGCTGTATTTGTAGTTCAGAGAGTGTTCGATCGTCGCCCAAAAGTTCATCGCCAGCGTGCGGATTTGAATTTCCGCCAAAATATTTTTCTCGCCGCGGATCGTCTGCACCGGATACCGAATGACGAGGTGGTATGAACGATAGCCGCTTTCTTTCTTTTGCGTGACATAGTCGCGCTCCTCGACGATTGTAAAATCGTTGCGCTGGCGCAGCAGCTCGACGACCGTTTTAATATCGTCGACAAACTGGCACATGATGCGCAGTCCTGCAATATCTTGCATCTCTTCCTCGAGGCGGTCGAGCGGGATGTTTTTCTTTTGCGCCTTGTCTAAAATGCTGGCAACCGGCTTCACGCGTCCGGTGACAAACTCAATCGGCGAGTGCGCTTCAATCATCTCAAACTGGGCGCGAATGCCTCGCAACTTTACTTTCAGCTCTTCGACTGCCTGCTTATACGGGGCTAAAAACAAATCCCAATGGTTTACCATCGTACCACCTGCCTATCTATTTTCAATTTCCTGACAGCCTGGGCCAAGAGAAAGCATCCGCACCTTCCCAGCGCCGCTTTGACGGTAAGCGGCCTTTGGCGCGCTCCGCCTCCCCTCACGCCCAAAGGCAGGCAACCGGACGGCTCATCCGGTAAAAAACATCTCTTGTACTGCTCGTTCAAGCGCCTCGCCATAGTTGGCGTTGCCGCGAATATTTTCAAGCAAATAAGACAGTTCATCGTGAAACTGTTCAAGCTCAAGCGTCCTCTCTCCACATCGAAGCCAGACCGGCTCCTTGGCGTCAAGCGCCGCCTTTAGCTCAGGCCACCACGGCTTCGGAATCATGACATATAGAAAGCGATCATCGGTTTCCAAAATGTACGCAAACGCCAACGCATCCGAATCGACAAGCATATGGCGTTTCGGCGTTACGCGGGCAAGCGGAACCGAAGCATCATTGACATACAGCCAAAGCCGGCCGCCTTCCCGCTCCGCCCGCTCGACGATCCATTTTTTGTTCATGCTTTCTCTCCTTCCACACCAACCATCCGCCCTTTATTTTACCATATTCAGCCTATGCGGGCGAAATAATTGATATTCGCCGAAAAACAGCTGATAATAGAAGGAGACGACTATCCTGTCTGAAGGGGATTCACGATGCATCAAGAAATCGAAATCGAATTAAAAAACTTGTTAACGGCAGCGGAATTTGCGGCCGTCCGCGCCGCCTTCCGGTTGGATGATGACGCTTTCTTCCGCCAGGAAAACCATTACTTTGACACTCCGTCATTCGCCTTAAAAGAACGGGCGGCAGCGCTGCGCATCCGGGCGAAAGAAGGGCGGTTTACGCTGACGCTGAAACAAACGCGGGCGGATGGGGCGCTTCTCGAGACGCACGTGCCGCTCACCCCTTCCGAAGCGGAGGCGCTGCTCACGGGCGTGCCGCTGCACGGAACGATCGCGGCCTTGCTTGCGGAACTGGGCATTGATCCATCCAACGTGCGCCATTTCGGCTCTCTTGTCACCGAACGCGCCCAATGGCCGTACGAAGGCGGTACGCTTTTCCTTGACCGCAACTTCTACTTGCAAAGCGAAGATTACGAACTTGAGTATGAAGTGGATCACGTGGAAGCGGGTGAAAAGCGGTTTTTGCGCCTGCTTGAGGCGCTCGGCATCCCGCGCCGACCGGCGCCAAACAAAATCGCCCGCTTTTACGCCCGCATGAAAGAAATGGAGGAAAGACGATGACCGTTTCGCCATTAAAGCTGCTCATCGAATGGCAGGCACTCAATGCGTTCTCACCCGGACGCTCCAGCCTGTTGCCATCGCCGGTGCCATCCTTGTTTTCAAGCTTGCTTGCCGAATCTCTCAGCCGCGGTGAGGAATCTTCTGCCGAGGCGCCTCAAGCTGCCCTAAGCGGTCAGCCCCCGGCGCCCGCCGGCCATCGCAGCGCCCCGCTCGAACATGAAGCGGGTGCTGCAACCAACTCATCTTCTTCCATCGATGCTTTCATCGCGGCGGCAGCGGAAAAATACGACGTTGACCCGCAGCTCATCCGCGCCGTCATTCGCCATGAGTCAAATTTCCGTCCCGATGCGAAAAGCCCGGCTGGAGCGCTTGGACTCATGCAGCTCATGCCAAGCACGGCAAAAATGCTCGGCGTCCACAACCCGCTTGATCCGGCGCAAAACATCGACGGCGGCGTAAAATATTTGCGCCAGCTCCTTGACCGGTACAACGGGAATATCACTCTCGCCTTAGCCGCCTACAACGCCGGGCCCGGGCACGTCGATCGCCATGGGGGCGTGCCGCCATTTGCCGAAACGCGGGCGTATGTCGAACGCGTGTTGAAAAGCTACCGCACATAAACGAGCGGCGCTCGAGTCACTTTGTTTGAGATCCATGCGTGCTGTTGATAAAATAGCAATCAAACGACAACGAATGATTTTCAAACAAAAGGAGCATCCGCGATGGGTGAACAATGGCAAACTCTTTATGAGGCGATCGGCGGAGAGGAGAAGGTTGCGAAACTTGTCGAAGCATTTTACCGTCGCGTGGCCGCTCATCCGGACTTGCGGCCCATTTTCCCTGACGATTTGACGGAAACCGCCCGCAAGCAAAAACAGTTTTTAACACAATATTTAGGCGGCCCCCCTCTTTACACGGCAGAGCATGGACACCCCATGCTGAGGGCGCGCCATCTCCGCTTTGAAATCACGCCGAAGCGGGCGGAAGCATGGCTTGCCTGCATGCGGGCAGCCATGGACGAAATCGGCTTGTCCGGGCCGGCGCGCGAACAGTTTTATCACCGGCTCGTACTCACCGCCCATCATATGGTCAATACCCCAGATCATCTGGACAGAAAGGAGCATACCCTTGAGTGAGAAGTTTGCTGGGAAGACGACATCAACTTGCTACCCTTCCCAGCCGCTAGGCAACACGAACAAACCGCTCGAGCTGTATTTGTTTATCGATCCTTTATGCCCGGAATGCTGGGGGCTTGAACCAGTCATCAAAAAACTGACGATCGAATACGGCCGTTTTTTTACCTTAAGGCACATATTGAGCGGAACATGGGCGACATGGGGCGCGCACAAAGGAACAAAGCCGGAGGCAATGGCCAAAGCATGGGAATGGGCGGCTTGCCGCACCGGCATGTCATGCGACGGCAGCGTTTGGCTCGAAAATCGGATTTCAAGCCCGTTCGCCCCATCGCTCGCCATTAAAGCGGCGGAAATGCAAGGAAAGCGGGCCGGCCTCCGCTTTTTACGCAAGCTGCAAGAACAGCTCTTTCTCGAAAAACAAAATGTCTCTGATTTGTCGGTGCTCGCCGAATGCGCCGCCGAAGCTGGTCTTGACGTCGATGAATTTCTGCGCGACATGCACTCTCCGGGAGCGGTAAAAGCGTTCCAATGTGATTTGAAAATCACGTCGGAAATGGATGTCGACGAAATACCGACGCTTGTCTTATTTAATGAAAACATTGAAGATGAAGGCATTAAAATTTCCGGATGCTATCCGTATGACATTTACGTCGAACTGATCGCCGAAATGCTTGGCTTCCATCCCAAGCCGTCTCCTCCCCCTCCACTGGAATCATTTTTAAGCCATTTTAAGTCCGTCGCCACGAAAGAAGTTGCCGTTGTGTACAATTGGACCATCCAAGAAGCGGAAACGGAAATGAAAAAGCTGCAGCTGAAACAAAAGGTCGAGCGGGTGCCTGTCAAGCATGGAACGTTTTGGCGCTATATCGAAAAAGCCCGCCTGTAGCGTGCGACCGACAAGAAAAGGCCCGGCCGAAGCCGGGCTTTTTCTTGTTGCCAAGACAACAAAGGGGATGGGAGAAATTGTTCACGGTCAAACAAAGGGGTATCAGGTTTAGGTTTTGTCTTCCGTTCATATCTATATCTTAACAAACGGCCGATCAAATTGTCAACCCGTTTGCTCGTTTGTTCACATTATTGTCATAATTCGCCTGCGTCATGATCAGGCAGACAAACAGCATATAATCAACTAGGCTCTTCACCAAAAGTTGTACTTGTTTTTTTCTGAACATACCCTATTTACGCTTGTGAGGGAAAATCAACAAATCAGTGATTTTTGCACATCTTTGTGCAGGAAACCGTATTGCTTGTCAAGTACATGTTGTGGTGAAGAGCCATCAACTAAAGCAAATGGGAAGAGGGGGCCATCGCCATGAAGCAGCGCATCGTCTTATCCCTTTGGGCGGCGGCATCCACTGCCGCCTTTATTCTGAACTTGTTGGGCCTCATGCAGCTCCTTCCGCTTTGGGCGACCATGCCGCTTTTGTTTCTCTCCTTGCTTGGATTGGCGGCAACATGGAACCGCCGCCATCAGTTTCGTGGATTTCCGTCCAAACGAATGCGGCTGTAGCGCCGCATTCGTTTCATTTCTCAAGCAGCTGCTCCATCTCATCAAGCTTCTCCGCAAACACTTGGCACGCTTGGCGGATCGGCTCGGCGCTCGTCATATCAACGCCGGCTTTTTTCAGCACTTCGATTGGGTAGTCCGAGCTGCCGGCTTTTAAAAAGTCAATGTACCGTTTCACCGCCGGTTCGCCTTCCTCTAAGATTTGTTTGCTGAGCGCTGTTGCCGCGCTGAAGCCGGTCGCATATTGGTACACATAATAGTTGTAATAAAAATGCGGAATGCGCGACCATTCCAAGCCGATTTCTTGGTCGACCACAATCTCATCGCCAAAATACTTTTTGTTTAAATCATAATAAAGCGAGGTGAGCGTCTCAGCCGTTAACGCTTCGCCCTGTTGCGCCTTCAGGTGGATCAGATGCTCGAATTCCGCAAACATCGTCTGCCGAAAGACAGTGCCGCGGAATCCCTCAAGATAATGGTTCAACAAGTACAACCGTTTCTTCTCATCATCAATCGTTTTCAGCAAGTGATCGTTCAAGAGCGCTTCATTGCACGTTGACGCCACTTCAGCGACGAAAATCGAATAATGGGCGTACGGATACGGCTGCGTTTTGCGCGTATAGTAGCTATGGACCGAGTGGCCAAACTCATGGACGAGCGTAAACAAGTTGTGAACGTTGTCCTGCCAATTGAGCAAAATGTACGGATGGGTGCCATACGCTCCCGACGAATACGCACCGCTCCGCTTCCCTTTGTTCTCGCGCACATCGACCCAACGGTTGTCAAGCCCTTCTTTGACGATCGCTACATACTCCTCGCCGAGCGGCGCCAGCCCGTCAAGCATATATTGCTTCGCTTCCTCGTACGTCACGTCCATTTTCACATCTTGCACAAGCGGCGTGTACAAGTCATACATATGGAGCTCGTCAAGCCCCAACACTTGTTTGCGCAGCCGCACATAGCGATGCAAAAGCGGCAAATGTTCATGAACCGTGGCAATCAAGTTGTCGTACACGCTCTCCGGGATGTTGTTGGCATCGAGCGCCGCTTGGCGCGCCGATTCATAACGGCGGACGCGGGCAAAAAAGTTATGTTTTTTCACCGTTCCGGCAAGCGTGCTGGCAAACGTGTTTTGAAACTTTTCGTACGTATGGTACACCGCATGGAACGCATCGCGGCGGACACGGCGGTCCGTGCTTTCTAAAAAGCGAATGAACCGGCCGTGCGTGACTTCGACTTCCTCACCGTTTTCATCGATGATCGTCGGAAACGTCAAATCAGCGTTGTTCAACGCGCTGAACGTGTCGGATGTCGCCTGCATCACCTCGGCCGCCTGCGCCAAGATCGCCTCCTCTTCCGCCGACAGCACGTGCGGGCGCTGGCGCGTAATTTCGTCTAACGCGTGCGCATACAAGCGAAGCGGCTCGTATTGTTCCAAAAACGAGCGCAGCACCGCTTCATCGATCGCCAAAATTTCCGGCACGATAAACGCCATCGCGCTCGATGCTTCGCTGTACAAGCTTTTCGCCCGGGCGTCGAGCCCTTGGTAAAACGAGTTAGTCGTATCTTGATCATAGCGCATATGGGCGTATGTATACAGCTTGCCGAGGCGCATCGATACGTCATCTTGGTATTGCAATGCTTCATACAGCACTTCCGGCGATTCGCCAAGCCGCCCTTTGTATTCGCCAAGCTTTGGAATCAGTGCCTTCACTTGTTTGAATTCTTCTTCCCAGGCGTCATCGGTAGGAAAAATGTCCTCAAGCCGCCACGTTTCTTCCACGGGAATCTCGCTTCGCAGCGGCAGCGACTTTTTCGCTTTCTTTTCCTCCACCGTCATCATTCCTCCTTATCCAAATAATCGATACACGAATTATTATTCACCATTCCGTTCATCTTTTCCTGTTTTCTGCTCATTTTTTCCACTCTCCCGAACTCAAGTGTTGACCAATAGCAGCTAAGCGCCGACGTTTGGTGAATTTGCTCAAGAAGCGCAGCATCTTGATGAATCATCTGATCGACGGTCGACGGAAACGACAGCGGCTTCACCAAATGAAGCTGGTCGCCCTCTTCGCGGCGGAGATAGCCGAGCAGGCTCAACCAATGCAAATACTCGCCGACGGCCTCACGATACGTATCCCGGCCGACAAGCGGCAGCCGGCGCGGAACAAGGCGGCCGGTGCGGATTTTGTCATCGAGCCACTGAAATAAAGATACTGCCGTTGCCGGCCGTCCGGTCTTTCCAAGAAGAAACAAAAGGACATACGTTTGCCAAATGAACGGCGCCGTCTCCCATAAATACCCCCGCGGCACTGGCCAGCCTGCTTCGGTCGGAAACAGTGACGGAACGATGCCCGCCTGGTAAAAATCAGCACAAATGCGGCGCACGGTTTGGTTCGGATAAAGCGGAAACGTCCGCCGCCATTGTTTTTTTCGTTCGAGCCATCGCTCCCAAAACTCGGATGGAAGCGGCAGCGGGCAGGGGGCCATCCAATCGGGGAACGAAAACGACGAAAGCGGAATTGAATCGACCACGGCCAATGTTCGCTGCACCGATAGCGGCAACGGGCGAAAAAGACGGATGAAGCGTTTCGTCTCTGGACTGTAGTACCATATATGTGGAACGACTGAATGTGGAGCGCGATGGGCAAACAACCATTGAAACCGGGAGAGTTGCACTTCCCCCGAATATTTTGGCGAACGCCGCAAATGATGGGCTCCTAACACCCACAACGGGCGGATGCCAAGGAGACGGTAGCCGTCATTGCGTTCGCGAAACAGCGATTCATCGATCGTGGAACATTGGTATTCGAGGGCATAAAGGTGTGGGCCATGGCGGAACAATACGTCAGGACGCTGCTTGATGGCGGGCAAATACGGCTCGAGCTTCGCCTCCATGCCTTGGCGAATGAGCCACGCGAATAAGTCTCGCTTCCCAGTTAAGTGACGCTCCGACTCCGGTTCGTGCTCGACCGGGCAGGCCGCCCCTTTTCGATGGGCGAAATGCGGCAAACGGTAGCGGCCCGACCGGAGCACCACTTCTTGACGGCACGCGGGACAAAAAAACGGTTCCTGTCGTTTCAGGCGCATCAGCCCCTCTCGTTCCCATCTTTCCGCCCCGGCAAGCGAAACCGTCCTACCATCAGCGGCGAGAGCGACAAACAACATGATCACTTCCTTTCCAGTAAAAAATAGTTGTCCGTGAGCGGGAACAGCTGGAATTGTTCTCTGCTGCCCCCCCTTCACCGTTCGGTTCTTCCCTTTTATTCGTTGACCATCGCCGGTTTTCCTGCCCAAAGCCAAACTGCGTCGAAAAAAGTCCGCCGATTCGGCGGACTGGCGTTTACAAGCGGTTGGTTACAACAGAGGCGACAACAGCCGGGAGACCGATTCAGCGATACGCACCCGGAACGGGCGCTGTTGAAACTGTTCGTAGTCGATCATGGAAGCGTGGCGAAAATCTTCCAAAAAGTCGCGGACGAGTTTATGAATGCTGTCGGTATAATACAAAAAGGCGTTCACTTCAAAGTTTAAATGGAAACTGCGCATATCCATGTTCGCCGTGCCGATCGAGGCGAGCTCGCCATCGACGACGATGACTTTGCTGTGCAAAAACCCGCGTTCATACTCATAAATTTTTACCCCTGCCTCGAGCAGCTCGGGAAAATACGAGCGCGAAGCGTAAAAAACGATTTTTTTGTCCGGCCGCTTCGGCGCAAGCAACCGCACATCAATGCCGCTTAGCGCTGCCACTTTCAGCGCCGTCAAAATGTCTTCATCCGGCACAAAATACGGCGAAGCCACCCAAATCGACCGTTTCGCTGCTGTGATCATAGCAAAATACAGCTGCTTAATGACCTCCCACTTTTGATCCGGACCGCCGGCGATGAGCTGGACGCCGCCTTGCCCTTCTTCTACAATGCGAGGCGGCGACAAGTAGTCCGGCGTCAGCAGCCGCTCTCCCGTCATATAATACCAATCTTGCAAAAAAATAAGCTGCAACGTCCGGACTGCTTCGCCCCGGATCAACAAATGCGTGTCGCGCCAAAATCCGAAATACTCGTTTTTTCCTAAATACTCGTCGCCAATATTCAGCCCGCCGACAAAGCCAACACTCCCGTCAATGACGATGATTTTCCGGTGGTTGCGGAAGTTGATTTGGTTGCTTAAAAACGGCAGGCGCACCGGCGAAAACGGGATCATCTCAACCCCGGCAGCGCGCAGCTCTTCGATATAATCGTTCGACAGCTTCCAGCTGCCGACAGCATCATACAAAAAACGGACGCGCACACCTTGACGCGCTTTTTCCATCAAGACGCGCTTCAACTGTTGGCCGATTTCATCATGACGGACAATATAATATTCTAAATGAATATGGTGTTCCGCTTTTTCCAGTTCAGCAAAAATAGAAGAAAATGTCTCCTCTCCGTTCGTCAACACCGCCGTCTGCGAAGCAAGCGAAACCGGATGCTGGCCGATGCGATAAGCAAGGCGCAAAAGCGGACGCTGATGGGGCGCCATCGGCAGCCGTTCGACGGCAATCGGCGACGGCTCTTGAAACTTGAGCAGCACCGCCTCATCAAAATCGGCTTTCTTTTTATAGCGCCGTTGTTGCCAATAGTTGCGTCCGAACAATAAATAAAACAAAAAGCCGACAATCGGAAAGCTCCCCAGCACCGCCAGCCAAGCGATCGTGTGCGCCGGCTTTCGATTCTCAAGAGAAATGACCAGCGCAATAAAGATGACGGAACAAGACATCAATACGCTGAAAAGACCAAGCAGCTTCCCTTCCCAAAACCCGTTCGTCAATGCCAGCAACGCGCCGACAATGACGACGAGAATCGCCACTCTAGATGTGTTTCGCAACAAAACCCCTCCACCCGGCTCTTCATGATGGCCGTTTTTCTTCCGCTAACGTAGAAAACGCCGATTTCTGGCGGCGAAATCGGCGGAATGGAAACATTATAAGGCTGGAAAATACGTTTTGATCGTTTCAAGTGCATTGTCGCCCATAATTTCAGTCCCGTATTCTTCAAGTCGATAAATCGTCAGCTGGGAATCTCTTCCGTATTCCAACAGAAGGCTGAGCATATTGTCCACTTCCTGCTCGGTGTAGCGCTCGTCAAACTCCACGAACAAGTAATAGCGGCCTTCAAATTGGAACAGGCGATTCGACAACCGAGAGAAGTCAGCGCGATGGGCCAAGGAAATGACATCCTCGATATCCTTGAACGAAAGGATGAATTGAAGGACATCTTGCTCTTCTCTCTCCTCGGCGTCCCCGTTTTGACCAAAGTGGAAATGGTGGCCGAACAGCGATTCCACCTTTTCACCAGCTGACAACGAAAACTCGCGCCATTTCTCTTCTGGAAGCGGCAGCTCGAGCTTGCTTCCGTCTTTGGACAACTGCGCTTTCGTCACGACGACTTCAAGACCTTTTTCGAGCGCCTGCACTTGGATCCAAAGCGGGCCATCGAGCGAAAAATCGCTTTCCCCGTGAACTTCATCCATCATTTCCCAAAATAATTCTTCGCTTCGTTCCCGATTGTACCAAATTTCCTCGCGGTCAAAGCCGCGCTCCTCTATATCAACATAGGAAATGTAGAACTTCACCGTATGTTCATTGATGCGTTCGATTTCCATTTCTCAACTCTCCCTTCTAAAACAGAGAAGTAAAAAAGGAAGGGATTGTGCCCCTGAAACTATTTAAATCAAAACTTATGATCTTGTACTTTTATTTTATGATAAAAAGCGAAAGAAGGAAAATAAAAAAACGCATTTTAAAAAATTGGTTATGAAACCGGCCATGCCCTACTATAATGATGATGAACACGAACGGAATGAGGGACGCCTATGGTGGATGAATACATCGTTTCTATCTTGCTGATTATCGGCATTGATGTCATTCTTGGCGGGGACAATGCGGTTGTCATTGCGTTAGCGAGCCGCAACTTGCCGGAACAAAAGCGGAACATCGCCATTGTCCTCGGCACGGCGCTGGCGATCGCCGTCCGCATTTTGCTGACCGCAGCGGTCGTATGGCTGTTGACCATCCCGTTTCTGCAGCTAGCTGGCGGCCTCCTCCTGTTTTGGATCGCCTTGAAGCTCATGGGGCAAAAAGACGAAAAACATGCCGCCATTAAAGCCGAACCGTCGCTTTGGAAAGCCGTCCAGACGATCGTCACCGCCGATGTCGTTATGGGCATGGACAACGTCATCGCCATCGCCGGAGCATCCCAAGGCCATATGGGGCTTGTCATCTTTGGCTTTCTTTTTTCTGTTCCTATCATCATTTTAGGCAGCAAAATCATCCTTTATGCCATGGAACGGTTTTCGTTTCTGATTTATGCCGGCGGCGCCCTTTTGGCATACACAGCCGGAAACATGATCACTGCCGAAGAGCGGCTACGTCCGTTTTACGACCCGCGCTGGGAGGCGTTGTTTCCGGTCTTAACGGCCATTCTTGCCGTTTTGCTCGGCTTGGCGGCCCACCGCCGGTCGCGCGCCACATAAAGCAAATGATAAAAAACTTCTACATGGCAGACCATGTAGAAGTTTTTTTATTACCCGTTCACCAGCCGCTGCGCTTCACGAAGCTGATACGCCCGCACTTTGCGCGGCAGAAAGCGGCGGATTTCATCTTCGTTATAACCGACTTGCAGCCGCTTTTCATCAATGATGATCGGCCGGCGCAAAATGCCTGGGTTTTTCTGAATCAGCTCGTACAAATCTTGCAGCGGCAAAGCTTCCAAGTTAATGTTCAACTTTTGGAACACTTTCGAACGGGTCGAAATGATTTCGTCCGTTCCCGTTTCCGTCATCCGCAAAATTTCTTTAATCTCTTCAACCGTGAGCGGTTCAGAGAAAATATTGCGTTCTACATAAGGAATATTGTGCTTCTCGAGCCACGCCTTCGCCTTCCGGCATGACGTGCAGCTCGGTGATGTGTATAGCTTGACCACTTCGATCACTCCTTTTGACAAGGAATCCCTTGCTTCCCTCGTCCGTCAGACGACAGACGTGCACCGCTATGACGGTTTGACGTCTGACAGCATAGCGACACGGCCTGGACGCCAGTCTAGCGATCAGCCGCTTTGCCAATCGTTTGCAAATTGAAATGACTTTAACATAATATATTATACAATACATCGGCCAAGAAAGATATAGTTTTTCGATGATAAATGCAATTTTCTTTCTTTCCTCTTCCAAAGTGAAGGCAAATCCTCTACAATCAAAGTAGAAAAGGAAAAGGGAGGAAGAACCGATGGCCGGCTATTTCATCGACTTTGCCATTGCTTCGGCATTGATCGTCGTCCTCACCGCATTGATGGGGAACATCAGCAACACGATCGGAGAGCGGATGTTCGGCCGAAACAAAAGTGGAAAGCATGTCGAGGCCTCCCGCCGCATCCAACAAGGATGGAAAGTCGTCGGGGGAAAAAAATAACGCACCAAAACAGGCGCATAGGTGGGCGCCGCTCTTTCACCGTTCGCATCATGCAGCGGTGAAAGAGCGGCGCTTTTTTCGATTCGGCTAGGCATACATCGCCCGATACCGCTTATACTCTTCCTCCGAACAAAGCACAAAATGGCCAGGCGTAATTTCGCGGAATTCAAGTTCCTCTCCATCTTTGTAGCCATGTTGCGCCGGATCGTAAACGATCCGCTTGCGCGTCCGCTCCGTTTCCGGATCAGGAAGCGGAATGGCCGACAAGAGCGCCTTCGTGTATGGGTGGATCGGATTGCGGTACAGCTCTTCCGATTCAGCGAGCTCGACCATTTTCCCGAAATACATCACGCCGATCCGGTCGCTGATGTATTTGACCATCGACAAGTCATGGGCAATAAACAAGTACGTCAACCCTTTTTCACGCTGCAGGCGCTTCAGCAAGTTGACGACTTGCGCCTGAATGGAAACGTCCAGCGCCGAGATCGGCTCATCGGCGATGATGAATTCCGGTTCGACGGCGAGCGCCCGGGCGATGCCGATCCGCTGGCGTTGCCCGCCGGAAAACTCATGCGGATAGCGGCTCGCATGCTCGCGGTTCAACCCGACCGTCTCAAGCAGCTCATAGACGCGCTGCATCCGCTCCTCTTTCGTTTTCGCCAATCCGTGGATGTCAATACCCTCAGCGATAATGTCGGCGACCGTCATCCGCGGATTCAACGACGCATACGGATCTTGGAAAATCATTTGCATTTTTCGGTTTAACTCTTTCAGCTCTTTTTTTGATTTTTTGCCGTGTACGTTAACGCCGTTAAACAGTACTTCTCCGTCTGTCGCCTCATACAGCCGAATGATCGTCCGCCCCGTTGTCGACTTGCCGCAGCCCGACTCGCCGACAAGGCCGAACGTTTCTCCTTTATAAATGTCAAACGTGACGCCGTCGACCGCTTTCACCACCTCGCCGCGGCCGGCCGGGAAGTATTGTTTTAAGTTTTTCACTTCAAGCAGCTTTTGCTTAGCCACGCGGCTTCCCTCCTTTCCGGGCGACGATGTCAGCAAACCGTTTCATCCGTTCGCGCACGATCGCCGGCGGTTCCACTTTCGGTGCCTTTTCATGCAACAGCCATGTCGCCGCATAGTGCGTATCAGACACTTGGAACATCGGCGGCTCGAGCTCATAGTCGATTTTGAGCGCATACGGATTGCGCGGCGCAAACGCATCGCCTTTTGGCGGATTTAACAAATCCGGCGGCGAGCCCGGGATCGAATACAGCTCCGTATCTTTATGATCAAGGCTCGGCATCGAGGCGAGCAATCCCCAGGTGTACGGATGTTTCGGATTGTAAAAAATTTCATCCACCGTGCCGATCTCCACGATTTTCCCGGCATACATCACCGCCACTCGGTCGGCCATGTTGGCGACAACCCCTAAATCATGGGTGATGAAAATAATCGACATGCCGAGCTTTTTCTGAATGTCTTTCATCAACTCCAAAATTTGCGCCTGAATCGTCACATCCAGCGCGGTCGTCGGTTCATCAGCGATCAAAATTTTCGGATTGCACGCCAAGGCGATGGCGATGACAACACGCTGGCGCATTCCGCCGGAAAATTGGTGCGGGTATTGCTTCATGCGCAGCTCGGCGTTTTTAATGCCGACCAGCTGCAATAGTTCAATCGCCCGTTTGCGCGCTTCCTCTTTCGACAGCTTTTGATGTTTTAAAATTGCTTCCATAATTTGCTTTCCGATCGTCATCGTCGGGTTGAGCGACGTCATCGGATCTTGGAAAATCATTGAAATTTTCGCCCCGCGGATCGATTGCATGTCTTTCTCCGACAGCTTGGTCAAGTCTTTTCCTTCAAATAAAATTTCCCCTTGCTTGATTCGGCTCGGCGGCGTCGGCAACAGGCGCATCAACGCTTTTGAAGTCACTGATTTCCCAGACCCTGACTCGCCGACGATCGCCAGCGTTTCTCCCTTATACAAGTCGAACGTGACGCCGCGAACCGCCTGCACTTCACCGGCGTGGATGTCAAAGGAAATATGCAAATCGTTCACCTGCAAAATTTTCTCCATCGGTTTCACCCCTTCCGTCGGTTATTTGCGCATTTTCGGGTCGAGTGCATCGCGAATTCCGTCTGCCACCAAGTTGAAGCTTAAAATGAGCAAGCTGATGACAACGGCCGGAATAATCATTAAATGCGGATATGTTTGGATCGATTTGTATCCGTCATTGACAAGCGAGCCAAGCGACGCTTCCGGCGGACGGATGCCAAGGCCGATAAAGCTCAAAAACGCCTCAGTGAAGATGGCCGATGGAATCGTGAACATCGTCGTAATAATGATCGGGCCGATGACGTTCGGGATCAAATGTTTGAAAATAATCCGTGATGTCGGCGCTCCGAGCGTCCTTGCCGCCAGCACGTATTCCATGTTCTTTAATTTCAACACTTGTCCGCGCACGATCCGCGCCATCGTCGTCCAACCGGTAATGACCATCGCCAGCGTGATGGAAATGATTCCAGGCTCAAAAATCAAAATGAACAAAATGACCATAATTAAATACGGGATGCCGTTTAAAATTTCGATGATCCGCTGCATCACATTGTCGACGCGGCCGCCATAGTAGCCGGAAATGCCGCCGTACGCAATCCCGATCAATAAGTCGATCAACGCCGCCAGCAAACCAATGTAAAGGGAGATACGCGTGCCATACCACGTCCTCACCCACAAGTCGCGTCCTAAGTCATCCGTGCCAAACCAATAGTACTCTTTCACGCCGCGCTGTTTATACACATCAACGCCGTTCGCATCCCGGCCGTCAAACGGAAGCCAATGAATATGTTCAAGCACCGGGATTTTCGGTGGAAGTTTCGCATGCCGCAAGTTTTGATCTTTATACGTCCGGTCGCTCGCCATCGGGGCGATGATCGCCATGAGCGCCAAGATGATAATCATCACGAGCCCGACGATCGCTGCCTTGTTTTCCCGAAGGCGAAGCCAAGCATCCTGCCAAAACGTCAAGCTTGGACGATTGATTTTTTCCTGCTCACCAACGTTCGGCGGGGCGGGCTGAAACCATTCCGGTGACAGTTGTTCGTATTGTTGTTTCGCCATCATTTTTTCCCTCCCGCTAACCGGATGCGTGGGTCGACAACCCCGTACAACACATCAACGATGAATACTGCCAAAATCAACAAGGCGGAATAAAACAACGTCGTTCCCATAATAACCGGGTAATCGTTCAGTTCAATCGAACGGACAAACTGTTCCCCAAGACCAGGGACAGCAAACAGTTTCTCAATGACAAGCGTTCCCGTCATTAAATTGACGGTCATCGGTCCTAAAATGGTAATGACGGGGATAAGCGAGTTGCGGATGGCGTGCTTGATGATAACCCCCGCCTGGCTGATCCCTTTCGCCCGAGCCGTCAAAATGTAGTCAGAGCTTAACACTTCCAGCATTTCTGTGCGCATAAAACGGGCGATGCTAGCGATGACCCCGACAGACAGCGCCAATGTCGGGAGAATCGTATATTTGAAGCCTTCCCAAAAAGCGACCGGAAGCCATTGCAGTTTCACAGCGATAAAATATTGCAAAAACCCCCCTAACACAAACGACGGAATCGAGGCGCCCAACACCGCAATGACCGTAGCAGTGTAATCTTCCCAATGATTATGTCGAATCGCCGCGACAATTCCGAGAATCAACCCGACGATCGTCCCAAACACAATCGCCTGAAACCCGAGCTGGGCCGACGGGCCGATTCGATCGCTGATGAGCTCTGTCACGGGGCGGTTGTCATATTGGAACGATACCCCCAAGTCTCCTTTCAGCAAATTCCCTAAATATTGAATGTATTGAACCGGCACGGGCTTATCCAATCCGTACTCTTTTAAAATAAGCGCCTTCTGTTCCGGCGTTAATTTCTCTTGGTTCTGAAGCGGCGAACCAGGCAACAGCTTCATTAAAAAGAACGTCAACGTCGCAATGATAAACAACGTGATGATCATATAAACGAACCGCTGAAGCGTATACCGCGCCATGACCGCACCTCCTCTGCTTTTCTATAATCTTCGTTGTTTTTCGACATTTTTCGCCTTGACAGGCAAAAGGAGAGTATATGCCTAGGCATATACTCTCCTCCGCATTTTCAAGAGAACAACGGATTACTCGACATACGCCCATTTCAAGCTGTAGTCGGCGCCGAATGTATGCGTGACGAAGTCTTTGACATACTCGCGTTGCAAATAGGCAGCGCCGCGTTGGTACAGCGGAGCGATCGGCATTCCTTCAAAGACGATTTTTTCTGCTTTCAGCATCGCATCCCAACGAGCTTGCTGATCGTTGGCAAGCGTCGTTTGCGCGTCTTTGATCAGCTTGTCGTACTCAGCATTCGACCAGCCTGTTTGGTTGTGCGGGCTTGTCGACGTCCAAAGCTGCAGGAACGTCATTGGGTCTTGATAGTCCGGACCCCAGCCGGAGAACGACAAATCATATTGCATGTTGCTTTCGAGCTTCAGTTTTTGTGCAAACGGTTGTTGCTTAATGTTGATCGTCAAGCCCGGCAAGTTTTGTTCAAGCTGCGCTTTCACATACTCGCCGATTTTCTTCGCGTTGTCGGTGTCAAAGTTCAGCAATTCAAGCGTAAATTTGTCTTTGCCCAGCTCTTTTTTCGCTTGCTCCCACAATTTTTTCGCTTCATCCGGATTGTAATTGACCAAATCGCCATTCACATCGCGGAAGTCTTTGCCATCCGGACCGGTGACGAAGTCTTTCGGAACGGTGAACTTCGCCGGAATCGAACCGTTGTTCAAGAGCGTATCGACCATCGCTTGCGTGTCGATGGCCATCGCAATCGCTTTGCGGGCGTTGACGTTGTTCAACGGTTCTTTTTTCGTGTTCATGCGCAGCCAGAAGATCGACGGATCCAATTTCGTATGGAAGTTTTTGTCGTTTTTGTACTTATCCACGAACTCCGCCGTCAAGCCGACGCGGTCCGTTTGTTTTGTTTCATACAAGTTGACGGCTGTCGCCGTGTCTTTCACGACTTTCACATTGACTTTTTCCAGCTTGACGTTGTCTTTGTCCCAGTAGTTCGGGTTTTTCGTATATACCCAACCTTGTTCATGCTTCCACTCGCTCAACACGAATGGGCCATTGTAAAGCGTCGTATTAGCTTCGAGACCGTATTTGTCGCCTTGCGCTTTCACAAATTTTTCGTTTTGCGGCATGAACGTGCCAAACGCCGTCAAGCCGACGAAATACGGAGCCGGGTTTTTCAGCTCGACTTTAAGGGTGTAGTCATCAAGGGCTTTGACGCCGACTTGGTCAAGCGGCACCTTGCCTGTGTTGGCTTCTTCCGCGTTTTTAATGTCGTACATAATGTACGCATATTCCGATTTCGTCTTCGGATCAAGCACGCGCTTCCAGGCGAATTCGAAATCGTGCGCCGTCACCGGATCGCCGTTCGACCACTTCGCATCTTGGCGAAGCTTGAACGTATACGTTTTGCCGTCTTGGCTCACTTCATAGCTTTCCGCGATCCCTGGCACCGGTTTGTTGTCTTTGCCTAAACGGTACAGACCTTCCATGACGTTGTTCAGCACGATAAACGATACTTGGTCGGTGGCCATCGCCGAATCAAGCGTCGGAATTTCTGAGGAATCAAGCAAGTTCAGCACCTGCTCCTTTTTCTCCGCCGGCTTTTCGCCGCCCTGGCCGCCTTGGGCGTTGTCGTTGTCCTTGCCCCCGCCGCAAGCCGCGAGGAACGTTGACAGCGCGAGAAGCAGGACGAGGAAGAAAGAAAATCGCTTCTTCACTAAAAACCCCCCTTAGGTTTATGTAGTGTATTACAAATCTTCTGAACCGTTTGATTTCAGAAGATTGTACTTACATCGCTTATTATATCCTGTGATAGTATATTTGAAAAGGATTTTTTATTTCCTTAAAATAAAAAAATTCAAACTACTTACAAACGGGAGAGGATCGGATTGCATTTACACCTGCATTGTAACGACTTTTGCCACCATTGTAAACAAAAAATTTCTGCCTACAGAAAAAAGAAAACGATTACAATATGATTTTTTTGCCCTTCCTTTCAGCTTCGAAGCAAATCTATCCTGAACTTCCAGGTTATTCTATATTTTTTGATATAATTTTGTTAATAATTTTGACAATCTTCCCGCCCACATGATTTATGATAAAATAAGCAGTGAGAAGGGAAAGGCGGGAACAGACGATATGAAACAAACGGTTGTGCGGACTGGATGGCTCGTCGTTGCGATGCTGGCGGCAAGCGCACTCATCGTAATAGGGCAAGGAGCATGGAGTACGGTGGCCTTTATTAACGTTTCGTTTTTGCTCTCCCTTTTGCCTCTGTCGCTCGGCGGGCTTTTGTTTGTTTATGAACGCGGGTTTTTCAACGGATTCGCATACGGGTTTCGCCGATTGCGCAGAAGCAGCGCGAGGGTGGAGCGGTATCTTGAGGAAGCGGCAGCAGAACATGAATCGGATGAGCTGCTCGGTCCGCGGCGTTTCGCCATCACGTATCCGCTTCTCTTTTCTGGTCTGCTTCTGTTTTTCGCGATGATTGCCGCCGGATATGCCGTGCAATAAGGTTGCAACAGCTGAATGTTTTCCGTATAATATAAGGCAAATCTAGGATCAACCGAGCGATGAGAAAGAAGAGTACATATTGGCGATGCCTTCAGAGAGCTTGTGGAAGGTGCGAACAAGCGGCTAGCCATATGGAATGGGCTTTCGAGCTTCCCGCCGAACCGGCGACGCAGTAGGCGAGGACGTTCCCCGCGTTACAGGGGGCCATGCGCAAAGCATGGGCTGAGCGATTGCGCTTCTTGACGCAATAAATAGGGTGGCACCGCGGTCCTACCGTCCCTATCAGAGGGCTGGCAGGGCCTTTTTTATTTTTGGCTTGAGGGAGTGAAGATCGATGAAAACCATTTTTTCCGGCATTCAGCCAAGCGGCGTCATCACCATTGGCAACTATATTGGGGCGCTGCGGCAGTTTGTCGAGCTGCAGCATGAATACAACTGCTATTTTTGCATCGTTGACCAACACGCCATTACCGTTTGGCAAGACCCACACGAACTGCGGCAAAACATCCGCCGCCTCGCCGCTTTGTATTTGGCCGTCGGCATCGACCCGACGCAAGCGACGTTGTTCATCCAGTCAGAAGTGCCGGCGCACGCTCAAGCCGCTTGGATGCTGCAGTGCATCGTTTATATCGGCGAACTTGAGCGGATGACGCAATTTAAAGAAAAATCGGCCGGCAAAGAGGCGGTCAGCGCCGGGCTGCTCACGTACCCGCCGCTGATGGCCGCTGACATTTTGCTTTATAACACCGACATCGTCCCGGTCGGCGAAGACCAAAAGCAGCATATCGAATTGACGCGGGATCTGGCCGAGCGCTTCAACAAACGGTATGGCGAGCTGTTTACGATCCCTGAGGCGCGCATTCCGAAAGTCGGCGCCCGCATCATGTCGCTTGTCGACCCGACGAAAAAAATGAGCAAATCCGACCCCAACCCGAAAGCGTACATCACACTGCTTGACGATGCGAAAACGATCGAGAAGAAGATCAAAAGCGCGGTCACCGACTCGGAAGGAACGATTCGCTACGACAAAGAAGCGAAGCCAGGCATTTCGAACTTGCTCAATATTTATTCGACCCTATCCGGTCAATCGATCGAGGAGTTGGAGCGGCAATACGAAGGAAAAGGATACGGCGTCTTCAAAGCAGACCTCGCTCAAGTCGTCATCGAAACGCTTCGACCGATTCAAGAGCGGTATCACCATTGGATGGAAAGCGAGGAGCTTGACCGCGTGTTGGATGAAGGGGCGGAAAAAGCAAATCGGGTTGCATCGGAAATGGTGCGCAAAATGGAGCAAGCCATGGGGCTCGGGCGGCGGCGGTAAATAGCCGCATCCAGCGAAGCCATACAAAAACGGGCAGGCGCCTATCGCCTTGGCCCGTTTTTTAATTGACTTTTGGTTCTTGCTCCATTTCCCACAGTTTTTCGAAAAATGGCTGCCCTTTGATCAAGTTTTCGCACAGCTGCTCATGCCGTTCGGACCACCCGTATTTCGTCTCGTTATACAATTGTTCCCACGCTTCATCAAAAGACATTTTTTGAATAGCGGCGTATTTTTCCGGCGCCCATTCCGTATACCAATAGCGCATCTGGGCAGTATTTTTTGTCGAATAAAGCTGGTCAAGCGCCATAAACAACAGCTGTTTCAACTGCCGCTCTTTGCGCGTGAGTCCGCACATCAGTTCCGGAGCCGGCGATAAAATGTGGTATTCTTTTTCATACCTCGGCAGCGGATAGTCCCGTTCCTCCGCTTCGGCCGCCACTTCGTAGACGAGTTGTTCCTGACGCGGAATGAGACGGCTTTTGCGAATCGGGATTTGATAACCGATTGTATCGACAGCCAAAACGCCGGCGCCGTCCGTGACAACGAAACAATAGTCCAGCTGAATGCGTTCATGGTTTTTGCGGACATACGCCTTCTGATGTACATCGTCTAGCAGCGGTTTTGGAAGATCGGACAAGCTGTTTTCAATGTAATGAAACAGGGCCGGGGATACTTTTAACAGCGGCACTTGGTCGAGCAGCTCGATTTGATCGTCCTTGCGCCATTCATGGAAATGACAGACGTTGTATCCGTTCTCTTCTCCTTCAAACCAGTTGACCCAAATGTCGTGCAGATAAAGCATGCGAGACCCCTCACTTCCAGACGTGTTTGTCCATCAGTATAGGCAGAGGGTGGGAATTTTATTCCATTTCGTCCTCTTTTCCCCTCTAGGGGCTGCGGCTTGGAAACGTCAAGCTCCCCCACATCAAAAGAAGGCCAATAGGGAATAAATAACATTCCACCCTTGTCGAAATATAAGATAAGTATTCGTAAAAACCACGCTCTGGAGTGATGATGTTCAAATAGGCGATCACCATCATGCCGCCGACGACTGAAAAACCGAAACCGACCAAATAAAAAAACAGGCGGACCACCGGGCTTTCCCTTCCTTCTTGTCCACGTCCTTGTTCTACATATATGTCGGCGCCATGGACAACATGCCTGTTTGCGCCCGATGCCCCTAAGATTCTTGTGATAACCGGACAGCGGCGTCCGCCATGCGGTTTCGAGCTAAGACGCTCCTTGCTGTTTGCCTGAAAAGCCCGCCAACTCCGCGATGTCTTTCGCTTCCATCTTCATCAATTGGGCGAGCGAATAGCCTCTTTCTAGGCAACGACGGATGATGGCATACCCAACGGCATAGCCCCCCATTTTCGGATGCCATCCAAGCCCGTACAAAATGCGGGAAGTATGCGGATGCGAAACGGGCAAATGTTGGTTCGGGACAATATAACGCCGCCAAAACCGTTCCATCTCCCGATCGGTGTAATACTTCGTCCATCCCGCACACTGCTTGACGCCGACTGTCTCGGTGACGGCATGCTCCGCCAATCCTTCCATCACGACGGCATCCAGCAACGTCGCATCTTCGCCTTCGTTCGGCAACTGCTTGAGACGGCATACATGGTTGTATTCATGCGCCACCAACGCGGCGATCTCCTCGTCGCCATGATCCGGCAGCAAGAAGAAAAACAATTTATCAGCAAACGCCACCCCGCCTTTTCCTTGGAATTCGCGCACAAGCTTCCAGTTTTCGTCATCGGCCGGCAGCAAACATACCGGAACGTCTGGCCCCTTCCATATCCCCCGTTGCCGTTCATACAAACGGCCAAGACGTTCCCAAAGACGGCGCTCTTTCATCTCCGGCAAAAGCCGCTCGGCCTGTCGAGTGCTTCGGTACATGCCATACAGCCGTAAATAGCTGTAAATCTCACGCGCCGACGCTCCTTTAAAAAACGAACTCAACCTCCCGCACAACAGGAGCGGGTCCCCCTCATCCTCTTCCAGCCATCGATCGGTTGGAAGCAATCCCATCGCTTTTCCCTCCTTTTCTCTTACGTTATGTCGGCAGGGAAAAGACGGTGAAACAAAACAAAAAAGAGAGCCTGACGCTGAACCGAACCCGCCGTTAGTCACGCGTTTTCAGCTCTGCTCAACCAAGGCTCTCCTTTTCATCCATTACACATATTTTTTAAAAATCAATGTCGCATTATGGCCGCCAAATCCAAATGAGTTGCTTAAGACCACACGCACGTCTTGCTTGCGCGCTTCATTCGGCACATAGTCGAGGTCGCATTCCGGATCCGGTGTTTCGTAGTTGATCGTCGGCGGAATGATGCCGTCGCGGATCGCCAGCACGGAGAAAATCGCTTCCACCGCGCCGGTCGCCCCGAGCAAATGCCCAGTCATCGACTTCGTCGAGCTGACGGCGAGCTTATAGGCATGATCGCCGAATACTTCTTTGATCGCCTCCGTCTCATACTTATCATTGTACTCGGTGCTCGTGCCGTGGGCGTTGATGTAATCAATGTCCTCCGGCTTCAAGCCGGCGTCTTGAAGCGCCTGGCGCATCGCCCGCACGCCGCCTTCGCCGCCCGGCGCCGGCGCGGTGATATGGTACGCATCGGCGGTCGCGCCGTAACCGACAATTTCGGCGTAAATCTTCGCGCCGCGGCGCAGCGCGTGCTCCAATTCCTCCAAAACAACGATTCCTGCTCCCTCACCCATGACGAAACCGTCGCGGTTTTTGTCAAATGGGCGGCTCGCCGTTTTTGGATCTGGATTGGTTGAGAGAGCCGTATTGGCGCAAAAACCGGCGAACGACATTTTCGTAATCGGCGCTTCCGTCCCGCCGGTGATCATGACATCGGCGTCGCCGCGCTGAATGACTTTAAACGCATCACCGATCGAGTTCGCCCCGGTCGCGCAAGCGGTCACCGTGCACGAATTGATCCCTTTCGCTCCAAGGATGATCGATACTTGCCCAGCGGCCATATCCGGGATCATCATTGGCACGAAAAACGGGCTCACTCGGCGATAACCGCGCTGCTGGAAAATCTCAAACTGCTGTTCAAACGTCTCCATACCGCCGATGCCAGAACCAATCCAAACACCGACCCGTTCAGCGTTGCTTTCATGAATGTTGAGATTGGCATCTTTGACCGCCATAAGCGCCGCAGCGACGGCGAATTGGGTAAATCGGTCCATCTTCCGCGCCTCGCGGCGGTCGATAAACAGCGACGGATCGAAGTCTTTCACTTCCGCCGCCACTTTTGCCGGAAAGTCGTCCGGATTGACGCGGGTGACAATGTCGATGCCGGACTGGCCGGCGATGATGTTTTTCCACGTCGTTTCTGCGTCATTCCCAAGCGGGGTGACGGCGCCTATGCCTGTCACGACGACTCGTCTTTTTTCCATCGTTTCCGTCTCTCCTTTTTTTATTTCGATAATATCCGTGCCGTTAACGGCCCCAGCGCAAGGCAATCGCGCCCCACGTCAGCCCGCCGCCGAATCCGACCATAATGATGAGATCATCGTCACTGATTTTACCCGCTTCCAGCTCTTCTACAAGCGAAATCGGAATAGATGCGGCCGACGTGTTGCCATATCGGCGGATCGTCGTCGATATTTTCTCTTCCGGCAGCTCGAGCCGCTGTCTGGCCGCTTCGACGATGCGAATGTTCGCTTGATGAGGAATGAGAAAGTCGACATCGTCTTTCGTGAGCCCGGCTTTTTCAAGCACACGCACGCTTGATTCTCCCATTTGCCGGACGGCGAACTTGAATACTTCACGGCCGTTCATGACGATATATTCGTCTTTGTATAAATGTTTTCCTCCTGTTCCGTCAGCTCCCAACTCAAAAGATAAAATCCCGCGCCCGGGCGACACCGGACCCATGACGACCGCTCCGGCGCCATCGCCGAACAGCACCGCCGTGTTGCGGTCGGTCCAATCGGTGATTTTCGATAGTTTGTCTGCCCCCACTACTAATATATACTTGTAGGTGCCTGTGTCAATAAATTGGGCGGCCGTGACCATCCCGTACATAAACCCCGCGCAGGCAGCGCTAATATCAAGCGCAGCGGCGTTGACGGCGCCAAGCCGCTCTTGCAGCATGCAAGCGACCGACGGAAACGGACGGTCCGGGGTGACGGTGGCAACTAAAATGAGATCAATATCCTTCGCCTCAATGCCAGCGTCTTGAAGCGCCCTTTCTGCGGCAAAATACGCCATATGGGACGTATCGATGTCATCCGGAGCGATGCGGCGCTCCTCGATCCCGGTGCGCGTCCGGATCCATTCATCCGATGTATCCATCATTTTTTCCAAATCAAAGTTGGTCAACACTTTTTCCGGCACATAGCGGCCGACCCCGATAATTCCTGCTCCCATATCATTCATCTCCTCTTTCTTTCCCAAAATGGCAAAAAAACGCTCACGCTGACAACCAAACTTGAATGTACAATCAGTCTACATTATCAATTATTATTACTTGGTACTAATTTTAGCCGAAAGAGCGTGGATGCGCAATAAAAAACGAAAGTTGAACCAGCGTTTTCCGTTCCCCTAAGGCATTTGTCCAAACCGCTTTTTCCTTTCTGCCATACAATACAAATACGAGCGACCATCGCATGAAAGGGAGGATCGCCCATGGCCAACGGCGAAGCACAAGAACAACATCGCGAACGGCAAGACCATTTTTCCCGCCTAATGTTCGGATCTTTTCCTTCTCGCACAACCGGCGAGCGCGAAGATCAAGGGAGCGAGGCAGAACCGCCTTTACTGCCGAACATCGATTTCATGAAGCTGTTTGAAAACGTCAATACGCTAGCCGACTCATTGCAACAATTAAAACCGCTCGTGAAAAAGATCACCTCGCTCGTCGACTTATTGAAAAAATAGCAGGGGCTGATCCAAAAAAGCGGTAATACCCCTATCTGAGGCAACATGGAAAAATAGACCACCTTGAAAACCCGGTACAACCACGGGGGTCAGAGGTGGTCTTTTCAATACTTGGGTGAAATTTCATCAAAAAGGAGCTTTTGAGTCAGCTCCTGCCCTTGTCGTTTACGGGAGTTCATTGTATTGGCAGAAAAATTGCCCGATTTGCCGAGCCAGTTGGCGCCGTTTCTCCGGCAGCTCGTAAACGACGCGCACCCGGTTGTTTGTCGTTTTCATCCATTGTTCATATTTACGGCTATGCAAGGCGGATGGATACGAGCTCACTCCGGCCAGCTGCCAAATCGTCACCGGAACGTCATGAGGACTGAGAAAGAGGGACGGAACAGCCTCGGGCACCTCCTCTTCTTTCAAGCCATAGGCAGTCGCGATTTCCCTCACCATCCGCCGGTACACGAATGGATGTTCCTGTTCATAGTCAAGCTGGGCGCGTACGTCAAGGCAAGGGTTGATCATGGCGACGGCGCGGATTTGACTTGGCATGGCGCCAAGCAGTTGCAAAGCAACGAGCGCGCCCATTCCTTCGGCAACGATATAGATGCGCTGGTTCACAATTTCGCTTTTCAACACCGAGTAAATGAGCTGGCGCGCCAGCCGGACCGCTTTCGGACTCCCCCAATGCCAGCCGTACAAATGGGACGAAAAGACCGTATACCCACGTTCCAACCAATCTTCCAGCCATTGGCGCCGCCCCGGATGCTCGAGCCAAAAACTCGTCTGTTCGTTCACAAAATGGTCGCCGTCGCCCATTAAAAAAAGGGCAAACCCATTTGGGCGCTCCGGCACGTGAACGATGCACCCTTGCTCATCGAGTTGAAAAAACCGCCGTTGTCCTGCCATCGTTTCCATTCACCCTTGTTTGGCAATGCATAATGGTACAGTATACGATATGCGCGGCCAAAAAAAACGTCCGGGTATATGCCTACGCGACAAATTGTGATAAGATAAGAAAAGAAAAGGAATGACGAGAAGACGGGAGGAACAAAGATGCGCTTGTTTTGGACGTTTTTTTGGACGTTTTTGCTCGTGCAAATGGCAACGTACGTCATGGGCTCGATGCAAGGGACCGGCTATGATTTCGCAACCGGCGCCTTGCTTGGCGTGATCGTGACGATCTTAGTCTTCGTAATTGCAGCCTTGATTCCGGACGAGCCGGCCGGGGATCACCATCATTGATCATTCGCTTCATAAGACAACGCCTTGGGGTGAAAGTCCCAAGGCGTTGTTTTTTGTCATCTTTAACCGAGAATCCTCCCACTTCAACACCTATATAATAGATGCAATTTGAAGCTTTAACATTTGTAGCTTTTACCGAGCATTTGATCGACTGTCGGGCGACCGAACAACGTCGCTTTCAGACCCATGTATGGATCTGTGAAGCGGGTGGTTGTTCGGTCTTCCGTCACTCCTTGACGTGACGGAGGCAAGCCTGTGGCTTGCCTTCGACAGTCGAAAAATGGACAAGCGACTTTTCCATCAAGGATATGTTAAACTTTTTCGTTGCATCTATATAGGTGTAAGTGGAGGAGCATTCCATCCATATTGATCTGGGCTTGTGTTTTCCGCCCATGCTCAAATAATGCGACCAACCCCGGCAGACAAGAAGCACGTCTCTCCGCGTCGTCGGCGCCCCCTTCAGCTCGTTTACGCCGACGGACGAATGGCGATCTGCCCGTTGTCAACATCGACCGTGACGGTGCTGTAATCTTTCACCCGCCCAGCGATCAGCTCTTTCGCAAGCGGCGTTTCGATTTGCTTTTGCATAAACCGTTTGAGCGGACGGGCGCCGTATACTGGGTCGAAGCCCGCTTCGGCGATGTATTGCTTCGCCGCTTCGGTCAGCACGAGTTCGATATGCCGATCGGCCAAACGGGCCGACAGCTCGCGGGCGAACTTTTCGACGATGCCTTTCACTTCATTCATCGACAATGGCTTAAACAAGACGATATCGTCGATCCGGTTTAAAAATTCTGGGCGGAAATGGGCGCGCAGTTGGTCAAACACTTGTTTGCGCGTTTCTTCATCGATGTCGCCCTGTTTGTTTTCCAACAACAGCGGCGATCCGATGTTCGATGTCATAATGACGACCGTGTTTTTAAAGTCGACCGTCCGCCCTTGCGAATCGGTGAGCCGTCCGTCATCCAGCAGCTGCAACAGGATGTTGAACACGTCCGGATGAGCTTTTTCGATTTCATCGAACAACAGAACGGAATACGGCTTGCGCCGCACCGCCTCGGTCAGCTGGCCGCCTTCCTCATAGCCGACATAGCCGGGCGGCGCTCCGATCAAGCGGGAGACGGCGTGTTTTTCCATATACTCGGACATGTCAAGACGGATGAGCTGCTCCTCACTGTCAAACAGCGCCTCGGCGAGCGCTTTGGCCAGTTCCGTTTTGCCGACGCCGGTCGGTCCGAGGAACAAAAACGATCCGATCGGGCGGTTCGGGTCTTTCATGCCGGCCCGCGCCCGCAAGATGGCGTCGGCGACAAGCTCGACCGCTTCGTCTTGACCGATGACCCGTCTATGCAGCAATTCATGAAGGCGAAGCAGCTTTTCCCTCTCTCCCTCGACGAGGCGGGTGAGCGGAATGCCAGTCCAGCGTGACACGATTTCGGCAATCTCTTCTTCCGTCACTTCCTCGCGCAGCAATTTCCCTTCACTTTGCTCACTGATTTCTTGCTCGAGCTGTTTGAGTTGCTTTTCCAACTGCGGAATGCGGCCATGGCGAAGCTCCGCCGCCTTGTTTAAATCATACTCGTTTTCCGCCTCTTCCAGTTCGCGTTTTGCCCGCTCGAGCGCCTCGCGCAAACGGCGGACGCGGTCAAGCGCCTCTTTTTCTTTTTGCCATTGCGCTTTCATGGCGTTCGCCTTTTCACGCAAATCGGCAAGTTCTTTTTGCAATGCCGCAAGCCGATCGCGGCTCGCTTCATCCGTTTCTTTGCTTAAGGCCGCCTCTTCAATTTCCAGCTGCATGACGCGGCGCATCACTTCGTCCAACTCCGACGGCATCGATTCCATTTCCGTCCGGATCGTCGCGCACGCTTCATCGACCAAATCGATCGCTTTGTCAGGCAAAAAGCGGTCAGAGATGTAACGGTCGGACAAAACGGCGGCCGCGACGAGCGCCCGGTCGTGAATTTTCACTCCATGGTGCACTTCATACCGTTCTTTCAATCCGCGCAAAATCGAAATCGTGTCCTCGACACTCGGCTCTTGGACAAGCACTTGTTGGAAGCGGCGCTCGAGCGCCGGGTCTTTTTCGATGTATTGCCGGTACTCATCAAGCGTCGTCGCCCCGATGCAGCGCAACTCGCCGCGAGCAAGCATTGGCTTTAACATATTGCCGGCGTCGATCGCCCCTTCGGCCCGGCCGGCGCCGACGATCGTGTGCAGCTCGTCGATAAACAAGATGATGCGGCCCTCGCTTTTTTTAATTTCGTTCAATACAGCCCTCAGCCGCTCTTCAAACTCACCGCGAAACTTCGCTCCGGCGACGAGCGCGCTCATGTCAAGAGCGAAAATCGTTTTGTCTTTCAACCCGTCCGGGACGTCTTTGCGCACGATGCGCTGGGCGAGCCCCTCGACAATAGCGGTCTTCCCAACGCCCGGCTCACCGATCAGCACCGGGTTGTTTTTCGTCTTCCGCGACAAAATGCGGATGACGCGGCGAATTTCGCTGTCGCGGCCGATGACCGGGTCGATTTTTCCCGCCTTCGCTTCGGCGACAAGATCGCGCCCGTATTTGGTCAACGCTTCATAGGTTGCTTCCGGATGTGGACTCGTCACGCGCTGATTCCCCCTTACCTTTCTCACGGCTTCTACCAGTGCTTGCTCTGTCAAGCCAAACGATGCCAGTTGCTGGGCAACCGACTCGGCGCCATGAGACAGCGCGAGCAGCACATGTTCGACCGATATGTACTCATCTTGCATTCGTTTCGCTTCGTTTTCCGCCCCCTCAAGCAGCCGCGCCAAGGCAGGCGCAACGTACATCTGTCCCTCTCCCGCTCCGTGCACTTCCGGCTTTTGGCGAATCCGGTCTTGCAGCCAGCGGATCGCCTGAGCGCGGTCGGCGCCGCAAAGGGCAAACAGCCGCGGCGCCAAGCCATCTTCTTGCTCGAGGAGCGCCAGCAGAAGATGTTCAACATCAAGCTGTTGATGATGCCGCTCTTTGGCGAGCGACTGCGCCGCCATGAGCGCCTCTTGCAGTTTTTCTGTCAAACGGCTTACGTCCATGCCGTCCCCTCCATTTGACCTTCTTTGACCATAAATCATTATAGCGGATCGCAAAGCGCACGGCAAATGAAAAGCCACTCCATACTTGGAATGGCTTTTGTTCTGCTTCACGGTTTGCGCAAATACGTCCAATGCCGGTTATGGTTCGACGTTTCTGGAAACGTATCGCCGGCTTTCAGTTTCAGCTTTTTCGGGTGCTTTACATTGTCTCCCGTTTCGCCGATTTCAATATACACGCCGTTGTTCGGCGCTTTATCGCCTGGTTTGAAATGGCGCGGTTGGCCCATTTGTTTCATCCCCCTTGCTTCGATTGCATTTGTTATCATGCCCGGTTTCATCGCTGTTCATAAGAAGGAAAATGATGGAGGATCGCAAACGGAACGCCAAGCTGTTCACAACGAAAAGGAGCTCTCCCCTCGAAATCCTTTTCAAAGTGAAAAAGGAACTCCCGAAACGGGAATTCCCCCTTTGCTATAAAACGGACAACAAAATCGCTTTTTGCGCATGAAGCCGGTTGCCGGCCTGCTCAAAGACGACCGAGTTCGGACCGTCCATGACGCCGGCCGTCACTTCTTCGCCGCGGTGGGCCGGCAGACAATGCAAAAAGAGATAATCCGGTTTTGCCGCTTTGACGAGCTCTTCGTTGACTTGATACGGCTGAAACACTTGCAGCCGCTCAGAACTTTCGCTTTCTTGGCCCATGCTCGTCCAGACATCCGTATAAATCGCATCCGCCCCCGCCACCGCCACAAGCGGGTCGTGCGTCACCGTGACGGCGGCGCCTGTCTGTTCACCGACCCGGCACGCAGCCTCGACATATTCTTTCTTTGGCTCATAGCCCGGTGGACAGGCGATGGCGACATCCATGCCGACTTTCGCCGCGGCCACAAGCAAGGCGTTGGCGACGTTGTTCCCGTCGCCGACATAGGCGAGCTTGACGCCTTGGAACGTTTTCTTCACTTCATAAATCGTCAGCAAATCCGCCAACGCCTGGCACGGATGATCGTCGTCCGTCAGGCCGTTGATGACCGGAACGGACGCATATTCGGCCAACTCCTCGACTTTTTGATGGGCAAATGTGCGAATCATAATGACATCGACGTATTGCGACAAGACGCGGGCCGTATCGGCGATCGTTTCGCCGCGGCCAAGCTGCAAATGGTTTCCGTTTAAATACATCGCCTGGCCGCCAAGCTGAATCATGCCGACTTCAAACGACACGCGCGTGCGCGTTGACGGCTTTTCAAAAATCATCGCCATTGTTTTCCCGGAAAGCGGCGTATACGATACACCGGCTTTTTGTTTCGCTTTTAAATCAGCTGCTAACGCCAGCAAGTCCAAAATTTCTTCTGTCGAGAAATCAAGAAGCGTTAAAAAATCTCTCCCTTTTAATGACATCACTGCATTCATGCGATCACCGCCTGTTCTGCCTGTTTTTTCTTTTCCAACCAGCCATGGATCGGCTGCACATCAAGATGATCGACATCGAGCGCCTGCAAGAAGAGCTTCAATGTCTCACGTTCCGTGAAGACGAGCAATTGTCGGGACAACGCAGTCATTCGTTTGTTCGCTTCGCCTTCCTCTTTGCCCAAGTCGATCACTGCAAGCGCCGTGTCGCGCTTCACCCAATCGGAAAACGGGACATCAGCGACGATGGTCAGCTGTTTCGCCGTCATCTCTGCCTCCAGCTCGGCGTCGATGTTGCCGATGACGTAGACCTCGTTCGCGTTCGCTTTCTTTTGCAAATACGGATAAAACGCTTTATACGCCGCTTCCTCCTTCGTTGCGGCGATGCTGATGCCTTCACCGGTCGATTTCATCTCCGGTCCAACCATCGGGTCAACCCCCGGCAGCTTATGGGTCGAAAAGACCGGATACTTTAACACGGCGTACGGCATGACCGCCAATCCGCGAGCTTTTTCGTCAACGATGTCGACGAGTGATTTCCCAAGCAATAACTTTGTCGCAATTTGCGCCAATGGCACGCCGGTCGTTTTGCTGACGATCGGCACCGTCCGGCTCGCGCGCGGGTTCACTTCCAGAACATATACATTGCCGTCCGCAATGACATATTGAATGTTCATAATTCCTTTAAAGCCGAGTTTTTTCGCAATCCGGCCCGCATAGTCGATGATTTTCGCTTTTTCTTCACCTGTGAGCGTCTGCGCCGGCAGCCAAGCATAGCTGTCACCGGAGTGGACGCCGGCTTTTTCGACGTGTTCAATGATGACCGGCAGCACGATGTCTGTTCCATCCGTCACGATGTCCGCTTCTGCCTCTTTCCCGTCCAAATACGCATCAATCAAAATCGGATAGGTCAACTCGCCTTGCTCGATCAAAGCAGCGAGCTGCGCCTCGCTATGGACGATAAACATGCCGCAGCCTCCGATGACATACGACGGACGAAGCAGCACCGGGTAGCCGATCTCAGCCGCTTTGGCGGCGAGCTCCTCGGCATTGTTCGCCACCAAGCCCGGTACGTGCGGGATGTCAAGTTCCTCAAGCAACTGGTAAAAACGATCGCGGTCCTCGAGCTGGTCAATCATATCGTACGTGACGCCAAGCAGCGGCACACCTGCTTCTTCGAGTCCTTTGACCAAATTGATCGCCGTCTGACCGCCAAATTGAACGATGACATGCTTGATTTGTTCCGCTTCGATAACATCGAGGACGCTCTCAAGCGTCAGCGGTTCAAAGTACAGACGGTCGGCGACGGCAAAGTCGGTGCTCACCGTTTCCGGATTGTTGTTGATCATCACCGTTTCATAGCCCTCTTTTTGCAAGGCGAACACGCTATGAACGGAGCTGTAGTCAAACTCAATGCCTTGGCCGATGCGGATCGGTCCGGCTCCAATGATCAGCACTTTCTCTTTGCCGCTCGGTTGTTTTCGCTCGTCTTCGCCGAAATAAGTCGAGTAGTAATAATCCGTTTCTGAATGAAATTCGGCCGCGCACGTGTCGACCATTTTGTATGACGGCACGATGCCAAGTTCCTTCCGCTTGTTGCGCACGTCAAGCTCCGTCACGCCCCACGTTTCAGCTAAAAAGGCGTCGCTACATCCTTTTTCTTTCAAGAAACGGAACGTTTGCTCCTCAATCGTATCCAACGTTGCAGCCGCTGCCTGTTTTTCAAGGGCGACAAGCCGCTCGAACGAGCAAAGGAAAAAGCGGTCGATTTTCGTCCATTTGTGAATGGCTTCAACCGCCACCCCGCGGCGGAGCAGTTCCAAAATCGCGAAAAAGCGGCGGTCGTCTTTGTCGACAAGCAGCTGTTTCAGCTCATCATTCGTTTTCACCGAAAGCTCCGGCAACAACAGTCCGTTGTTTTTGCCTTCGAGCGACTGCACCGCTTTTTGAAACGCCCGCTCCATGTTACGGTCGATCGCCATCACTTCCCCGGTCGCCTTCATTTGCGTGCCGAGCTTCCGATCCGCGTGCGGAAACTTGTCAAACGGCAAGCGCGGAAACTTGACGACGACATAATCCAAGGCCGGTTCAAAGCTGGCGTACGTCGTTTTCGTCACCGGATTGACGAGTTCCGCGAGCGTATAGCCGACCGCCAGCTTCGCCGCAATGCGGGCGATTGGGTAGCCGGTCGCTTTCGAGGCGAGCGCTGACGAGCGGCTGACGCGCGGGTTGACTTCGATTAAGTAATATTGTTTGCTGTTCGGGTCAAGGGCGAACTGAATGTTGCAGCCGCCGATGATCCCTAATGCGGAAATGATCTTCACCGCCGACGAACGGAGCATTTGGTACTCCTCATCGGTCAACGTCTGCGACGGTGCGACGACGATCGAATCGCCCGTGTGGATGCCGACTGGATCGACGTTTTCCATATTGCAAACGGTAATGCACGTATTCGATTGGTCGCGCATCACTTCATATTCAATTTCCTTAAATCCGGCGACGCTCCGTTCGATCAAACATTGATGAATCGGGCTTTCGTTCAATCCTTTTTCCACGAGCGCGAGAAACTGCTCCATGTTTTCGGCAATGCCGCCGCCCGTCCCGCCGAGCGTATATGCAGGACGAATAATGATCGGAAAACCGATTTGTTCGGCGAACGCGACCGCTTCCTCGACGCTTGTAACAATTTCGCTTTCCGGCACCGGTTCGCCAAGCTCGTGCATCAACGCGCGGAACGCTTCGCGGTCCTCCCCGCGCTTAATCGCTTCAATCGGTGTTCCGAGCAGTCTCACCCCATACTTTTCAAGCACGCCGGCTTCATGCAGCTGAAACGCCAAGTTGAGCCCTGTCTGGCCCCCGAATGTGGCGAGCAGCCCGTCCGGGCGTTCTTTGGCAATAATCGCTTCGACCGCCTCAACGGTGAGCGGTTCAAAATACACGGCATCGGCATGGACATCATCGGTCATGATCGTCGCCGGATTGTTGTTCACTAAAATAACGCGGTATCCTTCTTCCTTTAAGGCGATGCACGCCTGTGTGCCGGAATAATCAAACTCAGCAGCCTGGCCGATGACGATCGGCCCCGACCCGATCAGGAGAATCGATTGAAGCGAAGAATCTTTAGGCATAGACGTTCTCTCCCTTGAACACGGTTTGCAAAAATTCGTCGAAAATATAGCCGGTATCGTGCGGCCCGGGATGCGCCTCCGGATGGTATTGCACGGACAAAATCGGTTTATGGCGATGGACGATGCCCTCGACCGAACCGTCGTTGACGTTGATGAAACGAATGTCAAACGGTTTGCCCACCAAACTGCCTTCTTTGACGACATAACTATGGTTTTGCGATGTCATCATCACGTTTTGTTTCACCGCGTCCCACACCGGTTGATTGGCGCCGCGATGCCCGAAACGGAGTTTTTCCGTATCCGCCCCGTACGCCAAGGCAACGAGCTGATGGCCAAGGCAAATCGCAAGCGTCGGATACCGGTCGATCAGCTGACGGATAGCGGGAAGCTGATGGCGTAACTGTTTCGGATCGCCTGGGCCGTTCGAGAGGACAAGCCCGTCCGGTTTCAGCGCGTCAATCGCTTCCGGCGCCGTATCATGCGGCACAACCGTCACCCGGCAACCGCGCGCAAGAAGCGACTGCAAAATCGATTTTTTATAGCCGAAATCGACGAGCACCAAATGCGGGCCGCCTTCGCCGTATGTTTCGATCGTTCTCGTTGACACCGCGCGCACGGGAAATACTGCTTCCACGCCTCCAACGGCTGAAATCGGCGACAAACTTAATTCCGCCATCATCGTTCCAGCGGTGCGGATTTCTTTCACAAGGGCGCGCGTGTCCACGTGCGTGAGAAGCGGAATGTTCCAATGCTGCAAGTATTCCGCCAGACTGTATTTCGCCCCGTAATGAAACCCTTCTCGGCTCGCTTCGTAGACGACGACCGCTTCGACGTGCGGCCGCTTGCTTTCAAAATCGTTTTCGTTGATGCCGTAATTGCCGATGAGCGGGTACGTAAAAACGATGATTTGGTTTTTATACGACGGGTCGGTCAACACTTCTTGATACCCGGTCATGCCGGTGAAAAAAACGATCTCCCCGCTCACCTTTTCTTCAAGCGGAGCGGCGAGCTCCCCGCTGAACGTTTTTCCGCTCGCCACATGCAAATACGCTTTCATTGGCGCCACCTCATCGTTTGAGTTTTTATAACCGTTCGGGAATTTTTATGCATGAACAAGAATAAAAATTAAGCCGTCGGCCGTCCGTTTACAAGACGGCTGAGGCGTTGGCGTTGTTCAACACGTTTGTCAAAATGTCCACCGCTTCATCGATTTCCGCTTTCGTCACGACAAGCGGCGGCAACAGGCGGATCACGTTCGGCCCCGCCGAAAGGACGAGCAAGCCGTTTTCGTGAATCAATGGCAACAGCGGTGCGACGTCCGTTTGGCACTCGATTCCGACCAGCAGCCCGAGTCCGCGCACGTCCTTGACGATGTCAAGCGAAGCGAGCGCGTCATGGAGGCGTGCAAGCAAATAGCGGCCTTTCTCCTGCACATCTTGCAAAAACGCCGGATCAAACACCACTTCTAACGTCGCCTTGGCGGCGGCCATCGCGATCGGGTTGCCGCCAAACGTCGACCCGTGCACCCCAGGTCCAAACGATTCTTTCAAAAACGCTTTGCCGATCATCGCCCCAACCGGAATGCCGCTGCCAAGCCCTTTCGCTGCGGTGATGATGTCCGGCTCCACATCAAAGTGCTGGTACGCAAACGGCTTCCCAGTCCGGCCGATGCCAGTTTGCACCTCATCGATGATCAAAAGCGCCCCGTGCTGTTGACACAGCTCCGACGCTGTCTGCAAAAACGCCGGGTCAACCGGGCGGACGCCGCCTTCCCCTTGGACGACTTCAAGCATGACTGCCGCCACTTCTTCGCTCATCGCCTGCTTGAGCGCGTCGACATCATTCAGCGGCAAGTGAATGAATTCCGGAAGCAGCGGACCAAAACCGCTATACACTTTCTCCTGCCCGGTCGCCGTCATCGTCGCGAACGTGCGGCCGTGAAACGACTGGCGGAACGTAATGACTTTATGTCTCCCGGTATGTTTGCGCGCCAGCTTCAGCGCCGCCTCGTTCGCTTCCGCCCCGCTGTTGCAGAAAAAAACATAATCGCCGGCGCTGTGGGCGACAAGCAAGGAGGCGACCTCTTCTTGAATCGGGATCGTAAACAAGTTCGAGACGTGCCAATATTGATTCAGCTGTTGTTCAATGCCCGTTTGGACATGCGGATGGCGATGGCCGAGATTGCAGACGGCAATGCCGGAAACAAAGTCGAGATATTGTTTTCCGTTCACATCGGTCACCACCGTCCCTTCGGCCGACTGGACGGCGATATTCCAACGGTTGTAAGTTGGAAACAGCGCGCTCATTATTTAGTAGACCCCCACTTCGTTTTCTTTCCGAATCGTTGTCCCATACCATGTTCCGTTCTGATAAAACGTTGTTTTGCCACTGACGATCATCACTTCCGGCAGCGCATCGGACAGGGCGGAGAGCGCCGCTTTCACTTTCGGAATCATCCCACCCGTGATGACGCCGTCTTCGATCAGTCGTTCAATCATTTCCACCGTCGCCTCAGCCACGAGCGCACCGTCTCGCAAAATGCCGGGTACGTTCGTCACAAACGCGAGCTGGCTGGCGCCGATGGCCGCTGCGACCGCCCCAGCCGCCGTGTCAGCGTTAATGTTGTACGTTTGCCCGTTTTGGTCGATGCCAAGCGGGGAAATGACCGGGATGTAGCCCGCCGCAAGCAGCGTGCGCAACAGCTGGGAACGAACGGTTTTCACACGGCCGACATAGCCGAGTTTGGCCAAGTCGATCGGTTCTGCTTCAAGCAGTCCCCCGTCCACGCCGGAAACACCGACCGCGGGCAAACCGTGCTGCCTGAGCATCGCGACAAGCTGTTTGTTCACTTTGCCGGAGAGCACCATTTCCACAACCGCGAGCACGTCTTTCGTCGTCTTCCGCAAGCCGTTGACAAACTCGCTCGGCACGGACAATTTTTTTAACATGTGTCCGATTTCCGGCCCGCCGCCGTGGACGATGACGACCTCCATCCCTTGTTTTCGCATTGCGTTCACGCTGGCAAAAAAGGCGGGAGACAACTCATCAAGCACGCTGCCGCCGCATTTGATGACGACCGTTTTCCCCATCGTTTTCTCTCCTTACGTCCGATAGCTGGCGTTAATTTTCACATAATCGTATGTCAAATCGCAGCCCCACGCAACGCCGACACCATCGCCTATATGCAAATCGACCTCAATGACGACCGTCTCTTGTTGCAAATACGCCGCCGCTTCTTCTTCCGAGAACGGCTGCGGCTCGCTTCCTTTCAGCATCACCATCGTCCCGATGGCGACATCGACGTTGTCCGGGTTCACTTCGGCATCCGAATAGCCGATCGCGCCGATGATCCGCCCCCAGTTGGCGTCCGCGCCGTAAACGGCCGTTTTCACTAAGTTGGAGCCAACGATTTGCTTGGCGATTTTTTTCGCTTCCTCATCCGTTTTCGCGCCGCGCACGCGCACTTCAATGAGCTTCGTCGCCCCCTCGCCGTCTTTGGCGATTTGCTTCGCCAAATCTTCGCACGTTTTCCGCAGCGCCTCGTAAAAGTGTTCCCAGTCCGGATGATCCGGCGTCAACTTATCATTTCCAGCAAGACCGCTTGCCATCACGACGACCATATCATTTGTCGACGTATCGCCGTCGACCGTAATTTGGTTAAACGAAACGTCCGTAATCGACCGCAGCGCCGCGTGCAGCACCGGCGACGAAACATTGGCATCCGTCGTGATGAATGCGAGCATCGTCGCCATGTTCGGATGGATCATCCCCGATCCTTTCGCCGCTCCGCCGACGGTGACCGTTTTCCCGTCGATCGTTGTTTGGTAACAAGCGCGCTTCATCACCGTATCGGTCGTTAAAATCGCCGTTTGAAACGCCTCCGCATCCGCCATCGTCACCCCTGGAACAAGCTGTTTGATGCCGGCGCGAATTTTTTCCATCGGCAAATATTCCCCGATCACGCCCGTTGAAGCAACGGCCACATGGTGCAGCGCCAGGCCAAACTGTTTCGCGCACAACTCGCGCATTTCATAGGCGTCCTTGAGCCCTTGCGCACCGGTGCAGGCGTTCGCGCATGCACTGTTGACGATGACCGCCTGCAATTTTTGTTCTACAGCGAGGCTCGCCTGCGTCACTTTGAGCGGCGCCGCCTGAAAATGGCTTTGCGTATACACCGCCGCCGCCGAAGCGGGCACGTCGCATAGAATAACCCCTAAATCGTTTTTCGAATAGCGCAGCCCGGCACTCACCCCGGCCGCTTGAAATCCTTTCGGCGTAACCACTGTTCCATCGACGACCGCCGTTACTTGCGCCGTTTGTTTCGTTGCTGTCATTGTTCGTTCCCCTTCCCTCACGGATAGATCGGCAAGGATCGGAGGCCCTCCGCCTCATCCCAACCCATCATCAAGTTGAAGTTTTGCACCGCCTGCCCGGCAGCGCCTTTCATCAAGTTGTCGATCACCGACACGACCGTCACCCGTCCCGTCCGCTCATCGTAGGCGAGGCCGATATCGCAATAATTTGATCCGTACACTTCTTTCGTCGCTGGAAATTGCCCGACCTTGCGAACACGGACAAACGACGAACCTTCATAACTTGTTTTATATAAATCTACCAAATCGTTTGGCGAAATCGATTGTTTCGCCTTCGCATAGATCGTCGCCATAATACCCCGTGTCATCGGAATCAAATGGGTGCTGAACGTAATTGGCTCCATCGCTTCATTCCACGTTTGCAGCGTTTGCTCAATTTCCGGAATGTGCTGATGGACGTTCACTTTATAAATTTTCACGTTTTCGTTCACTTCGGAAAAATGCGTCCCAAGCCCTGCTTTCCGCCCCGCGCCCGATACGCCGGACTTGGCGTCAACGATGATCGAATCTTCCTGAATCAATCCTTCTTTGACAAGCGGCGCCAGGCCAAGCAGCGTCGCCGTCGGATAACAGCCCGGGTTGGATAGGAGCACGGCCTCGCGCACCGCCTCCCGATTCCACTCGGTCAGCCCGTACACCGCCTTTTGCAAATATTCCGCCGGCGCCGTCTGCCGCCCGTACCATTGTTCGTACACCGCTCCGTCTTTCAAACGGAAAGCGCCCGATAAATCGATCACTTTCACTCCCCGATCCACGAGCGCCGGCGCCCACTCCCCGGACACCCCGGGCGGCGTGGCGAAAAAGACCGCATCGTAACGGGAAAGCGCCTCGATTTCAAGTTTATGCAACACCGCACCATCGACCGAACCGACGTGCGGGAAACTTTCCGATACATGAACCCCGTCCTGCGACGACGAGAACACGTCGCAACGGCTCACATGCGGATGCCCGTATAGCAAGCGGAACAACTCCGCGCCGCTGTACCCCGTCGCCCCGATAATGGCTACGTTCATCATGTTCCCCCTCACCCGTATGCCTCATGTAGTTCTCATTATAATACTGTATAAAAATAAAATCAAATGTATATTTAATAATTTTCAAGGATTTTTTTCTTGCCCCTCCCTCCGTCTATGGGAAACGAATACCGATTTGTCCCGGCAGCCAAGGTGCATCCTTGACTCCATCGCCCTCATGTTCTTGGGATGCAAAGACTTTCACAAACGATTCCACCGATGTTCAACAAGTTTTTTAATCTTTCCACTATCCTTATATTGACTTCCCTCTTTTTTCCTGTACACTTTTATATAGCGATACATTTTACGTAAGGTTGTGATCGGATGAACGAGATGGAATCTCGTGAATGGCAGAAGTGGCTTACACCGCTTGGGCGCGATCTTCGCCTTGAGAAGGGAACGTACTTGTTTCAAGAAGGGGAAAAAGCAGACGATATTTACTATATCCAATCGGGGAAAATCCAAATCAGCAAAATCGACATGGACGGACAGGAGCTCGCGCTGCGCATTTGCAGCGAGGGCGATTTGATCGGCGAGCTGACACTGTTTTGCCCTGGCGCCCGCTACATGCTGACGGCGAAAGTGCTGGAAGACGGCGTCGTTTCCGCCATTAAGCGCGAGACGCTCGAACAAGAACTTGCCAACAATCCGACGCTGGCGATCGAGTTGATGAAATGGATGAGCCTCCATTTCCGCAAAACGCAGACGAAATTCCGCGACTTGATTTTACACGGCAAAAAAGGAGCGCTCTATTCAACGCTCATCCGTTTGTGCAACAGCTACGGCGTCATGAAAGAAGACGGCATTTTGATCGACGTGCCGCTGACGAACCAAGAGCTCGCCAACTTTTGCGGCACCTCCCGTGAAGTCGTCAACCGCATGCTCGGCGATTTGCGGAAAAAAGGCGTCATCTCCGTGCAAAAAGGAAAAATTCGCGTCCACAACTTGCAATATTTGCGTGACGAAATCGCCTGCGAAGGCTGCCCGCCCGAGCTGTGCAGCATTGACTGACGGGCGGGTGCGGAAAAAAAGGAGCTCCTTTTTAATGGTTGGTTGCACTTTCATTTTAAGGGGATCCTCATGCAAGGGCTATTTTTATGCTTGTTTGAGTTTATCTAGCACCACGGGTAATATGCTATACCTCCTGAGCCGTCTGATCGACCGTATCGGACGTTTTGTGGGACGTAAATAAGGAAGAGCTTCATGATCATCAAGTATTTTCCGTTGAAGTAAAATAAGAAGGCGCCCTCAGACGCCTTCTTTTTAATCTACTTTTTAATCTACTTTTAACACGACGCGGCCGTTAATTTGCCCTTTTAACATACGATCGAATACGTCGTTAATGTTTTCAAGCGGTTGCACTTCGACAATTGTTTTTACTTTTCCTTCTGCTGCAAATTGAAGTGCCTCTTGTAAGTCTTTGCGCGTACCAACGATAGAACCAATAATTTTTACTCCATTTAATACTGTATCGAAAATTGGAATAGGTATTTCTTCCGGCGGTAATCCGACGAGTACGCAAGCACCACCGCGACGAATGGATTTGTAGGCTGATTCGAACGCGGCTTTTGAAACAGCTGTGACGACAGTCGCATGCACACCGCCCACTTTTTCTTTTATCCATTGTGCTGCATCATCATGTTTCGGATTGACGACAAGATCTGCACCAAGTTGTTTAGCAAGCTCAAGTTTTTCATCACCTAAATCGACAGCAACGACGTTTAACCCCATCGCCTTTGCGTATTGGACTGCGACATGTCCAAGCCCGCCGATACCGTAAATGGCTACCCATTCACCTGGTTTTGCGCCTGTTACTTTGAGCGCTTTATATGTTGTTACACCAGCGCAAAAGATTGGAGCGGCTTCTTCAAACGATAAGTTATCAGGAATTTTTACGACATAATCGGCTGCAGCACGGCAATATTCAGCATAACCACCATCGACGGAATAGCCAGCGTTTTGTTGACGTTCGCATAATGTTTCTTGTCCGCTTAAGCAATAGTCACAATGACCGCACGCCGAATAAAGCCAAGGGATACCTACGCGATCTCCAACTTTTAAATGTGTTACCCCAGGACCTACTTCTTCAATTACACCGACGCCTTCATGGCCAGGAATGAGAGGTAGTTTAGGCTTTACAGGCCAGTCGCCATGTGCGGCATGCAAGTCTGTATGGCATACCCCACACGCTTTGATGCGCACTAATACTTCCCCGTATGAGATCTTAGGTTTTTCCACTTCTTTCACTTGTAACGGCTTTTTAAATTGTTCCACAACTGCAGCTTTCATGATTATAATCCTCCTTCTAGGCAAAAAGGGACTTTTTGATCTGTACATATGTAGTGTAGCATACATTTAACTTGTGAAAAATATCACAAATAAAATGTTCAAAAAAATGAAAAATATTTTTGGATAAAAAGTTAAAAATTTGGTTCGGAAGTTGACATCATATAAAGTTTCTGTTCTAGTCATATAGTGTAAATGGATTTACGTCAAATTTTTGGACACAAAAAAGTTAATTTTTTACTAAGTTCCTGCCCCTTTAAGAGTGGGGAGCGATGACGCTTGACATGGAGCCTCTGCGGGCATGATTCTACTGCCGAGAAGCCAGATGTTACAACATCAGCATCGCCAAACAAGGCTATCATGCCCGCCACTCCATGTAAAGCGGGTGCACAATCTTAATACAGTGATTAGGCTGTACGATGAATGTTGTCTTCTATCTCTTGCGGGGTTTTATAACCAATGCTGCCATGAATTCTTTTCCGGTTGTACCAGCCTTCGATGTATTGAAATAAAGCCCATTTGGCTTCCTGAAAATCTAAGTATTTGACATGGTGGATTTCTTCTTTTTTCAAAATGGCATGAAAGGATTCAATGCAGGCATTATCATATGGGCAACCTTTACGACTGAATGACTGCTTCATGCCTTTTGATTGAACGAATTTCGCAAACTCTTCGCTTGTATATTGAGAACCTAGATCAGTATGGAGAATAAGCCCTTCTTCTGGAGCTTGAGTTTCGTACGCATTCTCTAACGCTTTTATCACTAAATCTGTTGTTATGGTCCGTGAGAAGGAGTAACCAACCACCTTTTTAGAATGCAAATCCAATACAGAAGCTAAATAGCACCAACCGTCTCTAAGAGTGTGGATATAAGTAATATCCGCCATCCATTTTTCGTTGATAGACTTTGTCGAAAAATTTTGTTCCAATAGATTTTCACGTTCTACTACTTGTTGCTTACTCGAATATGGGTGGTATTTTTTCAATACAATAGACTTGATTCCAGCTTCTTTCATTAAGCGTTGGACTCTTTTTAAGCTTACCGAGTATCCTTCTTTTTGAAGGCTGAAATGGATTTTGGGAGCACCATAGCGCTGTTTACTTTCTGTATGGATTTCGATGATTTTTTTGGTTAATTCCTTGTTTTCCCGGTTACGATTAGACTCGACATGTTGTAGAGATTTATAATACGTACTTCTAGGTATTCCTAATACATCGCATAGAGTTTTGGTTGGATATTGATCTGAATGTTTTTCCATGTTAAAGCCGATGATAAAATCCCCAATATAGCCGGAATAAAATTCCCCACTTACAATAGAACCATAGTGTCAACGAGAGGAGCTATGGTTCATGATTACGAGAGGGGAATTTTTTATGATCAAAGAGATGTATGAAAGGGGAATGAGTATTTCCGATATTGCGAGGGAATTGGGGATCGATCGGAAAACCGTCCGAAAATATATTCACTCCCCCAATCCTCCTTCCAAATCCAAGCGAAAACAAAGAAAAAGCAAGTTAGATCCATTTAAGCCGTATCTTCAAAAACGAATGTTAGAAGATGGGGTGTTTAATAGCGAAAAGTTGTTTTTTGAAATTCGACAACAGGGCTATACGGGAGGAAAGACGATTTTAAAAGACTATATGAAACCTTTCCGAGAGACGGCGAAAAAGAAATACACCGTTCGTTATGAAACGCTTCCTGGCGAACAAATGCAAGTCGATTGGAAAGAAGTTGGGGAGGTCGTGATCGAAGGGAAAAAAGTCAAGTTATCGCTATTTGTGGCCACGTTAGGCTATTCGCGGATGAAATACGCGGTATTTACGACCAGCCAGGATCAGGAACACTTAATGGAATGCCTGATTCAGAGCTTCAAGTACTTTGGCGGGGTTCCGAAGAAGGTGTTATTTGACAATATGAAGACCGTTACAGACGGGCGAGAACAAGGAGTGGTGAAATGGAATCAACGATTTTCCGAATTTGCGAGTTACTATGGATTTATTCCAAAAGTATGCCGGCCTTACCGGGCCCAGACAAAGGGAAAAGTCGAACGAGCCATTCAGTATATCATGGATCACTTCTATGTGGGGACAGCGTTTGAAAGCATCGAGGAATTAAATTTCCTTCTCCATCGTTGGCTCGATCAAGTGGCGAATCGGAAGCCAAACGCCACTACCGGTATTTCTCCGCAAGAGCGTTGGGCCGAGGAGTCACTCAAGCCTCTTCCGTTGAAAGATTACGATACGAGCTATCTTTCCTATCGGAAGGTGCATTGGGATGGCAGTTTCTCCTACAAAGGGGAACAATGGCTCTTATCGGCGGAGTATGCGGGCAAAGAAATTCTGGTGAAGGAGCGATTAAATGGAGATATTCGATTGTACTTTCGAGGGGAGGAGATTTCTCACGTGGACCAACAGAAAAAAGTGATTTCATTCGCCGAAAAAATAAAAAAGAAACAAACGGAAATGGCCGCCACCATTTCGCCTGTTTCGGTGGAAGTGGATACTCGTCCATTGTCCGTTTATGACGCATTCCTGCGAGGGGAAAGCTCATGAAAGAACGAATACACGAGTATTGCCACCGACTCCATTTGCCTGTCATGGCGGAACGATGGTCCGCCATGGCAGAATACGCCTCTACTCATAATATATCATATTCAGAGTTTTTATTCCGCTTATTAGAGGCAGAAATCGTCGAAAAACAGGCACGATCGATCCAAACGCTCATCAAGCTGTCCAAACTGCCGTATCGCAAGACGATCGATACGTTTGATTTTACCGCGCAGCCTTCGGTGGATGAGCGCCGGATTCGAGAACTGCTTACGTTGTCCTTTATTGACCGGAAAGAAAATATCCTCTTTCTCGGTCCACCGGGTATTGGGAAGACACATCTGGCAATTTCGATTGGAATGGAGGCGATCGCAAGAGGATATAAAACGTATTTTATTACCGCTCACGATTTGGTCAATCAGTTAAGAAGAGCCGACCAGGAAGGAAAGTTGGAGAAAAAGCTTCGTGTCTTTGTGAAGCCAACCGTTCTCATTATTGATGAAATGGGGTATCTAAAACTGGACCCGAACAGCGCTCATTACTTATTTCAAGTGATCGCCCGGCGGTACGAGCATGCCCCGATTATCCTCACCTCCAACAAAAGCTTTGGGGAATGGGGAGAAATCGTGGGAGACTCGGTTTTGGCGACAGCGATGTTAGATCGATTACTGCATCATTCCATCATTTTCAACCTAAAGGGGGAAAGCTATCGATTACGGGAAAAGAGGCTCCAAGAAGAAAAACAGAAGGATCAATGAAAGGTCCTTCTGGGGAATTTTAAACCGGCGATTTTGGGGAAAAAATAATCGGCCTTGACATTCAATAAAGGTAGTTATCTCAGTGGTACTTACTTTCTCGCGAATATGGCCATAGCCTTTTTTAAAATTTCGTTTTCTTCTTGGAGACGGCGGATCTGCTTTTGTAACTTGGTTATATCATCAGCCGCCACAGAAGTTCCATCTTCCAATTTTACTGGAGAATATCTTTTGATCCATTTGTAAATCGTTACTTCAGATACGCCATATTCGCTGCTTAAGTCCTTAACTTTCCTTCCAGTACCGTAAAGATCTACCACCATTTTTTTGAAGTCTTCATTGAATTTTATACCAATATTTTGGTTACCCATAAGGACACATCCTTTCATTAGCATTTTAGTCAAATATTCAAAAACTGGTTCATCACCAAATTTTGTGATTTAGTGACAAAAAAGAGAAAGCACTGACGAGATCCTGGCAATAATGTTAGCGGTGAAATAAACATTAGGGAGGTCTCGTAAGTGCTTTCTATATCACTAGGATTGCCAGAATTGAAAGTGATAAACAAGAACTTCATTCCTATGGTTATGCGATTCATGTAGAGAAAACAGAGACCCAGGAGCGCTGCCCTCATTGTGGATTTGCCACTTCCTCTGTCCACGACAAACGGACAAGAAAAGTACGGGATTTGGCGATTTTCCATCAGCCGGTGTACTTGTTCGTCAAGGTAAAGCGCTATCGGTGCCGGAATTGTTCCCAAGTGTTTTCCCCCTCTTTGGAATCGATTGAACCCAATCAACATTACACTAGTCGATTTTGTGAGCACTTGTATGAACTTTGCGAAGGCTCCACCATTCAAGAGGTTAGCCGAAAGCACCGTATTCCATATACAACATTGGAACGCATTTATTACTCCATCGCATCGAAAAAAGCAAAAGAGCGTCAAACAGCGATAGAAGCATCTTCTCAAGAAAGAATGGTGCTTAGCTTAGATGAAATCGCGGTAAAAAAGGGACATCAGTATGAAACCGTATTGATGGATGCCAAAGCCGGATCGGTCATGGGAATGCATGCCGATCGCCAATGTGACTCCGCCATCAACTTGTTGAGCCAAAATATCCTGTCGAAAGAAATGGTCCAAACGGTGATTCTTGACATGTGGGAACCTTATCATAAGGCGGTTCGCGCCCTGTTTCCATCTGCTTCGATTGTCATCGATAAGTACCATGTGGTTCAAAAAGTGACACAAGCCTTGGATCAAGCAAGAAAGGAATTTTCTCCATTGAAAAAGGCTCGATATCTTCTCTTAAAAGGCTGTGAAAAGCTTCGTAAGGACCAACGGTTTCGATTAGACGATATCTTGGAGGAGTATCCGGTACTCTCCATTGCTTATTATCTGAAAGAGTTGTTTCGGGATTTTTACCGAACCGATGGATATAACGAAGCAAAGGAACGCTTGGAAGAATGGATTCAGTTAGCTAAACAGAGCCCTTTTGCTTCTTTTCAGGAAGCAGCCAACACGCTTGAAAGGTGGAAGGAGCCGATTCTTTCCTACTTTTCCGTGAAAATCCCCACCACTTGGTGAGTGCGGTATACGCTCCTGATCCGTGAGGGTATACTGAAAATGGCCAAAAAAGGCAATAGGAAAGCAGAGGTGCCCGATTTTAGGCATCTCGTATAACCTGTCTGCCTTTTGGCTAGACTAAATAAGTTGTGGTTGGCGGAACGGCTCTTTGCGGGAGATCATGCAAAAGATGATCACCAACATCCGCCGAGCAATGGCGATGAGGGCTTTTTTCTTCCCGCACCGGGCCGCCAACGACCAAAACTTTCGGGACAAGGGATGCGTCTTGGATCGAGCTGCTGACCATGCCGCCTCGCATAACGCCGATCGGAGATGGGGATTGCCTTTTGTCGTGCGCGTGCTCTTTCGCTTTCCGGCGCTTTCATGGTTGCCGGGGGACAATCCAGTCCATGAAGCCGCCCGTTCCGGCGTTTCAAAGACGCTCATGTCGGTTCCCATCTCGGCTATGATGACGGCGGCGGTTTGTTTTTTCACTCCGGGCATGGTCATCAGCAGGTTCACTTCCTCGCGATACGGCTCGAGCAGGCGGTCGATGTGTTGGTCGACTTCTTCGATGAGCCGCTCCAATTCCTCAACGTGTTTCCACAAGAGGCGAAGGAGACGGAGCTCGTGTTCGGTCAAGGTGCCGAGCAGCGAATCGTACACCGCTTGCTTTTTCTTTTTGAGCCTGCCGCGCAGGCATTCATCCAACTCGTCCTTGTCCACGTATCCCTTCTCGAGCAGCCGGGCGAGGATGTCTTTTCCGGAAACGCCGAAGAGATCGGAGAGGACCGAGCCGAGTTTGACATTGGAAGACTCGAGCACTTTTTGAATCCGGTTTTTCTCCGAAGTCAGCTGTCCGACCCACTTTTTGCGGAGGCGGGTAAAATCCCGCAATTCGCGAATATCCGCTGGGGGGACGAAACTTTTTTCAACGAGTCCATGGCGGAGCAGCTTGGCGATCCACTCGGCGTCCGAGACATCGGTTTTTCTTCCCGGGACATTTTTGATCCGCTGCGGATTGGCCAGTGTCAAGTCGACATAGCCCTCGAGGAAGGCGAAGACCGGTTTCCAATACACGCCGGTGGATTCCATGGCGACATGGGTGACCCCATGTTCTTCGAGCCACTCAAGCAGGTCGCCAAGTCCCTTCGAGAACGTGGAGAAGGTTTGAATGTCCTTTTGAATGTGTCCATCTTCTTCCCATAGCGCGCAGGCGACGATGGTTTCGGCATGAACATCCAATCCTGCGCAGCGAGGATAGATGACATCCATGATGAAAATCCTCCTTTTCGATGATCGAGTGCGCAAACAGTGAATCCACGGGAGAAATGCGGCAGTTTTCCGTTCGTCGTCACCTTTCCTGTGCATCGGGAAAGGGCGGACAATGGGTGGTGCACCCAGTGGATTCAAACACTTTTCCGTACAGGGTCTAAGCCACCATTAAGCATAACGTCCTGTTAAACTGTTTGCGCCTATTCTTCATTATGGGAAGAAAAGGGGGATTTTCATCCCTGGGTGGAGGGCAAACCATTGCCCATGGATCTTTTCCATCTGGAATTCAGTGGTGGAAGCCTAAAATATTAGAGATTAAAAATTTAGAACCCGGGAGTCGTTATAACTCACATTTCGCACCCTCTCGACGAAAATCGGGAGGATTTTTTCGTTCCGATGTCGAATGAATCCTTGACACACAAGGAACGTAAAGGAGTTTTTCTCTTATGAACGTTCAAGTCAAAAAGGTCTATCGCAATTCTTATTTGAATATAATAAGTGCCCTATTCAAGAAACTGGGTCTGCCTCAATTGATTGACCATCTCGTGCCCGTCGATCCGCAGTGCCAAACGCGAGTCAGCGATGCCGTTCAGGCCATCCTCTACAATGTGTTTGACGGCCGGCAAGCCCTTGTTCACTTGGAACATTGGGCTCAGGAGGTCGATTGTGAGAAACTCATCCGTCCCGATCTCCATCCTTCCTGGTTGAACGACGATGCTGTAAACTAGCACATTATTTCAGAATCCCTTTTTCAAATTATTTCAGGCGGATTCGGAAATAATGTGCAAAATTTTTGCGGATTGTTCCGGATTTTGCACATTCTTTCGGAACGTTTGCACGCTCTTTCAGATGAAGATTTCCAGCGCGCCTGATGGACCTATGGAAAAGAGAAAGCACAAAAGAGGCCGATTCGGCCCCTTTCGTGCTAATACCCCATTTCCTCTGCGGCCATGCGCACCACTTCTTCGTCAATGGCGTCCTTTTTCAGCTGATACCCGTATAACAGGCACGTCGTGGCCAACGTGTTGATCACCCGAGGCCATCCCCGCGACTGCAGGGCAATCGCCTCTAACGCCGATGGGGTGAAGATCGGATGCTTCGCCCCGGCCTGTTTCATCCGATGTTCGATGTAGCCCGCCACCTCTTCCTTCTCCAGCGGCCCCATCCGGTATCGCATGATGATCCGCTGGTCGAGAGGGCGGTGCTGATTGAGCCGCAGCTTCCCCTGTAAATGGGGCAGCCCGGCCAACATCAAGACAAATGGGTTGGTCGAATCCATCTCAAAGTTGAACAAGATGGCGATGTCTTGTAAAAAGGCATCCTTGGCCAAATGCATCTCGTCCAAAATGAACACCGGCGTGATCCGTCGTTCATGATACAATCGCTCGATCGCCTGCTGGATTTGGCGGAAGAGATCTACCTTGCGATACTTCGGTTCCTCTCCTAATCCCAAGGCCAGTCCACGGTAAAAATCCATCACGCCTCCGGTGGATAACGGAAAGTAGACGACATGATACAATGATGGATTCAATGACTCTTTCAGCGCCCGAAGGGCGAACGTCTTGCCCGCCCCCGGCTCTCCGATCAACAGCCCGATCCCCCGGGTTCGTTTCACGTACTCCAGCGCCCGCAACGCTTCCTGAAATGACGCCCCTTGATACGCCTCGGACGGGTCTGTTTCTTTCGCAAACGGCTCCCGCGAAAGGGAGTAAAACGATTTATACACCGTGTTCTCCCTCCTTCGCCGGAATCGCCGCAAAAGGGGACCGATGGCGTTTTACATAGGCGTTGTCCTCCAAACGCACCCGAACGGCCTCCGCCACCCGTTTGCCATCTTCGTACACATAGACGCCTCGTTCGTCATAGCGGAGCTCAATCGATTGCCCAATGAACCGAGGCGGCACTTCGTATAGCTGTTTATTCAGGGTGATCGTGCCATCGGCTTTCACCTTGCGGTGCTCCCGTTTCAGAAAAATCGCATCCAGCCAATCGCCATCTTCGATGAACGACACGAGATGCACTTGCGATTGAAACACCTCATGCGGCGTTTTTCCGTCCAGTGAGGCGTGCGGTTTTCGATGATACTCCTCTTCAAGCCACTTCCAAAAACGCTCGTTCAACTCGTCAAGCGATTTCGGCGGATTCAGCTCCAACAGTGGATAAAACCGTGTCTGTACGGTGCGGAAGAACCGTTCGATTTTCCCTTTGCTTTGCGGATCATACGGCTGGGTGTGGATGAGCGTAATCCCCATCTCGGCGCACGCATACTGTAGCACCTCGGACCGATAAATTTTCCCGTTGTCCGAGTAAATGCGCTTCGGCTTCCCGCAACGAAGCACCGCTTCCTTCGTGACGATCCGCAGCCCGTCAAACTTCTCCGAAGGGAAAAATTGGGCATATGGCACTAACCGCGAGCAGTCATCGATATACGCGATCAAAAACGTTTTCTGGGCTTTCCCATGGACGCGAATCGTGGGTCCATGGGATAAGTCCCCTTGCCATAGCTCATTGATCTGGTCATACGCAAAACGCTTTCGCTCCGGCATCGGCAAGATTTCTTTTCCCACCAGGTTGTGTTTTTTCAACAATCGGTATATAGTAAAGTAAGAGGTATGATTTTCTGGGATTTCCCCCTGCTCGATCAGGTGTTCGTAGAACACCGTCACGGGCATGGTGGGATGTTCTTTTCTTAGGGCTAAAATATGATCCTCATCATCGGGCGACAGACGCCTTGAGTGGCCGCGGTCCGAACGGCGCTTCGGCTTTAAGGCGTCAAAGCCCCCTTTTTTGTATCGGGTGCACCAATCGAGGATCGTCTTGGCTGCGATTCGTTTGTCGCCCTGGTGGGGAACATGGTGCACTCGCTCGCTCACCTCTTTCAGATACGTCTTCGGTTCCACCTGCCCATTCACCAACGGAGCGATTAGCCCGTACCGAAACAGGGCAATGTCGTGTCTCATCGACTCATCCATTCGAATCTCCTCCTTGTCTCACTTGGAATCAGGACCGTTCCGGTCCGTCTGCCCTTATCGTACCGGATCGCTTTTTCTCCGTCGATAGGAAAGGGTTGTGGGAACCTCAACTATTTCCAATTTAGGATATGTATGTAAAATCAGGATCCCATTTGATTCGCAAAAGGGTGTCGGAATCCGTCCTTCCACATGTCTCTGATGACCGAATCAAGACCGTGTTTCTCCAACGTCCGGATCCACCAGGAAGCCCGTTCCTTTTCTTTTTTCACGATAGGGCCTATGATCCTCCACCGCCTCGCAAAAAAGCTGTGAAGGCTTGATAGGTTTCGGCAGAACCGTCGGACATAAAAGATGATGCCGTCCTTTGTCGGGAGAAACGGAGCCCGGTTCGTCCCCTCGGTCAATCCCAACTGCTCTTTCACGACTTGCCATATGGCGGACAACGTATACTGAAAATACGGGAGGAGAAAGGAAGGCAGCACACTCACCGTCTTCAAGCATTCCCGACAGCGATACCGGACAATCCAAATGCGATCATCACCATGTGGGGTCAATGCGTTTCGCTCATCGTAACCGTGGCGGTGCAACGGGCGCTTGGCCCGGCAATGCGGACACTTTTTCAGAAGAGGGAAGTCGTTTTCTTTTCCACGCTCTGCATACGTTTGGACGTCAATGCCAAAGTCATGAAATTGAATCACGTCCTCCTCCCCCTCCTATGAACCGATGGATTTTCTCTTCCGAAATAATTCACAAAAAATTTAGCACATTCTTTCAGAAAAGGGGAGAGGGCTTTCTGAAGGAATGTGCAAAAAAATGTCTCTTTTGTTCCGAAATAAAGTGATAATTTACAGATGCGTTGGCCCGTCATCTCGATTGCCTGTATGAGGCTGGCATTCACAACGTCATCAGCACTTGCTTGATTCATATTTATCGAAAAGAAGGCCTTTCCCTCCGAGCCTTCCACGCCGATACGACGGACAAGACCGTTTACGGCGCGTATGAATCGGCCTCGTTAGAGGCCTTACAAATCACACATGGCTACAACCGCCATCATCGTTGGCAAAAACAGATCGGTTTCGGACTGGTCGGTAACGAGGACGGCATCCCGTTTTACGGCGATGTGCACGATGGCAACCTGCCCGATAAAACATGGAATCCCGAGGCGCTGTCTCGTGTCCATGAACAGCTGAAGCAGGCCAAAATCGAAGACGAATGGATTTACGTGGCCGATTCCACCGCGATGACGAAAGAGACCCTGGCGCAAACCAAAGCGGCCAACGCCTTTTACCGCGTTTTTCAGCGCCGAGTGCGTCAGTTTATTACTCCAGAACACCCGTTGAAGGGTCCTGGAGGCCGCAAACTGACCCGGCCGACGGGACAGGCGATTTTTCAGCTGTTTCAATATGTGAACGTCGTCCTGTTCAAGCTGCCGGATGGGCGCATCCAACGCTCACTGGATCGCTCCCTTACCCCTGATCAGCGAAGGATTCTGCAGGGATTGGGCATGGATGAGAGCATCTACGTGTAACGTGATACGGAACGACCATCGATGGTAAAAAAAGGGATTGCCATCGCTCGTTGTGTTGGTCAAAAAGTTATTCTGAAAAACTAAATAAAAAATCCTTTGTTTTGACCTTGTTAGGGTGCGAAATGTGAGTCGAATGCCACTTATATGGGACATTGATTGCCATTTTAGTCATGCAGACTCTTCTGTTCCAAGCACGAAGGTATTGGCATCAACGGGAGGGAACCGAGATCAGTGAATGGAAAGCGCTTAATATCCTCCAATCGTATTGGCATCGGTTTCTTTTGCATCCCCAAGCGATGGAAACCGCCTTTCCATCTCTCCTGTCTCTGTTAAGGAAACACGCGAGAAAAGACCGAAGGAAAGGAGAGGAAACGGTATCGGATCTTTTAAAGAAATTGGGGATATGGTAGTGTGGGTTATGGATATAAATACCAAATAACCCTCTTCTTGAGGGCTATTTGGCATGCCCAGCATTTGGTTTTCTCTTCATCCTTTGATTGATTTTTCGAACATGCGTATCATCCTAAAAAATTTTATACCGCTAACTTGACGGGTATGGGGATTTCTCCCTTTCCAACAGGATACTGATATTCCGTATCCTGTTGGAAGAAACCAGTCCCTTATCTAATTCCGTATCCTTTTCAGAGATACCCTATATCTTAACACAAATTAACGATTATTTTTGAATTTCAGCTCAATCTCACGTAAAATGAAAGTGCCCTCACGTGGAACCCTCTTCCTCAAAATATCGGGTTTGTCCACTTTCATTTGACGAGGGCTCCAAGCAAAGGGCTATTTTACGATCTATTTGTTTTCAGCATCACTCGTAACAACATATCCTTTTGTAACTTCTTCTAAATTTCTAGCCATTTCTTGGAGTACGCTTGATGATGCGTCTAAATTTCGGGCAGTTTGTACTTGCTCTTCAACAGTCGCATTTAACTCTTGTGTTCCAGCCGAAATTTGTTGAGCAGCACTTGCGATGGAATCAATAGCTTGATTTAATTGCTCTATTGCTGAAGCTTGCTGATCCACAGCACCTGCAATATTTGTAGTATTGGCGTTAATTTCTTCTGTCACAGACATGATGACGGAGAGGGCTGATTTTGCTTTATCAGCCAAATTTTTACTCTCTATCACTTCATCTATAACTTTATCGATTTCAAATACGGCTTCATCTGTACTTTTCTTATTTCGACTAACAATTTCAATAATATTTTTTGCAGCTTTTGCACTTCCTTCAGCTAGTTTTCTAACTTCTTCGGCTACAACGGTAAAGCCTTTTCCATGCTCGCCAGCACGGGCGGCTTCAATCGCTGCATTTAATGCAAGTAAATTGGTTTGGTCACTAATATTCGTAATTACACTCACAAGTTGTTCAATTTCGTTAGATTCGTCACTGAGTCTTGAAATCGTATTTTTTAATTTTTCGGAGGCGGACGCAACCAATGTTAGTCGTTGAACAACATGCTCAACTGCGTCAACACCTTCTTGTGAAGTTTTTAAGGATGCTTCCGTATCAGAATTCGCTTGTTGCGCGGAAGCATTGATTTCCTCAATAGCAGCGTTTATCTCTTCAATCGCTGCTTGAATTTCTTCAATATTAGCACTTTGCTCTTGAACACTTGCGGAACTCTGCTGAACGGCTGCAGATAATTCTTCTGTTGCTTTCATAGATAGATGTACAGATTCAGATAATGAATTAGAAAAATTAGCTAATTCATTTGAGTCGTTTTGAAGCTTTATAATGAGATTTCGTAAGCTTTCAGTCATATTATTTATTGTTCTAGCCAGTACTTCAAGATCGCCTTTCGCTTCGACTTGAACCGTTCGACTGACATCACCATCTATAATAGCTTGTGCGCGTTCAGTTAGCTGGGAAATCGGTTTTACTAAAAAATAATGGAGAATTCCAAAAGACACAAGAATTAACACCACAGATGATGTAGCTAAAGAAACCATCGTATTGTCTTTAAGAAAGTAATTCAAAACATATGAAATCATTTCAGAACCGATCAGCGTAAGCAAAATAACCCAACTTGAATATGACATTTTTAATTTCATTTAATCCTTCCATCCTTTCTAACTTTTAAGATATGTGTCTATTTTCTCGACATACTCTTCCTTTTCAAGGTGCATTTATATAACTGAATAACAACATCACTGCTTAATAATTTCTCTATATCTAGTAGAATCAAAATACGATTTTCTAAATTGGCTATTCCTGCTAAGAACTCAATGCTATTGCCATTAACCGTCGGAGTAGGCTGAATTTGCTCCTCTTGAATATCAAGTACTTCATTAGCTGCATCAACAATTAAACCTACATCTGTGTCATTAATTGTTACGACTACTAATCGAGTTTGATCAGTATAGGAGGTGGATTCCATCGATAAACGTTCTCGAAGGTCAACTACTGGAATCACATTTCCTCGAAGATTTGTAATTCCTTTGACACAAGAAATAGTTTTTGGTATTTTTGTAATATTTTGTAATATTCCAATAGAACGAATCTGATGAATATTGATTCCAAAGTATTCATTATATAGACTCCCATGACAAAAAAATTTCGTCACCATCGGAAGGATGAAAAGACCTCTATGTTGAATTTTACAACTTTACACATTTTGGAGTTCGGGTATTTTCAGGATAGATGCAATGAAGAAGTTTAACATATCCTTGACGGAAAAGCGGTTTGTCCATTTTCGACTGTCGAAGGCAAGCCATAGGCTTGCCCCGTCACGCCAAGGCGTTGTTCGGTCGCCTGACAGTCGATAAAAGCTGCAAATGGTAAATCTTCAAATTGCATCTATATAATTACTAATTATTATCTTTTTCTCAGTTTTATATTACTATTTAATCCCCTTTTGCTTCTAGTTTATAAAAATAATAGATTAATTAAACAATAAAACTAACACTAGGTTATAATGTTCCCAAACATCTTTATACAAAATTCATGATGTAATTTATTTTCCTCAAGTTTTCTCTTAAAGATTTATTCTCTTACATTGGAAGCAAGTTGTTCCTCGGTAGAAACAGCAATTTTCTCGGATGTTGCCGTGTTTTATTTCGCAACAGCCGATAATTCATTAACAGTTGAACTCAATTCTTGAATCCCTGCCGAAATCTGTTGCACTGTTGCAGAGATGCCTTCCAATTGTACGGAAGCATTCTTGTACTTTCCAAAATTATATTGAATTTCTGGACTGTTTCTTGTGAGATATCGAGATTCCACTCTTTACGTTTTGTGTAGCCTGTTCCATCATTTGAACAGTATTTTCTGTATCTTTTTGTATGCTAAAGATCAGTTCAGCAATCTGCTTCGCTTTTTTCTTTAAAAGGAAACTCTTCAATCATAGAAAACAAAATGGAGGCACAAAAAATCTTTTTCTAACAGAAAAATTTAACTTACGGCTTAATTTCAATACGTTCAAGCAACTTTTTTTCTTAATTTTCTTACATAAAACCAGTGTATTAGTGACTGTACCATCAGAAGTGAGTCAGTCAAGACTTTGTGGAGAACATTTTTTCGGTTCACTACGAGCGTTGTCAATCACTAGTTAGCGAACCATTTTCAGGAATTCATATCGTAAGCGCTTTCGGACTCTCATCCCTCATCTTGAGGCGATGATACGATATTCCATTTTTTTACACCCAACCAAAATCCCGAAGCGCCGACAACGCTTGATGGATCGGCGTCCCGGATGACCGCTGCAGACACGGTAGATTCTGACGCACCACATCTGCCCACAACCGTCCTGCCTTCCGTTTGGCCTGTTCAACCCGCTTGGACTTCGTCGAGGCCGAGGCTGCCGTTCGGGTCTCTTCTTCCTCCACCAACTGCCCATTTCTCCGCCAAATGCCGTCGATTCGGGCTGCCATCGCCCTCAGAAACGCCCGAAGCCCTTGGTCTTTCCAGCTGCGGCGGGATTTCACCCGATGCGCAAACCGGCTCATCACGCTCTCGGCGTGGCCCATCGGACGCATGCCGGTCGTCTCCACCCCTTGCTCCGACAGCCACTCCCGATCGTCCCGGATGCATCCCGGCATCGACTCGATCCGGCGGATCATGGCAGCCATCTGCTTCTCTTTCGCTTCGTCCTCCAACGTGCCGACCGCGCTGTTCAGCTCGACCAAAAGTCCTTCTTCGTCTTGTTTCGCCAGCTTCCTCCGCACCTCCCGCCAACGCGGATGGCCGGACAGACACTGACGCAGCTCCCGCGCCACATGAAATCGATCCAGCTGAAAGCACGCCCGCTTCCCAAAATACTCCCGGCAGGCCGTGATCCACGACGCCGCGTCGCCGTTGATGATCAAAAGGTCCCGGCACGGATCATAGGCATATTCGTTCATCAGCCACTCTTCAAACCGTTCCCACACGTCTCCCGCCCCTTCATGGAGGTAGTGGCGCCGGTTCACGAGCTCGAGCTGCGAACCGTTTCGTTTCCATCCCTCGTGAACCGCCAGGATTTTCTCTTCTTTCGCCCGTTTCCCTTTCCCCTGGCGGGAAATAAACAGTCCATCCGCCTCCACAAACAGCACCCGGCCGTGCCGTTGGGAAACAGGGCGGTGCAGCGAGACAGGGGCCTCCAGCACCAGTTGGCGAATCGCCTCGTGGCTTAGGACCGCATACCCCACGATCGACTCCAACGTACGGGCCGCTTTGCGGTAGGAAGAGCACTCTACGGCCAACTCGACCGCCGTTTCCTCGAGGCAAGGGCTGATCGACTGCGCTCCATCAAAGCCCAGTTCGGCATCCAGCAAGAAGGTATACGCCCCCGCCTGCCGATCATAGTAGTAGTTCCGTCGGAACGTCACTTCTCCAAACAGCGTTTGGATCGTGGTCGGCCGTTTGTCTTTCAGCTGATACCGGCGCTTGTCCCGCGCTTCCGCCAGTTGTTGATCAATCTCCTCCAAAAGGGTCGCCAACAAGACAGCGAACACCTTTTGAAGAGTTCTGACTAATTGTTCCTCCAGCTCTTTTAATAAAGGCCATTCTGTGGTAAGATGTTTCATGGACTCTCTCCCTCTTGTTTTATGGATGTTGGTCATCACCATCATAGCAGGGAGAGAGTCCTTTTTGCATGACATTTGCTTTTTTCTACCGCGCTTCGCTTGGTGGCCCCGACGAGCGTCGCGAACAAAAGTTCGCAACCCTCGTCGGGGAATCATTCCTGAATGTCACCCACAAATATTTTACTCACACGAACAGAGAGAGGCTCGTCGATGGAAGAGTTTTGGTCACCGGTATGGTTATCGATAAACGTATCGCTTCTTGCCGGTGTGATCGTCGCAATCCTTGGAACAGCGGCGGCGAGGTGGATGGCGCGCCGCCGGTTTCGTGGGAAGACGATCGTGGAGACGGTGTTTATGTTGCCGCTCGTGCTGCCGCCGTCGGTTGTCGGTTTTTTGCTTGTTGTGCTGTTTGGGCGGCATAGCCCGATCGGAAAGTTGATGGAAACGTGGTTTCATACACCGGTGCTGTTTACACCCGGCGCGGCGGTGATGGCGGCGGTTGTTGTGTCGTTTCCGCTCATGTACCAGGCGGCCAAAGCGGGTCTGGAAGCCGTTGATCCAACCGTTGAAGGAGCGGCGCGCATCGATGGGGCGAATGAGCGCCAAGTGTTTTGGCATATTTCGCTGCCGCTGGCCAGAAACGCCTTGTTGTCCGGGTCGGTGCTGTCGTTTGCCCGCAGCCTGGGGGAGTTTGGCGCGACGCTCATGTTTGCCGGGAATATTCCGGGAAAAACGCAAACGATCCCCACCGCTGTCTATATGGCGATGGAGTCGGGGCGGATGGAGTTGGCGTGGGCATGGGTGGCGGTCACGATTGGATTGTCATTTAGTTTATTGTCCTGTGCGGCGAAACTAGGCCGTTGGCAGCGATAAGGAGCAGGCCGTTGGAACATCACGCGGCCCATGAAAGGGAAAGGAGGGAGCGACATGGAAGAGCGCGACCGGGTGAAGATCACCGACCGCCTCGCCCGCCCGCTTCGCGATTTGCGGTTGTCGGTCATCGACCAATGCAATTTTCGCTGCGTCTATTGCATGCCTGCGGAAGTGTTCGGGCCGAATTTTCGCTTTTTGGCGGAAGACCAGCTGTTAACCGTTGACGAAATGGCGCTTTTAGTGGAATGTTTTGTCGAGCTTGGCGTTGAAAAAATCCGCCTGACCGGCGGCGAGCCGTTGCTTCGGCGCGACCTCGATGCGCTCATTGAGCGGCTGTCCGCGCTCCCTGGCCTGCGCGATATTGGATTGACGACCAACGGCGTTCATTTGGTGAAATGGGCGCAGCGGTTGAAAGAAGCCGGGTTGAAGCGCGTCAACGTCAGCTTGGATGCGTTGGATGATGACATTTTCCGCAACATGAACGGCATTGGCGTCGGCGCCGCCCCGGTGTTGAAAGGCATCGAAGCCGCCCTGGCGGCGGGGCTCGGCGTGAAAGTGAACATGGTCGTCAAAAAAGGGTGGAACGACTCGCAAATCGTGCCGATGGCGGCCTACTTTAAAGACTTGGGCATTCCGCTCCGCTTGATTGAATTTATGGATGTCGGCACAACGAACGGCTGGGATTATTCCCATGTCGTGACGAAAAAAGAGATGTATGAACAAATCAACTCCATGCACCCTCTTGAACCGGTTGAAAAAGCGTACTTCGGCGAAGTGGCGAGCCGCTATCGCTACGTCGGCACGGAGGTGGAAGTCGGCTTTATCGCCTCAGTGACGGAAACGTTTTGCCAAAGCTGCACGAGGGCGCGCATTTCCGCCGATGGCAAGCTGTACACGTGTTTGTTTGCTTCTGAGGGAGTGTCGTTGAAAGACAAACTGCGCGCCGGCGCGGGGAAAGAAGAGCTGAAGGCGCTGATCGCCGCCATTTGGAGCGAGCGGACAGACCGCTATTCGGAAGAACGGACGGTAGAGACGGCGAAACAGCGCCCGAAAATTGAAATGTCGTATATTGGGGGATAACAAAGAAACGGGGCTGCTCTTTTCGTCAAAGAAGCAGCCCTGCTTTTTATCGCTCGATGCGCCTGCCTTTACCTTAGAAATAGGGGAATGGATTCGTCTGCTTATGCCTTCACCGCCGCCAACACGCGCGGGAAGAGGATGTTGTTTTCCAAATGGATGTGGGTAAACAAATCGTCTTCGAGCGCCGCGAGTCGGTTGTAGACGAGCCGGTACGTGCCGCACGCATCTTCCGGCGGGGTGAAGTCGTTTGTGATGTCACGAATTTCTTTCATCAAATCGCCGGCTGCGTCATGTTCATTGACCAGTTCGCGAATGGCCCGCTCGACCGCCTCCTGGTTTTCCGGCGACGGGTTGTCGGCAAATTGCAAAATGAGCGGGAATGCGCCCGTTTCCTCTTTAATGAGATGTTGCTCGAGTTCTGTTTTTAACTCATGAAACCGTTTATGCACGTGGGAAAGATGCGGATGGTGCATACCGTGCACGCGCAATACTTTCGTGACATACGGACTGAGCTGCGGCAGTTCCTCGTTCAAATAGCGGTGGTGCGTGTTGATGATATGATCGACCAAATCGGCTAGCGGCGCTTCGCTCCAGTTTCCGGTCGGCTTGTTTTGTGCCTCCGCATAAAGGGTGTTCAGCTCGCGAAGGAGCGCTTCGCCATCGAGTCCGAGCTCTTCGATCGCTTCTTTTAACGGGCGCTGTCCGCCGCAGCAAAAATCAATGCGCCGCGCTTTAAACAAATCCGCTGCTTTCGGAAATTGAGTGACAATATCGCCGATCAACGATTGTTCGGTAAACCGCTGTTCCATTTCGGATCCCTCCATCACCAAATCGTTACAGCTTCAGCATACCTTGTTTTGGACGTCAACGTTGTGACACATCTCACACAAACGAAAAAAGTAGACAACAAGGAAATGTGATGAACATCACAACAGTGGCTCCCTTCTTTCCTGTACAATAAAATGGACGATATAAATTGTGAATGCGCTGCATAGAAGATGTGAACTGCCGAAAAAAGAGGGGGAGTCAGCATGTGGCTGCTGGCCAAGGCAAGCCGCTGGGAGGAAGAAAAAGATGATTTTGCAGCATATTGATGATGCCAGCGTCGTTGATGAAAAATTGGCCCAAACCATTAAGCAGCTGCAAGATTGGAAATCATTGTGATAAAACGATAAAATGGGCTTAGTGAAGTGAATGAGGGAAAGAAAGGGGAGAACACCGTTGGTCGAAAGACGAACCCCGATTCCTGTCGCGGAAGCCATCGCCCGGGTGATGCGTTACGCTGGGAGAGGAGAAGAGGAGACGGTGCCGCTTCGCCAGTCGTACGGCCGCTATTTGGCCGAAGATTTGCGCGCCGACCATGACGTGCCGCCGTTTGACCGCTCGCCGTATGACGGATTTGCCATTCGCGCCGCCGACTCGGAAGGAGCGGGACTTGACCATCCGGTCGAGTTTGAAGTCATTGAAACGATCGGCGCCGGACAAGTGGCGAAACAGCCCGTCGGTCCGTTTCAAGCGGTGCGCTTGATGACCGGAGCGCAAATTCCCCAAGGGTGCGATGCGGTCGTCATGTTGGAGCTCGCCAAACAGTACGAGCGGGATGGAAAAACGTATATGGCCATTAAACGCCCGTTCCGCCCTGGCGACAATATTTCGTTTCAAGGGGAAGACGCGAAAAAAGGGCAGCCGCTCATCGAAAAAGGGACGCGCATCAATCCCGGGGTGGCGGCGCTCTTGGCGACGTTCGGCTATGCGGAGGTGAAAGTGGCAAAACGGCCGCGCATCGGCATTTTTGCGACCGGCAGCGAACTGCTTGACGTCTCGGAACCGCTTGTGCCGGGAAAAATTCGCAACAGCAACGCCTACATGATCGAGGCGCAGGTGTTCAAAAGCGGCGCCGAGCCGATTTATTTTGGCCAGCTCGCCGACGACCTCGATGCGTGTTTTCACGCTGTGCGCCAGGCGCTCGATCAAGTGGACATGCTCATTACGACCGGCGGCGTCTCGGTCGGGGATTTCGATTATTTGCCCGCCATTTACAAGCGGCTCGGAGCGAACGTGTTGTTTAACAAAATCGCCATGCGCCCGGGGAGCGTGACGACCGTCGCCGAGATTGATGGCAAGCTGCTGTTCGGTCTATCCGGAAACCCGTCGGCGTGCTACGTCGGGTATGAGCTGTTCGTCCGCCCGGTCGTGCGCACGCGGCTGTTTTCGGCCAAGCCGTATTTGAAAAAAGCGAAAGCCACCCTTGGCGCCGAGTTTCCAAAGCCGAACCCGTTCACCCGCTTCGTGCGCAGCCGGGTCGAGGCGGTTGACGGTCGGCTTGTCGTGAAGCCGGTCGGCATGGACAAGTCGAACATCGTCACCTCGCTTGCCTTTGCGAACGCCTTGATGGTGCTGCCGGGCGGAACGAGAGGGTTTGCGGTTGGCGATGAGGTCGACGTGTGGCTTTTGGATGACGATGAGGGGTCAAGCGAATGAACGTCTGGCAAGTCGTCGGCTATAAACATAGCGGCAAGACGACGTTGATGGAAAAATGGGTGGCGGCCGCGGTCCGGGAAGGATGGCGCGTCGGGACGGTGAAGCATCACGGCCATGGCGGCGAGCCCGCGCGGCCGGAAGGTGTCGATTCCGTCCGCCATGAGCGGGCCGGGGCGGTGGCAACGGCGGTGGAAGGGGACGGGCTGTTGCAGCTACATCTCCGCCGTCCGCTATGGCGGTTGGATGATGTGTTGGCGCTTTATGCGCCGCTTCGGCTCGATCTCGTGTTGGTTGAAGGCTACAAACAAGATCGGTATCCAAAAGTCGTGCTTGTGCGCTCCGCGAAAGATTGGGCGTCGCTCCAGCACCTCGCCGACATCCGCGCCGTCATCGCCTGGGAGCCACTCGAAGGGCCGCTAGTGCATCCGGTGTTTTCGCTGGCCGATGATGATGAATATATTCCATGGCTCATGAACGAGGTGAGAACACGAACATGACCGAACCGTTGTTTGCCATTACCGACCGGCCGATTTCGGTCGAAGATGTGATGAAAAAAGTGATGCGTCCGGAAGCGGGGGCGGTCGCTGTCTTTGCCGGCACGGTGCGCGAATGGACGAACGGCAAGCGGACGCTCTTTTTGCAATATGAGGCGTACGTGTCGATGGCGGAGAAAATGCTCGCGCAAATCGGGGCGGAAATCGCCGAAAAATGGCCGGGGGCGAAAACGGCGATCACCCACCGGATCGGGCGGCTTAAGATCGGCGACATCGCTGTCGTCATCGCCGTTTCTTCGCCGCACCGCGCCGAAGCGTATGAGGCGAACCGCTACGCCATTGAGCGGATCAAACAAATCGTGCCGATTTGGAAAAAAGAGCAATGGGAGGACGGAAGCGCCTGGGTGGGCGACCAGCTTGAAACGACGGCGTATCCGTCCGGAAAGCCGGAGGTGAGTGAGGAATGATCCGCCTTTTATTTTTCGCGCATTTAGGCGAACAAATCGGTGAGCGGGAAGTGATGTGGCCGCACGTTCCGGAAACGGTGAAACAACTGAAAGACGAAGTGGAAGAGCGCTACGGCGTCTCGCTCGGGCGCGTCATGACTGCGGTCAATGAGGAGTACGCCCGCGACGAGTCGCCGCTTCATGCCGGCGACACGGTCGCCTTTATTCCACCGGTAAGCGGAGGATGAGACCAATGGCGAACAAAAGCAAATGGGTGATGCCAAAACAGCACGGCGCCTGGGCGATGCTCATCATCCCGTTTTGGCTCGGGGCGTACGCGGGCGGACTCTCGTGGATTCACGCGCCGCTCTTTGTCGCTTGGGTCGCGCTCTATTTGGCGACGTATCCGCTTTTGATGGCGGTGAAAACGAAGCGGAACGACCCGTACGTGCCCGCCGCCGCCCGCTATGGCGCCATCGCCGCACCGGCCTTGGCCGTTTCCCTTTGGCAGCAGCCGGCGCTTTTCTACTTCGGGCTCGCCATGATGCCGTTTTTCCTAGTAAACACCTACTACAGCAAGAAAAAGAATGAGCGCGCCTTTTGGAACGACGCGGCGGCCATCGCGGCGTTTTGCATCGGCGGCCTCGCCGCCTTTTACGCAGGACGCGGGGAATTGACGGTGGAGGCGTTCGAATTGGCCGCGTTTTCCTTCCTCTTTTTCATCGGCAGCACGTTTTACGTCAAGACGATGATTCGGGAAAAGAAAAATGAACGGTACAAATGGCTGTCATGGGGCTACCACGCTTTGTTGATCGTCGGCCTCATCGCCATCGGCGAGTCGTTCGCCGTTTTGGCCTACGCCCCGAGCGTCATTCGCGCCGTCTACTTATACGGCAAGTCGCTGCCGATCATGAAACTCGGCATGCTGGAAATCGCCAACGCGGCGTACTTTTTCATCGCGATGATCGTGCTCTACTCTTGAACGAACCCCAAACGGGAGGCATCCATGACCGTTTGGGGTTTTTCGTTTGGTTAGGCGGGATTGCTTTTTTATGGCACAAGCATGATGTGAAATGGGCGTGAATTCCTTGTAACGGTTTTGCAAAGGGTCGTTTCAAAAGCCTACCTCTTTCTTCTATACTCGTTCTCAAATAAAGAAAGAAGGGAAACCCGTGGTGCTAGTTGAGCTTTAGCGCTCAACTAGCACCACGGGTATAGTTTACTCTGTTTAAATTTCTAAAACAATGCAACTAACAGATAATAATTTATCCGTTTTAGTAAGTAAAACCATCTGTGGACACAGATGGTTTTACTTATTTTTTGTGATAGAATAGAGGAGTGTTTGAATGAATATTAACGCATATATCACGTTACTTGACACGGAACCTGTTAAGATTTTACTTAAAAGAGCAAGCGATGTGGTTTTGTACGTAAGCTAGTTTATTATGATTGTCAAGACAAATTTATAATTATGTAGAATAGATACATACGCTTAATTGTCAAACTGTACATTTTTGTTGACAATAAACACTTCAGTTTTGCTGAGAAGCTACTTTCTTTTTGACTAATTCAAAGAAGGATTTTAGCTTAGAAAATTCGTCGGGATTTCCCTGGGTTGTAAATGTTTCTGTCTCTTTATGAGAAACAATAATTGCAGGGATAGACTTCAATAAACCATAATTCATTTTCTTTTCTTCTATACGATTGATATCTGTATATTTAATGTCAACAAAAACGGGTATAGATTTTATTACTTCTCCGTAGAATAGTAATCTCGAATTAGTCGATACAAGAATTCCTTGAACTGGAACACCATAAGTGGAACCTATACCAGCTAGACCAGCAAGACTATTCTCGTATTTATAATGCGCAATAGCTGTGTGTTCAACTATCTCGTTTTCTGTTAGGTACTCTTGAATTGCTTGTAACCCTTGTTCTTTTGTGATCATCTTACTGATACCTCTCTCGTATTATTATTTATTCTACATAATATAATTATAGCATTAACTACTAATATACGTATCCAATTTTGGTATTATTTTTAAATATAATGTGTTAAAAAAATCATAAATGGGTCTTCACCATTTTCTGTGATTTCTACTCAATCCTAGAGACATGTTAGCTGGATGAAATAGGTTCATCAGTCAGGATCCTTCTTCCGCATAAAGACCACGAAGTTGGTAGAATGGAAACAGTCAAGTGCTTTCCTTGACGGGTTCCATTCTACCAACTATCATACCGATAGCGGAAGAAGAGAGCGCTTAGGCAGCCTGACTGCTTGTAGTGTTCCCTGTACACTCCAGAAATACACGCAAACGAAACCGTTCTATATAGATGCACCTTGAAAAGTTAACTTCTGGATTACACTGCACACCCTAGGCGTTGTAGCACTTCCTTCGGGCGTTCATGGATGTAGTCCACAAACCGGGCAATGGCTTGGGCGATATCGTTTTGATCTTTGTGAAACACATTGGCAATGACAGTGTCTTTCAGCCATTTCCACAAGCGTTCGATCGGGTTCAGTTGCGGAGAATACGGAAGAAGGTAAATGAAGTGAAAACTCCGTCCTTCTTCCCGCAAAAACTCTCTCACCATTTTGGCATGATGAATTCGGGCGTTATCCAGCACCAAGACGATGAGACGATCCGGGTAACGCTCTTTGAGAACCCGCAGGAAATCCAAAAACGTTGTCGCATTGGCCGCTCCTGCTTGATAAAGAACTGTTTCGCCATCATGGACGTTAACGGCGTCAAACAGCGATACGTGAGCATGATGGCCGAACGTTGGCACTTGCTTTTGACGGCCAACCTCTGACCATGTCGTACGCAACACATGATACGGTCGGATATGCGTTTCATCGATGTACAACAGGACGGAATCTGGATCGATTAAGTTTTTTTTATTAGATCCATTTGTTTTTCGAAGTGTTTTTGCCGATCCGGATCTCCTTTCGCCAACGTGTAAGTCGGCCGGGTCCACGAAAGCCCTTTTCGATGCAAGAGTTTTCGCAAGGCTTCGCGGGACATGGAGATGCCATAATGGTGGTGTACATAGGATTGAAGGATCTTCGTATTCCACGCCGAAGCGATGCCCCAGCCCAGCTCCGCGGGTGTCGTGGTCAACACAAGGTGTTTGATCTCTTCCTGCTGTTCTTCGGTGAGAAACGGCTCCCGCCCAGGGGCAAAATCCCGATGAAGCAGGAGTTCCAGGCCCCCTTCGTTAAACAGCGACACATAATGGGAAACGGTTTGGCGGCACACGTTGACCATGGAGGCCACGTCTTTGCCCAAATAGCCTTCCATGACCAGGCGGACGGCCATCACACGTTGGCGGAGATGAGCGTTTTTGATCTTCCGTTCCTGCTTGCGGAGTTTCCGGGGCGTCCATCCATGGTTGTCGGTGATGTTGAGACGTTTCATGCAGAATTCCGATCCTTTCCCATGCTTTTCCTTAGGAGCAGTATAACCAGAGTGGGCACCGCTTATGCGAAGGTTAACTTTTCAATGAGCATGTATATAGATGAAGCGATTGCTCGGTTGGATCGAGAAATCGAGGAACGAACGAGCCCTTTTCATGAAGCGCTGGAGCTCATCGATACGATCCCGGGAGTGGGGCGGCAAAGCGCGGAACAAATTGTAGCGGAAATCGGGACGGACATGAGCCGGTTCCCTACCGCCGCGCACTTGGCCTCATGGGCCGGAATGGCTCCCGGGAATCATGAGAGTGCAGGGAAACGGTTGTCAGGTCGAACGAGGAAAGGGAACAAGAAGCTAAGGTCGTGCCTCGTGGAATGCGCCCGTGCCGCCGCCCGAACGAAGAACACGTACCTATCGGCCAAGTATCATCGGATCGCCAAACGAAGAGGAGCAAATCGAGCGAGTGTCGCGGTCGGGAGAACGATTTTAGAAATGATCTATTACATCTTAACTCGAAAGGAACCGTATAGAGAGTTGGGAGCCGACTACTGGGATCGGCAGCGAGAAGCGAGCATCGTGCGTCAAACGGTGAAACGATTAGAGGGGTTAGGGTACGAAGTGAAACTAGAAAAAACGAGTGCATAGCACTTATTAACCATATATATACTGAAATACCTTCCTTTGGAATCCGATTCCGAAGGCTAGGTGGGCCCCGTTTTTTGTCTTAAATGGTGTTTTCAGGATAGATGCAATTTAAAGCTTTAACATTTTTCGTCTTTGCCGGTCATTGCATCCGACTGTCGAGTGACCGAACAACGCCGCTTAAAGACCCATGAATGGGTCTGTGAAGCGAGTCGTTGTTCGGTCTTCCGTCACGCTAAGGCGTGACGAAGGCAAGCGTGTGGCTTGCCTTCGACAGTCAAAAATGGATGAGCCACTTTTCCGTCAAGGATATGTTAAACGATTTCGTTGCATCTATATAGGACAAGGATATCTATTAGGAAGACCGTTGCCAGTCAGCGAGATCCGCTAAAAGAAGGGGCAAATTAGTGGTATGGAAATAGCAACATTGGAAAGTATACTTGATTGAACTTCTGAGTGTGAGTAAAATATTTGTGGGTGACATTCCGAAATGATCCCCGACGAGGGTTGCGAACTTTTGTTCACGACGCTCGTCGGGGCCACCAAGCGAAGCGCGGTAGAAAAAAGCAAATGTCATGCAAAAAGGACTCTCTCCCTGCTATGATGGTGATGACCAACATCCATAAAACAAGAGGGAGAGAGTCCATGAAACATCTTACCACAGAATGGCCTTTATTAAAAGAGCTGGAGGAACAATTAGTCAGAACTCTTCAAAAGGTGTTCGCTGTCTTGTTGGCGACCCTTTTGGAGGAGATTGATCAACAACTGGCGGAAGCGCGGGACAAGCGCCGGTATCAGCTGAAAGACAAACGGCCGACCACGATCCAAACGCTGTTTGGAGAAGTGACGTTCCGACGGAACTACTACTATGATCGGCAGGCGGGGGCGTATACCTTCTTGCTGGATGCCGAACTGGGCTTTGATGGAGCGCAGTCGATCAGCCCTTGCCTCGAGGAAACGGCGGTCGAGTTGGCCGTAGAGTGCTCTTCCTACCGCAAAGCGGCCCGTACGTTGGAGTCGATCGTGGGGTATGCGGTCCTAAGCCACGAGGCGATTCGCCAACTGGTGCTGGAGGCCCCTGTCTCGCTGCACCGCCCTGTTTCCCAACGGCACGGCCGGGTGCTGTTTGTGGAGGCGGATGGACTGTTTATTTCCCGCCAGGGGAAAGGGAAACGGGCGAAAGAAGAGAAAATCCTGGCGGTTCACGAGGGATGGAAACGAAACGGTTCGCAGCTCGAGCTCGTGAACCGGCGCCACTACCTCCATGAAGGGGCGGGAGACGTGTGGGAACGGTTTGAAGAGTGGCTGATGAACGAATATGCCTATGATCCGTGCCGGGACCTTTTGATCATCAACGGCGACGCGGCGTCGTGGATCACGGCCTGCCGGGAGTATTTTGGGAAGCGGGCGTGCTTTCAGCTGGATCGATTTCATGTGGCGCGGGAGCTGCGTCAGTGTCTGTCCGGCCATCCGCGTTGGCGGGAGGTGCGGAGGAAGCTGGCGAAACAAGACGAAGAAGGACTTTTGGTCGAGCTGAACAGCGCGGTCGGCACGTTGGAGGACGAAGCGAAAGAGAAGCAGATGGCTGCCATGATCCGCCGGATCGAGTCGATGCCGGGATGCATCCGGGACGATCGGGAGTGGCTGTCGGAGCAAGGGGTGGAGACGACCGGCATGCGTCCGATGGGCCACGCCGAGAGCGTGATGAGCCGGTTTGCGCATCGGGTGAAATCCCGCCGCAGCTGGAAAGACCAAGGGCTTCGGGCGTTTCTGAGGGCGATGGCAGCCCGAATCGACGGCATTTGGCGGAGAAATGGGCAGTTGGTGGAGGAAGAAGAGACCCGAACGGCAGCCTCGGCCTCGACGAAGTCCAAGCGGGTTGAACAGGCCAAACGGAAGGCAGGACGGTTGTGGGCAGATGTGGTGCGTCAGAATCTACCGTGTCTGCAGCGGTCATCCGGGACGCCGATCCATCAAGCGTTGTCGGCGCTTCGGGATTTTGGTTGGGTGTAAAAAAATGGAATACAATATCATCACTTCAAGATGAGGGATGAGAGTCCGAAAGCGCTTACGATATCAATTCCTGAAAATGGTTCTATAACTAGTGATTGACAACACCCGTAGTGAACAGAAAAAATGTTCTCCACAAAGTCTTGACTGACTCTCTCTCTGTTCCGTCTCCCTTTTACCATACGAAAACAAACAGTAGAATGCTGTGATGCTACTCACATTGTAACATAGAAAAAGGAAAAACCAATTTAGAAAAAAATTGTGACGCCTCGCACAAAAAAACAGTAACCGGTGATTTTTTTCACTCTCTCCCGCTGTGATGATTTTTACAATAGAAATAGCTGAATGAATGGAGGGGCTATCGATGGAAGCTGCAGTGAATGGATATTTTCCCCATTTACGTTCTTTGTTGCAATCGTCGAAAAAAGTGATTCCACTTCGCAAGCACTCCTTTTTGTTCCAAGAAGGGATGCCGGCCAATGAGCTGTACTTGATTCTTTCCGGCAAAGTGCAAGTGAGCAAAATTTGCCCGAACGGAAAAGAAATGTGCTTCCGCATTTGCGGAAGCGGGGAAATCGTCGGCGAGCTGACGCTGTTTACGAACGATGCACGCTACTTGTTGACGGCCAAGGTAATAGAGCCAGGCGAAGCGGCAGTCATAAACAAAGAGGAACTGGAACAGCAGCTGCTGATCAATCCGCCCCTTACCCTTGAATATATGCGCTGGATCAGCAAGCATGTCCGGCGGACGCAGACGAAGTTTCGCGATCTTATCATGCACGGCAAAAAAGGGGCGCTCTATTCAACACTCATTCGTTTATGCAACAGTTATGGCGTCCCGCTTGAAGATGGAAGTATCTTCATTGACGTAACGTTAAAAAACCAAGACTTGGCCAACTTTTGCGGCACAACGCGCGAAAGCGTCAACCGGATGCTCAATGCGTTAAAACAGGAAGGGATTATCTCGATGAAGCGGGGGAAAATTACGGTTCATGATTTAAACTATTTGAAAACGGAAATTCAATGCGAAGACTGTCCGGCGGATATTTGCTGCATTGATTGAACTAGACAAACTTAGCGGGCTGCCCTACAAGGGTTGCCAACTAGCCCTTTGCGGACAGCCCCGCTCTTTCACTAAATTTTTTTCGCCCGCATCCGGCGATAGACGACGTAATGCCGGTTTAAATACGTCAGCGGGACGCTCCATACATGCACGAGACGGGTGAACGGCCAAATGCCAAATAACAGCAAGGCAGAGAGAATATGAATTTGAAATCCAATCGGCGCATCGCTGACGAGCTGCGGCAGCGGCCGAAACGTTAAAATACCGCGAAACCAAGGGCCGATCGTATCCCGATAGTCAAACGTCCCACCGGTCGCTGTATATCCAACCGTATTTGTAAACCCTGTCAAAATGACTATCGTTAATAGCAGCAATACAACAAGATCGCTTTTGCTGCTATGGCGGAGAAGACGGCGAACGCTCAACCGCCGCCATAAAAGCAAGACTACCCCGATCACGGTCGCAATCCCGGCAGCGCCGCCAAACCAGACCGCCCCAAAATGGTACATCTCCTCTGTAATCCCGATTGATTCATAAAATGCCTTTGGAACTAAAATGCCGGCAACATGGCCAAGAAACACGAAGAGAATGCCCCAATGAAACAGAACGCTTCCCCAACGCAACCGCCGTTTCTCAAGAAACTCGCTTGACTTCGCCGACCAGCCAAACTGATCAGTATTGTAACGGTAAATATGGCCGGCAACAAATAATGTCAACATAATATACGGATAGATCACCCAAAGGAACTGGTCAAGCAACGTCATGTGGCCTCCTCCGCTCTCATTGGAATATCCGCCCCATTTGTTTCTTCCAGAAATGCGCCCATGCCTGCAAGACAGCCGTCCAAAACAAAGAAATACGGGTGGTTAACCTCCTGCAGCCTGTCCGCCAACCCCTTGATGGCTTTGTGGTGGGCGAGAAGGACGTTTTTTGCGTCGTTGGCCGGAGCGACAGCGGCAAACTCGAGCATAAGCGGCAAGTAATCTGGCAGCTCATCTCCTTCGAGTTCCAAACCAGCGCTCCGAAATGCCTCTTTTAGTTTTAACAACGCTTGGCCGCGCTCCTTTTGGTCGCCAAACAAGTAATACGTGAGATACATCGTCGTTCGATCGCTCAAATCAAAGGTTGTCACATAGAGCTCACACAGCTCGTCGATCGTTTTTGTTTTTGCGTAGTCGAGAAACTGTAAAAAGCGTTTGCGGACCGCATGGCTGGCGAGCTTAGAAATTTCATAAAACAGCTGCTCGTCTTCGAGCCATTCTCGTTCCGGATACTGCAACAAAATGGAAGCGAGTTTAAACAGTTTCTGATGTTCTTCCATCCTCATCCCCCCAATAAAATTGGTGAAAACTGTCTGCATCATATTGAGAGCAGCCAGAACAAGACTCCATAAACGCATAGCCGGCTGTCCCTTGACCGTAAAACGCATTGCCGGCCTTCTCCCGATGGGAAGACGGAATGACATACCGGTCGGAATATTTCGCGACAGCCGAGAGCTTATACATTTCCTTGACCGTATGTTCATCCATTCCCACTTTCTCGAGAATACTCCGGTCTGGTTCTTTTCCTAAGTTTACCGCCCTCATGTAGCTGCGCATAGCCACCATTTTTTTCAACACTGTGCGGATGACATTAGTGTCACCAGCGGCCAACAAATGAGCCAAATACTCAATCGGAATGCGCATTTGGTCAATCGCCGGAAAGACGACATGCGGGTTAATATCGTCCAGTCCGCCGTCAAACGCCCCCATGATCGGGCTTAACGGTGGAATGTACCAAACCATTGGCAGCGTGCGATATTCCGGGTGAAGTGGGAGCGCAATTTGCTGCTCAACAGCGAGTTTATAGACAGGCGAGCGCTGCGCCGCTTCGATCCAGTCGTCCGTATATCCGGCCGCACGCGCCGCCTCGATGACTTCCGGATCGTACGGATTTAAAAAGATGCGCAAATGGGCGTGGTACAGTTCTTTTTCATCTTGCACCGAGGCGGCTGCCTCCACTTGGTCCAAATCGTAAAACACAATGCCGATATAGCGCAGCCGGCCGACGCACGTTTCTGAACAAACCGTCGGCATCCCCGCTTCGATGCGCGGAAAACAAAACGTGCATTTCTCCGCTTTATGCGTTTTCCAGTTAAAATACACCTTCTTATACGGGCAGCCGGTCACGCAAAAACGCCAGCTCCGGCACGCGTCATGGTCGACGAGCACAATGCCGTCCTCATCCCGCTTATAAATCGCCCCTGACGGACAGGACGAGACGCAAGGCGGGTTTAAACAATGCTCGCAAATGCGCGGCAAATACATCATAAACGTTTGTTCGAATTCAAATTTCACCTTCTCTTCGATCCCTTTGATGTTCGGATCGCGCGTCCCTGTTTCGTAAACCCCGGCCAAATCGTCCTCCCAGTTCGGTCCCCATGTAATGTCCATATATTCGCCGGTCAGCTGCGATTTTGGCCGGGCGACAGGCTGATGCTCCCCTTCCGGACGGTTGATCAGCTGTTCATAGTCATATGTCCACGGCTCATAGTAGTCGTCGATCACTGTCATATCGGGGTTATAAAAAATGTTTAACAGTTTGTTCACCCGGCCGCCGGCGCGCAGCTCAAGCTTCCCGTCTTTAAGCACCCAGCCGCCTTTGTGCAAGTCTTGGTTTTCCCATTCTTTCGGGTAGCCAATGCCCGGTTTCGTTTCCACGTTGTTCCACCACATATACTCCGCCCCGGGACGATTCGTCCATGTGTTGTTGCATGTAATACTGCACGTATGGCAGCCAATGCACTTATCCAAGTTCATGACCATGCCGAACTGCGCTCTAACTCTCAAGCCAGTCCACCTCTCCTTTTTCTAGTTTACGGATCACGACTTGTTCATCGCGCTGGTTTCCTGTCGGCCCATAATAATTAAAGCCGTAGCTTAATTGCGCATAACCGCCGATCATTTGCGTCGGTTTGACATGGATGCGGGTCGGGCTGTTAAATGTGCCACCGCGCAGTTTGCTAATTGGCGAGCCGGGCACGTTAATATGGCGTTCCTGCACATGGTACATAAACGCGACCCCGCGCGGCAGGCGATGGCTGACGACCGCCCGGGCGACGACCACCCCGTTGCGGTTATACATTTCCATCCAGTCGTTGTCAGCGATGCCGGCTTCAGCAGCGTCATCTTTATTCAGCCATACGTGAGGACCGCCGCGAAACATTGTCAACATCGGGACGGTATCCCCATATGTGCTGTGGTACGACCATTTAAAGTGTGGCGTCAAGTAACGGAGGGTAAGTTCTTTGCCACCTACGTTCGGGCGCCGGTCATGGCCGTAAAAAGCGAGCTTCTGCAGCGGTGCTTTAAACGTCGGCAACTCTTCGCCAAACTCAAACATGAGCTCATGATCCAAATAAAAATGTTGCCTTCCGGTCAACGTCCGCCATGGAATGAGCCGCTCAACGTTCGTCGTAAACGGGGAGTAGCGACGGTTTCCGGTTTCGCTTCCGCTAAAGACAGGAGTGGTCAACACTTGCCGCGGTTGGGCAGTGATCGCCTGAAAGGTAATATGTTCCTCAGCCCGCTCAATGACTAAATCTTTTAACGGCTGCATCGTCTTTTTCTCCATTTCTCCCCATGCCTTGAGCGCTAAGGAACCGTTCGTTGTACTTGAAAGCGCCAAAATAGCTTCGGCAGCATCCCGGTCTGTCAACAAACTCGGGCAGTCTTTATACGGACCTTCCAGCGCCGAAGAGCCGAGCGTATCAAGCAGCCATTTGTATTCTTCCTTGGCATCCCAACTGAGCCCTTTCGCTCCAATTTGTTCACAGACGATTGGGCCAAGCGCCACAAACTTGTTGTACACTTCTTTATAGTCCCGCTCTACAATATGCAAGCGCGGAAAATTCACTCCCGGAACCGGCTCTGCCGCCCCATCCTTCCAATCGTTGACGACGCCAAACGGCTGCGCGATCTCATCGCGCGTATCATGCAACAGCGGGGTAGCGACAACATCTGACACCGGTTTGGAAAAATAGCGGGCAGCCAGCTCAGAAAATGTTTTGGCTAATCCTTTAAAAAAGTCCCAATCTGATTTTGCTTCCCACGGTGGGGCAATGGCGGGATTGAACGGATGGACAAACGGGTGCATATCCGTACTGCTGACATCATACTTCTCATACCATGTCGCCGCCGGAAGAACGATGTCCGAATACAGTCCGGTTCCGGCCATACGGAAATCGATATTGACCATTAAATCTAGTTTGCCTTCCGGTGCGCTCTCATCCCAAACGATCTCTCTCGTTTTCAAGTCATCGTTTTGTTCGCTGAGATTCGCATGATGGGTTCCGAGCAAATGTTTTAAAAAGTATTCGTGCCCTTTGGCTGAGCTGCCGATCAGGTTTGCGCGCCAGACAAACATCACGCGCGGAAAATTAATCGGATCGGACGGGTTTTCAATGGCAAATTTGATGTTTCCTTTTTTGATTTGCTGAACGACATACTGAACCGTTTCCTCGTTCGTCTTTGCGTTCGCCTGTTCCACTAGCGCAATGGTGTTGGCGTTAAACTGCGGATAAAATGGGAGCCAGCCTAGCCGGGCGGCCAAATAATTGTAATCGCCGCCATGTTGGTAGCGCGGCTTGTCAACGAGCGGGGAGACGTGTTCATCCATGCTTTGATCTTCATATTTCCACTGTTCGGTGACAAAATAGAAAAACGACGTCCCGTTTTGCAGCCGCGGCGGCCCTCCCCAGTCGCGGGCCATGGCAATCGTCTGCCAGCCCTCAAGCGGGCGCACTTTTTCTTGACCGACATAATGCGCCCATCCGCCCCCATTGACTCCTTGCGATCCGGTTAACAGGACAAGATTTAAAATTGCCCGGTAGATGGTATCGGAATGATACCAATGGTTAATGCCCGATCCCATGATGATCATGGAACGTCCTTTGGAATCAAGAGCGTTTTGAGCAAACTCACGGGCAATTTGCGCCGCCGTCTTTCGATCAATGCCAGTGATCGCCTCCTGCCATGCCGGCGTATATGGCTTCATGTCATCGTAGTCGGACGGATAATCACCAGGCAGCCCGCGGTTGACACCCATTTTGGCAAGCAACAAGTCAAATACCGTCGTGACGTACACCGTCTCTCCGTTTTGCTCGATCGCTTTGACCGGCACCCCTCGTTCGAGCACTGTTTTGTTTCCTGCTTCAAAGTGTGGAAACTGCACGATGACGGTATCGTCTTGCTGGCCAAGGAACGTTAAAGCCGGCTGAATTCCCATTCGTTTATTGTCTATATCGTTTAGTTGCAAATTCCAGTTCCCGTTGTTCTCCCAACGATGGCCAATCGTCCCATTAGGAACAGCAAACGTCTGTGATTGCTCATCCCAAACGATCGTTTTCCATTCCGCATACTGAAGTGGCATGCCAAGGTCGCACGCCCGCAAAAAGCGGCCGGCTACATAACGATCCCCTTGTTTATTCAGCATGACTAAAAACGGCAAATCGGTGTACTTTTTGACATAGTCAGTAAAATAATCAACGGATTGATTCACATAAAACTCTTTCAAAATCACATGAGTCATCGCCATCGCCAGCGCTCCGTCCATCCCCGGCTGCACCGGCAGCCAGTTGTCGGCAAACTTCACAAATTCGGCATAGTCAGGGCTAATAGCAACGACTTTTGTCCCCCGGTAGCGCCCCTCAACGTAAAAATGGGCATCCGGGGTGCGCGTTTGCGGCAAGTTCGATCCCCAGACAATCATGTAGCTCGAGTTAAACCAGTCTGAACTTTCCGGGACGTCCGTCTGTTCCCCCCATATTTGCGGGGAAGCCGGCGGCAAATCAGCATACCAGTCATAAAAGCTGAGCAGCGCCCCGCCAATTAAATTCAAAAAACGGGCTCCTGCCGCATAACTGACCATCGACATCGCCGGAATCGGCGAGAAGCCGAAAATGCGATCCGGCCCGTATTTTTGAATCGTATAAATAAGGGAAGCGGCGATCATCGTATAAACGTCATCCCATTTCGCCCGTACGAATCCTCCTTTTCCACGGGCGCGTTTGTACCGTTTCGCTTTTTCCGGGTCCTCGACAATCGACTTCCACGCAGCCACAGGGTCTCCTTCTTGTTGCAGCGCTTCTTTCCAAAGCCTCAACAGCGCCCCGCGCACATACGGATAGCGAACGCGAAGCGGGCTGTATGTATACCAGGAAAAACTCGCTCCCCTCGGACAGCCGCGCGGCTCATACTCCGGCATATCAGGGCCTGTTGTCGGGTAGTCGGTTTGCTGCGTTTCCCATGCAATAATGCCGTCTTTCACATGCACTTTCCAACTGCACGAGCCTGTGCAATTGACTCCATGGGTTGTACGAACCACTTTATCATGCTGCCAGCGGCGGCGGTATGTTTTCTCTGCGTCCCGTCCGTATGGCGACAACTCGGCGTGGCTAGCGATTTTTTCCGACCGGCCAAAGTATTTCAATTTGCGCAAAAGCGGAGCAGGTTTTTCGTTCATTCCGTTTTGCCACTCCTTTCTCTCCTTTCAATTAAAAAAGCAGCGCCTCTTCATCCGTGCTATGGATGCGGTTGATATGAAGCAGCGTGTGAAAGCGGGTCAACACCTCGCGGTCGATCTGTTCTGGAAGTCGCTTCCTAATTTCAGCAATCAACGTTCTCATCATGTCATGGTCGCGCTTGAGCTGAGCAATCACTTCGGACAGCTCCCCTCTCTCCTTTGCCTTCTCGCGGTAAAAGCCTTCTTCTTCTGCTTCCGCATGGGCGATGATCCGTGTTTCCCAGTGCTCGACAAGGGCATCCGCCACTTCAGCGGCATGCCCACAACGCCCATCGGCATACAATGTTTCCAACAACTCTGTCAGGCGCTTCGCTTCGACAAAGGCGCCATGATGAATAGAACGGTGCGCTTCCAATTTCCGTAGTGACGGCCCACTCATTTCATCATCTCACTTCCTTATTTGCACCGATTTCTCTCACTAAACTATATTTTCCAAACACCTAATCGATTATGCAAAAACGGAAAAAGATGTTCCTTATACTTTAATGTGACGATATTCACATACAGTGATCACATCCGTTGTTTAAAATGTAAGAAAATTAAAAAGGAAGTGGAAAAATGGTTGATCTTCCCATTTGACGAAAGAAGAGGCCATTGTCGTCACCGATGTCGGGCAACACCAAATATGGACAGCCCATCACTATACATTCACAAAACTGCGCACATTTTTAACGTCAGGCGGACTCGGAACGATGGGGTATGGCCTTCCGGCAGCCATTGGCGCTGCTGTCGCCTCGCCAGGCAAGACGGTGATTTACATCAGCGGGGATGGCAGCTTTCAAATGAATGTACAAGAGATAATGACCGCCGTCACCTACAAACTTCCAATTAAAATCGCCGTTTTGAATAATGGCTACTTAGGAATGGTGCGTCAATGGCAGGAACTGTTTTACCAAAAGCGTTATTCAGCAGTGAAGATTACATCCCCCCATTTTGCTAAGCTTGCCGAAGCATACGGAGCCATAGGATATGCGATCGATTCAGAAGAGGAAGCGGAAGATATCATAAAAAAAGCGTTAAAACATGATGGGCCAGTCTTGCTTGATTTCAGTATTGCCGAGGAAGAAAACGTCTATCCGAATCGTTCCCCCCTCCGGGCAAAGCAACAATCAAGCCGTTTTGACCCGTTGACTAATGCAAAAAGCGCCCGCCAACAAACAACCGCGGACGCTTTTTTGATGGAAAGTGATGTGCATCACTTCGTTTTCTCTCAATCTATCCTGAAAACACCATTTAAGACAAAAAACGGAGCCCACCTAGCCTTCGGAATCGGATTCCAAAGGAAGGTATTTCAGTATATATATGGTTAATAAGTGCTATGCACTCGTTTTTTCTAGTTTCACTTCGTACCCTAACCCCTCTAATCGTTTCACCGTTTGACGCACGATGCGCGCTTCTCGCTGCCGATCCCAGTAGTCGGCTCCCAACTCTCTATACGGTTCCTTTCGAGTTAAGATATAATAGATCATTTCTAAAATCGTTCTCCCGACCGCGACACTCGCTCGATTCGCTCCTCTTCGTTTGGCGATCCGATGATACTTGGCCGATAGGTACGTGTTCTTCGTTCGGGCGGCGGCACGGGCGCATTCCACGAGGCACGACCTCAGCTTCTTGTTCCCTTTCCTCGTTCGACCTGACAACCGTTTCCCTGCACTCTCATGATTCCCGGGAGCCATTCCGGCCCATGAGGCCAAGTGCGCGGCGGTAGGGAACCGGCTCATGTCCGTCCCGATTTCCGCTACAATTTGTTCCGCGCTTTGCCGCCCCACTCCCGGGATCGTATCGATGAGCTCCAGCGCTTCATGAAAAGGGCTCGTTCGTTCCTCGATTTCTCGATCCAACCGGGCAATCGCTTCATCTAAATACTCCACATGACGCCATTGCTCGGCCAGCATCATGCGTTGATGCGGCCCTATCACTCCTTTCAATGCGCGCCGGAGCTCTTCCGTTTTTTGTTTCAGCCGCCCTTTGGCGAGCTGGGCGCAACAGCGTTCATACAAGACGCGCATCGGTCTTCCTCCCTGCTTCGTTCTCAAAAACAGCTGGTGCAGTAGCCTTTGTTCAAGCATTCTATCCTGCGTGCCTCCCTCAAGGGAGCGACATTCCGTAGTGCACCATACTACTGGGGTCCGTCTATATATCGGACTTTTACGTACCATAGATACAACGACCTCATGACCCCAGCTGCAAGGAGACCATTCGACAGAAGGTTGTTTTCATCCTTCCGATGGTGACGAAATTTTTTTGTCATGGGAGTCTCTATAATTTAAGAAGTATAAGGCTTTGGGCGGCATCCATCCCGTTTGGGGGAACGGGATGGATTAATGTCCGCTTGTTTCTGAGCCGTCGTCTTCGCCGGTTTCGGTCACCTTCAGCATGGCGACGGCTCCTTTTTGTGCGTTATTGAACTGGTGCGTAACGATTGGATATGTTCTTGGACGGGTGACGGTAAATTCGACAACGGCACCGCCGCTCGCCGGAAGCATCACTGTCTGCATTCCTTGCAAATGGTTGCTCGGGTTGCCATCAAGATACACATCATCGAAGACCGTGCCGACAACGTGGAACGAGCTTACTTCGTTCGGACCGACGTTGTTGACATACAAGCGGATTTTTTCTCCTACTTTCGCGAGCAACGGTTTTTCTTTCAGCGTAAACGTGTCCCCGTTTGTGTTTGGATCACCAGGCCTCAGCGCTTTCGTCGAGAAAACGACGTAGCTTGGCACCCCGTTTTGGAAATCATTCATATCGTTATATTTGTACCACTCGTTTTGGATCAGCACATATTCGCGGTCGACCTTCCTTGTCGGTCGGATAGCCGTTTTTCGGCTTGACAATGATCACGCCGTGCATGCCGTTGGCGATATGCTGCAAGACTGGCTTCGTACCGCAATGGTACATAAACACACCTGGTTTATTTGCCGGATAGGTGAACGTTCCCGATTTGTTCGGCATCACATCAATAAAATCTTTTGACGGTGAAGCGTGAACGGCGTGAAAATCCATGCTGTGCGGGACGACCGGGTCCATATTTTTCAACGTAAAATGGATCGTATCCCCTTCATTGACAACGACGAGCGGTCCGGGAGCTTGACCGTTAAATGTCCATGCTTTGTAAATTTTCCCTTTGTCAATTTCAATGTCGGTGATTTGCGCCGTCATTTCAACGCGGACGTCATGCAGACCGACCCGCTCCATTTTTAACGGCACCGGTGCTTGGTTCAATCCTTTATGCGCCGCTAACATGTTCGCAGCAGACTGTTGCGTAGTTGCCGCTGTTCCGTTTTTATTTTCCGCCTTTGCCTCTCCTCCTCCCCCGTTGCTGCATGCGGCCAAACGCGATGCAACCAACGCAACTGACAACAACGTAGACACATTTCGTTTCACTGTTTTCCCCCCCTTCAGTTGATTTGATTTACACCTTCAGCGTACGCCATTTCTGCCTTTTCCTCTAGTGATTTGTATCACCAAGGAGCGGCCATGTTTGAAAAGTTCGTGAAATAATGAGCAATAAATATTCGCAATGTAGCAACCGTAACGAATGTAGCCCTATTCACTAACGGAGAACGACCTTCCTCTTTGCGGATCGCCATTTTCCATCCTTTCGTTGAGCTTGTACCTCCGCAAACCAAAAAGAGGCCAAAAGCATATGCTTTTGGCCTCTTTGGATCTGGAATCGGATTTTACGATGCGTATCGCTTCGTCGGTTCGCCGGCTTTTTTGCCAAATACGAGCCGGTTCAGCAAGAAGCAAATAAGGGCAAACAAGCTAAGGAGCAGAAAACCGAGCACGTACGAACCTGTTGCATCTTTCAGGATCCCCATGACAATCGGCGGAAAAAAGCCGCCAAGTCCGCCCCAGGCACCGACAAGGCCGGTGACGGCGCCCGTTTCGGCTGGGAACAGCTGCGGCACGAGTTTGAACACCGCACCGTTGCCCAGCCCAGACATCACGGCCATAAACAAACAAGCCGCTGTCATCACCCAAATATTTTCCATTCCAAACGCGATCACCAACGCGCCGATTGTCATTCCAGCGTAGACGAACGTCAACACCCTTTCAGCTCCGATTTTATCGCCAAGATAGCCGCCGACTGGCCGTGCGAGCGTAGCGAGTACAGTAAACCCAGCCGCGCGCATCCCAGCATCCACTGGCGTCAACCCATACAAGTCAACGAGCAGCGACGGCAAGTAAATGCCGAAAGCGACAAACGCCCCGAACGTAACAAAGTAAAAGAGCGACAACGTCCACGTATGTTTATATTTCAATACCGACAGCGATTCACGCACCGTTTTTTGTTGTTTCGGTTTCGGCATATCCGGTGTGAAAAACCAAACGAGAACGAGCATGACGACAACCGGAATGATCATCCCCCAAAAAGCCCAAGGCACACCAAACGCTGCGGCAATCGATGGAACGGAAAACGAAGCAACCGCCGTGCCGATGTTGCCCATCGCGTTAATCCCAAGCGCCGTCCCTTGCTTTTCCGGCGGAGTCAAGCGGGAAACGAACGTCACCGAAATGGCGAACGACGTTCCGGCCATGCCGATGAAAAACGCCCAAAACAGAAGCATCGCATACGAATCTGCAAACCCTGCGCCAACAAGCGGAATGACAAGAAACAAGAGCAGCAGCGAAAACAGCCTGCGCCCGCCGATCCGGTCCGTCCAAATGCCAAGCGGCACACGCATGATCGAGCCAAGCAGCACCGGAATGGCGACCAAAATGCTTTTTTGCGTCGATGTCAGACCGTACATTTGCTGAAACGTACTCGCAAGCGGCGAAAACACGGCCCACACGGCGAATGAAAACAACATGGCGAACGTCGTAATCGGCAGCAGCGCCTTTTGTTTATTCATGAAAAGCCCCTCCCAAACTTTCAAGGTATTGTCAAAAGTTTATCCTCCACACTCACGGTTTTCTCCTGAGTTTCAACCGTTGGAAGAAAAAAAGTTTGCCACCCCCGTTGTTTTCGGCCATCATTGAGGTAACCACACACTCAACAGCCCAAACAAAGAAGGAGTGACAAGCTTGTTACCTCAATTATTAGCCTATTTGCTTCAAATCATCAAGGCCCAATATCAAATCATTGTGTATTTGATGGGTGTGATCGTGGGAAAATCCCTGAATCGTAAGGACTTGGACGAACTCGTCCAAAAACCGTACCGAAAACTTCAGGTCGATGACCTTCCGATCATCGATGTGCCGGAAACCTTTGATTACCGGAAGCTGTTGGCGGACTACGAAGCCCAGCACGAACGTCCTTTGCGGCCCATCCAGCGCCGCGCGAAGGCGAAACACCGTGTTCCGGATTCGTTGACCTGCCCTCGCTGCCAGGCTCCCTCTTCTTACCTGTACGCCAATAACGGCGGAAACGGGCAATACCAATGCAAAGTGTGCCAGTGCCGGTTCAACCACCGAAATCGGTTTACCAAGCAAGCGGTCTTTCGCTGCCCGCACTGCAAAAAGACGCTGGAAAAAATCAAGGAACGCAAAGAATACCACATCTATAAGTGCAAGAACAACGATTGCCCGTTTTACCAGGCCGACCTTCGCCGGATGACCAAGAAGGAGCGCCAACAGTTTCAACAGGATCCTCAAGCCTTCAAGGTGCGGTATTTGTTTCGAGAGTTCTTGTTTGACTTTCTCCCGTTGGCTTCCTCGTCGCCCATCAAGCCGAAGGTCGATTTGTCCCGGCTGGCTGCGTCGCCGCACGTGTTGGGGCTCGTGTTGACGTACTACGTCAACTTTGGGATGTCCTCGAGGGAGACCGCCGCCGCCATGAAGGACATCCATGGCGTCTCGATCTCCCATCAGACGGTGCTCAACTACGCCAACAGCGCCGCGCTTTGGATCAAGCCCTTTGTCGACCGGTTCCCATATGAGCTGTCCGGTTCGTTTTGCGGGGACGAGACGTATATTCGCGTCAAAGGGCGCTGGCATTACCTGTTCTTTATGTTCGATGCCGTCAAAAAGATCGTGCTGTCGTATCGCGTCTCGCCCAACCGAGACACGCTCTCGGCCATCCAGGCCATCGATGATGTCCTCAGGAAGCTGCCGTCCCTCCCAGACGACTTGTCGTTTGTCGTGGATGGCAACCCGATTTACCGGCTGACGCAACACTTCTTCGCCCAGCACGGGATTTCGTTTGACGTCCGCCAGGTGATCGGCCTAACCAACGAAGATCCGGTCTCGGAAGAGTTTCGCCCTCTCAAACAGATCATCGAGCGATTCAACCGGACCTTTAAAGGCAACTACCGCCCGACCCATGGGTTTGGTGCGGAAGAAGGCTCGGTGTCCTTTGTGATGCTGTTTGTGGCGTATTTCAACTTCCTGCGCCCACATAGCGCACTCGAAGGCCGGATCCCGGTCGTCATCCCGGAACTGGCGGACCTTCCGCATATGCCGGCCCGGTGGACGAAGCTCATCGCCATGGCACAAGCGTTTCTCCAACAAGAGGCGGCCTGACTTTTTTGTCCGCCGGAGCCCGTTGAACAGAACTCCTGCCGGATTCGGCGAAGCGAACCCTTGACCAACCGAACACCGCCAAAGGTAAAATTCGGTTATGGCAAGGGCGGCTTTCTTATTGCCTTCTTTTTGTCCCCGTCGCCCTTGATGACTCTTCCGCACCTTTGGCGGGTGTTGGTCAAGGGCGAATCCGGCCCTCCGAATGCCCCACGATGCTCAATGGGATGATCTGTGTGGAGTTTTCATAGAACTTTTGACGCTACCACTTTCAAGGTATTGTCAAAAGTTTATCCTCCACACTCACGGTTTTCTCCTGAGTTTCAACCGTTGGAAGAAAAAAAGTTTGCCACCCCCGTTGTTTTCGGCCATCATTGAGGTAACCCCACACCCAACACCCAAAACAAAGGAGTGACAAGCTTGTCACCTCAATTATTTATTAGCCTATTTGCTCGAAATAATCAAGTCCCAACATCAAATCATTGTCTATTTAATTGGTGCCTTATTAGGAAAATCCTTAAGCCGCAAAGACATGGACGAACCAGTTCGAAAACCGTACCGAAAACTTCAAGTCGATGACCTTCCCATCATCGTTGTCCCAGAAACACTCGACTACCGGCAGCTTTTAGCCGACTACGAAGCCCAGCACGGGATTCCGTTTGACGTCCGCCAAGTGATCGGACTGACCAATGAGGATCCGGTGTCCGAAGAGTTCCGCGCGCTCAAACAAATCATCGAGCGATTCAACCGGACATTTAAAAACTATCGGCCGACTCACGGATTTGGCGCGGAAGAAGGCTCGGTGTCCTTTGTCACGCTGTTTGTGGCGTATTTCCACTTCCTGCGCCCGCACGGTGCACTCGAAGGCCGGGTTCCTGTCGTCATCCCGGAGCTCGCCGATCTGCCCCATATGCCGGCCCGGTGGACGAAGCTGATCGCCATGGCTCAAGATTTCCTCCAACAAGAGGCAGCCTAACTTTTTTGTCCGCCGGAGCCCATGGATCAGAAGAACAGCCGGATTCGGCGAAGAGAACCCTTGACCAACCGAACCTCGTCAAAGGTAAAATTCGGTAAGGGCAAGAGCGGCTTTCCTATGCCCTCTTTTTTGTCCCCGTCGCCCTTGACGTCCCTTTCACACCTTTGGCGGGTGTTGGTCAAGGGCGAATCCGGCTCCAAGGATACCTTACGATGCTCCATGGGATGGCGGATGTGGAGTTTTCATAAAACTTTTGACGCTACCCGATCATACGGCTGGCGGCAACCATATCGTTCTTTCAACATTGTTGCCATTGGCAGCTGTTTTATGCCTTCTGCCAACTTTTCATCAACGACGCTCGCATCGGCAATATGCCGCAAAATCATCTCCCGCGTTTCGCCAAACAAAGCAGCGGACTGTTCGAGCTCTTGCATCACTTCATCCGCATAGCGGCATTGTTCTTGAATATAGTTTAGCACGTCTTGAGCCCGATTTTCGACTCGATCGATCAGCTGATTTCGTCTCTTTTATTGTACAGGAAAGAAGAGAGACAACGTTGTGATGTTGATCACATTCCCTTGTTGTCCGCTTTTTTTGCTTGTGTGAGATGTATCACAACGTTGACATGGAAAACAAGGTATGCTGAAGCTGTAACGATTTGGTGATGGAGGGACCCGAAATGGAACAGCGGTTTACCGAACAATCGTTGATCGGCGATATTGTCACTCAATTTCCGAAAGCAGCGGATTTGTTTAAAGCGCGGCGCATTGATTTTTGCTGCGGCGGACAGCGCCCGTTAAAAGAAGCGATCGAAGAGCTCGGACTCGATGGCGAAGCGCTCCTTCGCGAGCTGAACACCCTTTATGCGGAGGCGCAAAACAAACCGGCCGGAAACTGGAGCGAAGCGCCGCTAGCCGATTTGGTCGATCATATCATCAACACGCACCACCGCTATTTGAACGAGGAGCTGCCGCAGCTCAGCCCGTATGTCACGAAAGTATTGCGCGTGCACGGCATGCACCATCCGCATCTGTCCCGCGTGCATAAATTGTTTCATGAGTTAAAAACGGAGCTTGAGCAACATCTCATTAAAGAGGAAACGGGCGCATTCCCGCTCATTTTGCAATTTGCCGACAACCCGTCGCCGGAAAACCAGGAGGCGGTCGAGCGGGCCATTCGCGAACTGGTCAATGAACATGACGCAGCCGGCGATTTGATGAAAGAAATTCGTGAAATCACAAACGACTTCACCCCGCCGGAAGACGCGTGCGGCACGTACCGGCTCGTCTACAACCGACTCGCGGTGCTCGAAGACGATTTGTTTACCCACATCCATTTGGAAAACAACATCCTCTTCCCGCGCGTGTTGGCGGCGGTGAAGGCATAAGCAGACGAATCCATTCCCCTATTTCTAAGGTAAAGGCAGGCGCATCGAGCGATAAAAAGCAGGGCTGCTTCTTTGACGAAAAGAGCAGCCCCGTTTCTTTGTTATCCCCCAATATACGACATTTCAATTTTCGGGCGCTGTTTCGCTGTCTCTGCCGTCCGTTCTTCCGAATAGCGGTCTGTCCGCTCGCTCCAAATGGCGGCGATCAACGCCTTCAGCTCTTCTTTCCCCGCGCCGGCGCGCAGTTTGTCTTTCAACGACACTCCCTCAGAAGCAAACAAACACGTGTACAGCTTGCCATCGGCGGAAATGCGCGCCCTCGTGCAGCTTTGGCAAAACGTTTCCGTCACTGAGGCGATAAAGCCGACTTCCACCTCCGTGCCGACGTAGCGATAGCGGCTCGCCACTTCGCCGAAGTACGCTTTTTCAACCGGTTCAAGAGGGTGCATGGAGTTGATTTGTTCATACATCTCTTTTTTCGTCACGACATGGGAATAATCCCAGCCGTTCGTTGTGCCGACATCCATAAATTCAATCAAGCGGAGCGGAATGCCCAAGTCTTTAAAGTAGGCCGCCATCGGCACGATTTGCGAGTCGTTCCATCCTTTTTTGACGACCATGTTCACTTTCACGCCGAGCCCCGCCGCCAGGGCGGCTTCGATGCCTTTCAACACCGGGGCGGCGCCGACGCCAATGCCGTTCATTTTTCGGAAAATGTCATCATCCAACGCATCCAAACTGACGTTGACGCGCTTCAACCCGGCTTCTTTCAACCGCTGCGCCCATTTCACCAAATGAACGCCGTTGGTCGTCAATCCAATATCGCGCAGGCCAGGGAGCGCGGACAGCCGCTCAATGAGCGCATCGAGGTCGCGCCGAAGCAACGGCTCGCCGCCGGTCAGGCGGATTTTTTCAACGCCAAGCTCGACAAAACATTCCACTAAAAGCGCCATTTCGTCAACGGTTAACAGCTGGTCTTCCGCCAAAAAGCGAAAATTCGGCCCGAACACTTCCGCAGGCATGCAATAGACGCAGCGAAAATTGCATTGATCGATGACCGACAACCGCAAATCGCGAAGCGGGCGGGCGAGGCGGTCGGTGATCTTCACCCGGTCGCGCTCTTCCATGTCGCTCCCTCCTTTCCCTTTCATGGGCCGCGTGATGTTCCAACGGCCTGCTCCTTATCGCTGCCAACGGCCTAGTTTCGCCGCACAGGACAATAAACTAAATGACAATCCAATCGTGACCGCCACCCATGCCCACGCCAACTCCATCCGCCCCGACTCCATCGCCATATAGACAGCGGTGGGGATCGTTTGCGTTTTTCCCGGAATATTCCCGGCAAACATGAGCGTCGAGCCAAACTCCCCCAGGCTGCGGGCAAACGACAGCACCGCCCCGGACAACAAGGCGTTTCTGGCCAGCGGCAGCGAAATATGCCAAAACACTTGGCGCTCATTCGCCCCATCGATGCGCGCCGCTCCTTCAACGGTTGGATCAACGGCTTCCAGACCCGCTTTGGCCGCCTGGTACATGAGCGGAAACGACACAACAACCGCCGCCATCACCGCCGCGCCGGGTGTAAACAGCACCGTTGTGTGAAACCACGTTTCCATCAACTTTCCGATCGGGCTATGCCGCCCAAACAGCACAACAAGCAAAAAACCGACAACCGACGGCGGCAGCACGAGCGGCAACATAAACACCGTCTCCACGATCGTCTTTCCACGAAACCGGCGGCGCGCCATCCACCTCGCCGCCGCTGTTCCAAGGATTGCGACGATCACGCCGGCAAGAAGCGATACGTTTATCGATAACCATACCGGTGACCAAAACTCTTCCATCGACGAGCCTCTCTCTGTTCCATCTCCCTTTTACCATACGAAAACAAACAGTAGAATGCTGTGATGCTACTCACATTGTAACATAGAAAAAGGAAAAACCAATTTAGAAAAAATTGTGACGCCTCGCACAAAAAACAGTAACCGGTGATTTTTTTCACTCTCTCCCGATGTGATGATTTTTACAATAGAAATAGCTGAATGAATGGAGGGGCTATCGATGGAAGCTGCAGTGAATGGATATTTTCCCCATTTACGTTCTTTGTTGCAATCGTCGAAAAAAGTGATTCCACTTCGCAAGCACTCCTTTTTGTTCCAAGAAGGGATGCCGGCCAATGAGCTGTACTTGATTCTTTCCGGCAAAGTGCAAGTGAGCAAAATTTGCCCGAACGGAAAAGAAATGTGCTTCCGCATTTGCGGAAGCGGGGAAATCGTCGGCGAGCTGACGCTGTTTACGAACGATGCACGCTACTTGTTGACGGCCAAGGTAATAGAGCCAGGCGAAGCGGCAGTCATAAACAAAGAGGAACTGGAACAGCAGCTGCTGATCAATCCGCCCCTTACCCTTGAATATATGCGCTGGATCAGCAAGCATGTCCGGCGGACGCAGATGAAGTTTCGCGATCTTATCATGCACGGCAAAAAAGGGGCGCTCTATTCAACACTCATTCGTTTATGCAACAGTTATGGCGTCCCGCTTGAAGATGGAAGCATCTTCATTGACGTAACGTTAAAAAACCAAGACTTGGCCAACTTTTGCGGCACGACGCGCGAAAGCGTCAACCGGATGCTCAATGCGTTAAAACAGGAAGGGATTATCTCGATGAAGCGGGGGAAAATTACGGTTCATGATTTAAACTATTTGAAAACGGAAATTCAATGCGAAGACTGTCCGGCGGATATTTGTTGCATTGAGTGAGCGGTGCACCGTAGTTAGGGGTCTGTCTGATCGTTCCCCTTCGATACACAGCAACGACCAAGCCATTTTGGCGCGCTGATTAGAAGAACGCCCGACCGACCGTTGTTCGCGGCCTGCCGGACGCTCTCTTTTTTTCGATTGTGATGCGAATCACTTCTTTTTCTTTTCACCGCCGTATAATACGTTTTCCCTTTGTCAATTTCAATGTCAGTGATTTGCGCCGTCATTTCAACGCGGACGTCATGCAGACCGATCCGCTCCATTTTCAACGGCACCGGTGCTTGGTTCAATCCTTTATGCGCCGCTAACATGTTCGCAGCAGACTGTTGCGTAGTTGCCGCTGTTCCGTTTTTATTTTCCGCCTTTGCCTCTCCTCCTCCCCCGTTGCTGCATGCGGCCAAACGCGATGCAACCAACGCAACTGACAACAACGTAGACACATTTCGTTTCACTGTTTTCCCCCCCTTCAGTTGATTTGATTTACACCTTCAGCGTACGCCATTTCTGCCTTTTCCCCTAGTGATTTGTATCACCAAGGAGCGGCCATGTTTGAAAAGTTCGTGAAATAATGAGCAATAAATATTCGCAATGTAGCAACCGTAACGAATGTAGCCCTATTCACTAACGGAGAACGACCTTCCTCTTTGCGGATCGCCATTTTCCATCCTTTCGTTGAGCTTGTACCTCCGCAAACCAAAAAGAGGCCAAAAGCATATGCTTTTGGCCTCTTTGGATCTGGAATCGGATTTTACGATGCGTATCGCTTCGTCGGTTCGCCGGCTTTTTTGCCAAATACGAGCCGGTTCAGCAAGAAGCAAATAAGGGCAAACAAGCTAAGGAGCAGAAAACCGAGCACGTACGAACCTGTTGCATCTTTCAGGATCCCCATGACAATCGGCGGAAAAAAGCCGCCAAGTCCGCCCCAGGCACCGACAAGGCCGGTGACGGCGCCCGTTTCGGCTGGGAACAGCTGCGGCACGAGTTTGAACACCGCACCGTTGCCCAGCCCAGACATCACGGCCATAAACAAACAAGCCGCTGTCATCACCCAAATATTTTCCATTCCAAACGCGATCACCAACGCGCCGATTGTCATTCCAGCGTAGACGAACGTCAACACCTGTTCAGCTCCGATTTTATCGCCAAGATAGCCGCCGACTGGCCGTGCGAGCGTAGCGAGTACAGTAAACCCAGCCGCGCGCATCCCAGCATCCACTGGCGTTAACCCATACAAGTCAACGAGCAGCGCCGGCAAGTAAATGCCGAAAGCGACAAACGCCCCGCCCGTAACAAAGTAAAAGAGCGACAACGTCCACGTATGTTTATATTTCAATACCGACAGCGATTCACGCACCGTTTTTTGTTGTTTCGGTTTCGGCATATCCGGTGTGAAAAACCAAACGAGAACGAGCATGACGACAACCGGAATGATCATCCCCCAAAAAGCCCAAGGCACACCAAACGCTGCGGCAATCGATGGAACGGAAAACGAAGCAACCGCCGTGCCGATGTTGCCTATCGAGTTAATCCCAAGCGCCGTCCCTTGCTTTTCCGGCGGAGTCAAGCGGGAAACGAACGTCATCGAAATGGCGAACGACGTTCCGGCCATGCCGATGAAAAACGCCCAAAACAGAAGCATCGCATACGAATCTGCAAACCCTGCGCCAACAAGCGGAATGACAAGAAACAAGAGCAGCAGCGAAAACAGCCTGCGCCCGCCGATCTGGTCCGTCCAAATGCCAAGCGGCACACGCATGATCGAGCCAAGCAGCACCGGAATGGCGACCAAAATGCTTTTTTACGTCGATGTCAGCCCGTACATTTGCTGAAACGTACTCGCAAGCGGCGAAAACACGGCCCACACGACGAATGAAAACAACATGGCGAACGTCGTAATCGGCAGCAGCGCCTTTTGTTTATTCATGAAAAGCCCCTCCCAAACTTTCAAAATTTGTGACGCTGTTTGTACTTCCATCATACACAGGAAAAGGAAACAGATTTGTGAGGCTTATCACATTCTTGCCTGTTGTCACCATTTTGCCACAAGCGTTGTCACGGTTTTGTCACATCCAAAAAAAGAAAAAGCCCGTCCCCAAAAGGAACGGACACGATTTGGCAGAACGTTTTTCACATCCGAACGATAAGAAACGCTGTTGGGCGCACACATCTCTTCCGCCCCGTCTACGGAAACAACTTGTTTTCTCACCCACTCCGCCCGTATCTCCTGCCTCATAAACAACCAATACGCGATCGCAAAGCAGATGAGAGTGGCGGCAATGAGCGCGGTCACCTGCGGCCAAATGAGCAGCAAACTTTGCGAGAATGGCAAGGGGGGCGCAACAGCGCCGGCCGTTTGCTCCACCGTGACGATCCCTAGCGTTCGGACGTCCGGCGAAAAAGGCAGTTGTTGATTCATTGAACAAGTAGCTCGGCGACAATCTCATGAGACCAAGCACCAACTCTTGACGGCCGACCGCCTGCTCGACGGACGTAATGGCATCAAACTGCAAAAACGATTTCGCAAACACTTCCACGATCATCGAGTAGAAAAGATTGAAAAACAGCCAAACGGCCATCGACGACAACGCGGATGTCGCCGCCTGGCGGAAGACGACGGAAAACAAAATGCCGAGATTCAGCCAAAAGGCGATATACACAAGACATAACAACAAAAAGCAGACCATGCGGGCAAACTCTTCGAAAGTAGGCGGAATCACCAAGACCAAAATGCCCAACGCCATCACGAGCAGGCCGAGCGAAAGAAACAAAACAGCATTCAACAACAGCGCAGCGACAAACACCAAAAGGAGGAAGCGCGGCGCCGACCGGGCCCGAGACCTTTATAGTCGAGTTGAACCACGAATGATCTTTCAACAAAAACGGGGAAGGGCGCCTGCTCCTCCCCCGTATGTTTTGAACACACATCCAACATCCGCCGCATGCGCCCGGGCAACCATCTCACGAACGCCGTAGCGCCGTCATTTTAAGCGGCTGTTTTTCACCGCCTTCTTACCGTTGGCTTCGCTCTTTTGTCCGCAGCGCCTTTGGAATGTAAACACAATACGGCTCGCTTTCCAAATAGTCGCCCGTTACAGCGTAAGCGCGTGAACGAGAGCCGCCGCACACATATCGGAACTCGCAGACGCCGCATTTTCCTTTATATTTGTCCGGATTGCGCAAGTCTTGGAAAATCGGCGAGTGTCGGTAAATGTCCGCCAGCGGCGTTTCCCGGACGTTCCCGGCTTTGACCGGCAGCAGCCCGCTCGGATAGACGTCGCCAATATGGGAAATAAAGACGAAACCGTTGCCGTCGTTTACTCCTTTCGGCGCGCGGCCGAGCCCGTCGACTTGTCCGGTCAACCCTTGGTTCAACACATCTTCGTAACGGATGCCGCCTTTTGTCGCTTTTCCTTCGCGCATTTTCGCCTGCAGCACAACGCGGCGGTAATGCTGGCCGGCTGTCGTTTTAATGTCAAACGGAACGCGCTTGCTCGTTTCATACAACCAGCGGAACACCCGCTCATGCTCGATGGGGGAAATCATGTCCTCCTCCTTCCCCCTGCCTGTCGGCACAAGGAAAAAGACGCTCCAAAGGACGCATTTCATCTTCTCAACCAATTCCGCCATTTCATCAAGCACATGAACGTTGTATCGCGAAATGACGGTGTTGATTTGCACGGGAATGTCGAGCTCATGCAAGTATTGAATCGCACGGATCGTCAAATCAAACGAGCCGCTCACGCCGCGGAAATGGTCGTGAATCTCGGCGTTCGGCCCGTCAAGGCTAAATGCCCAGCGCGACAGGCCGACCTCTTTTGCTTTGCGGATCGCCTCTTTCGTCACGTTCGGCGTCGCGCTTGGCGTCATTGACACGCGCAGCCCTTTATCGATCGCATATTTCGCTAAATCGTACACATCCGGACGCATGAGCGGATCGCCGCCCGTAAAGACGAGCATCGGCTGATCCATCGCGTAAATCTCATCGATCAGTTTTTTCCCTTCCTCAAACGTCAACTCGCGCGGATCGCGATGGTATTGCGCTTCGGCGCGGCAATGAAGGCACTTGAGTTGACAAGCTCTCGTCAATTCCCAAATCACAATAAACGGATTTTCATTAAAATCGCGCATTGCGGCCCCCTCCTTGGCCTCCATTGTACCGCAACATTCAGGCGCGTTATGTGATATCGATCACATCCACAGCAAAGCCACAACAGAGGGCGATCGTACCATGGGCGAAGATGACAGCCATCTGAACAGGCGGTATAATATATTGACCCGACATACGCCCAAAAAGTAAAGCAAGGATGGCTCTTCTGATTGAAAAAAAGTATATGCTATGTCTGCTTCGGCCACAATTCCCCCTTCACCGGTACTCTCCCTCCGTATTGACATTGCGCCATACGGTTTCATCCGCGGCAAGCTGTTGGGCGTCAACATAGCGGACGCGGGCGCGGTCAATAAGCGAGATCATCCGCCGTTCGCCGGCATCAAGCAGCTCGGCGATCACGGAGCGAAGCCGTCGGTGGTATAAGGCGACCAATGGTTCGGGACGGACGCCATGGAGCGGGACGATGGCGTCAAACATCGGATCAATATAGGAAGCAAGCCGCTCTGTCACTTCCCGCCGCATGTACGGCATGTCGCACGGCAAGACGAACACCCAATCCGCTCGGCTCTGTTCCATAACGGTGTAAAGGCCGGCCAGCGGCCCACAGCCGCGGCAGCGCTCGACATCGAGCAGCACCGGGATATCCGTTTGGCGGCGGAATTCATCGACAAGCGACGGGTGGCTGACGATATACAATTCATCCGCGATCGGATCGAGCGCCGCGACCGACCAAGTGAAAAACGGGGCGCCTTCGTGCAGCGCAAACGCCTTCGGCCGCCCGAACCGGCGCGACTGGCCGCCGGCGAGCACCGCTCCGGCAATGGCTCGTTTCATCTCTATCCCCTCTTTCCGAACATCATCTGTCCCTACCGTACCATACGAACCGGCGAAAAAAAAAGATTTCCGCCTGTCGACGGAAATCCCTATGGAGCGGATGATTTATTTTTTGCCGATGGCCACCCGCCATACGTCCGGCCCTTCCTCTAAGTACTCCCATGTAAACTGATCCGGACGCTCCATCATGAATTGGTATTGCAGCGGACGCGGGTCATGGTCATTCGTCAGCTCCATCACTTCCCCCGGCTTCAAATTGTCAAACAGCCGAAAAATTGCCGGATGGCGATCGCGCGGCGGATAGTCCGGGGCGTGGATTTTGGCAGCAAATTGGTTCATAACATTGGCCTCCTTTGTAGTATAATGAATTATATACTTTATCATAACCGCTTGAACCTTGGGGGGTAGTGACGAGCGTCACAGCCCGAAGGTGAACATGTTCAATCCCCATGAAAGGAGAAATGGCGGTTGGAAGAGCTTGTTGGCTTTTGCGCGCAATGCGGCAAGCCGATCCATTGTCTGCATGGGTTTTTAAACGGCGTCGTCAGCCGAGAAACAGAGACGTTGTACTGCTTTCCATGCCATGACAAGCAAAAGGAAACCGAACACACCACGCCGGACAAATGCCACAAGTGATTGAAAACGTTCACAAATGAAAGGGGGCTGACCCAAAAATCCACTAACAAGTGGACTTTTGGAGCCAGCTCTTTCTTTTTTAAATCGTACATTGATCATGAACGATTCCGATTAAATCCCTTGTTTCTCCCTATTATTAAAGAAAGGAAGTTCGATTTTCTTAAAAACAATGTCGCTGCCGGGATTAACATGACCGTACGGGCTAAAACGCACTCCTTTTCCTGGACGGATACAAAGCGACAATGACACAAAACGTTATTTTCAAATTTCTACGAATCATTTATAATATGAATGGGGAACGATTGTCCTCATTTGTTCTGCGCTACAATCCCATCCCTTTCCTCAACTACTTACTCTACACGTTCGTTTCCCCAGTCCTCAAAAGAAAGGAGCGATTCATCATCACTCGCTTTTCCAGGGCTGCTATATATCTTATTAGAAGGGAGGATTTTCCTCGGAAGAGATATTGAACCAAATTTTGGACAAGCTCCAAATGATCGAACATGAAGTAAGCGATATCAAAACAAACATGGCAACGAAACAGGAGCTCGAAGAAGTGAAGCAAAACTTCACAACAGAGCTTGAGGATATTAAAGCCAACATGGCAACGAAACGAGAACTTGAAGAAGTGAGGAATCGTTTCACAAAAGAGTTCGAAGATATTAGAACCAACATGGCCACTAAACAAGAACTCGAAGAAGTGAAGCATAGTTTCACAAAAAAGATCGAAGACATTAAAGCCAACATGGCCACCAAGCAAGAGCTTGAAGACATTAAAACCAACATGGCCACCAAGCAGGAGCTTGAGGACGTAAAGAACAACCTAATGAAAGAATTAGATCATGTCAAAGCCAATATGGTCACAAAGCAAGAATTTGTTTTCCTCCAACAAGCAGTGCTTGAAACAAATGAAATCGTTAAGAAAATAGAACAAAACATGGAAAAGCACGAACGGATTTTAGATCTTCTTTCTAGGCGTTCGATTGAACACAAAGCGGCAATTTCCAGCATTCGTCTTATAAAGACAACATGAGCAAGGAGGAAGCATCTCTCCTTGCCTTTCTGAGGTGCGGCCACCTTTATAGTAAAGGTAGAAACATCTCCATCGGAATGCGTTCGACCATTTCGTAAACTACATGAGCCATATGATCCAGTGGAATGATATCGCCTGGCAACGTGAGATGATTCATGGTACACTCTTCAAAAATTATGATGATGTTTCATAAACGAATCGCTCCTTTTCCAGTGATAGTGGTTATGGTAACTCTATTCTGCCAGAAAACGAACGATATTTTGGTGTAAAAAAGGGGCTAATTCCAAAACGCATTCGCGTTTTGGGTCAGCCCCGTTTTGGTTATTCTTCCTCCGCCAAATTCGCCACCGGCAGCTCTTCCCCTTCGCCGTGCGTTGGCTTGCGCAAATGGAACAGCACCTTGATGGCGAAAACAAGCAACGCAACGACGCCGATCAAAAAGATCGTATCCGGAACAAAGCGGACAAGCAGCAAGTTTTGTACGACGTCTTGTTGCAAGAACGAAGGCGAACGGGACGCCCAATAGCCGTGTTCAAACGCTTCTTTGATTTGCAGCACCCCAACCGGGAGAAGCGTGATGAGAACCATGCCAGCCAGGCCGATGTTCAGCATCCAGCAAGAGAATTTCAGCCATTTGTCGTTCCATGCTTCCGGTTTGACGATGTTGCGCAGCGAGTAAAGAAGCACGGCGATCGCAAACATGCCATACACGCCCATCATCGCTCCGTGGCCGTGAGCCGGCGTTAAGAATTGCCCGTGTTCAAAGTAGCTGACCGCCGGCAAGTTGATCAGAAAGCCGAGCACCCCTGCGCCGACCAAGTTCCAGATCGCTGTGGAGATCAAAAACCAGAATGTGGCCTTATACGGGAAGTTGACCCCGCCGTCGCGCATCATTTTATATTGTTCATACGCTTCTAAAATAAGGAGCGTAAGCGGAATGACCTCGAGCGCCGAGAACACCGCGCCAAGAGCGATCCAAATTTCCGGTGAACCGTTGTAGTAATAGTGGTGGCCGATGCCGATGACACCGCTGCCTAGTAAAATCGTAAATTGGAAATAGAGAGCCCGGACCGTCGATTTTTTCGTCACCAATCTCATTTGTACGAGCAAAAACCCGATGACAACAACGGCGAACACTTCGAAAATGCCTTCGACCCATAAGTGGATGATCCACCAGCGCCAAAAGTCAGCCATCGTAAAGTTCGTATCCGGCTCGATAAAGAACGCGAAGATGTAAAAGAATGGAACGGCGATGGCTGAGTAAAACAGCAAGTGGATGAGACCGCCTTTGTCGCTTTCTTGCTTCAGCCCTCGTTTGATGCCGCGAAAGACGATGAACAGCCAAAGCAGCATGCCCACGACTAAAATGATTTGCCAAACGCGGCCGAGCTCAATGTATTCCCATCCTTGATGGCCAAACAGAAACCATTCGTTCCCTAAGTAGCCGTTGACGCCTAGCCATTGGCCGATCATGCTGCCGGCGACAAGGACGACAAGCGCCCAGAAGAGCAAATCAACAAGCAACCCTTGCTTTTTCGGCTCTTGCCCGCCGACAAGTGGCGCGATGAAAATCCCCATGCCAAGCCAAGCGGTGGCAATCCAGAAAATCGCCAGCTGCAAGTGATACCCTTTGGCGATGTTAAACGGCAATAGGTCATGGATCCATTTGATGCCGAAGAAGCTGTCCGGTTCCGTATAGTAGTGGGCGAGCAACGCCCCGAACATCGCTTGCACGAAAAAGAGCGCGGCGACGACAACGAAATATTTGCCCGCTTTCACTTGCGACGGAGTAAGCGGCTGCCGCCGCAAGTCGATGACCGGAAACTTCCCTTCTGCATACGCTTCTTGCATGCTTAACTGATAGCGGTGGAACACATACAAAATGATCCCGATGAACAAAATCAAAATCGTGACGCTCGCGCCGCTCCACCATACCGCGGAAAATGACATCGTATTGCCGGCGTCCTCATAGTACGGCCAGTTGTTCGTATAAGTGATGTGGTCGCCAAGTCTTGGCGTGCTTGACAGCCAAGCGGTCCAGAAGAAAAAGTCGGCAATTTGCTTGATTTGGTCGCCGTCCGCGACCCAAGCACGGCCTGATTTTGGCATGTCGCTTTCTTTGATCAATCCTTTTTTCAATCCCCAACCGTCGCCATTGGTGAACACGTCGCGGTAATAGTCGCGCACTTTTTCCAACCCGTATACTTGCGCATCTGTCAGGACGAGAACATCCGTAACCGGGTTGTAGCGATTTTTTCGCATTTCCTTGATGACTTGTTCGCGGATGATCGTTTTCTCATCGGCGGTTAAATCGGCAAACGGTTTGTGATACCGCTCTTTTGCTTTGTAATCTTGCATGCCTTCCGTATAAATTTTCAACGCTTCTGCCGTATAGTCCGGCCCCATATACGACCCATGCCCAAGCACGGTTCCGTAATCCATCAGCCCGTATTTTTGGAAGACGGCCTGCCCGCCGATGATCGTTTCTTTCGTCATCAACACTTGGCCGTCTTCACTGCGAACTTCCTTCGGCCTCGGCGCCATTTCTTTAAAAATCCAATATCCGCCGACAAGCAGGACAGTGAAGCTGATTAAAATGGTGAAAATGAGAATCGATTTGAGAAAACTGTTGGTCGTTTGCCGCCCCGGCCGCATGTTGGGGCGAACGGATCGATGAACTTCCATATGAGACAACCTCCTTCTCGTTTGTTCGCCCCCATTGTAGCGTGCTGAATCGAGGCCGGTTTGTGAGCTGGGGCAAATGTCCGTTATGATTTATATCACAGCTTTATGGCGTAAGAATGTATACAATGAAGGCAAAAAAGGCCAAACGGCGCGGATGTTCAAAAAGAGAAAAGCATCGATGCTCTGTTGACAGCCGCCACACTTTTGTCACATTTCCAAAGGAGAGAACGCCATGGCGAACCATTGGATGAAAGACCGCTTAAAAGCTGTTCCGTTGTTTCGTGAACTGTCCGATTACGAGCTTGATTCGCTGGTTGCCATTTCCCACGTGCGCGTTTACAAGCCGCGGACGTTTGTCTTTATGCAAGGCGACCCGTTAGAACGTGTCTATTTCATTCATTCCGGCACGGTAAAAATTTATAAAACGGACTTCAGCGGGAAAGAACAAATCGTTTCGATTTTGCAGACGGGAGAAATGTTTCCGCATGCCGGCTTTTTCTTAAAAGGCACCTATCCGGCCCACGCCGAAGTGGTCGAGGAAGCGACATTGATCGCGATCCCGATCCACGATTTCGAACAAGTGCTGATGGCGAGCCCTGAACTTTGCATAAAACTGTTCCGCGTCATGGGCGAAAAAATCGTCGACTTGCAAAACCGGCTTGAGGCGCAAGTGCTCCATAATACGTACGAACAAATCGTGCTGCTTTTGTTGCGGCTGACGCGCACGAACGCCGTCAAACAAGGGAAGTGGCACCGTCTCACCGCCCATGTGACGAACCGCGAGCTGGCCAACATGATCGGCACCGCCCGGGAAACGGTCAGCCGGACGTTGAGCCAGCTGAAACGGAAAGGGCTGATTGACGTCGACGAACACGGCTTTTATTTGATTGACCGCGAAGGGCTCGAACAAGAAATCTTTTTCTAACTCCTTTTTCCCCATCGTCCGGTACCGGTCGGGATGCGCAATGGAGCTGATGGGGTTTCCTTTCAAACATTTCGGCAAGCCCATCTTTCTGGAACATGCTATTCCGCCCTTTCAAACGAAAACGAAACCTTTTTTCCAAAGTGGAATATGTCATGTTTCGGCCGAAAGATGTGAGCTATATCACAACATTCCACAGTGAAAATAATTATCATGATAGTCAAAAAGGAGGAAAGCGCATGGGTGTGACGATTGAACTCGATGTGCGCGAAGATTTGCGGCAGAAACGTGAGCCGTTTGAAAAAATTATGAACGCCATCAAACCGCTGCAGCCGGGCGATACGTTCATTTTGCACGCTCCATTCAAGCCGCTGCCGCTGTTTCCGATTATGAAAGCGAAAGGGTTTACGTACGAGGCCGAACAAATCGAAAAAAAACATTGGAAAGTAACGTTTGTGAAGCAGGGGGGATGACCGATGATCCTCGATAACCGCGGACTCGAGCCGCCGCAGCCGATGATGCGGACGCTCGCTGCCCTCGCGAAGCTGAATCCTGGGGAGACGCTGACGATCATTAACGACCGCCGCCCGATGTTTTTGTACGAACAGCTTGACGAGCTCGGCTACCGGCACGAGACGGTCGCACGCGAAGACGGCAGCTTTGAAATCCGCATTACGAAAGGATGAGCAACGTGTTTCCTACTCGCACGGGGACGGAAACAGACGTCCGTCTTCCGTTCTCGTTTATCATGTTCGCCGTGTTGGCGTTCGCCGCATCGCAGCTTATGTTGCTTGGAGCGATTCCCTCACTTAGCAGCGGCGCGTTCCGGCTGCCGTTCGTATGGGCGGCGGCCCACCTGGCGTTGCTTGGCTTTGCATTGATGACGGCCATGGGGGCGATGTACCAGCTCGTTCCGGTCGCCTTTTTGACGCCGATTTGGAGCGAGCGGCTCGGTTTTTGGCAGTTTGCGATCACCGCTCTCGGCATCGTCACCTTTGCCGCCAGTTTAGCGTTTACGCCAAACCAAGCGTTTCTCCCTGGCTTGCTTCTGCTGTTCGGCATCGTGCTGTTTGTCTGGCAAATGGCGATGACATTAAAACAACAAAAAAACAAAACGATCATGACGCTGTTTGTCGCGACTTCCTTGTTGTTTTTGCTGCTGACGGGCGCCGCTGGAGGGCTGCTTGCCTTTCACTTTTTCGCCGCCACAGGCGCCAACAGTCATGAAACGGTGTTCGGCTTGCATGTGCTGTTCGGGCTGTGCGGCTGGTTCACACTTCTCATCATAGGCTTTTCGTACAAAATGGTACCGATGTTCTCGCTCGCCCACGGCTTTTCGCTGCGGCCGGCGCGTTACGTCTATGCGCTGTACATCAGCGGGATTGCGGTGGCGTTCGCCAGCTTATTCTTGCGAAGCCACGCATGGCTTGCAGCCGGTGCAGCCTTGCTCATGAGCGGATTCCTTGTTTTCGCCTGGCATATCCGCGCCATTTTGCAAAAGCGGATGAAAAAAACGCTTGACCGCCCGTTCCGCTTTTCGCTTTCGGCCATCGTCATCGGCCTTGTGCTGCACGTTGCCGCCTTTGTCGCCATCGTCGTCGGCAGCGGACGGCTGCTTGGCATCATTGTTTATCTATTCATTGTCGGCTGGATTCTCTTCAGCATCGTCGGCTATTTGTTCAAAATCGTGCCGTTTTTATGGTGGACGCATCGCTACAGCGAAAAAGTCGGCCAACAAAACGTGCCGACGTTAAAACAAATGATGAATGAACGAGCCGTCACCGTCCAATGCCGCCTATGGCTTTTCGCCCTCGCGCTGGCGGCCGTTGCGCTTGCTGTCGCGAGCGTGCCGCTGTTCGCCATCACTCAAGTACTGTTGGCTGGATTAAGCGTTGCCTTTGCCGGAACGATTTTAACGGTCTTCCGAAAATAAGCGAATGAGGAGGAAAAGAACGATGGATGTCCGCGAACTTGCCATTCAACAGCTGAAAACGGTCCTTGATCCGGAGCTCGGCATTAACGTCGTCGATTTAGGGTTGATTTATGACTTAAAAATCGAAGATGGGCATATCAATGTCCTGATGACGCTCACGACCCCCGGCTGCCCGCTTCACGACTCGATCGCCGGCGGCGTCAAACGGGCGCTTGAGCACATTGACGGCATCCGTGACGTGCGCGTCCAAGTGACATGGAACCCGCCATGGACGCCGGAGCGAATGAGCGAAGAAGCGCTCCGGCAGCTTGGGCATTTTTCTTGAAACACTCCACTTTTCCATCCCCTTTTCGCCGTTCGCCCGTGTTGGGCGGGCGGTTGTTTCATTGTTCTGCAACTGCTGAACACTCCCCGCCCTTTATTTTTGTATCATATAGAAAAACAAGAACCATCGCTTGGCTATTTAAAGGAAAAACGAATCGAGGCCGCGAATCATATGCCAAGAGGTGAGAGCGATGTTTGCTAAAATCGACGAGCTGAAACAACGGTTGGATGCGTTGCGCCCTTTGCCTCTAGGGAATGAATCGATTGTTTTCTTGGTATGAAACGAATCAATATGCTCTTCATCCAATCGAACTGGCGGCTCGTTTCCATTTTCAGCTCGTATCTATATACACGTTCCACAACCATGCCATCAAAGGAACGATGACAAAAAAGGCGAAGGCGATGTATCCGACATATCGAATCCACCGGGGAAATCCTCGCCAATCGAGGGCTTCCCGCTTCATCGCCCCTCCCGCGGCAATCCGATCCAACTCTTCGACCGGCGAAAACACCCGGTCATCCATCCGTTGAATCTCTTCTGTCCGTTGCGTTTCATGCCTCTCTTCTTTTCGAGATCCCTTCATGACGCCCCTCTTCCCCACGATTTTCATGAACAGACCAAAACGATGGTTCCATCCAACAGCCGCTATCCCCAAACATTCAACCTAATCAGCTGTGATGTTTTCCTCTTCATTATACCGTCTCTCATCGTCAGAAAGCACCCATATTTTCCACGCATTTCATGAGAGAGGACAAATGCACTTCTTCTAAGTTGGACGATGTATCTCGCTGCCCGCAGCCCCGTCTCATTCCTTCACCCGCAATAGGCGCATGCTGTTGAGTGTCACTAGCAGCGTCGCGCCCATATCGGCGAACACCGCGAGCCAAAGGGTGAGCCAGCCCGGGACGGCGGCCACGAGTGCCAGCACTTTAAGCCCTAAGGCGACGGCGATGTTTTGCCGGATGACGGCAAGCGTTCGGCGCCCAAGGTGGACGGTGTACGGCAGCTGGCGCAAATCGTCGGCCATGAGCACAACATCGGCTGTTTCCAAGGCGGCATCCGTCCCCGCCCCGCCCATCGCCACACCAATATCGGCCGCGGCCAAGGCAGGGGCGTCATTCACCCCGTCGCCGACCATGGCGGTCATGCCGCAACGTTCTTTCAGCTCGCGGATCGCCGCCAGCTTCTGTTCCGGAAGGAGCTCGGCGCGAATATCGGATACGCCCGCTTGACGGCCGATGGCCTGTGCGGTTTGCTCGTGATCGCCCGTCACCATCACCACTTCCGCCACCCCAAGGCGCCGCAGCGCGGCAACCGTTTCCGGGGCGGACGGCCGCAGTTGATCGGCCGCGGCGACAAGCCCCAACAGCCGATCGGCCGTGCCGACGGCCATCACGGTTTTTCCTTCGTCCCGAAAGGCAGAGATTTGCTTTTCCGCTTCATCGGGCAACTTCCCGATCCAACTGGTAAACAAAGCGGGGCTGCCGATATAGTACGTGTTCCCCGCAATCACCGCCTTCACTCCTTGGCCGGTGAGCGATTGAAACTCTTCGACGGCCACATCAAGAAACGGTGCTCCCTCTTCTTCCGCTTTGCGGACGATGGCAGAAGCCAAAGGGTGCTGCGACCGTTTTTCGATGGCGGCGGCGATGGCCAACAGCTGCTCACGTGTTCCTTCATACACGACGACATCGGTCACGGCTGGTTTCCCTTTCGTCAACGTCCCGGTTTTATCAAAGGCAACGGCACGCAGCCGGCCGATTTGTTCGAGATGCACGCCGCCTTTGATGAGCACGCCGCGCCGAGCCGCGTTTCCGATGGCGGTGACAATCGCCACCGGGGTGGAGATGACGAGCGCGCACGGGCAGCCGATGACAAGAACGGCAAGACCGCGGTAAATCCAATCAAGCCACTCCCCGCCCATCACGAGCGGCGGAACGATGGCGATCAGAAGCGCGGTCACGATAATAAACGGCGTATAATAGCGAGCAAACCGGTCGACGAACGCTTGCGACGGCGCCCGCTCCGCTTGCGCCTCTTCCACAAGATCAATCATTTTCGCCAATGTCGTCTCATCCGCCCGCTTTGTTACTTCAACTTCGAGGAATCCTTCTCCATTCAGCGTCCCGGCAAACACTGCATCCCCCACTGCTTTTTCCACCGGCAGACTTTCACCGGTGATCGCCGCTTCATTCACTGTGGAGGCGCCGCTTATGACAATGCCGTCCAAAGCGATTTTTCCCCCTGGTTTGACGATCATGACATCCCCGACGCGAACGTCTTCGACCGGAACGGTCATTTCCTCCGTGCCGCGCCGGATGGTCGCCTCCGCAGGTGCCATCTCCATCAATGATGCGATCGACCGCCGCGCGTTCTCCATCGAATAGCGCTCAAGCGCTTCACTGATGGCGAACAAAATGACAACAACCGCCCCTTCCTGCCATTCCCCGATCGCCGTTGCACCGAGAATGGCGATCGTCATTAATGTTTTCATATCAAACTGCCAGCGGGACAGATTCCGGAGCCCCGTCCAGAACAGGGAGTAGCCTCCGATCACGATCGCCGCCAAATACATCGCAATCGCCAGCATCCCCTTGTCCGCCGCATCGGCCGCAATGCCAATCAGAAGCAATACAGCAGAGACAAGGACGTTCCTGTTCTCTTTCTTCCTCCAAAACGGTTCCGGCCGGACGGTGCGCTCTCGTTCTTCACGAATGGTCAACTGTTCAAACGCTCCTGCCTGCTCAAGTTCATCAATCGTCGCCTCGCCCCAAACGGTGAGCTTGGCGGCGCCGAAATTCACTTTCGCCTCTTTCACGCCGGGCAAGGATTTCACGTTTTGTTCAAACTTAGCTGCGCAGTTTGTGCACGTCAGTCCTTGCACGCGGTATGTTTTGGCCTCGAGCCGATCTAATGTTTGTTCATTCCCCACGGCCATCCCCCTCTTTCCGATGGGCGAGCGCGACAAGCAGCAGCTCGCGAATATGGTCGTCATCCAGCGAGTAAAAGGCGAGTTTCCCCTCTTTTCGATATTTCACAATTCCTTGCTTATACAAAATGCGCAAATGATGTGATGCCGTCGCCACCGTCGCACCAATGACGTTCGCTAGGTCACAGACGCACAACTCCTCTTCACCGCAAAGCGCATACACGATCTTCGCCCGGTTTTCATCGGCAAGCGCCTTAAAAAAAGGGACAATCTCGGCAATTGGTTCATCGCGAAGCCGCCGCTGAACCCGCTCGACCTTCTCGTCGTCATAACAGTAAACGTCGCACACATCATGACGGTGCATTCCTTCTCGCTCCTTGCCAATATTCAAATATTCATTTGAATATAGAATAGCATATCTCCCCCTTATATTCAAATATTCATTTGAATAAAAAATGTTTTCAAACGAAAAATCCGCCTTTTTTGTTTAAAAGGCGGATTTCCTCTTGTGAAGCACGCTTTAGCTGACCACAAACATGTTCGTTTCCTCATTGCCGATTTTGCTTACACATGCTTGCGAAACCAGCGCACCGTCTCCAAAAACGCTTCACGCGTCACTTTATGGCCGGCGTGCGGGTCGGCGATGAATTGCAGCCGGTCTTCGTTTCCTTCATAAAGTGGTTTAATTTGCTTGTAAAACTCATATGTATAAGCATACGGGACGACTTGGTCGGCTTTCCCGTGCCAGATGAACAGCGGCCGCCCGGCGAGTTTTTCCGGCTGCTTGGATAAATCGTAGCGGGCGAGCTTTTCTTTTTCGAGCGCAAGCAGCGTCGGCGGCAGCGGAATGTCGATTTGGCGCCGCTTTCCTTCTTCAATCATCTCATCAAAAAAGGCGCTGTAGTTCGGGCAGCCCATGAGCGCCACCGCCGCCCTCACCCACGGATAGACGGCGAGCGCGCCGAACGTGACGATTCCGCCCATCGATGTCCCAGCGAGCCCAATCCGTTCGGGATCCGCCAATCCGCGGCTTACAAGGTCGTTTTTCATCTCCTCGATTTCGGTGATCGTGCGCACAACAATGTCCCAAAACGACAGCTGCAATTTCCGTTCGCTCAAGCCTTCGTCCCGTTCACCGTGAAACAGCGCGTCGGGAAGCACAGCGCGGTAGCCCGCCTCGGCGAGCAAGTAGCCGAAATGCAAATTATGTTCTTTGGCGCTCGTAAAGCCGTGGATAAAGAAAATCAGCGGCAGCCGTTCGTCCCGCTTTTCCGACTTGACAACGTGAAGAACCGGCACGCCGGCCAACTGTTCCTGTTCAATGATCACCATGGTTGCACAAACCCCTTTTCTTTTTCCATCGCTATATAGTTTACCATATGGACAGCGATTTTGGAAAAGAGTTACACTATGTAGTGTAAAGAATAACGAGGGCAAAGGAGTCGGACATGAAGCCGTATTTAATCGCGTTGGATTTGGATGGAACGTTGCTCAAAGAGGATAAAACGATTTCCCCATTTACCAAAGACGTCATCCGCCGCGCCATCAACGTCGGCCATTTTGTTGTCATCGCCACCGGCCGCCCGTACCGGGCAAGCTCCATGTACTACGAAGAACTTGGCCTTGCAACGCCGATCGTCAATTTCAACGGCGCGTTTGTCCACCATCCGCGCCAGCCGTCGTGGGGCATGCACCATTACCCGCTGCCGCTTGCGATCGTCAAAGACATTGTTGAAATCAGCGAATCCTATGGAATCAAGAATATGATGGCCGAAGTGTTAGACAATGTTTATTTTCATCAACACGACGACGTCTTGCTTGACATCGTCCGCCTTGGCAACCCGACCGTGGAAATCGGTGATTTGCGCCGCTCGCTCGGCAAAGATCCGACGAGCGTGCTCGTGTACACGGACGATGATCATATCGAGCGGATTCAATCACACTTAGCGAATGTGTACGCCAACGTCATCCACCAACGGCGCTGGAGCGAACCGTGGCATGTCATTGAAATCATCCGCCATGGCGTCCATAAGGCTGCAGGCTTAAAACAAGTCGCCGACTATTTCGGCATCCCAAGGGAGCGCGTCATTGCTTTTGGCGATGAAGACAACGACCTCGAAATGATCGATTGGGCCGGGCTGGGCGTCGCCATGGGCAACGCTATCGAGTCATTGAAAACGGTCGCTGACGATGTGACGAAAAGCAACGAAGAAGACGGTATCGGCTTGTATTTACAAGATCTTCTAGGCCTGTAGCCCTGCCGCCCCCCTTGCTACGGGAGGCTTCTCGCGCCTCCCAACCACTTCTTTCCGCTTTTGCATTGATTTTTTCCTGTCGTGTCAAGCAGATTTCCGCTTTCAGAGCGACGAACGGCGGTTTGTAACGAATTTCCTTACTACTGTTCCCTGGCGGCGGTTACACTATACGTGACGCAACGCGCGTCTTCAACTTTTTAAAGGGGGAATCGGTCATGGGCAAACGAAACAAATCGAAGCGTTTCGTCCAGCAAGGCGTCGATGCGGTTGAACGGCATGACAAGCGAATCCCTTATCACCTGACGTACGCCGAGGCGGAAGCACGCAAAGCGGAAAAAGCGGTGGAAACGTCGCTTGGAGGGGCATAACGATGGGCAACCGTCTGTTTCAAGAGGCGCGCAAAGCAGTCGCACAGGCGAAACAAGCCAAAAGCGGCGAGATCGACATGAGCGTCGAGCGCGCTGTTGCCATCGCCAAAAACGCCTTGTCATCCGTGTACGCGCATTCCAACACGGCAGAAAAAGCGCAGTTGCGTCAATTTCAAGCTGAGCTTGATGAGCTCACTCAATAACAGCTGCGGGCTTCCCGCAGCTGTTTTTTTCTCTCGTCCCCGATTTTCCGTTGTATTCTGAGCTGAAAACCGCTACACTGAACATAGAAACATGAATCGCCGTTCACCTGCGGAAACGGTTCATTCATCTGATAGAGCCGTGGGGAACACGAAAGGAGAAAAGAGGAGGACGAAAGATGTCCATTCAAATCATCACCGACAGCGGCGCGGATTTGCCTCAATCGTACATTCGCGAGCATCAAATCGCCTTTTTGCCGCTTGTCGTTCATTGGAACGGCCAAGATTACGAAGACGGCATCACGATCGAGCCGAAGCAAGTATATGACGCCATGCGCGGCGGAGATGTCGTGAGAACCGCGCAGCCAAGCCCGCTGGCGATGAAGGAACTGTTTTTGCCATACGCCAAAGAAAACCGGCCATGCCTTTACATCGCCTTTTCATCGAAATTATCCGGTACATACCAAACGGCGATGGCCGTGCGCAGCGAGCTGCTTGATGAATATCCGGAATTTCGCCTGACAATCATCGACTCGAAATGCGCCTCTCTTGGCCAAGGGCTCGCCGTCATGAAGGCAGTCGAGCTGGCGAAACAAAACACACCGTACAACTTGCTTTGTGAAACGATCGAGGCGTATTGCCGCCATATGGAACACATTTTCACCGTTGACAACTTGGATTACTTGGCGCGCGGCGGACGCATCAGCAAAACCGCCGCGGCCTTTGGGGGCTTGCTCAACATCAAGCCGCTTCTCCACGTCGAGGACGGGGCGCTTATTCCGCTTGAAAAACTGCGCGGGCGGAAAAAAGTGTTGAAACGCATGGTCGAGTTGATGGGAGAGCGCGGCGATGACCTGCAAAAGCAAACGATCGGCATCAGCCATGCCGATGACGAAGAAACCGCCTTGGAGCTGAAACAAATGATCGAAGAAACGCACGGCTGCACGCGCTTTTTCCTCTCCGACATCGGCAGCGTCATCGGCGCACACGCCGGACCGGGGACGATTGCCCTCTTTTTTCTGAACAAATATATTGAGATCTGACGCCTTTCCCGCCGGACGAAACACGGGCGCCTGCACAACACAGGCGCCTGTCCTCATTACCGAAGTTGATCAAGAAGGTTGTAGTAGTAGTACGTTTTGGACCGCATCCGGCCATCCGAGAAAATTTGTTAAGAAAAATTCTCCATTTATCTTTCCACAAACTACCTTCCCCTATTTCCATATAGTTCATTTCCATTTGCCGCATACTAATGATGGACGATCGAAACAAGGGAGGGCTACCGATGCCAAACACGAGCGACAATGACAAAAAAGCGCGCGACAACCAAGCGAAGCGCCATGAGAAAAACATGATGCGCGAAAAAAACCGCGAAGCCGGGAAGTTCGCATATTCGAAGAAGACGGATCATTTGTGAGCAAAATGACAAAAAGGCGGCCGAAAACACCGCCTTTTTCACATTGTTTCCCCTGCATCAAGTCCCCGCTTTCAACATAGCGCTACATGCCGGCCTCTTCCGGCTAAAGGACGAAACTAACCTTCTTGCCCCTTTGATCATTGTTGTCTTTCCTCCCACCTTTTTCTATAATGAAAGTACATCACACGCCCGGGAGGTCACGTATGTCAAAAGAAAGTTCGTTCGATATCGTATCCAAAGTCGATTTGTCGGAAGTGGCGAACGCGATTAACATCGCCATGAAAGAAATCAAAACGCGCTACGACTTCAAAGGAAGCAAAAGCGATATTTCGCTCGAGAAAGACGAGCTCGTTCTCATCTCCGACGACGAGTTTAAGCTTGAGCAGCTGAAAGATGTGCTCATCGGCAAGCTCATTAAGCGCGGGGTGGCGACGAAAAACATCCAATACGGCAAAATCGAGCCGGCATCAGGCGGCACAGTGCGCCAGCGCGCCAAGCTCGTCCAAGGGATCGACAAAGAAAACGCGAAAAAAATCACCACGATCATCAAGAACACCGGCTTGAAAGTGAAAAGCCAAGTGCAAGATGACCAAATTCGCGTCAGCGGCAAAAGCAAAGACGACTTGCAAAAGGTGATCGCCGCCATTCGCGAAGCGGATTTGCCGATTGAGGTGCAGTTTGTGAATTATCGATAAGCGGATGAGGCAAGCCTCCATCCGCTTTTTTGTATTTAGTATAAAACTATTTACCTCACGATTATTATGCTGGAAATATGGTGTCGCGCTGGACAGACTTTTTGTCGTATATATGGTTACTTTTGCTGCATCTTAAACTGCAAAAACAGTTCGTTGTAGTAGGCGAGCATGTGTTTTCCTAAGTTTTCGTACACTTCGAGATGCCCTGCTGAATCCAAATCGGGGTAGAAGCGGCGATCGCCCGCGATGTCTTTTGGCAAATAGCGAAGCGCCTTTTTGTTCGGCGTCGAATAGCCGACATACTCGGCGTTTTGCGCCGCGTGTTTCGGGTCGAGCATAAAATTGATAAACGCGTGCGCTCCTTCGATGTTTTTCGCTGTTTTCGGAATGACCATGTTGTCAAACCATAGGTTGGATCCTTCTTTCGGCACGACATAGTCGAGCTTGTCGTTTTCGGCGATGATTTCCGCCGCATCACCCGACCAGACGACGCCGATGGCCGCTTCTTCATTCGCGAGAAGCAGCTTGATCTCATCGCCGACAATCGCCTTCACATTCGGCATGAGTCGATCGAGTTTCCGCTTTGCTTCTTGCAAATGGGCTTTGTTCGTGTCATTGAGGGAATAGCCGAGGCTGTTTAACGCCATGCCCATTACTTCGCGCGCTCCGTCGACAAGCAAAATTTGATTGCGCAAGTTCGGATCCCATAAGTCGTTCCAGCTTGTGATGGTCTTGCCGCCAAGCATTTCGCGGTTGTAGACGATGCCGACCGTCCCCCAAAAATACGGCACGGAATACCGGTTGTGCGGATCAAACGGCAAGTTGAGAAACCGCGGCTCGATATATTGCAAATTGGGAAGCTTTCGGTGATCAAGCGGCAGAAGCAGCTTTTCTTCGATCATTTTGCTGATGGCGTAATCGGATGGAACGGCGACGTCAAACGTTGCCCCGCCTTGGGCGATTTTCGCCATCATCGCCTCATTGGAATCAAACGTTTGGTAAATCACTTTCCACCCTGTCTCTTTTTCAAATTCGCGAATGAGCGCGGGGTCAATGTAATCGCCCCAGTTGTAGACCGTCACCGTTTTGCCTCCGCCGTACCCTTCCGCTTCGTTCAGCCGATGAGTGACAAACATCAGGACGAACGCGGCGATGAACACAGCCGCAAATCCTTGGACAAGCCGTCTCACCTACTTTCGCCCCCCTATCCCGTACAAGCGGCCGCCTTTTCGGCTGAGCACGTAATAGCCGATGACGAGCAGCATGGTAAATAAAAACAGAAGCGTCGACAATGCGTTGATTGACAAGGAAATGCCTTGGCGCGCCCGCGAATAAATTTCCACGGACAGCGTCGAGAACCCATTTCCCGTGACAAAAAAGGTCACGGCAAAGTCATCGAGCGAATACGTAAGCGCCATGAAAAAGCCCGCCCATATGCTCGGAGCCAAAAACGGCAGCACCACACCGGACAGCACTTGCCAATGACTGGCTCCTAAATCTCTAGCCGCATCAATCAGCGTCGGGCTCATTTCCTCGAGTTTCGGCAGCACCATTAACACGACAATCGGCACGCTAAAAGCAATGTGAGACAACAGCACGGACGTAAAGCCGAGCTTGATGCCAGCGATTGTAAACAGCAGCAAAAACGAAGCGCCGATGATGACATCGGGGCTGACGATCAGCACGTTGTTGAGGGCGAGAAGAGCGTTTTTCGTCCGTTGCCGCTTGACATAGTAAACGGCGAGCGCCCCGATGACCCCAAGTATCGTCGCAACCGCCGCCGACAACAGCGCAATGACGATTGTATTCAAAACGATGATGAGCAAGCGGTCGTCGGACAGCACGTCGCGGTACCATTTAAACGTGAACGATTGAAAATCGTGCATCGTCCCGCCGCTGTTGAACGAATAATACATCAAATACACAATCGGCGTATACATCACAGCAAACACGGCTAACAGGTACACACGTCCCCACCAATGCGTCCGTTTCATCGGCTTCCCTCTTTTCTTCCGCTTCCTGTCAGGACGACGATGACCGCCATCGCGATCATTAACACAACCGCGATCGTCGCCCCCATCCCCCAGTTTTGGGTGACAAGAAAATGCTGCTCAATGGCCGTGCCGAGCGTAATGACGCGGTTGCCCGCAATGAGGCGCGTAATCATAAACAGCGACAACGCCGGGATAAACACCGCCTGGCAGCCGGCCTTCACCCCGCCAAGCGTGAGCGGGAAGACGACGCGGCGGAACGTCGTCCAAGCCGAAGCGCCCAAATCGCGGGCGGCATCGACAAGCGATGGCGGCAGCTCCTCCAGCGCGTTGAAAATCGGCAGCACCATAAACGGAATAAAAATGTACACCGACACAAAGACAAAACTGAAATCGGTGAACAACAGCTGCCGCGGCCCAACGCCCAGCGCTTTCAACAAAGCGTTGGTCAGCCCGTACGTGCCGAACAGCCCTAAAAACGCATACACCTTCAGCAGCAAATTCACCCACATCGGCAAAATAAGCAACAACAGCCATAGCTGCTTGTGCCGCGTCTTCGTCAGCCAATAGGCGGTCGGATAGCCGATGAGCAGCGACACAAGCGTGATTAAAAACGCATACCAAAACGAATACGCCATCATTTTCAAATAAATGGGCGTCCACACGGATTTGTAGTTGGACAACGTCCAATGGCCGTCAAGATCCAAAAACGATTCATACACCAAAAAGACAATCGGGGCCACGACAAACAGCACAAGCCAAATGCCATAAGGGATTAAATACCAGTTCCGCCACGCCCGTTCCGTCATGCGTCCTCATCCTCCTTTTCGAGTCGCATGACGTGAATCGCTTCCGGTTCAAAACGAAGGCCGACCGTTTCCCCGACTTCGGCCTTTTTCGTCGAATGAACAAGCCATTCGTTGCCGTTTTCGTCATAGCCGCAAATTTCATAATGGACACCGCGGAATAAGAGCGAATCGACGCGGATGACGATCTGCCCGTCTTCCGGCGCCGCGAGCTCCAAATCTTCCGGGCGGATGACGACATCGACCGGTTCGTTTGGCGCGAAGCCGCGGTCAACACACGCAAACTGTTTGCCGGCAAATTCGACGAGGAAATCATCGATCATGCGCCCTGACAAAATGTTCGATTCGCCAATGAAATCGGCGACGAATCGATTGACAGGCTCGTCGTAAATGTCTTTCGGCGTCCCAAACTGCTGAATTTTTCCTTTATTTAGAACAAAAATGTAATCGGACATCGCCAACGCTTCTTCTTGATCATGCGTGACAAAAATGAACGTAATCCCTAAGCGGCGCTGCAATTCACGAAGTTCGTACTGCATTTCCGTGCGCAGCTTCAAATCCAAGGCCGATAGCGGCTCATCCAAGAGCAAAACTTCTGGCTCATTCACAATCGCCCGCGCAATCGCGACGCGCTGGCGCTGACCGCCGGACATTTCTTGAATGCGGCGGCGCTCATAGCCGTCTAAGTTGACAAACCGAAGCGATTCCCTCACTTTCTCGCGAATGTCGGTTTCTTTCATCTTTTTCACGCGCAAACCAAACGCAACGTTTTCAAACACATCGAGATGAGGGAACAATGCATAGTCTTGAAAAACAGTGTTGACTTGCCGCTTGTTCGGCGGGACGTTTTGAATCGGCTTCCCGTGGAAATAAATCGTTCCTTCCGTCGGTTCGATAAACCCGGCAATCAGCCGCAAAATCGTCGTCTTCCCGCACCCTGACGGGCCAAGCAGCGTATAAAACTTCCCGCGCTCCATCGCAAAACTGACGTCATCCAATACGACCGTTCCGTCGTATTCCTTCGTCACTCGCTCGAAGCGGATGATCTCTTCCCCGTTCACTTCCAGCCCTCCGTCTTCTTGATGTTCACTATTCCTAATTAGAACATAGGAGAGTGGAAAGTGCAACGGAAAAATCCTTGATCACACGTATGAAAACTGAATTTTTCCTGAAGATCCCGCCGTCATTTTTCTATTTTGTCTTCATTGTTTGGACGTGTAAGCGAGATTATGCGGGAGCCAGGGAAGCGCTCTTGATGAACGTGAGAAGCAATGAGATAAGCATGTTGACGGTCGCCTTGAATCCACTCCGCCAACCGATCGCGACTTAGCCTATCAAGGGAATTGAACGGTTCATCCATCAAATACAATTTGACCGGGCGGGCTAAAGCAATCGCAATATGCAGTTTTTGTTTTGTTCCTAATGAATACTGATCCACCGGGAGCGGGAGCATCTCCTCCATTCCAAGCAGACTGCATAATTCGTTCGCTTTGCGGACGTACTGTTGATCCAGCTTCCATAAAAGCCGGAAACATTCGATATTTTCATAACCCGTCAATTTTGAAAACATGACAGTCTCGGATGTCACATAAGACAAATGAGCGCGCATGTCGGGAAGCTGAATCGGATTGCCTTTATAAAAGGCTTGATAATGCAGCTCTCCTTTATCGAGCAATCCCGAAATAATATGCAAAAGAGTCGTTTTCCCCACTCCATTGGGGCCGGTGAGAAGCACGGTCTCCCCTGAAAAAATGGAAAATGAGAACTGCTGAAAAATCGTGGCTCCCCCATCATAGCGATACGTCAAGTTTTGCAATGAAAATAACGGTTCCATCTATTTCTTCCCCTTTTCCTGCTTGGCTCTTCACCAAAAGTTGTACTTGATTTTTTCTGAACTCTATTTACGCTTGTAAGGGAAAATCAACAAATCCGTGATTTTTTCAAATCTTTGTGCAGGAAGCTGTATTGCTTGTCAAGTACATGTTGTGGTGAAGAGCCTCCTGCTTTTTAGACCCGTCTATTTTTATACATGAGACACCGTTGATTCCAACCATGCTGAGATGATGAGCAGCGCGACCGCCAGCACTAGTAAAAAGAGGATATCCCGTATATAGAGCGTTTCTTCTTCTCCTCTTGCTCTTTTTTTGACGATTTGAAGAAACCGCCATGTCTCGTACCCTAATGTACAAAACAAGATATGGCCGATGATTTCAGGAATCGCGTGAGGAAAGACACCGGTCATCAACGGCTGCATGCCATATCCTGTGGCGACTCCTCTCACGATCACGCCTAGCATTGCTGCGTTGTAACCGAGATAAAGGGTATTGGCCATTCCTAGCGTCAGCCATCCGCCAACCATCAAAATGGCTCCAACCATCAAGTTGTGGCCTAAAGTGGTCCAAAACGCCATGGAAGTCGGATGAATCGTAAGCTTTTGTGAAAAAATCACTGCTCCAAAAGCAAAACATACAATGTACACACCTAACGACAATAACATATACGGCAAATGAGTGTGAATCGCTCGTCTGATCACCGCAAATGCCTCCTCAAGTGCGCCGAGCATATTGAGAACTATTCCATAATACAAGGTACAGCATCAAGACAAACAAAACGCTGTAACATGCCCAACTCCAACCTTTCAAAAGCATAAAAAAGGCAGAAAGAAGTGATGAAAAAACGGTTATGTAAATCAACAAGCGATGAAACGAATGATTTCCGGCCGCAATCACCATATACCCCGCATAATCACGCGGAGATGTCAATGCCGCCTGCTCACCGCTGGCTAAAACAAGGCAGAATACTTCATAATCGGTGCGCAAAATCCGCTTGACAACAAGCGAATAGACGGGCATCATCACCACAGCTCCCATTGCTGCCCAAAGCCCTCCACGCATCCCCAATAATCCTATGTATTCGAGAAGTAGCAATCCTACTGCCGTCATGCATGGGTAGACGCCTAATCGCTCAAGCAGCGTCCATTTCGCTTCGATTAACGGTACAAGAGGAGGTGGAGAAAGAAGACGAAACACAGTGAGACGCTCCATCTCGCTTTCAAACTGAAAAATGTCGCGAAAGACGTCGGTAATGGCCCGCAACGTCCCTGTCATGACGATATACATTTCAAACATAAACAAAAACAAAATGATCGACCCGTTATGAACAATCGGCAACAGCGCCAAATTCGCTCCTGCGACCAAAAACCATTCCCCTGGCAAAAATAGCGACCAAGGCGGTTTCGTCAACTCACGGGCTTGGCGTGTTAACAGACAAAGATCTTTATATAAAATTGCATTATTCGTGCTGCGAATTTTTAACGACTCTATGACACGTTGATGCCATGAATATAGCATGTACGCTGTCTTGTCAGAATGAGACGCACGAGTGAAAGAAAAGCAAATCAAAGCCAACAGAGCGAATCCAGCACCGATGAATGATAAAGTTGCACTTGAAAATAACCACCCTTCCCTCCAACTTGTCATGCGTTCATAAAACAGCTGTTGCCAATGAGCAACATAACCATCCATATACACAAGGTAAGAGAGCGACAACCCATACATTCGAACCGCTTGGCGGGACAATTGCAGCAACGGCACAATCGCCGCAAGCACGACATAACCAATCGCGAATGATGCCATTCGAAAGAAAAAGGCAGAAAATGCGCCTATCGCTCTAAAAGTTGAGCCACGCACTATATGCGATGTCACATAAAGAAGCAACAACATCGTATGTCCAAACCATACGAATGATGCGCCTGTGATCCCGAACATCATCATCAACCCAATGGAAGGAGGCAACCAAATCGGCAATAGCCGCAGAAGAGACACAGCATAGTGGATTTTGAGCAATCGCTGCCACACCTCGTCATCCCGCACTCCAGACAGACGCACATAATGATAATGGTATTGACGTTGCAATGCCTCTTTGGACTCAAGCAAAACTCCTATGAAAGGACTGACAGACATGAAAAAAAGAGCTCCCATAACCATAGAAGGGCGAAACAGCGTCGAGGATCGAGCGCAAAAGGCTACAACCACAGCCGATGAAACAAGCCATTTCGCCGCTTCCACCAAGAACATGGTCATCTTCGGGGAAAAAGGCGATTTTCTCTGCAACGGCGCCAAACTGCTTCGTTGTCGTTGTTGATATAACAGCCATACGAGTTTCATTTCTCTTCCCCCACATTGATTTACTCATTAGGAACGGCAGGGAGTTTTTCCCCTGCCGTTTTGCCTTTTACCATGCAATCGCTGCTGCTTTTCCTCGTTCCGCCACTATTTTTTTCACCGTCGCGACAAAAGCTGACCACCCAATTTCCAAAATGACGTCGACTCCACCTGACAAAATAGCGGTGATCCCAAGAATAATAGAAATGAGAGTGGAGCCGGTCAACACAATCGAAACAACCGTCGTCGCGATTGACTGTGACACGCCGAGCGTCCCGGCAACAAGCGCCAGCAAACTCATAACCTATCATCTCCTTCCAGTAAATGATAATCGATCAAAACTTTTTTCAAAAACATTCTGTGTCTATCTCATCCTTCGCACTAAACGAGAATAAACCCCGCCGTAAAGCAGCACCAATACAATAAATCCTATTTTGATGGGCATGCTGGCCGCTTTTAGGCGAAAAGCAACTCCAATCAACACAACAAGCGGCAGGCTAATCAGAATAAAATACGGCCACGACCATTGTTTCACCCACTTCACTCCTGTCTGCGATGCGGTTTCTAGTAAATTCCTTGTTAATATCATCCATTTTAATTATACACCTTGACTCTAAAAAAAAAAAAAGAGAAATCGTTCGATAATTTTATCTTTTTTTTACATATTTCGACATATTTCGTGCTATTGACATGAAACAGAGATGCTTTTAAGAGATTAGTACAAGGTAAGGGAGGAGATACAATGCTTCTTTTTTATTACGTCATCCCATGTTTCCTACATCATCATATGGTATAATAATCCCAACCAACATGAAACGAATGGAGAAGGAATCCACTTGAAAAGCATCAAACCCGGCCGCGTCCCGTCGATGCAAGGGCTGTTCGGCAGCATCGCCGCTGTGTTGTTCGGCATCTTTTGGATGGTGATGACCTTCTCCATCACCGCGGACTCGCCGTTTCCCGCCGCCCGCTTTTTTCCGTTTTTCGGCCTTGTCGTCATCGCCATCGGTGTATTTCAAGCAATTTACCATTACAAAAATGCGACGGGAAAACAACGCATGTCCTTATTGGACATTGTCGTCAGCGAGGAAGAGCCCGACCCACTGAACGTCCGATTTGGAGGCAAAGAGAAAACAAACAAGTATTGCCCATACTGCGGAGAACATGTGCAGCGTGATTTTCAGTTTTGCCCCCGATGCGGGAAAGCGCCGAGCCCTTGACGCGAGCCGCTCTTTTTATCTGAATCTCTTTAACTTTTGAAATTTCCTTCTTCACCGTATTGAATAATTTCGAAAAATACATTAAATTATATAGTAATCATCAAAACGTCACCGCACAATTGCATACCGGCATTCTTATCAAGAGAGGGGGAGGGACTGGCCCGGTGAACCCTCAGCAACCTGGCCCGCGGCCAAGGTGCTAAATCCAGACAGGCGGAAGCCTGGAAGATAAGAAGAAGCGAATGAAAAGTCTTCTTCTTATAGAAGGCTTTTTTCTTTTACTACGGAGAAACGGGGGAATCGAACGTGGGATTGCTGGATGAGTTGAAAGAGCGCATTCTCATCGCCGACGGGGCGATGGGAACGCTTTTATATTCGCACGGCATTGACCGTTGTTTTGAAGAATTGAATTTATCCAATCCAGATGAAATCGTCCATATTCATGAAGCGTATATCGCCGCGGGCGCCGACGTCATTCAGACGAATACATACGGCGCCAACTATGTGAAACTCGCCCGCTACGGCCTTGAAGATGAGGTGCCGGCCATCAACCGCGCGGCGGTGCGGCTCGCCAGGCAAGCGGCGAACGGGCGGGCATACGTGCTCGGAACGATCGGGGGGCTGCGCACGTTAAACAAAAGCGTCGTCACGCTTGAAGAAGTGAAACGGACGTTTCGCGAGCAGCTGTTTGTCCTGCTGGCTGAAGGAGTCGACGGCGTGCTGCTCGAGACGTATTACGATTTGGAAGAGTTGGAGACGGTGCTTGCCATCGCCCGCAAAGAGACCGACTTGCCGATTATCGCTCACGTCTCGCTCCATGAAGTCGGCGTCTTGCAAGATGGCACGCCGCTCGCGGACGCCCTTATCCGCCTGGAGGCGCTCGGGGCCGATGTCGTCGGACTGAACTGTCGTCTCGGTCCATATCATATGCTTCGGTCGCTCGAGGAAGTGCCGCTGCCAAAGCAGGCGTTTTTGTCGGCGTATCCGAATGCGAGCCTCCCGGATTACCGCGATGGCCGGCTTGTCTATGAGACGAACGCTGAATATTTCGAGGAAACAGCCAAAGCGTTCCGCGACCAAGGGGTGCGCTTGATCGGCGGGTGCTGCGGCACGACGCCGAAACATATTGAGGCAATGGCAAAGGCGCTCGCCGACCGGACGCCGGTGACGGAAAAAACGGTGAAGCGGCGCACGGCATCTGTATCGGTGCAAGCCGATCGGCCCGCGCCGACTCCGCTTCCCGAGCTCGCCCGCACGTACCGCTCGGTCATTGTGGAGCTAGATCCGCCGAAGCAACTCGGCATTGACAAGTTTCTTGCTGGGGCGAAAGCGCTCCATGACGCCGGCATCGATGCGCTGACGTTGGCCGACAACTCGCTCGCCACGCCGCGCATCAGCAACGCCGCTGTCGCCACGATCATCAAGGAGCAACTCGGCATCCGCCCGCTTGTGCATATTACATGCCGCGATCGCAATTTGATCGGCTTACAGTCGCATTTGATGGGCTTGCATACGCTCGGCATCACCGACGTGCTCGCCATTACCGGCGACCCGTCGAAAATCGGCGACTTCCCAGGAGCAACGTCGGTGTATGATTTATCATCGTTCGATTTGATCCGCTTGATCCGCCAGTTTAACGAAGGGCTGTCGTACTCGGGCAAACCGCTTGGGCAAAAAACGAACTTCTCGATCGGCGCTGCGTTCAACCCGAACGTCCGCCATTTGGATAAAGCAGTTGAGCGAATGGAGAAAAAAATTCAATGCGGCGCCCACTATTTCTTGACCCAGCCGATTTACTCGGAAGAGAAAATCGTTGAAGTGTACGAAGCAACCAAGCATCTTGACACGCCGATTTACATCGGCATTATGCCGCTTGTGAGCGCGCGCAACGCCGACTTTTTGCATCATGAAGTGCCGGGCATTACGCTCTCTGACGAGATTCGCGCCCGCATGGCCGCCTGCGGCAGCGACCCGGTGCAAGCAGCCAAGGAAGGCATCGCTATCGCCAAATCGCTCATTGACGCTGCGTTTGATTTGTTTAACGGCATTTATTTGATCACGCCGTTCTTGCGCTATGACATGACAGTCGAGCTCGTCCGCTACATTCACGAAAAAGAAGCGGCCGCCAAAGAAAGGAAGGTTGTTCATGGCTAACGTCACCTTAGAACAGCAGCTGCAAAGAAAAATTCTTGTCATCGATGGCGCCATGGGCACGATGATCCAAAGAGCCAACCTATCGGCCGCCGACTTTGGCGGCGAGGCGTATGAAGGGTGCAACGAATATTTGACCCTCACCGCCCCGCATATCATCCGCCGCATTCATGAAGCGTACCTAGAAGCCGGTGCTGATATCATTGAAACGAACACGTTCGGAGCGACACGCATCGTGCTTGACGAATATGGCCTCGGTCATTTGGCGCTTGAGCTGAACATCGAAGCGGCCAAACTCGCCAAACAAACGGCTGAGTCGTTCTCCACCCCGGACTGGCCGCGCTTTGTCGCCGGTTCGATGGGGCCGACGACGAAAACGTTGTCGGTGACAGGCGGCGCAACGTTTGAAGAACTCGTCGCCGCCTACGAAGAACAAGCGCGCGGACTGCTCTTAGGAGGCGTCGACCTTCTCCTACTCGAGACGTGCCAAGATACGCTGAATGTCAAAGCCGGTTTTCTCGGCATTTCGAAGGCGTTTGAAGCGGTCGGTCGCCGCGTGCCGCTCATGATTTCCGGCACGATCGAACCGATGGGCACGACACTCGCCGGGCAGGCGATCGATGCGTTTTTCATCTCGGTGCGCCATATGAAGCCGATCGCCGTCGGCTTAAACTGCGCGACAGGCCCCGAGTTTATGACCGACCATTTGCGCACGCTCGCCTCGCTCGCTGACACGGCGGTCAGCTGCTACCCGAACGCCGGTCTGCCGGATGAGGAAGGCCGCTACCATGAAACGCCGGAGATGTTGGCAGAGAAAATCCGCCGCTTTGCCGAAAAGGGATGGATCAACATCGTCGGCGGGTGTTGCGGTACGACGCCGGATCATATCCGCGCCATTGCCGAAGCGGTGCGTGATCTCCCGCCGCGGGCGATCCCGTCTTCGTTTGATGTCCACGCCGTTTCCGGCATCGAGGCGCTCATCTATGATGAAACGATGCGCCCGCTCTTTGTCGGCGAGCGGACAAACGTGATCGGCTCGCGCAAATTCAAACGCCTCATCGCCGAAGGGAAATACGAAGAAGCGGCGGAAATCGCCCGCGCCCAAGTGAAAAACGGCGCCCATGTCATCGACATTTGCCTCGCCGACCCAGACCGCGACGAACTCCATGACATGGAACAGTTCGTCCGCGAAGTCGTGAAAAAAGTGAAAGTGCCGCTTGTCATCGATTCGACCGACGAGCGCGTCATTGAACGCGCCCTCACCTACTCGCAAGGGAAAGCGATCATCAATTCGATCAACTTGGAAGACGGCGAGGAGCGGTTTGCGAAAGTCGTTCCTCTCTTGCACAAATACGGCGCCGCTGTCGTCGTCGGCACGATCGATGAACAAGGGATGGCGGTCACCGCCGAACGGAAGCTGGAAATTGCCTTGCGTTCGTATGACTTGCTCGTTAACCGCTACGGGGTGCCGGCGCGCGACATCATTTTCGATCCGCTCGTCTTCCCGGTCGGCACCGGTGATGAGCAATACATCGGCGCGGCGAATGAAACGATCAAAGGCATCCGCCTCATTAAAGAGCGGCTGCCTCATTGCTTGACGATGCTCGGCATCAGCAACGTCTCGTTCGGCTTGCCGCCGGCCGGGCGCGAGGTGCTCAACTCCGTCTTTTTGTACCGTTGCACGCAAGCTGGGCTCGATTATGCGATCGTCAACACTGAGAAGCTTGAGCGGTTCGCCTCGATTCCGGAAGAGGAAGTGCGGATGGCCGAAGCGCTTTTGTTTGACACGAGCGATGAAACATTAAACACCTTTATCGAATTTTACCGAAGCAAAATCACCGCCGCCAAGCCGGCTGAGGAGAACTTGAGCCTTGAAGAGCGGCTCGCCCGCTACGTCATTGAAGGGTCGAAAGACGGGCTCATTCCCGATTTAGAGAAGGCGCTTGAGACCTACTCCGATCCGCTTTCGATCATCAACGGTCCGCTTATGGCCGGCATGGATGAAGTCGGGCGGCTGTTCAACAACAACCAGCTCATCGTCGCTGAAGTATTGCAAAGCGCGGAAGTGATGAAAGCAGCGGTCGCCTTTTTAGAGCCGTATATGGAAAAGAAAGAAGGAAGCACAAAAGGAAAAGTCATTCTCGCCACCGTCAAAGGCGATGTGCATGATATCGGCAAAAACTTGGTCGACATCATTTTAAGCAACAACGGCTACGAGGTGATCGACCTCGGCATTAAAGTCGCTCCGCAGCAACTCATTGAAGCGGTGCGCGAACATCAGCCCGACATCATCGGGTTGTCGGGCTTGCTTGTCAAATCGGCCCAACAGATGGTCGTCACCGCCCAAGATTTGCGGCAAGCCGGCATCTCAACGCCCATTTTAGTCGGCGGCGCCGCCTTGACGCGCAAATTTACCGAAAACAAAATCGCACCCGAATACGACGGCGTCGTCCTGTACGCGAAAGACGCCATGGACGGGCTTGCCCTTGCCAACCAAATCCAGCAGGGCGAGATTGACTACAAGAAAAAAGAAACGGCCGAAAGCGAGCCGACGCGGCCAACAGCCGTTGCCGCAACGGTCAAATCGAACGTCTCGACCGACGTTCCCGTCTACATCCCGGCCGATCTCGAGCGCCACGTGCTGCGAAACGTGCCGCTTGACCATGTGTTGCCGTACGTCAACTGGCAAATGGTGCTCGGCCACCACCTCGGCTTGAAAGGAAAAGTGAAGCGGCTGCTTGAAGAGAAAGACGAAAAAGCGTTGGCGTTAAAAGCGGTCGTCGACGAACTCGTTGCCGAAGCGAAAGAACGCGGCTGGATTCAGCCCGCCGGCGTCTACCGCTTCTTCCCTGCACAAAGCGACGGCAACCGCGTCTACGTTTACGATCCGGTTGATCGCAAAACCGTGCTCGAGACGTTCGACTTCCCGCGCCAACCGCGGGCGCCGTATCTTTGCCTCGCCGATTATTTGAAATCGAAAGAAAGCGGCGAAATGGATTACGTCGGCTTGTTCGCCGTCACGGCCGGGCATGGCGTCCGCGAACTCGCCCAGCGCTGGAAGGAAGAAGGCGAATTTTTGAAAAGCCATGCCATCCAAGCGTTGGCGCTCGAGATTGCCGAAGGGTTCGCCGAACGAATCCATCAAATTATGCGCGACCGCTGGGGCTTCCCGGACGACCCGGATTTCACGATGGAAGAGCGCTTCGCCGCCAAATACCAGGGCCAGCGCTACTCGTTCGGCTACCCGGCCTGTCCGAACTTGGAAGACCAGGAGAAACTGTTCCGTCTGCTTCATCCAGAAGACATCGGCATCCGCCTCACCGACGGCTATATGATGGAACCCGAAGCATCGGTTTCGGCGATCGTCTTCGCCCATCCGGAAGCGCGGTATTTCAATGTGTTATAAGCAGGAAACGAGCTGGCGAATAGGCCGGCTCGTTTTCCTAATTTTTCTGACAAACCGATCATCGAACGATGGACTCAACTATCTTTTTTTATTATAATTGTTATAACTTGTTATAACCATGAATAAAATAGTATGGAAGGAGAATCGATATGAGTACGGTGGTGAAACCAATGGAACGAAAAATAACGAAAGTAGGGAACAGTCTAGGAATCACTCTTCCCCAGGAAGTGTTGGACCATTTGAAGGCAAAACAAGGAGATGAAATTCAATTTCGCCTCGAAGCAGATGGAAAAGTGGTCATCAGCAAATACTCACCCATCGACTACAGCATCCTAGACGACTTCGGCCAAGATTTTGTCGATGGTCTCAAAGACTTATTTGCGAATTACGACAACACCCTCCGAAATTTGGCAAAAAAGTAGGCGAAAACAGATATGACTCGTTTTTTGACCGAAAAAGAGATCATCTTCCTCAATGCCTTGTTGATCGAAAAATACACTCCAGAGGAACAAAAAGGCGTAAAATTTCCAGAGCTGTTGAACAGCGCGGTCAACCGCCCGAAACAAAGCGCTTTCGGACAGGACGCTTATCCAACCCTTTGGCTGAAGGCGGCAGCGTTATACGCCAGCCTCTGCCAAAACCATCCGTTTCACAATGCCAATAAACGAACAGGCTTTGCCGCCATGAAACAGTTTCTTTGGCTAAACGGTTATCTCCTCGCCGCTCCGGAAAAAGAAGCAGAAGAATATACCGTGAAAGTCGTGACCGATAAACCATCGATTGAGGAAATCGCAATGTGGATTGAAACGTGGGCGAAAAAAAGATGACCAACGGCTTATTCATTGTTCGTGGTCCATCCCCTCTTCACACATAATTCCCCTCCTCCGTCCCATACTAACGATGACAATACATGCTAAGGAGGAACAAACATGGTCACAAAGCAACAAACGACGCTGCCCCCGCAGCACCAGACGCGCCAGCCCGGCCTGCAAACGGAGATGAACCCGCAGCCGGTCACCATCAAAGACACCTATAAAGGAAGCGGCAAGCTCAAAAACAAAACCGCCATCATCAGCGGCGGCGACAGCGGCATCGGCCGGGCGGTCGCGGTCCATTTTGCCAAGGAAGGAGCCGATGTGGCGATCATCTATCTCAACGAACATGAAGATGCCGACGAAACGAAACGGCTCGTCGAGCAGGAAGGAAGACGGTGTCTGGCCATTGCGGGAGACATTGGCGATGAAGCGTTTTGCAAAGAGGCGGTGAAACAGACGATCGAAGCGTTCGGCAAGCTTGACATCGTCGTCAACAACGCCGCCGAGCAGCACCCGCAGCCGAATTTTCTCAACATCACTGCCGCGCAGCTGGAAAAAACGTTTCGCACGAACGTATTCGGCTGCTTTTTCCTAACGAAAGCGGCGCTCCCACACTTAAAAAGCGGAAGCGCGATTATTAACACCGCTTCGATCACCGCCTACGAAGGAAATGAGCAGCTCATCGACTACTCGGCGACAAAAGGCGCGATCGTCGCCTTCACCCGGTCGCTCGCCAAAGCGCTCGTTGGGCAAGGCATCCGCGTCAATGGCGTCGCCCCAGGCCCGATTTGGACGCCGCTCATCCCGTCGACGTTCAAAAGCGAGCAAGTCGCCACATTCGGCGCCAACACGCCGATGAAACGGCCCGGCCAGCCGAGCGAAGTCGCCCCGTGCTACGTCTTTTTGGCGAGCGATGAGTCGTCGTACATGACCGGGCAAATGCTGCACGTCGATGGCGGAAAATTCGTCAGCGGCTGACCATCTCAGCCGCTGCGGTCAATCCTTTTTGACAAAACTTCGTTATCTTTTCTTACAAAAATATAGAATCATTGTAAAAAAACCGATACGATAAAGCTACGATGTTCCTCCACTTCTTTGCAAGGTGCCCCTCTTCTCTCAGTCCGCCCCGGAATGGGGTGGATTTTTTTCACGTTAAAGGTTCACTAAAGGTAGATCGTTGAACCTAAAAATGCCTCCGCGGCTTCCCCCTCTGTTTTAAGCAGTCAATAGTTCGGGGAATGCCACTGCATGTTTTCTATTCACCATCTCATGTGAAGAGCGTTTCCGCCTCTTGCCCAGCAACCGCTATGTCTCGTTTTTTCTTGCGCACGCAAAGAACAGCCAAAGAAGCGATAACGCCTGGCAGCGCAAAAGCAACAAAGCACATGAAAATGGGGGCTTTCATTCCTAGCAGCGCCCCGCCAAGCGTCGGGCCAACCATTCCTCCTAAGAGACCGACGCCATTGGCCAATCCAACGCCCGTAGAGCGGACATGGGGCGGGATAATATTGCGAGACAAATGTATTCAACAAACTTTGCGTCCCCATTGTACAAACACCAGCTACCGCAATGCGGAAACATTCCATACGTACGGAACACCCAGCATTCCAAGCAACATAAAACCATAACCGCATTCAGCTCCTCTCAACGCCAATGCCATGAGCGAAAAGAGGAGCTCTTTTTCATTTCCCTTTTTCAATCTTCAGCCGACGCTGACTGTGCCGCTTGTTTCACCGCCTTCACCTCATAATGTCCGACTTCGACATTGAGGATGTACTCCGGCTTCGCTTCGTTTCGTCTCTGTTTATGTCCGGCGATATGAGCGTCGCTTTTCTCCCATCTTCCGTCGTATATTTCAAGGCATTGTCAAGCAAAATGACGATCAATTGATGGATGCGTTCACGGTCGCCCACCCACTCAATAGGGATTTGCGCTTCGACGCTCATCGTTTTCTGCTGGTACGAAGCGATCTCGCTGTACTGTTCGCCAATGTCGCGGACCAATTCATCCAGCCGAAACGCTTCTTTTTGCATTTCCAACTGATTCGAGTCTGAACGCGCCAAGGTGAGCACATCATTCTTTCTTGCCGCCCTGGATTATTCGTACTGGAGGAAGTGGAAACGCTCGGCAGCTGCACGATTTGCCCTTCGCTCAATCCATCGGTAATTTCAATGTTGTCTTCATTGCTAATGCCGGTTTTCACCGTTTGGCGCACAGCCGTGCTGCTCCCGTCCGCCGACTGTTGGACGACAAGCACGAACTTTTCGTCATTCATCGTGTGAACCGCTTCGATCGGAACATACAACTCATTATCTTTCTTTTCGACTAAAATGCTTACTTCCGCTGTCATGACGATTTTCACATTCGTCGGTTTATCGATGTGCACCGTCACATCGAAAGTCGACACACCGTTCGAAACCGTCCCTTCTTTGGCGATGGAGGTGACCTTTCCGGTATATGTCGCCTCAGGAAAAGCGTTGATCTTAATCGCAGCAGTTTGTCCGACCTTCACTTTTGGAATATCAAGCTCATCCACTTGCACTTTTACTTGCAAATCGCTGTAATTGGTGAGATGGGCGACGACTTGTCCGTCATTGACGCGGTCTCCTTCTTCCACGTCGAGCGAGGTGATCGTTCCAGCTGCTGGCGCTTCAATCGGATCGCTGCCATCAGTAAATGTAATGAGGTCTCCCCCCTTCGTCACGGTTTCCCCTTCGGAAACGAGCACTTCATCCACTTCTTTGCTACCGTCAGCTTGAATGTCCGTGCTCGTTACGGACTCAACCGTTCCCGATCCACTCACTTTCACTTCCAACATGCTCGAAAACAAAAAAACGCCCGCCAATACGACGGACGTCTCTTTGCCAACACCGCTTCTTTCTAACGCTGTGCACACGACCCTCGTTCCACGAGCCGGTGCGGGATGATGATGCGTTTGATCGGTTCATTCGGGTTGGTGATTTTCTCCATTAAACTTTTCGCCGCTTCGTAGCCGAGCTGAAAAATGCCGATGTCAACCGACGTGAGCGGCGGACGCGACATTTCGGCGAGCAGCGTGTTGTTGAAGCTGACGATCGAAACATCTTCCGGGACGCCAAGCCCCATTTCATCAAGCGTTTTCAAGATGCCGAGCGCCATGAGATCATCGACGACGACAAGCCCGGTCGGCGGCTCAGGCAACGAAAGAAGCTCCTTCATCGCCTCTTGGCCGCCTTCCTGCAAAAATTCTGCATGGACTACGTATTCCGGCCGGTACGGAAGCCCCGCCTCCTGCAAGGCCTCGGCGTAGCCGGTTTGGCGGTCGACGGTCACCAAATATTGCGGATCGCCGCCGACAAACGCGATGCGTTCGTGCCCGCGAGCGATCAACCAGTTTGCCGCATCTTTCCCCGCCTGGACGTTGTCGTTGTCGACATGGGTCACTTGTTCCGCTTTTTGGTTCGGTTTGCCGATGACGACGAACGGAAAGCCATGCTTTAACAAGTACTTCATGAGCTTATCGTTTTGCCGTGAGTAAAGCAAAATAACGCCGTCGACGCGCCGTCCTTGCAGCATCTCCACGACTCGCTCGTAAATGTCGTTCTCTTTCTCTCCGATCGACATTTGCAAAGCATATCGCTTTTCATGGGCGGCTTTGCTGATGCCGCGGATGACTTCCGGGAAAAACGGGTTTTGCAGCGCTTGGTCGGCGGAGCTCGGCATGACGATGCCGATCACTTGCGTCATTTGGCTCGCGAGGCTGCGAGCAATAAAGTTCGGGTGATAGCCGAGCTCTTTCATCGCTTCGCGCACCCGCTGTTTCGTCTTCTCGCTGATGCGCGGGCTGTCGGCGATGACGCGCGAGACGGTTGACGGCGCAACGTTCGCTCGTTTCGCCACATCTTTAATCGTAACGGTCATAAGGTCCCTCCTTTCCCTCTATTCCGGCATCCGCTTCGCCCGTTTTTTCACCAAATACAAAAACAAAAGAAACAACACGCAAACCGATACGATGGCGGCGATAAACGAAACGTTGATCCCTGTTTTTTCCCGCAGTTTGTACACTTCCGCCGTTTCGCGGTCGAGCACAAGATCGTATCCGTCGCCATCGCCGCGGACGAGATCGTCCAATAAAAAGCCGCGCAGTTCCTTGTTTTTTGGCAGCTGGTCGTTCGTTAGGTGAACGTGCTGCGTTTTGCCCGTGTTGTTGATGGCGATAACCGTTGTTTCATCTTTATATTGCCGTTTCCACACCGCCATGCCGTCTTTTTCATACAGGAGCGTAAAATCGCCGCGCCGCAAAGACGGCAGCTGTTGGCGGAGCGGGCCGATTTTTTTCAAGTAATCAATGATCTCCGGATCGGCGCGGAAATCCATCAAGCGGCGGTTGTCCGGGTCTTCGCCGCCGTTCATGGCGATTTCCGTTCCGTAATACATGATCGGGATGCCGGGGGCGGTGAACAAATACGTCATCGCCAGCTTGATGCGTGAAATCGGATTGTTGCGGTTGTCAATCGAAAGTTTCGTAAACCGCACGTTATCGTGATTGTCCAAAAACGTCCCGAGCAAGTACGGGCGGTCGTAAAACGTTTTGTTGTATTCCCAGACGTCATACAACGGCCGGAGCGATGCATCGCGCCTAGCAAGCGACTGCTTCACCGCGCCATACAGCGGATAATCGACAAAACCGTCGATGCCGTATTGGCCGTACTCGGCAATATAGCGCGGATCGTCGCTCCACACTTCGCCAAGAAGGAAAAAGTCTTGTTTCACCGATTTCACTTCTTTGGCAAACTCCTGCCAAAATGATTTTGGCACATGGCGCACCGTATCGAGGCGATAGCCGTCAATGTCCGTTTCTTTGATCCACCATTTGGCCGCATCGATTAAATATTTCTTGACTTCTGGATTTTCCTGCGCTAAATCCGGCAGCCCATACACCCATCCGTTTTCTAGTTGTGTTTGATCATTCCAGTCGAAAATCTCTTTTTTCGGATGGAACCAATCTTTTTTCGCCGGGTCGCGAAGCCATGGATGGTCGTAGCCGACATGGTTGGCGACAAAGTCCAAGATGACTTTCATATGGCGCTTGTGCGCTTCTTTGACAAGCGTCTTCAAATCATCCAGCGTGCCGAAATGCGGATCGACGCGATAAAAATCTTTGATCCAATACCCGTGGTATCCGCCCGGCATGTTTTCGAAAATCGGCGTCAGCCAAATGGCCGTAAATCCCATCTCCTTGATGTAATCGAGTTTCGCCGTCACCCCTTTCAAGTCGCCGCCGAAATACCCTTTCGGATCGTTGACATTGACGCCCTTGTCATTCGTCGGATCCATATTGTTAAACCGGTCGACCATAATGAAATAAATCGCTTCATCTTGCCACGTCCGTTCTTCTTTCTCCGCCGCCTGCACCGGCCAGGCATAAAAAAGAAGGAACGGAAGGACGAGCAGCATAAAGAGCCGGTTCCCCATTTCCATTCCTCCCTTCCCGATTCATTTGCTCATTCGGAAACGGGTAAGCCCACTATTCTATGACAGCGGTTCTTACCCTTTTGTGCCACCGGCCGTTAAGCCGGAAATCAAATACCGCTGCAGGAACAAAAAGACGACGGCGATCGGCGCGGCAATCAAAATCGAGCCGGCGGCAAAGCGGGTGAAGTTGTTCGCAAACCGGTCGCTGATGAAGTTAAACAGCCCGACCGCCAGCGTAAATTTGTCCGGGTCGCGCAACACGATCGACGGCAGCAAAAAGTCGGTGAACGGCGCCATAAAGTTGAACAACGCGACAACGGCCAAAATCGGCTTGGCTAAGGGCAGCATAATGCGGAAAAAGACGCCGAAATGCCCGGCGCCGTCGATGCGCGCCGCCTCATCCAGCTCGCGCGGGATCGTGTCAAAGTAGCCTTTGACCAGCCACGCGTTAAACGGAATTTGCCCGCCGACGTAAATGAGAATGAGTCCCCAAAGCGAATCGAGCAAATTGAGCATATTGAGCAAAATATAGATCGCGACCATCGCCATGAGCGACGGAAACATTTGCAACACTAAAAACAAATACAGCCCCGTTTTCCGCCCGACGAATTGGTAGCGCGAAAACGCATAGGCGATGAGCGCCGTAAACAAGACGGACAACGCCGCATTGGCCGTCGCAACAAACAAGCTGTTTTTATACCAAAGCAAATAATCGCTGTTCGGACTGGTAAACAACCACTTATAGTGCTCAAACGACCACTTCTCCGGGATGAGCGACGCCGAATACAGGCTCGTTCCTGGATTGAGCGACATGCTGATCGTCCAAAGGAGCGGATAGGCGATGACGACAAACATGAAGGCGATAAACAAATAAATAAGCGCTACTTCCACGCGCGATTTCCATTTGCGGTTCATCAAATGTTCCCCTCCTCTTTAAAGGAACGGGTGCGCCGGAACTGGTAAATGGCAAACCCGCTGACGATCAAGCCGATGATGAGCGAGATCGCCGCCGCCATGTTGTAGTTGTTCGTCGTGAACGTCAAATCGTACACCCATGAAATGAGAATGTCCGTTCCACCGGCGTTTTGCCCGCGCACCGCAGGCCCCCCGTGGTTGAACAAATAGATGATGTTAAAGTTGTTGAAATTGCCGGCGTATTGCATAATCAACAGCGGCGCCGTCGCATACAAGACGTGCGGCAGCGTGATCGATTTGAACTTTTGCCAGCGCGTCGCTCCGTCGATGTCGGCCGCTTCGTACCAGTCGCGGGAAATGCTTTGCAAAACGCCGGTAAACAACGCAAAGACGAACGGGAAGCCAAGCCACGTTTGAATCAAAATAAGCGCCACTTTCGTCCAAAACGGATCGGTCATCCACGGGATCGACACCCCAAACAAACTCAACACTTCGCGGTTGATGGCTCCGAATTTGTCGTTGAACATCGCCGCAAACACCAAAATCGTGACAAATGCTGGCACGGCCCACGGCAAAATCAACACCGTGCGGATGAACCGCTTGAACTTGATGCGCGGGTCGTTGACAAGGAGCGCCAAAAACAGGCCAAGGGCGATTTGCGCCGTTGTCGCCACCACGGTCCAAACGATCGTCCAGGCGAGAACGCTAAAAAACGTGCTTTTCCAAATCGGAATCGACACTAAGTTTTTGAAGTTTTCCAATCCAACCCAATTCAGCAAATGCCGTGGCGGCGAGTGGTACAAGTTGTAGTCGGTAAATGCGAGCGACACCATAAACAACAGCGGCAGCACGACGATAAACAACAGCATCACAAGCCCGGGCGTGACAAAGATGTACGGAAATCCTTTATCCCAAGCGTTGCGGCACGATTCCCACAGCGACGGAAACGGTTCGCCCCTTTGCCGGCGGCGGGCGTCGTTGCGCGCATCAATGATGTTCGCAATATGCAGGGCGGCCGCAAACACGATGATGATGACCGAAACCAATCCTTGAATCAAGAGAAAAATCGAATGATCAACCATCGGAATTTCGCCAAGCGTGACGAGTCCCCACAGCCCGATGTTCAAAAAGTTATAAAACGTCAGCAAAAACGAAGCTTCAATGATGATGAACAAGATGCCTTTGACATACCGGCGGTTGTACAACTGCCCAAGGCCGGCAAACAACAAAGACAGCGCCATCGCCACCGCCGGCCGATGGCGGACGTTTGCTTCCGGCATTCCAATCCCCCCTATCATATGGATAAGAATAGTGGATAGGGCTGATCCTATCCACCGCGACATCACTCGTTATTTTCCAGCGCCGCTGGCAGCGATTTTATCTTGAATCGTTTTCACTGCCTCACCGAGCACCGCTTTCGGGTTTTCGCCTTTCGCGATAAATTGCAACGCATTGCTCATCGGCTCCCACACTTGCGACATTTCCGGCACGTTCGGCATCGGCTCGCCGTATTGGATTTGCTCCGCAAAACCGGCGATCAGCGGGTCGTTCGTAATTTTCTCATTCGTCAACGCTTTTTCGTTCGCCGGCATTTCGCCCGCCATTTCATAGTAATGAAGCGAATTTTCTTCGTTCGTGACAAACTTCATGAAGTCGACCGCCCATTCTTTGTTTTTCGAATAGGCTGATAACATCCATGTTTTCACGCCGACGAACGATTTCGGATGCTCGCCGTTGTCTAAGACCGGCAACGGTGCGGTCGCTAATTTGTCGCCCAACGCTTCTTTATACGACGCGATGTTCCATGGTCCGGTGATGGCAACCGCCACATTTCCTTTCGTAAACAGCCCGTTCATAATATCGCCGGTGATTTCTTTCGGAATGTAGCCGTTTTTAAACCACGATTGGACGAGCTCGGCTCCTTTGACGGCTCCATCATTCGCGAGCCCAATGTCGCTTATGTCGTATTTGCCGTTTTCATTTTTAAACACATAGCCGCCGTATCCGGCGAAGAACGGATAAACGAAATAGAAATTCGTCGCTTCCATTAAAAAGCCGTATTGGTCTTTGGCCGCATTCGTTTTTTCCTTGGCGATCTTCATCAAGTCATCCAGCGTTTTCGGCGCTTCCGGCACTAAATTTTTATTGTAGAACACGCCGTATGTTTCAACGACCATCGGCACGCCATACGTCTTTCCGTCATAGGTGACCGCCTTGATGGCTGTCGGACTGTACTCGCCTTTCGCATCGCCAAGGTCGACTGGATCGGCCAATCCTTGCAGCACAATGTCGCCGATGCGGTCATGCGGCTGGTAGAACACATCCGGCCCTTTGCCAGCCGGTCCGTCGAGCGCTAGTTTTTTCGTTTGATTGAGCATGCTGACCGCAACCATCTCGATTTTGATTCCGGTTTTTTCTGTGTACTTTTGGAAAATATCTTTTAATGCTTGTTTCTGCTTTTCGTCGTCGTTCACCCAAACGACTAGTTTGTCTGGTTTTTCCGCCTTTTCGGTCGTTCCTTGACTTTCTTTCGGCTGTTGAACATCCCGTTTCGGTCCGCAGGCAGCGAGCACGCCCACGAGCAGCACAGCCATGAGAAACAAAGACAATGTTTTCTTCATGCTCTCCCTCCTCTTTTGATCCACTCTTTTTCAGTGCAACCGTAGCGAAACCGTTTGCGCATTAGCATTAAAATCGCAATCACTCCAATGAAAACGATTGCACCTTTCAACTTCTATTATATCGTCTATTTTTCATTTTACAAGCTTATTTTTTATGAAATTTTGACTTTTTTTTACATTGGTGTACGCTTTGTTTAACGGAAGTCTATCATGCAAACGATTGCTTTCACCCAAATTGGATTCAAGAGGGGAACGATGATGCAAAAAGAAGCCATTCACCACCGCCCGACTGACAACTTCGCCTATGCCTATGATGGCGAAACGCTTCATCTTCGGCTTCAGACAAAAAAAGATGATGTTGATCGGGTGGAGCTGTTGCACGGCGACCCGTACGAGTGGCAAGACGGCGCCTGGCAGTTTCAAACGATGCCGATGCAGAAAACGGGAAGCGACGAACGATTTGACTATTGGTTCGCCGAGGTCAGACCGCCATATCGGCGGCTGCGCTATGGGTTTGTGCTTCGAGCTGGGGGCGAACAACTGGTCTATACGGAAAAAGGATTTTACCATGAAGCTCCGAGCGACGACATCGCTTACTACTTTTGCTTCCCCTTTCTTCATCGTGTCGACCTGTTCCAAGCGCCGGGCTGGGTAAAAGACACCGTATGGTATCAAATTTTCCCTGAGCGGTTCGCCAACGGCAACCCGGCCATCAGTCCGGAAGGAGCGCGGCCGTGGGGAAGCGAAGACCCAACGCCGACAAGTTTTTTTGGGGGGGATTTGCAAGGAATTATCGACCATCTCGATTACTTGGCTGACCTTGGCATCACCGGCCTTTACTTGACGCCGATTTTCCGCGCGCCGTCGAACCATAAATACGACACCGCTGATTATTTTGAAATCGACCCGCACTTTGGGGACAAAGAGACGTTGAAAACACTTGTCAAGCGCTGCCATGAAAAAGGGATCCGCGTCATGCTCGATGCAGTCTTCAACCATTGCGGCTATGAGTTTGCCCCGTTTCAAGATGTGTTGAAAAACGGCGCAGCCTCTCGGTATAAAGATTGGTTCCATATTCGCGAGTTTCCGCTCCAAACCGAGCCGCGCCCGAACTACGACACATTTGCGTTCGTGCCGCACATGCCGAAACTCAACACCGCTCATCCGGAAGTGAAGCGCTACTTGCTTGATGTCGCGACATACTGGATTCGCGAGTTTGATATTGACGGCTGGCGGCTCGATGTGGCAAACGAAATCGATCATCAATTTTGGCGCGAATTCCGGCAGGCAGTGAAGGCGCTAAAGCCCGATGTGTACATTCTCGGCGAGATTTGGCATGACGCCATGCCGTGGCTGCGCGGCGACCAATTTGACGCCGTCATGAACTACCCGTTCACGGACGGAGCGCTTCGCTTTTTCGCGAAAGAGGAAATCAGCGCCCGCCAGTTTGCCGATATCATGGTCCGGTTGCTTCATTCGTATCCGAAACAGGTGAACGAAGCGGCATTCAACTTGCTTGGCAGCCATGATACACCAAGGCTGCTTACGGTTTGCGGCGGCGACGTCCGCAAAGCGAAGTTGTTGTTTTTGTTCCAGCTGACGTTCACCGGTTCGCCGTGCATTTACTATGGCGATGAGATCGGCATGACGGGCGGAAACGATCCGGAGTGCCGGAAATGTATGGTGTGGGATCCAGAGAAGCAAAACAAAGAACTGTATGAACATGTCAAGCAACTGATCGCTCTTCGCAAGCAATATCGGGCGCTTCGACGCGGCGATGTCGCTTTTCTCGCCGCCGATGATGAAGCGAACCATCTTGTTTATAAAAAAACGGATGGCAATGAAACGGTCATGATCATCATCAACCGGAGCAACGAGGCAGCAGAAATTCCCATGCCGATCGATGCGCGTGGAAAATGGCTGGTCAACCTTCTGACAGGGGAGCGATTCGCTGCAGAGGCGGAAACACTTTGCGTCTCCTTGCCGCCGTACGGGTTTGTGCTTTACGCGGTCGAAAGCTGGTAAGGCGACTGAGCGGGCGGTTACGGACAAACATATCGGTTGCCGGTGCAGAGGACAAGCTGCACCGGTTTGATCTTTTGCTGACCGTCCCCATCTATACCACCGGCATAGAAGAAGGTCAATTACGCCGCGCCATGCGCCGATATTCGGTCGGCGTGATTCCTTCCACCTTTTTAAACAGGCGCGAAAAGTAGGCGCCATCGTCAATGCCAACCCGCTTGGCGATCGCCTCAATCGTCTCGTTCGTCTCCGCCAACCATTGCTTTGCCTTTGACAACCGATAATGCGCCAAGTAGCGGCTAAATCCCATGCCCATCGTTTTTTGCATGCAGCGTGTGATGTAGTCCGGGTGGAATCGGAGCTCCTGTGCGAGCATGTCCAGTGTAATCGTCTCGCTGAAATGTTTCTCGATATACGCAACCACCGCGGCGCTGATCTGTTCAGACGCACTCGGCACGGAAAGCTCTTGTTTTTGCAAGTGCCAAAGGAATTCGATGAACAACAGCAGCTGCCGGAGTGGCTGATCGATATCCCGCCGAATGTTTTGTTCCACGATTTGACTTAGCAGCTGTTCCACCCGCTCGCGCTGCTTGACTTCGCCATATTGACGGATGGAGAGCCGGTATTGGATCGGCTCGGTGTATGTCGCCTCCTTTTCGATCACGATCTGCCGGCTGACACCCCAATCGGAAACAACCGCAAAGTCTGGCAGCAAAAAATGAAGCCAAACCAGCTCCGTCCGTTCTTCGCATGGGCGGTGTCCGTAATGTTCCCTTCCTGGAATCAACAACAAATAGTGTCCACTGCCAATCGCAAACTCGCGCCCGTTTTCTGTCATATACAAACAGCCTCGTTTCACGTAAAGCAAATCAAAGACGGAAAATGTGCGGCGGAAATGCTTCTTTCCTTCCAGAAATACACTTTCCGCCCCTTTGATGAACACCGGCAGCGGCGGCATGGAAAATGTAACCGTATCCATCGGCCTCTCCCCTCTTTTGTCGGAAATGTGCAAGCAAAATCGCTTCTTTCTCTTTCCATTATGCAACAAACTAGCTAAACTGAATATATCGTTCAAGTCGGAATAAGAAAAAGGAGTTGTCTCAACATGCGCCATGAGGCCAAAACGCGGTCACTGTTTTCCTTGACGTGGCCAATTTTTATTGAAACGCTGCTCTATATGGTGATGGGCAACGCCGATACACTGATGCTCAGCCAGTATTCAGATCACGCGGTTGCTGCCGTCGGGGTGGCGAACCAAATCATCGCGTTAACGATCGTACTGTTCAACTTCGTCGCTTTAGCGACAGCAGTGCTTGTTGCTCAATATTTAGGCGCCCACCGAGAGCAAGAAGCCGTTGACGTATCGCTTGTATCCCTCGTGGCCAATTTGTTGTTCGGATTGTTGTTAAGCGCCATTCTCGCCGCATTCAGCGAGCCGATTTTGCGAATGATGGATTTGCCCGCCGAGCTGCTCGATGAAGGAACCCATTATTTGGCGATTGTCGGTGGATTTTTGTTCATCCAAGCGCTGATGATGACGGTCGGCGCCATTTTGAAAAGCTATGGCTTCACCCGTGACACGATGTATGTAGCGGTTGGCATGAACGTTTTGCACGTCATCAGCAACGCGGTCCTCATTTTTGGCTTGTTTGGCCTGCCCGCCCTCGGCATCCAAGGGGCTGCTATATCGACCGCCGCCAGCCGTGGCATGGCCTTTCTCGCACTTCTTGCTTTGTTGCGCAAACGAACAAACATTTCGCTCGCACCAAGGGCGTTTCGCCGCCTTCCGTTTCACTATTTGCGCTCACTGCTGAAAATCGGTGTTCCGGCAGCCGGGGAACATCTTTCGTACAATACGGCGCAAATGGTCATTACGTATTTCATTACATGGCTTGGCGCTGAGGCATTGACCGTCCGTGTATACACGCAAAACATTATGATGTTTGTGTTTTTATTCGGCATCGCCGTCAGCCAAGGAACGCAAATTCTCGTCGGCCACTTCGTCGGGGCCGGGCGATACGAGGAAGCCTACGCCCGCTGCTTGAAAAGTTTGTACAGCGCCATCGCCATCTCAGTGTTGCTGGCCGCAGCCGCCTATTGGTTTGCCGAACCGTTGCTGTCGCTCTTTACCGATGACCGCTCAATGATTGTTCTTGGCCGCAAACTGTTGCTGTTAACGATTATCCTTGAACCGGGGCGCTCATTTAATTTAGTGATTATCAGCTCGCTTCGTGCCGCTGGCGATGTGCAATTCCCTGTCTATATGGGCATTTTGTCGATGTGGGGCGTCGGCGTGACCATTGCTTACGTATTTGGCATCGCCCTCGGATTTGGCCTCGTCGGCATTTGGCTGTCGTTCATCGCCGACGAATGGCTTCGCGGACTGTTGATGCTTTGGCGCTGGCGGTCGCGCGTCTGGATGAAAAAAACGATGGTACCACAAGCAAAAATGGCGTAGCGCCGCCAAATCGAATAAGAGCTGCGCGTAGGCGCAGCTCTTATTCTTTAATGCGAATGCCGTAATGATCAAACCAAACGTGCACTTGGCCAAGGTAAGCGAGCAGCTGCGGACCGGTCATGAGCTGCCCAAACCACGGCACTTGGAACGACTTCCCTTCTGTTTCAATGAGCGCCAACAATTTTTCCCGGTCGAAAAACTCGTGCAAAACCGAAGAGCGGTCATGGAGCAACTGCTCAAGCCATTGCTTGACAAGTTTCGTATATAGAGGATGGTGCGTTTTCGGATAGGGGCTTTTTTTCCGGTAGAGCACCTCTTCGGGAAGCAATCCCTCGAGCGCTTTTCGCAAAAGGCCTTTTTCTCGTCCTCCATACATTTTCATATCCCACGGAATGTTCCAAACGTATTCGACAATGCGATGGTCAGCGAACGGCACGCGCACTTCCAAGCTTGCTCCCATGCTCATCCGGTCTTTCCGGTCAAGCAGTGTCGTCATAAACCAAATCATATTTAAGTAAAACAGCTCACGCCGCTTCGCCTCCTCGGCGCTTTCCCCCTCGAGACGCGGCACTTCAGCAAGCGTTTGTTCATAACGCATTTGCACATAGTCGTCAAGGCGAAGCTTTTGTCGCCACTCATCTTTTAATAGACCCATGCGCGCGTCGACCGAACGCATCCACGGAAATCCTTTCCGAGACAAATCGTCCGGCCGATGAAACCATGGATAGCCGCCGAAAATTTCATCGGCGCACTCCCCTGATAAGCTGACGACAAACCGGTTGCGAATTTGTTTGCAAAACCAAAGAAGCGAAGAATCGACATCGGCCATGCCTGGAACGTCGCGGACGATGACGGCTTCATGCAAATGGCGGAACAGTTCTTCTTGCGTGATCACACAGCGATGATGAACCGTTTGAAATTTGTTTGACACCTGTTCGATAAATGGCGCATCCGTGTTTGGTTGAAAATCGTTGGCTTTGAAATACTGGTCGTTTCCTTCATAATCGATCGAGTAGGTGTGCAGCGGCCCTTTTCCAGCTGTCGCAAAGGCATTGGCGGCAATCGCCGTAATGGCGCTCGAATCGACCCCGCCAGAAAGGAAGGTGCAGACCGGCACATCGGAAATGAGTTGGCGCGTGACCGCATCCGTCAATAGAAAGCGCAGCTTTTCGACCGTTTCCTCGAATGAATCGCGATGGACGTCGCTTTCGACATTCCAATACCGCCAAATGCGAAGCCCGTTGCGAGAGAACGTGAGCGCATGTGCCGGGCGCAGCTCTCGAATGCCGTCAAACACCCCGTGCCCCGGTGTGCGCGACGGTCCGAGGCCGAACACTTCGGCGAGTCCTTCATAATTGACTTCTGCCTTTACATCGGGATGGGCCAAAATGGCTTTCACTTCCGAGCCGAACAGCAGCCCCCCGCCATCTTCTCGATAAAACAAAGGTTTTACTCCGAGACGGTCGCGCGCCATAAATAACAGCTCGCGCTCCCCATCCCAAACGGCGAAGGCAAAAATGCCGTTGAGCCAGTCAACACATTGTTCTTTCCATTCGATATAAGCGGCGAGCAGCACTTCCGTATCGGAGTGGCCGTCAAACCGGTAACCTTTATGCAACAGCTCCTTCCGGATGTCTTCCGTATTATACAGCTCGCCGTTATAGACGATCGTATAACGATGTCCGTTTTTTTGCCGGACCATCGGTTGTTTGCCGCCAGCCGGATCCACGACGACAAGCCGTTTATGACCGAAGGCGACATGAGTGTCCAGCCACGTATTTGTATCATCCGGTCCACGTTTGGCGAGCGTCTCTGTCATGCTGTCAATGACCGTCCGCTCGCGGCGCAAATTGCGCCCGAAATGGACACAGCCAGTAATGCCACACATACAAACCAATCCTTTCTTTTTATCAAAGATGGCAAGTTCTCACCCGTTTCCATCATTTCGTCCGTTCTTTTTTCACGATCGTTTCCAGCGATCGCTCCTTTGATTCATGATGGTTCTCCACGTCGGCATGATTCCATTTTATGCACCACTGGTCATTTCGATGAATTGTCCGATGTCAACAATAACGTGAATAAACGGACGAAAAGGTGGAAAAAAAGAGAAGTACAAGGAGGATGAGAGACATTGAATATTGAAGAGCGCCTGCAGTGCATTGCTGAACAGCCGCGGGCTTACGTGCAAGGAACAGCGGAGTTTGTCAACAATGAATGGGTGTTTTTTGATGAGGAAGCAGAGGAAGCGGTGTTAGTCGAGGAGATGGCCCAGCAAGGGATTAAACTGTTCCGCTATGGGCATTGGCTGTCCGGACGGTGGCAGGAAAACGGCACGATCGCGACCGACCTCGGCATCTTCCCCCTCACTGACGGCGACCGCATCCGCTTCCGCAAACAGCTGACATACGCGTACCGGCAATGGCTTGCCTCGCTTCCCAATCCGTCCTTTTTTCAATACGTCCAATGGCTGAACCATCTTGGGTTTTCGCTTTACGACTGCCTGTACTGCTACAACGGCTTATTGTTTGCCAAATCATCCGGCGTCAATTTTATGATCTATGACAATACAGAGCAAATCGCCAGCGTCCATCATTACTATGAACGCGGGCCGATGCCGGCCGACCGATTTGAAATAACATTCAACAGCGGCGAACGGGCGATTTGCGCCCAAATAGGCTGAGGACAAAAGCGGCAACCAATAGAAGGCTGCCGCTTCGCTTTAGAATAAGTCAAAACCAAGCGGCAGCAGCAGGCCAAGGAACAGCGTCACCACAAGGGCAATGACCCATTGCGTCCATCCTGCCGCCGCGCTTTTTCCTTTTTTTACAGCTGCTAAAACCATTTCCATCGCTCCGATCACCCACAGCCCGGCAAGCGCTTTTAGCCAATAAAGCGCGGATATCGAAGCAATGCTATGCAGCAAAAGCCCCCCCGTCGCGATCGTGAGAATGTAAAACAGCCGCAACACCATTTGCACGATCTTGGCTTTGCCCGCCCCTTGCCGCTCCATCGACACCGCAAGGAAAAACAAAACAATCGTGATGAGCCAGCTCGTAATATGGGCATGCGTCAACATCCATCCCTCCAACCATTCCTTGTTCCTTCCCATCATAGCACGGCGGGCGGACGGTTGACAAACTTCACGAAAACGAAAGACGCCCTTTCTTTCAAGAGGACGCCTTTTGAGCATCAATGGGGGCTTCCTCACTTTCGCCGTTTACTCTCCCACTTTGTTGCGCAACATGCCGATGCCTTCCACCGTCACCTCAATGACATCACCCGTCTGCAAAAAACGCGGCGGGTTCATCCCTTTGCCGACTCCAGCCGGCGTTCCTGTCGCAATGATGTCGCCCGGCTCAAGCGTAATGCCTTTGGAGATCGTCTCGATGATCGATTCAATGGAAAAAATCAACTGTTTCGTGCTCGCGCGCTGGCGCACTTCCCCGTTCACCCGCGTTTCAATGCGCAAGTCATTAGGATTCGGGACAAAACGGCGCGGCGCAAATGAACCGCCCGGTCGTCTCCTTGCGGCACGGCTCCAACAAACGTTTCTCCATCGAAAAGTGCGGTGATCAGTTTCATCGTGCCTCTCTCCCTTTCTTTGTTATGTAGCGGACGCTTCGTAAACTCTTCTCTTCCACCCGTCTTCGTCATTTTGGCGCGTTGAGGATGATATTCGCCATCGAGGCGAAAAAGTCCTGTTTTTGTAGAATTTTGTCTAAATTAGTAAATTTATCACTTATTTTCCCGAATCGCTTCCTCTTTTCGTCGGGATATGTATAATAATGTTTAGTTTCCACTAGGGCGTCGATTGCGACTTTCGTCATGCAACAAACGTCTTGCATCGACGCGGCATGTCTTAACCAACATTTCAAACAATTGATGGTGAAGGAAATGGTTCTGTTGCAAATTGAAGAAAAACGACAACAAATGATTGAATTGGCGCTCACGTATGGGTTCACGGCCAAAGAGACGATCGAATGCAGCCAAGAGCTTGACCAATTGATCAACCAATATTTGCAGCACACGAGAATGTTGGAATCGCCTTCCCCGTCCGTTCAGTAAGCGGGGGTTTTTATTGCCCCGGCCGGCGGCGAAACGGCGGCCGCGTTCCGTATGTCCCCCACCTCCACATCCACTCAACCGGACCATAATGAAAACGCGCAAACCAAAAGCGGCTTATCCACACTTGAGTCGCATACAAAGCAAACGCAATCAACATCTCCTGCCATGCGCTTGTGCGTCCGTACCACCCAAGCCCATAACCATAAAACAGCGACGTGCAAACGAGCGATTGCGCGAGATAATGAGTGAGCGACATTTTGCCAACGTCTTGCCACCACCGCCAAGCGCGCTGCCAACTTCGTTTCCCGCAGACGAACACGGCGGCCGCCGCGTAGAACACCGCCAATGCTGCGCCTCCAAAGCTGTCTTGGATGTACATGGTCAAGTTGTTGACCCCAGCCCAATACGGAATGGTTTTCAGTGCTAAACCAAAACATAGCGCCCACCTCATCAGGCGGCGCAGCTTCGCAGGCGAGTGACGATCGGCTTCAAGCGAACGTTGGTCGGCGGCATAGCCGCCAAGCAAACAAAACGGCAGCACGGTCAACACCGTAAGCAAAAGCCCTCCATCGTCGTTGATATACATCCAGTCGTTCCACCGTTGCCAAAACACGTCACGAAACGTTCCGTTTCGATAATGGCGAACCGCCGCGGCCGCCGCGGTCTCGTGGCCGCCGGCTGTCTCCATTTCTCCGGTCAATACATTGAGCGTTAACAACAGCGCCATGAGGCCGTGAAAAAGAAAAAAGACGGCAACAGCCGCCGTCCGCCACCAACGAGGCGGGGCGGCGAAAAAGAAAAGCATGATGAACCCGACGAGGGCGTAGGGGATTAAAATATCGCCAAACCAAAGGCCAAACGCATGAGCAATGCCGATCCCAAGCAAAAGAAAGAAGCGGCGCAACAGAATCGGAATCGGCCGCTTTCCGCGGCTGCTGATCCGGCGAAACATGGTCATCGCCCCGAACCCGAATAAAAACGCAAACAACGGATAGGCGCTCGCTTCAAACAATACGTCGACGACCGCGTCCAAAACTCGGTCAAAAGCACCGCCCTTGACGCTTTCGTTGTATAACGCTGGCGAGGAAACATAACGCATGTTGACAAGCAAAATGCCAAGCAAGGCGAATCCACGCAACACATCCGCCGCGGCGATTCGCTCGGTCGATCTGATCATCGCTTTCTCCCTTCTTTCTACTACCTAGTCGTCTGCGCAATCGGCGGCGCCTTACCGCCTTTCCGGCACGCCCGTATCCTTATTCATTTCATTCGGCGCGCTCTCCTCTGTCCGTCTGAAGACACATGCCTGTATCATCAGTTGACATAGCGACCCGATTTTCCGATTGCATCCCAATATTGGCGGCGCAAGTGTACTTTCTGAATTTTTCCGGAGGCTGTTTTCGGCAGCTCATCAACAAACGTAACACCCGTAATGGCTTTGAAATGGGCTAGTTTTTCCCGTGAGAAGGCAATCAGCTCTTCCTCTGTCACATTGTACCCTGGTCGGACGACGACAAACGCACGCGGCGTTTCGCCCCATTTTTCGTGCGGTGCGGCAATGACCGCTACCTCGAGCACAGCAGGATGTTCATAAAGCGCCCCTTCGACTTCAATCGACGAAACATTTTCTCCTCCGCTAATAATAATATCCTTTTTCCGGTCGACGATATCAATATGCCCGTATTCATCGACGGTCGCCATATCGCCGGTATGCAGCCACCCGTCACGGATCGTTGCGACGGTTGCTTCTTCGTTTTTCCAATATCCTTTCATGACGCCATGGCTGCGGACGATCACTTCTCCAATCGTTCGGCCGTCCACCGGCACTTCCTCGCCGTTGTCATTCACCACCTTCACTTCACAGCCGATCATCGGATAGCCGGCTTTTGCCTTGATCCGCTGCTTTTGCTCCACAGGCAGTCCGTCAAGCTGCGGACGAATGAGCGAAATCGTGCTGAGCGGAGATGATTCGGTCATGCCGTACACCTGGATAAACTCCCAGCCGAGCTTTTCCTCAACGCGTGCGATAAACGCCGGCGGCGGTGCGGAACCGGCGCTGACGACTGGGCGGCGAGCCATTCATCGTAAGCGATTTCATCAATCACCGCCTCTGTTTTATGGTGGACAATGATCTCCTCGACCGTTTCAAGCTTGTTTTTGACTGATGCAATCAGCCCGTACAGCTCCTGATCCACAAACAACACTTTCGTTTCGCTATGATTCAAAATAAAAACGTAATCATCCGGTTTCAGCCGCGTATTCAGCGGCACCATCACCCCTCCCACTTCAAACACGCCGTAAAACCCTTCGAGCATCTCGAGCGTGTTGGGCGCCAAGTACGCCACGCGGTCGCCTTTGCGAACGCCAAGCCCCCGCAGCCCGTTGGCAAGCCTCGACACTCGTTCGCCAAGCTGCCTGTATGTCACCGTCCGTCCGGAACAAATCATCGCCGGCTTGTCCCCGTACAAAGCGACAGCGCGGTCTAAAAAATGGGTCAGAACAAGCGGTACGTTCATTCTCCCATCCCCCCAAGCTTATATTTTAGAAAATTCATAATTATATTATAGATGAAGATGGACAAAAGAAAAAGACGGTCTTTTTGGTCATTCGGCCGTCTAATTGTTCCCTTTCGCTCCAGCGTCGAACACATCCGGGTCCACTGTATTGGTGACGCTGCAAAACGTATTCGTCTGCAAAAAGTCGCCCGTATTGCCGCCGCCGGCGCCTGAATTCGTCTTTGAGGTGCTTTTGGGAGCGATTTGCAGCACGTCGCCCATGTTCACCGTGCCGTTGCCGCCTACACTCGTCACTTTAATCCCGCCGATGACGATCGCTGGCATCGGTTGTCCCTTCCTTTCCATTCCTTCTCATTAGCATATGCTGACAACTTAACTGCCGATTGGACATCCGCCCCTCGTTGAACCAGTTACGTGTTTTTTTCATACAATATGCTATAACAATGGGAACAAAAGGAGGGGGCGCGAGTGCCTTCGTTTATCAGCGGACCGATTAAAATCACTCATGTGAGCGGAGATGGCACGGTCAATTTTGGCGATGTTTTGCAAATCGCCCCAAAGAGTACGTCCAAATCGCACACCGGCTCTGGGGGAAGCAACAACGGTGATTTCCTGCAAACGAACACATTTGTCAGCTTTACCAACACCGGCGATCCGGATATGATAGACGCGAACAACGCCGCGAACAATTAGGGCGAACGTCAGCCGGCTTGCGCCCATACACTATAGCAGCAACTGCGAAGCTGGGAAAGGAGCATGCCCCATGCCGGCTTTTGTCGGAATCGTGAAACTGAACAGCATCGGAAGCAGCAGCGTGTTCCATATCGGCGACGTGTTTGCGATTTCCCCGCAAAGCGTGACGAAAACGTTCGCTGGCGCCGGTTCGTTTAACACCGGCGACGGGCTTCATATCTATAACTATTACAGCAATACGAATACGAATGACGCCGATGTCGCCGATGAAAATGTCATCGGGAACGTATGAAGGAGGAGAAGGAGGTTGAATGTTTACATCAGCCAAAGCATTTGCATCCATCAATTGCGGATTGGCTCCGTCACCAACTCATCCGTTTTGCAAATCGGCAGCGCCGGCAGCATCCAAGCATTGTCAACGCTTGCCAACACCGGCGGTTTCACTGGCCCGGCTTCGCAAGCGACCGTGCCGCTTGGCACCGCCGCCCAGCCGTCCGCTCCTCTCGTTCCTCTCCATTCGGCCACCCGCTAAATGCAGAGAAAAAAAGTGATGAGGACGACAGGCCGTCCATATATTGAAGTAAGAGGGGAATGTAGAGAGGATGATGGTGCACCATGAGTATATACGACTATTTCGTCCAACTGCGCCGCTATTTATTATGGCAGACAAACAAAGTACGGACGCTCGAACGACGTCTTTCCGTTCTCGAAGCCCGGCTGCGGGAGCTGGAATCGCAGCCGCGCACTACGATCGAGCGGATTGAATACAAATTTGACCAGCTGAAAGTGGAAACGCTCGAAGGAACGCTCAATATCGGCATCGCCCCACCGGGGGCCGGCGGCACCATCGAAGATTTCGCTGTCGAACCGGTGAAAACCGTCGTCCCAAAGCCGGAGCCGGTGTTGATGCGCCCGATTCAGGAAAAAGTAGCCGCCTACTTAAACAGTGAGGCGGCAGAAACATTGAAGCGGCTTGAGCAGCAATACAACCGCCGCCTTGATGATACGTACCGGCAGTTTATTTTGCAAGATATCGCCCGACAGACGGATGAACGCATCCGCTTTTATTTGCAAGAGAAAGCAAACCAAGGCTATGTTCCCGCGGGCGATCGCGATGAAACGGTCGAAAACGAGATCTTCCAAAAAGTGAAAGCGGATATTGAACAATCGCTCGACGCGTTTTTGAAACACTTGCCTTCAGGGGAGGAATCAACGTGAATTATACCGTCATTAACCGCGATGTGCATGTCGGGGACATCCGCTTGACAGCCGTCGCCAGCGCCTCGCTGTTTTTAATCGGCGATGCTGATGCGATTCACTTGTCATCAGCGTTTGACACACCGCCCGAATCACTTATCATCGGCCCGTTCGTCCCGCTCGTGCCGGCTCGGGGTGGGGCATCGTGAAACGGACATCGATCGTTCAGGCGCTCCATGCCGAAACGTTGATTATTAGCTCTGTGCTGCAAATCGGCGACTCTGAACGGATTTCCGCCCGCACACGCGCTTTAGCCGTGCAGCGGCAATACGAGCTGTTTTTCGAGCCAGAAGGGGAACAAACATTCCCGATTTTTACCAAGCCGATTCCACGCTGGTCTTCCCCGCCGCCGGTTGCATCACAACAGACGCTCCACGAATCCCCGGTCATTTCCGTCCGGTCGATCCGCGTGCTAGGGATCTCCTCTTCGGCCGTTGTCCACATCGGCTCAACCTCCATCGCTGAAGGCGAAGCGCGCATCAAACATATCCGCCAGCTGGCCGGCCCGATGCCGTCAGCAGCAGATATATAGAGGCAACGAGGAAGTTTAACATGTCCCCTGACGGAAAAACGGTTTGCCCCTTTTCGACTGTCGAGGGAAAGCCACAGGCTTCTCCGTCACGCCTTGGCGTGACGGAGGACCGAACAACCGCCTGCTTCACAGACCTATATAATGGGTCTGGAAGTGGCGTTGTTCGGTCGCCCGACAGTCGATCAAATACTCGGTAAAAGTTGCAAATGGTAAATCTTCAAATTGCATCTATCCTGAAAATACCCGAACTTCAAAATGTGTAAAGTTGTAAAATTCAACATAGAGGTCTTTTCATCCTTCCGATGGTGACGAAATTTTTTTGTCATGGGAGTCTATATAGAAAGGAAGAGCTGTAATGCCTTCATTCGTCGGTCCGATCAAAATCAACAGCGTCGGCAGCGGCGCGGTCGTGCAAATGGGCGACTGCTTGTATATCGCACCAAAAGTCGCCACGAAAACGCAGGCTGGATCCGGCGGGTTCAACACCGGCGACTTTATCATGACAAACAACGCAATCAGCTTTACAAATGCGTTTGATCCCGATGTATCTGACCAAAACGTGGCCGCCAACAACTAAATGGGGGCAAGGACCGCCCCCTATCCCCCGTTCCTTCAATCCAGTGGGCCGGACTAACCAGCCGGCGCAGCGGCCGCTGGCAACGCATCCGCCAAGCACTGCTCCCGACAGACGGGTTACATCCATTCAAGCCGGACGCGTGTGCCGGGGCCGGACGGCTCCGCCGGCTCGACAATGAGACGGCGCGGCAGCCGGTTGCGAATCTCTTGGACATGGCTGATGACGCCGACAGCCAGCTGCTGCGTATGCAACTTTTCCAAAGCAGAAACGACCGTATCGAGCAGCTCGGCATCCAATGTGCCAAACCCCTCGTCCAAAAAGAAAAACCGGAGCGGATATTCACCGCGCAACTGAATTTGCGCCGACAGCGCCAGCGCCAACGACAGCGATGTCAAAAACGTTTCCCCGCCGGACAGCGTCGACACCGGCCGCCGCACCCCCCCGTTGGCATCATCGCGAATCAAAAACCCGCCTTGCGAATCGAGCTCAAGCGCATAGCGATGGCGCGTCAACTGCTGCAGCCGCTCAGACGCCATGATGGTCACCTGTTCGAGTTGCTCTTCCGCCATAAATTCGACAAAACTATTGCCGCGAAGCAACGTTTGCAGCTGTTTGTACCGCTCAATTTGGCGGCCGAGAGTTGCCTGCCTCGCCTCCAATTCAACAAAACGGACATGTTTTTTTCTCAGCTCCGCCACTTTTCCGCGCACCGCGCCAAGCTGCTCGGTCATCATCTCAGTGTGCGCTTTCAACTCGTTGTATACTTGCTGCATCATCTCCCATTGTTCAGCGCTCACCGCTTCTTCGCCGATGACAGCCGCCAGCTGGGCGCGTCGGTGCTCAGCCTGCTCTACCTGGCGCCAGTAAAGGCGGATGGCTTCGTCCCATTCATCACATTGCGCTTTTGCCGCCCTCGACATTCGCACTTCTTCAGCATCAGCGAACACAGTGCCGGCCAAGGCGCGGCGCCAGCGAGCGAGCGCTTCTTCCTCGCGGCGGGCCGCTTCCTCGCACGCCTGCTTCGCTGCCTTCGCCTCACTTTCTGTCGCCTGGTATTGCTGTTGAGCGCGCTGCCATTCATCGTACGCCTGCTGTTCGCCGTTTTGCAGCCGGCGCCATTCGGCTTCCGCTTCCCGAAGCTGCACACCTGCCGGGCCAGGTCCGGCCTTCTCGCGCCGTTGCCGCTCATATTCTTTCCACAGCTCCTGTTTGGCGCTCATAAGCGATTCGAGGCGCACCCGCTCCGCCTCAAGCCGGCGACGCTCCTCAGCCGCCTGTTCTTTTGCTCTTTGTTTTTCTTCTAAAAATGGAACGCTGTCTTCAAGCCGTTTTTGTACATCACGCCACATTTTCTCTTGTTCGCGCAGCTGCTCGTAAACCACCGCGATCGTTTCCAGTGAAAAGGAAGGATGCGCCTCGCGCCACTGCCGTTCAAGCTGCTGTTTCTCCTCTTCAAGGCGCTGTTTCTCCGCTTGCAGCGCTTCGATATCCGCTGCCGCCCATCGGCAGGCGTTTTCCGCTTCACGCCGCGCCGCTTCCGCCTCATTCCACTGCGACAACGCCCGGTAAACCGCTTCCTTTCGTTCAATGACATCCTGCCCGAGCGCCCGGACTTCAACGGCCATATCGACGGTTTCGCCTGCCGGGCGGACAGCCGCCTGAACAGGGGGTGTCCCGTGGCTGGCCGCCAGCGCGGCAAGCTGCTCAAGCTGCGCCTTGAATGAGAACAGTGTCTGCAAATCTTGTTCGCAACGCTGCCGCTCTTGCTCGAGCTCAGACAACCGACCAGAGGCTACCGTCTGCGGCCTGGCGGACGGATGCGGGTGCTCACGCGAGCCGCACACCGGGCACGGTTCACCGGGACGGAGCCGCTCAGCCAGAACCGCTGCCAGTTCGGCCGTCTGCGCCTCTTCGATCCGTTGCTGCTCCGCCTCGATCTGTCGCCGCAAAACATGCAACCGCTTTTCGATATCTTGTTGCCGGCTGCAGACGGAATGGTGCGTTTGTTCAACAAGCTGAAACAGTTGATGAAGGCGGGCGCCGGCAGCGGCGGCGCGGCGCTCCCGCTCAGCCCGCTCTCGTTCGGCTTGGCGCCAGGCAGCTTCCTTTTGCTGGAGCTGCACATCGACGCGGGCGAGAGCGGACACCGTTTGCTCAATGCGCCGCTTCTCTTCGCAGGCGCGCTCTATTTCGTCTTTGTCAGCGAGCGCAGCGGCATGCCGCTGCAACTCTTCTTTCAGCTCCTGTTGGCGCGCCAAGCCGCGCGCGTACCAGGCCTCCGCTTCCTCGAACTGACGCTGCACCGCTTTTTCCCGGTCCGCCAAGCGGTTCCACTCCTCATGGAGGGCGGCGAGCTCCGCCTTGAGTGTTTCCATTTGCCGTTCGAGCTGCTCCGCCTGCCGCAGCCGCTCCATTTGCGCCAACAGCTCTGGCTCGCGCCGCGCTTTTTCCTGCCGCGCCTGCTCATAGCGGCGCACGGCATCCTCATAGTGGGCTTGGGCCGCCTCTAACTGTCGCAACGCCGCCTCCTGCCGCTGCAGCGCCGCGGCCTGCAGGAGGCGCATCTGTTCGTACTGCTCCCAGTACGGCCAAATGCGCTCCGCCTGCTCGGCCCGCCCTTTTTTCGCTTCAAGCGCCCGCACTTCGGGCTCCCGCCGGCGCAATGCCGATAATTCCGCTTCAACCGCTTCTTTTTCCTGCTGCCACGCCCGAAGCTGCCTCGCCCGTTCGACGTCTGCCTCGATTTTCTCAAGCTCTTTTTTGCGCTTGGCAAACAGCGCCGCAAGCTCCCGCTCTTCGGCTTCTGCCTGCTCAAGCGCCGCTTTCGAAGCATCGCCGAGTCCCGCTTTTTCCGCTTCGATTTTTTGCCATTCCTGCTCCGCGGCGGCGAGCCGCTCTTTTAACTTTTTATTCAACTCGTCACCGTATCGTTCAAGATGGAACAGGCGCTGCAGCATTTGCCGGCGCTCCGCCCCTTTGAGGGATAAAAACTCGGCAAACTTCCCTTGCGGCAAAACGACAGCGCGGGTAAAATCTTCCATAGTCAAACCAAGCAGCTGTACGACCGCCTTGTCTACATCAGAGAGCTTGTCCGCGAGCACGACCGTCTCGGCCTGATGTTCGATCAACCGGCAGACGGCGCTCCGCGTCCGCCATTCATCCGCCCTTTTCAAACTGCGTTCCACCGTGTACCGTTTTGCCCCAGCGGCATTTTCCAATTCGAACGTAAAGGAAACGAACAGTTCCTTTTCAGCGTGGTTGATGATCGCTTGTGTCCGATTGGCCGCCCGTCCGACACTTCCGAACAGCGCGAGCGTGATGGCATCCAAAATCGTCGATTTGCCGCTTCCGGTCGGTCCAAAAATGCCGAATACGCCGCCGTCGCAAAGGGCCGTAAAATCGATCGTTTGTTTTTCACGAAAGCTATGAAGCCCGGCGATCGTCAAGGAAATTGGCTTCATTCCTCTTCTCCTTCCCCTTCCTTCTCATCGGCCGCCAATTCCAAAAAAAGGCGCACGAGCTCTTCATCCGGTGTTTGTCCGCCGGTTTGACGTTCGTAAAAACGCCGGAACATTTCCACAAGGGAAAGCGGTTTGCGGTCTGTTTCAGCCGCCGCCTCCCGCTCCCGTTCCGGAAACACCGGGCGGATATGGATAAACCCTTGATGAAGCTTGCGCAGCCGTTGAATCTCTTCCATTGTCAACGGCTCGTTTACATGGACCTCTAAATCGATCCAGCACGACCGGTCTCTTCCTTCCTCGCACCAACGATACACTTGGGCAAGTCCGTCCGTCGCCTTCCAACGGACAAGCGGTTTGCCGGAAACAAGCGGAATCTCCGTCACGTTGGCCTTTCCGCCCGGATGGACGTCGACAACCGTCACCGACTTGGTGTGCCCAGCTTCGGAAAAGCTGTAAGCAAGCGGTGAACCGGCGTAGCGCGCCGCCGTCTCCGCCCGTCTGACGTCCTGCGGGCGGTGCAAATGACCGAGCGCCACGTATTGCGCCGCCCCGGGCAAACTGGCAGCCGCCACCGTATAGGCGCCGCCCACCTCAATCGGCCGCTCGGAATCGGACGTATGGCCGCCAGCCACGTATAGATGGCTCATCGCAACATTGACAGTTTCATCGGCAAATGAGGCGGCCATCGCAGCGAACAACGCCCGGATGCGGTCGTCGTACCGATCGCGAAGCGCGGTTTCCTTATGGTCGGATGACAATAGCTCAGCGAGCCGCGATTCAGACGGGTACGCCAACGGCGCAAGCATCATCGCCTCGCCGCACGACGGAACGTCAATTCGGCAAACTTCCGCCTGTGGGCGGCCAAAAAGGAAAATGTTGTAGTCGGAAAGCAGCGGCCGGGCGGCGCTGATGCGGTCCGGATGGTCATGGTTGCCGCTGATGACCGCAACCGGACGCCGGCCTTTATCGGACAGTCGGGCCAAACTCTCGTAAAACAGCTGCTCCGCCGCCGCCGGCGGATTGACGGAATCGAACACATCGCCAGCCATCAAGACGACATCGATTTGTTCTTTTGCTACAATCTCGACAAGTTCGTCGATAAACGCCTCTTGCTCCGCCAACCGGCTTCGGCCTTCAAGCGTCCGCCCGAGATGCCAGTCTGCCGTATGCAAAATGCGCATCGTCTTTCCCCCTCCGCGTCATTCCACCGCGATAATGTATTGGCCGTCAAACGAATACAAATAGCACTCCGCTACCGGCACGCGCCAAATTTGCTCAATCGCTTGCCGATACAGGCGCATTTGCGTTCCGTAGCGGCCGAGCAAAAAGCGGGCGGCCTCCTCTTTCTGGCCGGCAAAACGGCCGGTCACCTCATCCGTTTTATAGTCGATCATCACATAACCGCGCTCATCCGCAAACACACAGTCAATCACCCCTTGGACAAGCACCCGGCGGTCGTCTTCCATCCCGTCATGCCCGTAAAGATGGGAAGCCGGAAGCCCTAGACTGAATGGCACTTCCCGGTGCACCTCGCGGGCGGCGCAAAGGCGGCGGCCGATATCCGTAGCGAAAAAGGCGGCGATCGCGGCCGCATCGACCGCTTCGGCTTGCTCGGCCGACAACAGCTCTTTTTCGATGAGCCGACCCATTTGCTCACGGATGGACGCTTCACTGACCGGCGCACGCAAGTCGAGATGGCGCATGACGATATGAAGCGCGGTTCCTTTTTCCGCCGGCGTCAACGTTTTTTTCCTGCATAAAGCGCGGCCGCGAGAAAATCGGCGCTGTTCCTTGGCGCAGCGGCCATTCACTCGCCAGCTCGCCAAACAGCACCCGTTGCTCTTTCAGCTCCGACACCGACTGTTTGGCGCGCACAATCGTCCCTTTTTCATAGCGATACCGCCATAACAAACGCCGCTCTGCTTCCTCTTTCCAGCCGCCGCCAGCCGGAACAGGGCGGCCATGTTCAAGCGCAGCGAGCATGCTCTCGTCCGCCTGGCCGGCAGCCGCCTCGCCGCTGCGCAGCTCGGCCGCGGGCACAATGGCAATACGCCATACGGACGGATGGGAGGCGATTTCATCCGGCGCCTTCTCTCCCGCTAAAATGCGCCCGTCGCGGTGGCGAATGAGCGCCCGGCCGATCCAGTCTAAATAGGAACGGGCCGATGCCCGCACATCGTCGGGAAGCAGCCATTCGCGTTCTCCCGCAACGCCTTTCCATTTTTCGATCTCCTTATCGGCATCGTTGACCGCGGCGATCAAATAAAGCTTCTCTTTCGCTCTTGTCAGCGCAACGTACAAAATGCGCATTTCCTCGGCGAGCAGCTCGAGCCGCTTTTTCACTTGGATCGCCAGCAATGGCAGCGTTGGATAGCTGATGCGCAGCTGTGGGTGGACAAAACGGGCGCCAAAGCCGAGCTCTTTATCCAGCAAGTACGGATGATGCAAATCCCGCGTATAAAACGGGCGGGCGAGTCCGGCCAGAAAGACGACCGGAAACTCGAGCCCTTTGCTGCTATGGATCGTCATCACCCGCACGACATCTTCCTGCTCACCAAGCGGCCGGGCTGCTCCTAAATCATCGCCGCGCTCCTGCAGCCGCTCAATAAAGCGGAGAAAGCGGAACAGCCCGCGAAAGGCCGTCGATTCGTATTGGCGAGCGCGATCATACAAGGCGCGCAAATTGGCCTGCCGTTGCTTTCCACCCGGCAGCGCGCCGACAAAATCGTAAAATTGTGTATCGCGATACAGCTGCCAGATGAGGTCGGCCAACGAGCGGCGGCGGGCCATCGTTCGCCAGCGCCCGAGCTGCTCCAAAAACGCGGCCGCTTTTTTCTTGGCTGCCTCCTCCTCATCCGTTTCCGCCGGCTTTTGCCGGAACAACTGAAGCGCCTCATAAAACGTTCCTTTTGGATCAGCGAGGCGGATCATGGCCAGCTCGTTTTCATCAAAGCGAAACAGCGGCGAACGGAGCACAGCGGCGAGCGGAATGTCTTGGTGCGGGTTGTCAATGACTTTCAGAAGCGACAGCATCACCGAAACTTCCGTCGCCTGAAAGTAGCCGGACGATAAATCGGCAGCCGCCGGAATGCCGTGCGCCTGCAGCTGCTCGATCATTTGCGGGGCGTTCGTCATCGAACGGACGAGCACAACGATGTCTCGGTACATGGCACGCCGCGGTTGCCCGCTTGAGCGGTCATGCACATAAAATGGCCGCGACACGATTTCTTTGATTTTCTCGGCCATTAGGCGCGCCTCCAGCTCGGAGCCCTCAAGCTCCGCTGCCTCTTCGTCCTCTTCTTCCGCCGCGCGCTGCCGGTTGATGATCATCACTTCCGGAACAGTATCCGCCCCATCCGGATAATCGGCGCCATACTTAAGCTGGGCTGCTTCATCGTACGCCATCTCCCCAACGGTTTCCCCCATGATTTGTGCAAAAAGGAAGTTCGTGCCGTCCAGCACCTCGGCGCGGCTGCGGAAATTGCACGCCAAATCAATTCTCATTCCCCCTGCGGCCCCATCAGCGGCAAACCGTTTGTATTTGTCCAAAAACAGCATCGGCTCGGCGAGGCGAAAACGATAAATCGACTGCTTGACATCGCCGACCATAAATAAGTTGCCAGTCCGCTCGCTTCCTTTTTTGACGAGCTGCAAAATCGCTTCTTGCACAAGGTTCGTATCTTGATACTCATCGACAAGCACTTCATCAAACTGCGCTTGGTACTCCAAAGCGGCCGCCGATGGCTGCCATTCGCCCGTTTTCGGGTCGCGCTGCCGCAAAACATGCAGACAATAATGTTCCAAATCAGAAAAGTCGACGATCCCTTTTTCACGTTTCACGGCTTGAAACCTATCGGAAAAACGGCGGACAAGCGCAACGATCGTCTCAACCGCCGGCTTCATCTCCCGCATATGGCGGATCCAGACAGACGGGGGCAGCGAAAATATGTTGTCGCGCAGCGCTTCCAGTTTCTTCTTCGCCTGGTCGCGAAGCGATTTCGCCTCATCGACGAGCCACTTATCATAGCCATCGCCGCGACAGCCCGGAAGCCGGCCGAACGCCAGCGACTGCAAAGCACGATACAGTCCTTCCCACGATTGCGACCGCCATCTTTCAAGTTCAGCGACAACGGCGGCATCCTCGCGCAGCCGTTTCTCATACGGCCGCGGCCCGCCCGGTTCCTGCGCAAGACGCAACGCCCTTTCGATGAGCCGTTTGGCCGCTGCCAGCTCCATCGCCGCATGTTGGTTGATATAGCGCGATGGCAAAAGCGACTCGGGCGGCGTCTGTTCATCGACCTCATACATGGATACAAGGCCTTTCAGCCATTCATCGGGCGCGGGGTGGGAGCGGGAGAAGTCATGCAACGCGAAAATCATGTCTTGCAGCTCGGCATCGCTCCGGTCTCCGGTGTAAGCATCAATGACGGCAAAAAAGCGCTCGTTATCCGCCTTTCCATATTCCTCCTCAAGCAGCTCCTCAAGGACGTCCTCTTTCAGCAGTTCGATTTCTGTCTCATCAGCGATGCGAAACGACGGATCCAGATCGAGCAAATAATAATATTTGCGGATGACATCTAAGCAAAACGAATGGAGCGTCGAAATCGAGGCGCGGTTGAGCAGGCTGAGCTGGCGCCGCAAATGGAGCGAATGCGGCCGCTTGGCGAGTTCGCGCTCGAGCGCCTCGCCGATCCTTGCTTTCATCTCAGCCGCCGCAGCGTTCGTAAACGTGACGACAAGAAGGCGGTCAATATCGGTCGCCCCGTCTTCCGCCGTTACTTTTTGGATGATTCGCTCAACAAGAACGGCCGTTTTTCCAGACCCGGCCGCCGCAGCGACGAGAACGTCCCGGCCGCCGGCCACGATGGCTTTCCACTGTTCATCCGTCCACCGGCTTCCGGCCGGCTTCGGGCGAAACGCAACGCTCAAGACTCTCCCCTCCCTTTCGTTATATTCTTCATCACGTCTTCCCCCGTCTGTGGGGCAAGCTTTCGGAATTCGTTGCCGGACAGCGCCTCGTCAAATTGGCATATGGACTTAAAGGCGCAAAAGTCGCACGCTGTTTTGCTTTTCAGCTTGTACGGGGCAATCGATACAATGCCGTCAGCGATTTGTCCGCCAATATCGGCAAACAGACGGCGGACGTGCTGGCGAAGCGCATCAAAATCAGAAGCGCTCGCGACCGAAGACTGAGAATGAATCGCTCCGCTGCTCGTCAGCCTAACCGGCACAATCAGCGACCGCTGCCCTTTTTCCAATTGACTGTCCATCAGCCGGATTGCCTCCACATCGGCAAGCAGCAGACCGCGCATCCGAAACGGCTCAAGAAGTTGTTTCGCCATCTCCGCTTCATCGTCAAGCCACTGCTTCGCCTTCACAATCGGATTATGGACATGGAAATAGAGCACCCCGGCCGGCAGCGCCGGCTGTTTGACAAGTTGCTCAGCATACGTGAGCACAATGTCCAAATAGGTAAGCATTTGCAACGCCAAACCGTAATACACTTCCGTCAAATCAAGCGTTTTGGCGCTCGATTTGTAATCGATGATGCGAAGAAATACTCCTTCGCTGCTTTCTGCCTTGTCAACGCGGTCGATTCGCCCGACAAGCTCCATAACCGTCCCGTCGCGTAGTTGAAAGCGAAGCGGCGGCAAGTCGCTGCCCGGTCCAAACGCCAGCTCGAGCCCGATCGGAACAAAGCCGCTCGCCCGCGCATGCTCGCTCAACACGTGGGTCGTGCGGGCGACAACGTGTTTTAATTTCCGTTTCATATATTCATAGCGAGACGAACTGGACAGCACTTGCTGTTGAATGAGGGGGGCAAGCCGTTCGACCGCTTCATCCGACAGACGCTCGCAATCCGGTTGGGACAGTTCGCCCCAATCAACGTGCTGTTCGCGCAGCCGGTCGGCGATTTGTTTAATGGCCGCATGGAACAACTGGCCGACATCCGGCGCCTCGAGGCGGAAAATGCTTCGCTCCTTCAAGCGCAGCCCGTGTGAAATAAAATGGGCGTACGGGCATTTTTGAAACTGCTCCATGCGCGAGACGCTCGCCTGAATTTTTTTTCCGTACAACCGCCGGCTCCATTGTTTTTTCAACGGCGCGGCTTTGTTTGTATAAAACAGCGCCGACACCGCCTTTTGCACCCTCTCGTTCCATTCCGGGCGGGCGATGAACACGTTGTACACATCCCACCAAAGCGGATCGATGCCATAGTTTCGCTTCCATGCGCGCAGCTGGCTGACCAAATACGTTTGTGTCGCCTGCGGCGCTGTCACAAACGCCTCCGCCTTCTCTTCCGGGGCATCGAACGGATCGTTGCCGCACAAGCGCACCTTCACCTTCGGGAACAGCTCCGACAATTGTTTAATCAGCGGCGATGGCATGAGCGCTTTCCCTTCGCCATCGGCCAGCGGGTATGTAACATACAGCCGTTCGCTTGGACAGGCAAGCGCCAGGTAGATAAAAAACGGGTCGTAAAACAGCTGTTCCCGGCTCCCCGGCGCAAGCGCCACACCGAGTTCGCGCAGCTGCTCCCGTTCGATTTCCGCCATAAGCCCATCCTCTTTCGCCCTGGCCGGAATGACGCCATCGTTGGCGCCAATGACAAACGCATACTTCACGCCGATGAGGCGCGAACGGTCGAGCTGGGCGACGATCACTTGATCGATGGCCGGCGGCACAAGGGAGAACTCAAGCCGGTCAAGCCCGGCCTCGATAATTTTAGCAAATTCGGCTAACGACAACGGTTCCGCTCCGAGCATTTCAACGTATTGGTCAAGCAAATCGATGACCGCGTTCCACACCTGCTCATGCTGGCGCGCTTCCACGAGGCGGCCTTCCGCTTCCGCCTGCGCGCTCATTTGTTCCAGCTTTTTCGGAATCTGCAATTCTTCTAACAAGAGATATAGCGCCGTGCAATACCCGCGCCCGTCCTTAGCCCGGCGCAAACGGCGCTCAAGGCGGCGGAGCGGGGCGGCCAGCGTCTCCCGCCATTCGTTCAACTTGTCCTCAAATTGCCGTTCTTCATCCGTCTGCGGCACATTCAACCCGTCAAGCGCCCGGTAGCGCCGATACGGCCAGCGCTCGCCGCTCGTCCATTTGTCCCCCTTCACCCCATAAGCAAGAACATAGTTTTCGAGTTTGTCGGCTGCCTCGCGCCACATGACCAAGTCACCGTCCAACGGAAAGAGCAAATCCGTCTTCACAGCGCGAAACACCGCCTCATACCGCCAGTTTGTGGAAATTGTTTCCAAAGCAGCGCGCACAAGTTCAATGAGCGGATGATGGTGCATCGGCTCTTTTTCATCCATAAAATACGGGATGCCAAAATCAAAAAACACCGTCTTCACAAGGTCGCGGTACGCCTCCGTTTGGCGGATGACGAGTGCGATGTCGCGATAGCGCGCCCCTTCGTCGCGGACAAGGCGGATGATTTCCCGGGCGACCGCTTCCAGTTCTGCGCGGCGGTTGGCCGCCTCATAAAGGCAGACCGCACCGTCTTCCGCTTCGTAAGGCGGCAGCGGGCGGCGATGAAACTGCGCCTCGAGATGGGCGAGCGCCCCGCTTTGATGACGTCGGTTTTCCGCGAGCACGACCGGCTCTTCAAGCAAAACATCGTTGGCCAAGGCAAGCTCGCGCAACTGGCGGTACGTCTGCGCCGGCAGATAAAACAAGTCGAGCTCGTCCGGCATCTCACCATCATACGGACGGTCGACCGTCAGGCAAACGGTGACCCGCCGGCAATGACGAAGAAGCTGCTCAATCACTATGTATTCTTGCGGGGCAAAATGATGGAATCCGTCGATATAAACATCGGCATCACGCAAATAGCAGGAGCGGGGGATTTGTTCGGCGAGCAGGCGCAAATAATCTTCCGAATCGAGGTAATGGCCGCTTAAGCTCCGCTCGAGCTCTGCATAAACGAGCGCGACATCGCTGAGCTTATCGGCCAGCAGGCGCCGTCCCGGCCGGCTCGGCCCGCTTTCCAGCTCCTCGACACGGCGGCGAAGCTCGTCCGGCGTTAAGCAATACCGCTTGCATTCGGCGATCATCTCATGCAGCTGCTCGACAAAACCGCTTTTGTCCGCCGCGCGGCCAAACAGTTTAAGCTCCTGTTTCCGCTGTTCAATAATTTTGCGAATCATCATTTGCACGCCGACATCGTGGACGTGGTAGCGGTTCATGCCTCCCGTCTCCTGCAAGACGCGCCAGGCGAGGCGGGGGAAGCTGAACACTTGGGCGCGGATCATTCCTCCTGCTCCCTCGGTATGGATTAAGGCGTATTCACATTGAAACGTCATCTGCTCCGGAACGAGGTAAACAATCGTCTTTCCTCTCGGATCTTCCTGCAGCTTGCGGCGGATTTCCGCAAGACACATAGCCGTCTTCCCGCTTCCCGATCGTCCAAGCAAAAAGCGAAGCGACACGGCGATCACCACCATTCGTTTCCTTTATCTTTTCTATTTTAGCACATATGTTCGTATTTGGTAAAGAAAAACTGCCTTCCTTGAAAGCAACCGCTCCCTTAGGCAAAACCGTCGCCGCACCTCGATGCGCCATTTTCTCAAAAATGGAAAGCAATCTCCCGAAACGGCCAATAGCGGAGGTCTACCTTGCCGACCACTTGGCTGATTTTGACGAAGCCGAAATGGCGGCTGTCCCAACTGCTGAGCCGATTGTCGCCAAGGACAAAAATGCAGCCGGCCGGCACCCGCTTTTCTCCCGTCACCTCTTCAAGGGTAAAACCGCCTGTCAGCTTCCCGCTAAGGAGTTGCTGCTTATACGGCCGCAAATACGGTTCATCGACCTGTCGACCGTTAATATACAGCACATCGTTTTTGTACTCGATCCGATCCCCCGGCAGCCCGATGACCCGTTTCACGTAATCTTCCTTTTGATTGGCGTGAAACACGACGACATCAAACCGATGAATCGGGGCAATTTCATAACGGATCTTATTGACGATCAGCAAATTGCCGCTTTGCAGCGTCGGCATCATTGACTTTCCTTCCACCATATAATTGCTGAAAACGAAAAAACGGAGCATGGCGACAAACCCGACAGCGGCGAGCCATGGCCAGCGGCGTCCCCGCTTCTTTCCTTGTTTCCGTTTGGTCACTCCCTGTCCTCCTCGCTGCGTTGTTTTTCCGTCAACGAAAATCTTGCCTCTACTCGTTTTCCCGCATACCAAAGCAGCAGCACAACAACAGCGATCGCCGCCGTACGCAACGGCTGGCGGACAAGCGCCACCAAGTCATACCCGATAAAGCTGATCGTAAAAATCATGATCATCTTTCCAAGCAAGACCGCTAATACAAACTGCTGGCGGCTGATGCGTGACAGACCGGCAACGATATTGACAAGCGCCGACGGGGTGAAAGGAAAGCAATACAGCAAAAACAGCGGCCCGAATCCGTGCCGTTCAATCCAGTGCATAAACTGGCGCACTTTTGGATGGCGGCGGACAAAATGAAAGAAACGCTGCTGGCCGATCTTCCGCGTCAGCCAAAAGACGATGAGCGAGCCGAGCGAAGCGCCAATCCAAGAAATGAAAAACCCTTTCCACAACCCGAATGCCGCTGCGTTCGCCATCACAAACACAACCATCGGCAAAATCGGAAAAAACGACTCGAGCAGCGTCGCCGCAATGCCGGGAAATATGCCGAAGGAACGGTAATGGTCGAGTAAGGAAAGCACGTGGTCGAGCGTGAGCCATTGTTTCAAATTTTCCATATTCATCGTTCTTTCTCCATTCAAATGCCGTTTATATTTTTATTTTACACGCTCGGCCGCGCAATTTGAACTTTTGCTTGTGAAAACCCATTTTTTATCATGGCGGTTATTCCGTCACATGCTTTTCTTGCTGCATGCGATATATGTATTGCAGTTTGCGCTCTCTCGCCTCCATTCGCTCCGACAGTTTCGTCCGCAGCTGGGCTGTTCGGTGCAATTGGTTGATGAAAGATTTGCAGGACACATCGAGGACAACGCTTTTCCCGTTGCGGAAGTATACAACCGTCCGCTCATATTTCGCAGGCTCATACCGATAGACATGCATATGCGACAGCCAAACACAGCAGGAATCTTTCGGGGAAGCGGTGGGAAAGAAGTAAATTTCGTTGGACGGTTCAATGGCGATCGGCGCTTTGTGGGTGATGCCGATCACGGCCTTTGTTCCCTCTTTTCTGCCTTGAAAGCTGCAGCCATAATAATCGCAGCTATGTCTAATAATGTCGAGGGGCGTTTGTTTGACAATGTACTCGCCATCTTCCTCGACGACCTTTGCATACAGGTCATTGTTCAACAAATAAGGGAGAATCGCCATCGTATAACGGCTCACGACGAAATGGTTTAGGATGATAAATTCATTTACTTTCATCGTCTCATCTCCTCTCAACGAACTCACCACTCCTATCATACCACCAATAGTTATATTTTTCTATATTTTTAAAAAAGCCAGCGTTTTTTTGCGCAAAAAATCCCATGACGATCGTCATGGGCATTGTCAGGAGTTTTCAAACGTCTGGCCGATTTCTTTCATTGCTAAATACTCGTTCGCTTGCTCGAGCGCCGTATGTTCGCCGACCGAATCGCCTGCATACGTTTCCTCGTTCATCCACGATTGTTCAAAATGGAGATCGGTGCTGACGCGGAATTCGGCAGGGATTAGCTCCGGCAGACTATCTTTTTTCTTTTCCATTTCATCGCCTCCCTCCGTCTATAGAGTGCGCCAGCTTTTTCCTTTTATACGCAAAAAAGCCCGGTCAAACCGGGCTTCCGTCGATATACGGCAATAGCCGCCGTCAAGCGGTCGTAAACTGCTCCTCTTCCGTCGATCCTTTCAAGGCGACGGTGGATGCTTGACCGCCGGAGATGACTTGGGCGACTTCATCAAAATAGCCGGTGCCGACTTCGCGTTGATGGCGCGTTGCAGTGTAGCCATATTTTTCAGCGGCAAATTCTGCTTGCTGCAGTTCGGCGTATGCAGCCATGCCGCGTTCTTTGTAGCCGCGCGCCAGTTCAAACATGCTGTAGTTGAGCGCGTGGAATCCAGCCAGAGTAACGAACTGGAACTTGTACCCCATTTTGCCGAGCTCTTGCTGGAATTTGGCGATCGTTTCATCGTCCAATTTTTTCTTCCAGTTGAACGACGGTGAGCAGTTATAGGCCAGCAGCTTGCCCCGCCCCGGCATCAGCCACGATCGGAACAAAGTAGTCGATGTCTCCACTACCTTCCAAATATTGAATTTGATCAGCGCGCTGCAACGCCTGATTAATGCGTTTGACGACGTGCGGAACACTGTTGGACGGATACAAGCTTTGGTCCGGATACATTTGCCCGGCGAGGTTGGCGTCGGCTGCCACCTGCCATCCACTTAAATAAATGGCTTTCAACCCGGCTTTCACTTGTTGCACGGCCTGATTCCCCGTCAACACACCAAGCGCGTGGACATAGTCTTCGGTATGGAGCAGTTTCCATAGTTTTTCTGCGCCGCGCCGAGCGAGCGTATGCTCAATATCGATCGAGCCGCGCAGTTTAATGACATCTTCGGCGCTGTACGGGCGGACGATCCCTTTCCAGCGCTCTTCATTTTTCCAGCTTTCCTCTAATTGTCGGACACGTTCAGCAAATGACGCCATTTTTCCTTCCCCCATCTCTTTGTTATAATACATCATTTTTATTTACGGTTTTATTATATAACAAAAAAATGCAAGCTTTTTTGAATTAGGAAAATAGACACAAACTGTTCGTAAACAACACCGTTTTCCTATCCGTACTTTTGGTATGATCATGAATAGAGGAGTGATGGGAATGAGAAAGTGGTATACGATAGCAGCGTGCCTCGTACTGTTCGGAATCGGCGCCGGCATCTTTTACTTTACCGTTTATAAGCCATCTACCGCGCGCCTTCCCCATGATGTCACAATGGAAACTGCCTGGGGGCGTCCGTATGCGTTCGGCGACTTGCCGCCGAAAGTGCGGCTCGTTGAGTTTATTTATACAAACTGTCCAGATATTTGTCCGAATACGACAATGCAAATGGCGAAACTGCGCGACCGGCTGGAAAGCGCCGGTGTATTTGGGCGGGATGTCGAATTTATCACCATCACGATTGATCCGGCCCGCGACACGAAAGAAAAGCTGCAAACATATGCCCGCACGTTTGGCGTAACCGGCGACGGGCAAGGCTGGGTATTTTTGCGCGGCAGCGAGGACGAAACAAAAAAAACAGCCGACGCCTTCGATTTTCAATACCGAGACCCGGGCAACGGGATGATTGTGCATACAGCGCTCGCGTACTTGCTTGACCGCGATGGCCGCGTCATTGAGCAGGTCGGGATGGGGACTTCGCGGTTTCACGTCGATGACGTATATGAAACCATTATGAATGAGTTGCCGTAATATCGCCGCAACAAACAGGTGTCCCGATCACTCGGGACACCTGTTTGTGCTGGATGATGTGTGTTCCAGGGAAATCCAGCGCCTTTTGCCCCCTTGCCAAAGACAGCATCATTCAAACGACGAGCGAATACAGACTGAGGACCGCAACCGCGGCAAGAACGACGACCATGACATTGGCCCCGAACCAAGCCGCGATGACAGCCGCCGCAAAACCAATGGCTCCGAACACAACATCATCTTGGATGAAAAAAACGTCAGGAATAATGAGCGCCCCAAGCACTGCATACGGCACGTTTTTCAGCACCCCTTGCCAAAACGGCGGCAGCTGGATGCGGCCGAGCAGCACAAACGGCAGCAGGCGGGGCAAGTACGTCACGACTCCCATGCCGATGATCATCCAGACGATCGTGCTATTCATCGCCGTTTCCTCCTTCTTTCGCCAGCCATTGAACGATGACAGCCGACAGCAACGTAGCCAACACGATCGACCATCCTTTCGACAAGTGAAGAACAAACGTGCCGATAGAATTAAAATAAACGTCGTCAACACGATTTCCAACGCCCCGGTGCCGGCGGCAATCAAACTGAGGGCAATATATTGCGAAGCGCCAGCAAAGACAACAAGGCTCATCAGCACCGTTTCGCCAAGCATCAGCCCGGTCGTCTTGGCGAGTAGTCCAAAAGCGAGCGCAATCGGCGTATAGCCAATGGCGATCGCCACCCCCGCTTGCACTCCTTGGCGAAACGGCGCCATCTTGCTAGCTTCCCATGTCGTTTCCACTGATCATCCCCCCGTCTTGCTAGATTAATAGCTCCATTATGCAAAAAAGAACGATGTTTCGTAACCCGAAAATCCATCACAGTTTTTTTTCCTCTATGATATAATCAAATTGATTGACGATCGATTTGTCACAAGAAAAGGAGTGCACGTCCATGACCGTAAAAGCATATGTTTTGACCGAACGCGGCCTCCTTCGTTCCGAACAAGTTGCCTATCCGATGGAAGAACGCGGCTTGCAGTTTGGCGACGGCGTCTACGAAGTCGTTCGTCTATACAGCGGCACGTACATCTGGCTCCATGAACATCTAGACCGCCTATACCGCTCGGCGGCGGCCATTCGCCTCGCCGTTCCGTTCAGCCATGAAGAGTTGGCTGAGCGGCTCGAGCAGCTGCGCCGCATGAACGATGTGCGAGAAGATGCCATTTTGTATTTGCAAGTGACGCGAGGGAGCTTCCCGCGCAGCCATGCATTTCCGGCCGAAAACCGGCCGAATTTGTACGCCTACATTCAGCCGATGGCGCGAAAAACGGAGGAAATGGCGCGCGGCGTGCGCGCGATTTTGACCAAAGACGTCCGCTGGGAGTACTGCTGCATTAAAAGCTTGAACTTGCTGCCGAACGTACTTGCAAAACAAGAAGCCGTCGAGCGCGGAGCGTTTGAAGCGATTCTCCACCGCGACGGCGTCGTGACCGAGGGAAGTTCATCGAACATTTTCCTTGTCAAACACAAAACCGTCTATACTCACCCAGCGACGGAGCGGATTTTAAACGGCATCGTCCGCACCAAAGTGAAGGAATTTTGCGCTGAACTTGGCATTCCGTTCATCGAAAAGGCGTTTTCCGTCAGCAGTCTCGCCGAAGCCGATGAATTGTTTTTGACGAGCACCACCTCGGCGATCACTCCGATCGTCCAAGTAGAAGAAACATTGATCGGAAACGGCGAACCGGGGGACGTGACGAAAGCGCTGCAAGCCGCCTATCAAAAGGCGACCAAGCCGCTTCCAACCGCTTGACCCGTTCCATTGCACCGAAAATGAGGCGCCCGCAACGTTGGGGCACCTCGTTTCGTTTTATGAACCGAGTACAGCGCGGTCGCTCGCAAACCGGCTGCCGCGGATGCGCTGAAACTCTTCCAACAGCCGCTCGACTGTCAATTTTTCTTTTTCCTCTCCCGCGGCCGTGAAAATAATTTGCCCGCCATCCATCATGATGAGCCGGTTGCCAAGGCGAATCGCCTGCTCCATATTGTGCGTGACCATCAGCGTCGTCAACTGATGCTGTCTGACAATTTCCTTCGTCAATTCGGTGACAAGCTCGGCCCGCGCCGGGTCGAGGGCGGCGGTATGTTCATCAAGCAAAAGCACATCCGGCTTTGTGAATGTGGCCATCAACAGTGAAAGCGCCTGCCGCTCCCCGCCGGAGAGAAGGCCGACTTTAGCGGCGAGCCGGTCTTCGAGCCCTAAATGGAGCGTTTGCAGCGTTTCCCGAAACCACTTTCGCTTTTCTCTTGTTACACCAAGACGCAGCGTGCGCCGTCTTGTTCGGTTGTAAGCGAGCGCCAAATTTTCCTCGATCGTCATATGGGGGGCGGTGCCGGCCATCGGATCTTGAAACACGCGGCCGATGTAGCGGGCGCGGGCATGTTCTTTGAGCGCCGTGACGTTGCGGCCGTTGATCCACACTTCACCCGTATCAGGGGACAGCCGGCCGGAAATGATATTCATCAACGTCGACTTTCCGGCGCCGTTGCTGCCGATGACCGTGACAAAATCGCCGGGGGCCAGCGTTAAATCAATCCCCCGCAAGGCGACTTTTTCATCAGCAGTTCCTTCGTTAAATACTTTTGTAATTCGTTTTAGCTCCAGCAACCGTCTCTCCCCTCTCAAGCTGTGCTGCTTTCCGTTTTTTCCTCTGTACAAACGCCAGCACCGCCTCGCCGTAATCCGGATCCGGCACGCCGATCACAGCGGCTTCGACGACGCCTGGATGACTGTACAGCACTTCCTCGACCTCACGCGGATATACATTGTAGCCGCCGACGATGATCATCTCTTTTTTCCGGTCGACGATGTAGAAATAGCCCTCCTCATCCATCGCGCCAAATCGCCGGTGTGCAGCCAGCCATCGCGCAAGGCAGCCGCCGTTTCTTCCGGCATTTTGTAGTACCCTTTCATGACGTTCGGGCCGCGCACAACAAGTTCACCGACTTCGCCGACAGGCACTTCTTCACCATATTCATTGACGACCTTGTTCTCAACATTTTTAATGCTTGTCCCGATCGAACCGGGCTTGCGCGGCCGATCGAGAGGATTAAAGCAAGTGACAGGAGACGCTTCCGAAAGCCCATATCCTTCTGAAATGATGACGTTGAACTTTTTCTCAAAATTTTCAAGCAAGGAGACCGGCATCGACGCTCCTCCCGAGATGCAGAGGCGAAGCGTCTGCAAATCAGCGACCGTTCCTCCTTCATATTGATAAAGGAAGTTGTACATCGTCGGCACACCGGCAAAAATCGTCGCCTTTTCCTTTCGGGCCAGGGCAAACATGGCGGCCGGGCTGAATTTCGGCATAATAAGCACCGTTCCCCCGTTCATAAGCGGAGCATTTTGAGCGCCACGGTCAGACAAAAGACATGGAACATCGGCAGCGCGGCAATCACGCGGTCATGTTCATCGATTCCTAAATAGTCAGCCGTATCCTGGGCGTTGCTGTACAAGTTTTTATGCGTGAGCATCTCCCCTTTCGGCTTGCCGGTTGTTCCGGATGTATACAAAATGACGGCGACATCATCGTCATCAAGCTCCGGTCCTGCAAACGACGAATCGCCGGCAGCCAACACTTCTGCAAACGATTTTATTTCATCGGACAGCGTAATCCCTTTTTCCTTTCCTTGCGGCGTTTCACAAACGATGGCCTGCTTCAGCAAAGGCAGGCGCTGCTTCGCCCCGGCAAAGAGCGGAGCGAGCAAATCGAGCCCGATTACCGCTTTGACGTCGCCATTAAGCAAAATATACCCAATTTCTTCCGGCGTATAAATCGGATTGATCGGGATGACGGTCGCTCCGAGCCGCAGCGCCCCGTACAGGCCGATGACAAATTGCGGCAAATTGCCAAGCAATAAGGCGATGTGATCCCCCCGGCGAATGCCAAGCTGCGCCAATCCGTCGGCAAACCGAGACACCGCGGCGTCCAATTGTTGATACGTGCATCGTTCCCCCATAAACACGTACGCTTCTTTGTCCGGTAGTTGTTTAGCGATTTGCGCCAACCGCGTCGTTAAGTTCATCCAATCTCCCCCTTAAAAATGAATGAATGACCATTCATTTTTCAAGTAAAAAAATTCGAACTATAATTTATTATAAAAAAATAACGGCGAAGGACGAGCAAAAGCGCTTCCCTCGCCGTTTTTTTTTCGCTGCTTTTCGCTACTGTGCCCACACTAAGCCGGTGCGGGCGAGGCGAATAACGCCGCGGAACGTCCGCTCCGCTTCTTCAACGAGCTGTTCGTGCCTGCCAATGTGCGGCAAGTGCGTCAACCATAGTTCACCAACGCCCGCCCCCTCGGCGATGGCCGCCGCTTCCTCGCTCGTCATATGGCCGGCCGGCGAAGCGTTTTGTCCAGCGTAAAAATTGCACTCGCAAATGAGCAAGTCAGCTCCTTTTGCAAACGGTGTAAATTCCGGCATGTAGCTCGAATCAGCCGTGTACACGACCGTGTTGCCGCCGGCAGTGATGCGCATCGCATAACACGGAACCGGATGGACTGTTTTCAAAAATGAAAGCGAAAACGGACCGACCGCAAGCACCTTGGCCGGATCATAAGGAATCCCTTCCGTAATGCCGCTATGCGTCAGGCGGGCGAAGGCCGCCTCATCTTCTTGGTGGCCGTAAATCGGCAGCACCGGCAAATCCGCCCCTACATTTTTATGAATGAGGCGCGCATATTGGAGCGGGCCGATATCGGCGATATGATCATAGTGATAGTGGGAGACGACAACCGCATCCAAGTTTTCTACAGCCGTGTAGTTTTGCAGCTTGGCGAGCGCCCCGCTTCCGCAGTCGACAAGCATGCGAAACCCGTCATGCTCAAACAAATAAGCGGATGTCGCTTCATTGGCGGCGGGAAACCCTCCCCAATAGCCGATGACTGTCACTTTCATTCCCTTTCCTCTCCTTCCACCCATTTTGTCTTCATCATACACGACGGCTGCCTTTTTTTCATCTTTGTTGATGTTGTTTTAAAACACCTATTGACATTTTTATCTGTGTTATAATACAATAAAATCACCAAGACAACGGAGGGGATCACAATGTTGATGAAAGTGTTAGAATTTTTCAAAAACACAGCACCGAAAAAGTGCTCGCAATGCGGCAAAACGATCGACGAGCAGCACGAGTGCTACGGCAACACATGCTCTGACTGCCTTGGCACCGCTTACCGCCACTAGGTGAGCGGACGCTGCCCTTGCGTCACGATGCCGGCTGCCCCGCCGGCAATAGGCTGTTCCCCGATGCAACCTGCCTTTTTTGCTTTAATGCCCCCCGTGTGGGGGCGTTTTTTTTTTACACAAAAAACATCCATGAGTAAGCTTTTACTCGCCACCCAAGCATGAAAATAACCGCTCATGGATTCATTATTTTCACGGAAAAGATCCATGGGCAATGGTTTGCCCTCCACCCAGGGATGAAAATCCCCCTTTTCTTCCCATAATGAAGAATAGGCGCAAACAGTTTAACAGGACGTTATGCTTAATGGTGGCTTAGACCCTGTACGGAAAAGTGTTTGAATCCACTGGGTGCACCACCCATTGTCCGCCCTTTCCTGTGATAGAGGAAAGGTGACGACGAACGGAAAACTGCCGCATGTCTCCCGTGGATTCACTGTTTGCGCACTCGATCATCGAAAAGGAGGATTTTCATCATGGATGTCATCTATCCTCGCTGCGCAGGATTGGATGTTCATGCCGAAACCATCGTCGCCTGCGCGCTATGGGAAGAAGATGGACACATTCAAAAGGACATTCAAACCTTCTCCACGTTCTCGAAGGGACTTGGCGACCTGCTTGAGTGGCTCGAAGAACATGGCGTCACCCATGTCGCCATGGAATCCACCGGCGTGTATTGGAAACCGGTCTTCGCCTTCCTCGAGGGCTATGTCGACTTGACACTGGCCAATCCGCAGCGGATCAAAAATGTCCCGGGAAGAAAAACCGATGTCTCTGACGCCGAGTGGATCGCCAAGCTGCTCCGCCATGGACTCGTTGAAAAAAGTTTCGTCCCCCCAGCGGATATTCGCGAATTGCGGGATTTTACCCGCCTCCGCAAAAAGTGGGTCGGACAGCTGACTTCGGAGAAAAACCGGATTCAAAAAGTGCTCGAGTCTTCCAATGTCAAACTCGGCTCGGTCCTCTCCGATCTCTTCGGCGTTTCCGGAAAAGACATCCTCGCCCGGCTGCTGGAGAAGGGATACGTGGACAAGGACGAGTTGGATGAATGCCTGCGCGGAAGGCTCAAAAAGAAAAAGCAAGCGGTGTACGATTCGCTGCTCGGCACCTTGACCGAACACGAGCTCCGTCTCCTTCGCCTCTTGTGGAAACACGTTGAGGAATTGGAGCGGCTCATCGAAGAAGTCGACCAACACATCGACCGCCTGCTCGAGCCGTATCGCGAGGAAGTGAACCTGCTGATGACCATGCCCGGAGTGAAAAAACAAACCGCCGCCGTCATCATCGCCGAGATGGGAACCGACATGAGCGTCTTTGAAACGCCGGAACGGGCGGCTTCATGGACTGGATTGTCCCCCGGCAACCATGAAAGCGCCGGAAAGCGAAAGAGCACGCGCACGACAAAAGGCAATCCCCATCTCCGATCGGCGTTATGCGAGGCGGCATGGTCAGCAGCTCGATCCAAGACGCATCCCTTGTCCCGAAAGTTTTGGTCGTTGGCGGCCCGGTGCGGGAAGAAAAAAGCCCTCATCGCCATTGCTCGGCGGATGTTGGTGATCATCTTTTGCATGATCTCCCGCAAAGAGCCGTTCCGCCAACCACAACTTATTTAGTCTAGCCAAAAGGCAGACAGGTTATACGAGATGCCTAAAATCGGGCACCTCTGCTTTCCTATTGCCTTTTTTGGCCATTTTCAGTATACCCTCACGGATCAGGAGCGTATACCGCACTCACCAAGTGGTGGGGATTTTCACGGAAAAAACATCCATGAGTAAGCTTTTACTCGCCACCCAAGCATGAAAATAACCGCTCATGGATTCATTATTTTCACGGAAAAGATCCATGGGCAATGGTTTGCCCTCCACCCAGGGATGAAAATCCCCCTTTTCTTCCCATAATGAAGAATAGGCGCAAACAGTTTAACAGGACGTTATGCTTAATGGTGGCTTAGACCCTGTACGGAAAAGTGTTTGAATCCACTGGGTGCACCACCCATTGTCCGCCCTTTCCTGTGATAGAGGAAAGGTGACGACGAACGGAAAACTGCCGCATGTCTCCCGTGGATTCACTGTTTGCGCACTCGATCATCGAAAAGGAGGATTTTCATCATGGATGTCATCTATCCTCGCTGCGCAGGATTGGATGTTCATGCCGAAACCATCGTCGCCTGCGCGCTATGGGAAGAAGATGGACACATTCAAAAGGACATTCAAACCTTCTCCACGTTCTCGAAGGGACTTGGCGACCTGCTTGAGTGGCTCGAAGAACATGGCGTCACCCATGTCGCCATGGAATCCACCGGCGTGTATTGGAAACCGGTCTTCGCCTTCCTCGAGGGCTATGTCGACTTGACACTGGCCAATCCGCAGCGGATCAAAAATGTCCCGGGAAGAAAAACCGATGTCTCTGACGCCGAGTGGATCGCCAAGCTGCTCCGCCATGGACTCGTTGAAAAAAGTTTCGTCCCCCCAGCGGATATTCGCGAATTGCGGGATTTTACCCGCCTCCGCAAAAAGTGGGTCGGACAGCTGACTTCGGAGAAAAACCGGATTCAAAAAGTGCTCGAGTCTTCCAATGTCAAACTCGGCTCGGTCCTCTCCGATCTCTTCGGCGTTTCCGGAAAAGACATCCTCGCCCGGCTGCTGGAGAAGGGATACGTGGACAAGGACGAGTTGGATGAATGCCTGCGCGGAAGGCTCAAAAAGAAAAAGCAAGCGGTGTACGATTCGCTGCTCGGCACCTTGACCGAACACGAGCTCCGTCTCCTTCGCCTCTTGTGGAAACACGTTGAGGAATTGGAGCGGCTCATCGAAGAAGTCGACCAACACATCGACCGCCTGCTCGAGCCGTATCGCGAGGAAGTGAACCTGCTGATGACCATGCCCGGAGTGAAAAAACAAACCGCCGCCGTCATCATCGCCGAGATGGGAACCGACATGAGCGTCTTTGAAACGCCGGAACGGGCGGCTTCATGGACTGGATTGTCCCCCGGCAACCATGAAAGCGCCGGAAAGCGAAAGAGCACGCGCACGACAAAAGGCAATCCCCATCTCCGATCGGCGTTATGCGAGGCGGCATGGTCAGCAGCTCGATCCAAGACGCATCCCTTGTCCCGAAAGTTTTGGTCGTTGGCGGCCCGGTGCGGGAAGAAAAAAGCCCTCATCGCCATTGCTCGGCGGATGTTGGTGATCATCTTTTGCATGATCTCCCGCAAAGAGCCGTTCCGCCAACCACAACTTATTTAGTCTAGCCAAAAGGCAGACAGGTTATACGAGATGCCTAAAATCGGGCACCTCTGCTTTCCTATTGCCTTTTTTGGCCATTTTCAGTATACCCTCACGGATCAGGAGCGTATACCGCACTCACCAAGTGGTGGGGATTTTCACGGAAAAAACGTATAAATCGTTCCCTTGCCGACATTGGCGAGCTTGGCGATTTGTTCCATCGTCGTCGCCTTGTAGCCGAATGCCGCAAACGATTGAGTTGCCGCCTCGATAATTTGCCGTTTACGGTCGCTTGCCATTGGCCTCATCCTTTAATTTGACTAAATGAACGATTCAGTCAATTCGTATCCATTATACTATGCGGCCGTTTTCCCGTAAAGCCCTTAAAAACGCCGCTCAGCTTCCCGAAACGGCGGCACCCCTTGTTCTAGGGAACAGCGCGGCCGGACAACGGAATACACGGGCCGCCTAACGGTACAAGGCGGCCCGCTAATGGGCGCGGCTGTACATCCCGACCGGCTGGTGTTATTCCGTTTGGCGCAAGTAGTCAAGCACATCACCGACCGCCTTCTCTCCTTGGTCGATGCAATCCGGCAGCCCGAGCCCTTCATACGAGCTACCGGCCAAAAACACTCCCGGCAACTCAGCCGCCATCTGTTGCTTAATTTTCGCCAGCCGCTCGCGATGCCCGACTGTATATTGCGGCATCGCCCGCTTCCACCGGGAGATGACGGCAAACTCCGGCCGGCCGTCAATTTTCATCACTTTACTTAAATCATCCAACACAACGCGGACAATCTCGTCATCCGGTTGATCGACGATCTCCTCATCGCCCGGGCGTCCGACATAGCCGCGCAGCAGCGCTTTGCCGGGCGGAGCCGTGTACGGCCATTTTTTGTGCGTCCACGTGCACGCCGTCAGCGTGTAATCGCTGCGGCGCGAGACAACAAACCCAGTGCCGTCAATATCTTGACGGATCGCTTCCTCTGGAAAAGCAAGCGCGACCGTTGCCACCGACGTCAGCGGCACGGACCGAAACGGGGCAAAAAACGGATAATCAGCGAACATATCCGGCACGACATGGTGCGGCACCGCAACAATGACGCTGTCCGCCTCCCACGTTTCACCATTGCTGAACCGCAGCTGATACGCTGAACCGACGCGGATGATCCGCTCGACGCGCGCCCCTTTGACGACGCTGCCTGGCTCAAGCCGCTTTTCCAACTCTTCGACGAGCGACTGCAAGCCGGTTTTTAACGTCTGAAATGCCCCTTTTCGCTCCTTCTGTTCCTTTGGCGTCGTCCGTTTCGCACCGCGAACGAGGCTGCCGTATTTTTGTTCCAGCTGAAAAAACTGCGGGAACGTTGCCATTAAGCTCATTTCGTCGATGTCGCCGGCGTAAATGCCAGACAGCAGCGGTTCGATCAAATTGTCCACCACTTCATCGCCTAAACGGCGGCGAAAAAAGCGGCCAAGCGGCATATCACCGGCTGTTTTCACCGGCGGCAGCACGAAGTCGAGCGCCGCCCGCAGCTTGCCGGCCGGCGAAAACAACCCGGTCGCCACAAACGGGGCGATGCGCGTCGGGATGCCCATCACCGCTCCGCCTGGAATCGGGTGCAGCTTGCCATTGACCAAAATGTACGACTTTCCGTTCGCATTATGAACGATTTCCCGTTCGAGCCCGACTTCTTTCACAAGGCGGAATGCGCTCGTTTTCCGCGCCAAAAACGAGTCCGGCCCCCGTTCAATGACAAAACCGTCACGAACGACCGTCTGCACTTTTCCGCCGAGCCGGTGCGTCGCCTCGACAAGTTTACACGTCACTGGCAGTTGCTGTTCTTTAGCCGCTTTTTGCAAGTAGTAGGCGGCCGCGAGACCCGTAATGCCGCCGCCGATAATCACAACCGTCCGTTTTCCTTCACTCATGCTTACCGCCTTCTTTTGCGAGCCGCTTTAACACGACCGTCGCCAATGCATCAATAAACAGCGGATCGGTATTCGGCATCTCCGGCCGGTAATAGCGGGCGCCAATTTCTTCGGTTACTTGCTTGCATTCAATATCGTTGTCATACAACACTTCCAAATGGTCGGCGACAAAACCGACCGGCGCATAAACGAACGACGTATAGCCGTGCTCTTCATGGAGCTGGCGCGTCAAATCTTGCACGTCCGGGCCAAGCCATGGCTCCGGCGTGCTGCCGGCGCTTTGCCAACCGACGGCGTAATGCGAGACGCCGGCTTGTTTGGCAATACGTTCGGCTGTGTCTTGGAGCTGTTCTGGATACGGGTCGCCCGCTTGAATGATTTTTTCCGGCAAACTATGGGCCGAGACGATCAACACCGCCCGTTCCCGCTCTTGTTCCGGCATGGCATCAAAAATGGCTCTCACTCGTTCGGACCAATATTGCAAAAACTTCGGCTCGTCATACCACTGGTCAATCGTATAAATAACCGGGCCGCCAAGCTTTTCCGCCGCCGCTTTCGCCCGCTCGTTGTACGAGCGGATGCTGAATGTGGAATAATGAGGGGCTAGGACGATCCCAACCGTTTCTTTGATGCCGTCATCATGCATGCGCTCGACGGCATCCTCAATGAACGGCTCAATATGTTTGAGCCCTAAATACATGCGAAACTCGACTTCATCTTGCACTTCGTTCAGCCGCTCCTCGAGCCGTTTCGCCTGCTCTTCCGTAATTTTCGCAAGCGGCGACAGGCCGCCGATCGCCCGGTAGCGCGCTTTTAAATCCTCGATTTGTTCTTGCGGCGGCTTCCTCCCGTGGCGGATATGCGTATAATACCGTTCAATATCGTCTTCCTTGTACGGCGTGCCGTACGCCATCACAAGCAGTCCGACAATGTTCTTCATTGTGTTGCACCTCGTTTACTTTGCTGAAGTATACTCATGGATAAAAGCCGTCAGCCGCTTCAAAGTCGCCGGCTGCACATCAGGGAAAATGCCATGTCCCAGGTTAAAAATATAGCCCGGCTGCTCCATCCCCTCGTCCAAAATGCGTTTCACCCGCTCTTCGATCACATTCCATGGAGCGAGCAACACCGCCGGATCCAAGTTGCCTTGGATGGCTTTCACAATGCCTTGGCGGCGCGCCTCCCGAATTGACAGCCGCCAATCAAGGCCGATGACATCAAGCGGCAAATCGTTCCACTCGCGCACCAAATGGCCCGCCCCGACGCCAAACATAATGAGCGGCACGCCTTCCTCGCGCAAAGCGGCAAAAATGCGCGCCATCGCCGGCTTAATAAACGCCCGGTAATCGTCCGCATTCACCGCTCCGACCCAAGAATCAAAAATCTGCACCGCGCTCGCCCCGGCCTGAATTTGCGACCGCACGTAGCGGATCGTCATCTCGGCGAGTTTGTCCATTAAGGCAAACCATGCCTTCGGTTCCGCATACATAAACGCTTTTGTTTTATGGTAATTTTTTGATGGTCCGCCTTCAATCATGTAGCTCGCCAACGTAAACGGCGCACCAGCAAACCCGATGAGCGGCACGTCAAGCTGCTCGTTGACAAGCAACCGGATCGTCTCCAGCACGTATGGCACATCATGTTCCGGATCGATCTCCCCGAGCCGTTCGACGTCTTGAAGCGAGCGAATCGGATTGGCGATCACCGGCCCGATGCCGCCCTGAATCTCAACATCAACGCCAATCGCCGGCAGCGGCGTCATAATGTCTTTATATAAAATCGCGGCATCAACGCCGTATTGTTCGACCGGAAGCCTCGTGACATAGGCGCACAGCTCCGGTTCATGCGTAATCTCAAACAGCGAGTATTTTTCTTTCAGCGCCCGGTACTCCGGCTGCGACCGGCCGGCTTGCCGCATGTACCAGACCGGCACATAATCCGTTTTCTCGCCGCGGCAGGCGCGCAAAAATGTATCGTTGATCCGTCTTGTCATCTCCATCCGCCTTTCTTTTCCCCAATCGAGCTGTCCGTTTCCGATTTTTTGCTTATCTATTTTTCACTATACAGGTTTCCCCGCTCTATGTATAGAGAAGGAAACAAACTGTCAAAAAATCGACCGATTTTCAGCCTATGACCATTATACCAAAAAAGCTGCCCTGGCCGCACAGGACAGCTTTTTTCGTCAGATCAGAAACATGGCGACAACGGTTGTGACCGCCAGACCGACCGCTACCGGAATCAAGTTGCGCCGCGCCAACTCAAACGGATCGACGCCGCAAATGGCCGCGGCCGGGATGAGCGCCCACGGAACAAGCGTGCCGCCGCCGACCCAAATGGCAGCGATCTGGCCGAGCGCCGTTAACGTGGCCGCCCCGCCGCCAATGGCGAGCGCAAACAAATGGGCGACCGAACCAGCGAGCGAGATGCCGGAAAACCCGGAGCCGTCAAGACCGGTAATCGCCCCGACAATCGTGAGCGTCACTGCCCCGATTTCGTTGTTCATCGGCACTGCATGAGCCAAGGCGACCCCTAAATCGTTGACAATGCCCTGTGACGCCTGCGGCAAGTAGTCGCCGATAATTTTTACAAATCCGGCATCGCCAAGATAGAAAAAGGCGGCAATCGGAATGATAGGACCGAACACTTTAAATCCGAACTGAAATCCTTCAATAAGGTAATTGGTCACTTCAGCAAAGCTCTCTTGCCGGTGGGCTAAAACGGAAATGAGGATCAAAATAAAAATCGCGGTTCCGCCGACTAAGGCTGTCGCCTCGCCGCCTTGCAAGCGCAAATAAAACATCGCGATGACGTCAAGGGCAAACAACACCGGAATCAACAGCGCCAGCCATTTTTTCGCCGTCTCGGCGAGCAGTCCTTCCGTTTTTTCGAGCGCCGAATCCGTGGCAGCAGCGATTTCTGCATCGCCGACCGCCAAACGTCCTTGCTTCATGTCGCGGCGCAGCAAATAAAACGCGGTGACGGTCGTGACCGCCCCCATGACAAACACGAGCGGCACACTAGCAGCGATGACGTCGCCAACCGGCAGGCCGGCTGCATCGGCGGTCAGTTTCGGCGCCCCTTGAATGATGAAATCGCCAGAAAGCGCGATGCCATGCCCAAACAAGTTCATCGCCATCGCCGCTCCTAACGCCGGCAAGCCCACCCGGACCGCTGCCGGCAACAGCACCGCCCCCATTAAGGCAACGGCTGGAGACGGCCAGAAAAACCAGGAGATGACCATCATCAAAATCCCGATCGTCCAATACGCCCAAGCCGGCGTGCGGATCAAGCGGACAAACGGTGATACCATGACATCATTGATGCCGGTCGCCGACAACACTTTGCTCATCGACACAATGATTGAGATGACCAAAATCGGCGGCAGCAATTCGGTAATGGCGTAAATAAAACTGTTAAACACCCCGCTGACTGCCGCGCTCAGTGAATGGGTAGCGACCGCCGCCAACAAAAAGATCCCAGCAATGCAAACGAGCGATGTATCTTTGCGGGCAACCATAAACCCAATGATGAGCATGATAAACAGCAAGTAAATCCAGTGCAGCGCCACAAGCTCTACACCCATACACAATCCCCTTTCCCCCAACTTCCAGCCCGGCCCGCCGGACATGCGCCTGGGCTGGTGTACTACAGCATATGAAGCGGGAAAGAAGGTGTGAAACAAAAAAGAAGCGCTGCGCTGGGAGAGCATCAAGCAGAAACAGCACGTTAAGGGCTTTCCGTCGCCCCTTTCAAAAAAGAAAGACGCCGGCCTTGGCTCGAAAAGCGCTAATAGCCGGCGTTGGCCCTCCGGCGCGGGCGTCCATAGCGCCCGGCCGCCCAGATCCCCCACGCGTTTCCGCCCACCCAAGTGGCAAGCCAAAGAAAACAGGGGGAGACAGCAGCCAATACAAGGTGAAACAACGTATTTTGCGCGATGAGCAAGATGGCGAACAGCCGCATGGCAGCGGCGGGCGATTCCGTCCGCGGCAGCGGGTACAGCCGCGTCCATAGCGAATAACGGTGGCGATGAGGAAGCGCCGCCAATTGAACAGCGGTCGCATACAACACCAAAAGCACCGTGGCCGCCCGCATGTATTCATGGTCGGCCGCCGCGAGCACGACGCATCCGATGGCGGTTAGCCGCACATACAGCCCTGCGTACTCGCCGGCGCGCAAAAACGTGCGTGCATACAAATGGAAAAAGACGTGCCGCGGCCCGTACGGAATAAAGGCCAGCAACGGGTCGAGCCAACGCCGCCGCTTCGCCGTCTCCCGCCATTCCGGAACGTCCGTGAACAAGTTGGCCACCCGGTAAAACAATCGGGCTGCGCGCTGCTCTTCGGCGATGAGCCGCTCCCACTTCCATGTTTCCCCTTCTGTCCACCGCCATAAGCAGACGGAAAGAGCGGCCATCAACGCAGCGACCGTTCCGAAAAACGGCCACGGCGCCGCCGCCAACCAAAAGTACACGACAAGCGCCGATGCGCCCAAGCGGACAAGCGCGCTCCAACGATGAAACGACGGTTCAGCGATGTAATTCCCCTTCCAACTCGCCCATAAATTCCATAGTTTTAAACAGACGATGCCGAGCAAAAAGAGCGGCCACGGCACCGGCGAAAACCGGACATGGAGCGGTCCGGCCGCCAAAAGAAGCAAACATAGGCCGTAGGAGTGCCACACTGCAGAGAAAACAAACGCCCGGCGAATATATGGACGCAGCCGGCGCTCGGCCGGCAGCAAAAACACCATATCCGCTTCACGAAACAAGGTGCGCACCGAGCCTGACGCCGCCGCCCAACCAAACACCGCCGCAGCGATGGCTGGGTACGGAAATGAGGGGGGGAGCTGTTCGATCGAGCGTTTATACACGACCGCCGCCCAGCCCAACACGATGAACAGGCCGACAAGCAAATGGTCATTGAACATGTAACGCAAGTACCGGAGCCTTCGCCTCCCCTCCGCTCGAAAGCGCTCCTGCCAAAGCTTGCCGGCGTCCATCATGGCGCATCATCCTTTGTTAATTCAATGTACACCTCATCAAGCGTCGCATGTTTCAACCCGGACTGGCGGCGGATGTCATCAAGTGTTCCTTTCGCTTTCACGCGCCCTTGGTGCAAAATGACAAACGAGTCGCAATACCGCTCGGCCGTTGCTAAAATATGGGTTGATAACAAAATGCCGGCTCCCTTCGCCTTTTGTTCATTCATCCGCTCGAGCAGCGCATGAATCGCAAGCGGATCAAGGCCAAGAAACGGCTCGTCGATCATATAAAGAGGCGGTTCAAGCAAAAAGGCGCAAACGATCATCACTTTTTGTTTCATCCCTTTGGAAAAATGGGCCGGAAACGAAGAAAGACGCCGCTCGAGGCGGAACTCGCGAAGCAAGGGAGGAAGGCGGCGTTCGTATTCCGCCTCGCTCAACCCGTACGCCATCGCCGCTAGACGCAAGTGTTCTTCCAATGTCAGTTCTTCATACAACACCGGCGTTTCCGGAATAAAGGCAAACTGCTTCCGGTACGCCTCCGGCTCGGCCGCGAGCGTATAGCCGTTGATCGAAACCGTCCCGCGGCGCGGCTCCATCAAACCGATAATATGTTTGATTGTCGTGCTTTTCCCGGCCCCGTTCAAGCCAATCAAGGCCACTATTTCGCCGCGCTCAACCGAAAATGTCACATCCTCAAGCACGTTTTGCGCTGTATACCCTCCGGATATATGATCCACTTGCAAAAGCGCCATCGTCCGCTAACCCCTTCCACCGCGAAATGGCTTTTGCCCCCATTGTACCAAAGAGAAGCGGTTTTTACCAAAAAAGTTTGTTGCCCCTCCCTGCATAAACACTGCCTCTGCGGGCATGATAAATAGCGAAGAGGGGATGGGGATTCACCAAGCAAAGGCTGATGAACGATCCATCTGAAATGGGGTGTTCGTCAAAGACACCGTTGTGAGCCGCAAGACGTTGTAAACCGTTCATGAACAAGGGCCATCTGTCTGTTGCTGAGAAGCAACGAACCTGTCCAAAGGGGATGGTCGCGTTGAACAAAGGAAGCGCTCACGCCTAAACGACTTTGTCGCAAATGGGGTGTTCATCAAACGCACATTTGATTGAATCATCCTCTCCCCTTTTCACCAGCCGGGATGTAACCGCATGCGGGATTACATCCCGGTTTTTTTATGGTAAAATGAAGAAAACGAAAGGAAAGGGTGACCGTTCCTATGAGTGATTGCATTTTTTGCAAAATCGTCAACGGTGAGTTGCCGGCGGCGAAAGTGTACGAAGACGAGCATGTGCTTGCCTTTTTGGACATCAGCCAAGTAACGAAAGGGCATACGCTTGTCATCCCAAAAGTACATACAGAAAACGTTTTTACGCTTACGCCGGAGGCAGCCGGCCGTCTGTTTCGCGCCGTGCCGGTAATCGCCAACGCGCTGAATAAAGCGTTTTCCCCCGTCGGGCTCAACTTATTGAACAACAATGGCGAGCAAGCGGGGCAGACGGTGTTCCATTACCATCTTCACCTCATTCCACGCTACGGCAAAGGGGATGGGTTTGGCGCGGTCTGGAAGTCGCATGCAAGCGACTATACGCCTGCTGACCTGCAGGCGATCGCGGCCGCCATTCGCGAGCAGCTCGGCTGATCCCCCGTTGTTGAACAGCAGAAAGGTCAAGCCCACAAATAAAAAAACGGAAGCAGGGATGTTCTGCTTCCGTTTTTTTACTGTTTTCCTTGCTGCTCGATCACATCTTGCAAATCTTTGTCTTTGATCTCAACACCGGCATCTTTCACCAATTTGTCCACTTTTGACTGCATCGTCGCAGGATCAAGCTTGTTCCGTTTGACTTCAAACGCAATTTCGTCTTTCATTTCGTTGAACGACTTTTTCTTTTCTTTGTCCGTCACTTTAATGATATGGTAGCCGTAATCCGTTTTCACCGGATCGCTCACTTCGCCGACTTTCAGCTTATAGGCGGCTTCTTCAAACTCCTTGACCATTTTCCCTGGGCCAAACCAGCCTAAATCGCCGCCGTTGGACGCCGAGCCTGGATCTTGGGAGTATTCTTTGGCCAACTTGGCGAAATCCTCGCCTTTATCAAGCTTCGCCTTTACTTCTTTTGCTGTTTTTTCATCTTTGACCAAAATATGGCTGGCACGAATTTTCGGCTTGTAGTTGTCATAATACTCCTTCAGCTCTTTCTCCGTCACTTTTATGTCTTCAACGGCCGCTTTCGTCCGCAGCAAATCGAGCTTGACCATTTCGCGGATCACTTTTTCTCCGTTCTGCTGCACGGCCAAATCATATTGCGTTCCATACGCTTCCTTGATTCGTTCGATTTCGCGGTCGATCTCTTCATCGGTTACCTTGTATTTTTTGCTCAACACTTTTTCGTCAATCAAATCACGAAGGACGGATTTGCCGACGCGCTCTTTCATCTCATTATAAAATTCATCTTTCGTAATATTGCCGTTTTTCGTTTCCACAATCGCTTCCAAACCGTCGTTGCTGCAGGCCGACAAAGCCATGAACGAAACGACGGCAGTGGCCATCATCCATTTTTTCATTCGCTTCACAACTCCTACATCTTTTTTCGATTGAATGTTCCCACGATTTCAAGCGGCGCAGATCGAATGGCGCCCAAGCGCGCCCAAGAAACAACATGCTCGCCTCTTCAGCCACGACAATAACTATACCATATTTTCAATGAAAAAAAAACCTCTTTCCGCTTTAGTCATCCGCCCATAACATGCACGCTTGTCATACATATGATGAGGATGAAGCGCTCGACAGGCTTCTTCTTACGAAAGGGGGTGTTACGATGAGCGCACCTTATTCCGGAGGCTTTGCGTTGATTGTTGTGCTGTTTATTTTGCTAATCATTGTCGGCTGCGCCTGCGTCATCTACTAAACAAAAGAGGGTGTCCCCCGAAACCGGGAGCACCCTCTTGCTTCCTCTTTCCCGATCGGCCGCACCGGCTCCTCGTTATGTAAACAACACTTCAAAATAAGAAGAAATCAATAAAATCGTAATCAGTACGTTGATCGTCCGGAAAACCGCCGGCTGCTGCTCCTCCGGGATGTCTCGCTGCGCACAAAACGAGTGAGTGAGCTGATTCAGAAAAAATAAAACCGCCACTGCCAGAGGGATAAAGTAAAGCACCAAAACTCTTCCCCTCCTTCTCATCTTCACCAAACACCGTCCATGGCTTTAACTTTACCTCGTCCGCCGCCGGAAATCAATCTTTTTTCTCTCGAAAAATACGGTGAAGCGATTTTCCCTATTGGTGAATGCGCACAAATCCGGTAAAATATACGTAAACACGGTTGCACTTTATGCCAGCCAAAGGAGCACGGTGTATGGAGTCGTTGGAAAAGCGAGTGGCCAAGCTCGAATTTCACCAGTCATTGTTGCTGGAAATGGTCGATGAAACAAAAAAACCGTTTTACTCCCTTGTGATCCGCGCTGATTTGACCAAAGAAGAAGTCGACGCATTCCTATCGTTTTGCCAAGAGCTCGCCGAGCAATATGAGCGGCAAAAAGCGGAAGGGTTGACGATTTTCACCCCTCTGCTCGTGCAGTTTGCCGGGATGCTCCATCCGAACCTTCCGCTCGAACAAACGGTTGACGCCATGTTGGCCCAACAACTGTTTGTGCCGCTGATGACCGAGCTGAAAATGCTCATTCAAACCGTCAATTAGCCTGGCTGGCCAGCTCTTTCTCCTGCTCTGTCGCTTTCGCCGTCCGCCTGACGAGCTTGCCGTCTTGCTCGACAAAGTCTTCCTTAATGTTCTCAAACGCCCGCTCAAAAATTTCCATAAAATCATCGCCATAAATATTGCGGACTATGCACATCATTTCTAAAATTTCCGGAAACTTTCCGTACAACTCGCGCAACGGCAACACCCCATTAAAAACGGCATTTTTCGTCGGGTCATACGTCTCCATCAGCTTCATCAACACTTCTTCGCCTTTTTCGGTCAACTCAATGTACGTATTGCGCTTGTCGTCTTGCCTTTTGGAAAATGAAAGAAACCCTTTTTCTTCCAGTTTTTTCGAAAAGTTAAAAGCTGTCGAAACGTGCATCACACCAAATTTGGAAATTTCTGAGATCGATACTCCTTTAAAATGGTAAGCAATCCATAAAATATGATGCTCATTAATGTTCAAATCGAATGGCTTGATCCATTGCTGCCAGTCTTTTTCAATCGATTTCCATAGCGCCTTGCTCAGCTGGGCGATCCGTTGGCTAAATAGCATTGCCTCTTTAACGGAATAATGCTGTTCTGTCCCCTTCATCGTTCCACCCACTCTTTCCCTCACCGTATTTTTTATTTCCTATTATATCAATAAAACAAAAAAGAATAAAGACAAAAATATTTATTTTTATGATTTTTTTGCATATTCATAGTAATAAGCCTAAGGAGACTGCCGCATACAGGAGGGAAAACGCAATGATGTATATACAATGGATGCTTACCGCAATCGGATTCGTATTTTTCTGTCTTTTTATAAACACTTTCTTTTCTTTATGGAAAGCGCGGGCGTACCCGCCAAAGGCGCTGCTCAAAGAGCAAGCTTTGCGCTATATTGGAATAGCATCGCTTTGTCTGTTTGCCGCCTGGCTTCTCAGCTACGCTTAGCGTTTGTTTGAATTTTCAAATAAATAAAGGCAGGGAAGGAGCTGCAAACCAGCATCGTTCCGCCTGTTTGATAGCAAAAAACCCGACCAGTCATGATCGGGTTTTTGCCGTTTACACGTGTGCTGTGACGTTCATCCGCCGGAAGATGGACGCCGCAATCGGATAGATAATGGCCATGGCCACCGCATTTAACGCCGCGGTTGGCAGCACAATCGTGACAAACAGCGCAGAAAAGGTCGTTCCACCCGGCAACCCAACAATAAGGAGCGCCGCGGTTAAAAACACCGACCCGGAAATGACGGTGCCGACAGCCGCCAGCACCGCCGCCCCGGCCACTGTCTGGCTGTACTTTTTCACCGCAAAGATCAGGGCAAAGACGACGAAGGCCGTGATGATTTTGTCGATCATATTCGGAAGCTGCCCGCCCGGAAATGTCGTTGTCATGGCGGAAATCAACCCGGTGGCGACGCCGACAAGACCGGCTGCCTTGACATTTGGAAACAGCAAAATCGCCAACACCATCATCGCCAGCATCATATCCGGCTTCATTCCGAAAAACAACCCCGGAATGGCGGCGTGCAACACGGCTCCGATTCCGACTAACAGCGCCATCAATACTAATGTTCTGGCATTCATGCTCATCTCTCCTCATCTATTCTCATCTATTCTCATGCTCGAGAATTTTCTATTATTATATCACTTTGCAATACAAAAGTGAAGAAGAAAGTTTCAGGCAAAGCGGCGGCGAAAATCGTTCATAAACGATGCGAGCGCTTCGCACGCCTCAAGCGGCACCGCATTGTAAATCGACGCCCGGCAGCCGCCGACCGATCGGTGCCCGCCGAGCCCGACAAACCCGCGTTCTTTCGCCTCGGCGAGGAATGTTTTCGTCAGCTCCTCATTTGGAAGCGTAAAGGTGACGTTCATGAGCGAACGGCTCCCCTTTTCGGCGTGCGGTTTGTAAAAGCCGCCGCTTTCATCAATCGCCTCATACAGCATGGCCGCCTTTTGCTGGTTGCGCTCTTCCATCGCCGCCACACCGCCTTGCTCTTCGACCCATTCGAGCACGAGCGACAGCATGTAAATCGCAAACGTCGGCGGCGTGTTGTACAGCGAATTGCTCTTCTGGTGCGTTCGGTAATCAAGCATCGTCGGCAGCCCGTCCGGAATGCGCTCCAGCAAATCGTTGCGGAGAATGACAACCGTGACTCCTGACGGGCCGAGATTTTTCTGCGCCCCGGCGTAAATGAGGGCAAATTGACTGACATCGAACGGACGGCTTAAAATATCGCTCGACATATCCGCGACCAGGTCAACCGGCGTGTCCGGAAATTCCTTCCATTGAGTGCCGAAGATCGTGTTGTTGGACGTAATATGGACATAGGCGGCGTTTTTCGGCCATTTCACATCATCGAGCGGCGGAATATACGTGTAGTTCGCTTCTTTGCTCGACGCGACAACCGTTGTCAAACCGATTTTTTGCGCTTCTTTCAGCGCTTTCTCCGACCACGCCCCGGTCAGCACATAACAGCCGATTTTCCCTTCCGTGAGGAGGTTCATCGGTACCATCGAAAACTGCAAGCTCGCCCCGCCTTGCAAAAATAAAACGTCATACCCGTCCGGCACATTTAGAAGTCGCTTGAGCCGCTCTTTCGCCGCATTGTGCACCGCCTCGTATTCCTTGCTTCGGTGGCTTAATTCCATCACCGACATGCCGGTGTTTTGAAAATTAAGCAGCTCTTTTTGCGCCCGCTCAAGCACCGGAAGCGGAAGCGCGGACGGGCCAGCGTTGAAGTTGTACGCGCGTTTCATTGTTATCCCTCACTTTGCCTCCTGGTAGTCCGTTGATATTACTATCCTAACACGATTCAAAAAAAAAGAAAGAGAATTTTTTGAAAAAATCGTTTTCAAAAATCAAAAAAAGAAAGCCCTTGGCTATTGCAAGGACTTCGCTTGCTTCCGCCGCTCCCGTTCTTGACGGATGCGCTCCATATAAATTTCGCCTTCTTTTTCTATAAACGCCTCGTCGATTTCCCGCTCGCGCGCCGCTGTTTTTACAGTCATGTAGCCGCTGAAAATAATGCCGGCCACGACCAAATAAATCCACCATGGCAAACTGAACATCGCCATCCCCTCCTTGTACGCTTGTCTTACTACACTATACGCGTGAACGGCCAGCTGTATGCATGAAGAAAGAGGCGGGGACACCGCCTCTTTCCTCGGGACAACGCTTATGCTTCGTTTCGCTTCTTCTTTGTTTTCTTCTTCGTTTTCTTCCACTGTCGGCGCAGTTCGCTCAACGTTTCTTTCGCCTGTTCGTGCTGGGATGTCGGGACGATTTCAATGATCGGTTCGATCATGATCCATCCCTCCCTTGATCCGCCCCCCTACTCTTTACTACCCGCATTTTTTGGCTTTGAAACAGATAAAAACACCGGCTTGTAAAACGAGCGATTGTCAAGGGCAAAGACGCGTTCGGTGAATTCACCTGGTTTTACTTTCTCAAGCGCACGGTCGATCATCGTAATTTTCGCATCCAAATTGTCAATGTAATGAAGCACCTCGGCTTCTTTGACAAGCGGCGGCTTCGGGCTGCCCCATTCCGCCTTGCCATGATGCGCGAGCACAAGATGCTGCAAAATGACGACTTCCTCACCTTGAATGCCGAGCTGTTCCGCCGCCTTGCTGATCTCGCTCACCATGATCGAAATGTGTCCGAGCAAATTTCCTTCCAGCGTATACACCGTCGATACCGGACCAGATAATTCCATCACTTTGCCAAGGTCATGCAAAATGACGCCGGCATAAAGCAAATCTTTATTGAGCGACGGATAGAGATGGACGAGCGCCTTGGCGAGCTCGAGCATCGACACGACGTGGTACGCCAGTCCGGAGATGAATTCATGATGGTTTTTCGTCGCCGCTGGGTACTCAAAAAACGCCTTTTCGTATTTTTTCAACAAATAGCGGGTAATGCGCTGGATGTTTGGATTTTCCATCGCAAATATGTATTCCATGACTTTCGCCTTCATTTCCTCGCGCCCGAGCGGAGCCGTCTCCAAAAAGTCATCGATGCGCACCGCATCGCCCGGATGAGCAGGACGGATCGAACGGATGCGCAACTGCAATTTGCCACGGTAGTTATGGATGTCTCCCGCCACTTTGACGATGCACTCCGGCACATACCGCTCTTCATCATCTGGCGAGACATCCCACAGTTTCGCTTCAATGTCGCCGCTTTTATCTTGCAAAATCAACGTTAAGAACGGCTTGCCATTGCTGGCGATGCCTTTCGTTGCGGATTTGATGAGCAAAAAGAGATCAACTTGTTCCCCAACCTCATAATGGATGATGCCTTTCGCCACTTCGTTCTCCTCCGTTTCTCTGTACGTATTTTCTAGTATATCATAACGGGCAAAGGGCAAAAAGAAAGCCTTGCCGAAACGGCAAGGGAACATTAGCCCAAACGGCCCGTCCACTGTTTATTTTTTTGTCAGCTGGATGGCCTGTTTTATATCCTTGAAAATGTTCATTCGTCCATACATCAGCACGCCGCCTCGGTACACTTTGGCGCCAAAATAAATGAGCAAGGCAATCGTCGCCGCTAAAAGCACAAGGCAAAGCGCCACTTCCCACCCCGGCACGGAAACGAGGCCGATGCGCAAAAACATGAGCATCGGAGCGAAAAAGGGAACAAACGAGGCGCCGGTCACGAACGCCGACTCTGGCGCATTCAAGCCAAACATCGCGATCATAAAGGCAGCGACAACCAACATCATGACCGGCGTAATCGCCGGCTGTACATCTTCGACCCGGCTGACGAGCGAACCGAGCACGGCAAACAGCACCGCGTACAAGAGGTAACCGAGCAAGAAAAAAACGAGTGCATACACAAAGATCGAGGCCGGCAGGTGATCCAATCCGAGGAAACGCCACACTTCCTGTCCGCTCGTTTTTAACGCGGCGAAAGCGACGGCGAAAAAAACGAAAAATTGCGTCAAGCTCACAAGAGCAACGCCGATGATTTTGCCAAACAGCTGTTGGACCGGCGGGACGCTTGACACTAAAATTTCCATCACGCGCGACGATTTTTCCGTCGCCACCTCCGTCGCAATCATTCCTCCATACATCAAAACAAACATATACATCGCGAACAGAAGGACATAAACGAGAGAGCGCGCTTGGTTCAACTCCTCTTCCGTCTTCGCGTTTTTTTCCAATGCCACCTTTTGGAACGGAACCGGTTTGGAAAGCTCTGCCATTTGTTCATCCGTCAGGCCGAGCTTAGCGGCTGAAAGCGCTGTTTTCAGCTGGCTTAGCGCTCGTTCCAGTTCCTCAGGCGTCTGATTGTCCACAATCGTATTGGCATAATACACCGCTTCCGGCAATCCTTCCGCATCCATCGACAAGACGAGCAATCCGTCCCATTTGCCTTCTTTGACCGCTTCTTTCGCTTCGTTTTCCATATCCGTAATTTTCGTCAACGCGATTTGATTATGGTTTGCCTGCTTCGCAAGCGGACCGTACAAAGATCCCGTGCGGTCAATGACCGCGACATGAGGCTTTTCATCACCGGTGAAAAACTCAATGATCGGCTGAATGTTGGCCACCCCGATGATCAACAGGCAAGTGATGGCAGTGGTCACCAAAAATGCTTTCGCCTTCAGCTTCGTCTGATACGTATGTACCGCCACAAGGAAAAACTTATTCATACGCCGCACCTACTTTTTCAATAAAGATATCATTCAGAGACGGTTCCTCCAAGGCAAACAGACGAACCGCGAATTTTCCTGCTATATGACCGAGTATCGCTTGCGCCGTCTCCTCATTGGCGATTTGCAGCCGCACCCCTTCCGCCGTCCGCTTCCACTGCAAAACACCAGGAAACCGCGCCAATTGTTCAAACGGTCCGTCTCCTTGAATGATAAGAATTTGCTTGCCAAACGAACGTTTCAGTTCACGCAGCGCTCCCGCCACCACCGCGCGGCCGCGGCGCAAAATGCAGACATGTTCGCACAGCTCTTCGACATGCTCCATCCGATGGCTAGAGAAGACGATGGTTGTGCCGTTCCGTTTTAAATCAAGCACCGCTTCTTTCAACAGTTCCACGTTCACCGGATCAAGGCCGCTGAATGGCTCATCCAAGATTAATAGCTTCGGTCGATGAAGCACAGCAGCGATAAACTGGATTTTTTGCTGGTTGCCTTTCGACAGCTCCTCCACCCGCTTGTTGGCGTAATCGCGGATATGGAAGCGCTCAAGCCAGCGGTCGATTTCCGGAAGAAGATCCGTCTTTTTCATTCCGCGCAACCGCCCTAAATACAAAAGCTGCTCTTGCACGTTCAGCTTCGGGTACAACCCGCGCTCTTCCGGCAAATAGCCGATCAGATGGCTTTTCGAGTCATCAATCGGTTCGCCTTGCCAACGGATCACCCCTTCCGTCGGGAGCAGAAGGCCTAAAATCATGCGAAAGGTCGTCGTTTTTCCCGCTCCATTCGCCCCAAGCAGCCCGAACATCTCCCCTTCTGGAACCGTCAACGTCAAATGGTCGACGGCCGTCGTCTGGCCAAACCGTTTCGTCACCTCAATGATCTCCAAACTCATCCACATTCCCCCAACACAAAACAAATTTTCCACTCACACTATTAAAACGTGCCATCTAAAAAAAAGTTTCAGATAAAAGCAGGAATTTGCCGATCCAACCTCTAAATGAAAGAGAAATGAATGATGATTCAGCGAAAGGAGATGGTGACATGCCGACGTATACGTTGACCGCGTTTGAGCGCGACGGGGAAAAATTGCTTGATGAAACGTTTGAAGCCGCCAATGATGAAGAAGCGAAAAAAATCGGCGAGCAAAAATTGCGTGAGCGCGGCTGTTGGGACAAAACACACCGTTGCGTCAATGCCAGCGGCAAGCTCATTTTATTTCACCGCTAATCAAAATACCCCGGGGTTGTTCCCGGGGTGTTGTTATTTATCCAAATATTCCCTTTAATATATTGATTTTCTCTTCCGTATATTCGGCGAAATGTTCGTTGTACACTTTCGGCTCTTTTGGATTCGCCTGGCGGGTGATGTTCCGCGTTTTCGGATCGACGAATTTGCTTGACGCCCCGCAGCCAAGGCCGATGATCGACTGCTGTTCTTCCATGATCATAATGTTGTATAGGCTCTCGTGCCCCGGCAAGGCGTAGCCGACGTTTTCCAAGTTGCCGAGAATGTTTTTTTGTCGGTACAAGTAATATGGGACATAACCGTGCTCCTTTGTCCACTCCTGGGCCGCCTTCATCATCGCCTGCACTTCCTCGCGGCTGGCGACTTTGTACTTTTGTTTGTTTTTCGTCATTTCCGACGCCCGTTTAAATGACAGCGTGTGGATGGTGAGCGATTCCGGCATGAGCCGCTCCGTCTCGGCGAGCGTATGCGTAAATTCCGCCAGACCCTCGCCCGGCAGTCCAATGATTAAGTCCATATTGATGTTGTTCATCCCCATCTGCCGCGCCAAGTGGAACTTCTCAATCGTTTCTTCAACGGTATGATGGCGGCCAATCGCTTTTAACGTCTCTTGAATGTACGACTGTGGATTGATGCTGATTCGGTCGATCTTCCATTTTTTCAATACGTCAATCTTCTCCGGCGTAATCGTATCCGGACGCCCGGCTTCGACCGTGATTTCGCGGACGCGGTCGACGTCTGGAAATACGTCATACATATGAGCGTATAACCGGTCCATTTCGTCGGCCGTAATGCTCGTCGGCGTCCCGCCGCCGTAGTAGATCGTCGTAATGCGAATGCCGCGCTCGCGCAAAAAGCGGCCGACTGCTTCCATTTCGTAATGAAGGCCGGCCAAAAAGGCGTCGACCGACCCTTGGCGGCCGTTGATGGCGTACGCTGGAAATGTGCAATACGCGCATTTCGTCGGGCAAAACGGAATACCGATATAAATGCTCACTTCATGAGCCAAATCGTATAAATCCGGCACGACCGTGAGCTGGCGATCCACGATCGCCTGCATTAGTTCGATTTTCTCCTTAGTCACCAAGTACTCCTCGGCCAGCTTCCGATGCGCCTCTTCTTTCGAAAGGCCTGAGCGCAAAAGCTGATGAAGCAGCTTGACCGGGCGGACGCCGGTCAGCACGCCCCACGGCTGAATGAGGCCGGTAGAACGCTCAAGCAACGTCAAATAGACATGCAAAACGGCGTTTTTCAGCTGTTTTTCGTACGTTTTCCCGTCAGCATCCGCCGGCGTGCTGTATTCATGACTTACTTCCTCCACGCGCCCCGACGTCTTGTCAAGCAGCGTCCCCGAAACAGCGATGCCCCCGTCTTTCTTGACGGAAAACATAACGGCCATATCGGCCTCGGGAAGCGGCACGAGCAACAGCTCCGGCGCTTCGAAGAACAGCTCGGTCATCACCTCAAGCGGGCGCTGAAACCGTTCCGGATGCGGCAGTCCTTGAATTTCGATCCGCACGTTCATCACCTTTTCTTTCAAACTTCTTTCAGTGTACTGAACGGCTGTTTCCTTCGTCAAGCGGAAGAATGCACCTTTGCCGCCGACTTTATGGAAATGACTCTCTCCCGGCCAACTAGATTAAAAAAAAAAGCCGGACATTCGCTCCGGCCTCATTTTTATGATTTTCGTGAAAACGGCAAGCGCCAGTTGTCCGCTCACGGTTCGCTCCCCGCTCAAGCCTCTTACTGTTTCGTTTTGAGTTTTTGCAAAAACTCGATTCGCTGCTGCTTGCGGAAATGTTCTTTCACCATGTAGGCGACGCCGAGCTGTTCGTTCGAACGCGTCACCCAGTCGGCCGCCCGCTTCACCTCAAGCGGCGCGTTCCCCATGGCGACGCCGAGCCCAGCCGCTTCAATCGCCGGCAAATCGTCAAGGCCGTCGCCAATGACAACCGTTTCTTTCAACGACACGCCGATATGTTGAGCCAGCCGGCGCAACCCCGCTAGTTTAGACACTCCTTGCGGGACAATTTCCATTTTTCCGTTTGGCTGCATAATCATATCAATGGACGGAATCGATTTCGTCAATAAAGCGGCCGCTGCATCCCTCTGTTCGTCTGTAGCAAAATATACATCAATTTTCGGCACAGCGATCGGTTCGTCGAGCAGCACATCGCCAAGTGAATCGACAAATTGAGTCGGATAGAAAAACGGGTCGCTTGAGGAGAGAACCGTTTGCACGACAAGGTTTTTCTTCACTTTCTTCCGATTGCCGAGCGAATACCGCTCATGCATGAGGCGGATGTTACAGTTGAAATTTTCCAAAATTTGCACGATATTAAACGTCCGCTCCTCAGGGATCACGGCGTCAAACAGCCTATCATCAAGCGTTCTGGCAATCATCGCTCCTTGGAATGCAATGAGCATCCCATCAAGCCGCAGCGCTTTCGCCACTTTGCGGGCGGAAAGCAAATTGCGGCTCGTGATTAACGTAACATAAACTCCTTTTTTCTTCACATAGTCGACCGCCTCTTTTGTTTCGCGCGGCAGGCGGCCGTTGTTTTTTAAAATCGTTCCGTCAATGTTGAGTGCCAACAGCTTATACACGGCTGTCTCCCCCTTTTGTCCGTCTCAACCTCTCTTGCCGCCGCCAGCAAGCTGGGGGCGGCTTTGCATTCCTTATCATTTTTATGACTATGACGAAACGGACAAAAAAAGAACACCCGACCGGGTGTTTTTCCTACCTTCCTTCCATAAATGAACGATGCAGCTCTTCAAGCGGCTTCATGGCGATTTGTTGCACTTCCGCGATCGTCATGCTCATTTGCTGCTCGAGCGCCATCAGACGGGCCAGTTTCTCATTTTGCTGGGCAAGCGCCATCGCCTTTTGCGCCTGTTCAATTTCATCCGGCAAAATAGCGGCTCCACGCATTTGTTTTTCGTGTAGCCGAAGCTGAATGTCACGGAAGTTAGCAAATAGCCGATAGGCGGTGTCGTCGTGTCGGACATGATCGTACGCCTGTTTCAGCTGCTGAAACGGCTCGCTCGCCCAGATCGCCTGTTCAAGCTGTCTTGCGAGCGCACGAAGAGATTCGGACATAAGAAGAAGCCTCCCACTTCAATATCGTTTACGTTCTAGCGTATGCGCCAGTCGGCGGTCATATGACTCGCTGCTACAACCATAGGCCGATCATGCCCTGGACGGCGCCGATTATTGCGCCAAGCACAGCGCCTAAATAGGTGATCATCTTCAGCTCGCGTCGGGCGATGGCCAAAATGATCGCCTCCAGCCTTCGGAGCGAAAACGATTCGACTTGATCACGAACGACATCTGCCAATCCAAGCTGCGCCACAACCGACTCCATCTGATCGCCGAGCAGGCGGACAGCAGCGGCAACCGCCTGCGGAACGAACCGGTCGAGTACGTCCTGTTCATATGGCGCAAGAAGATCGGCGAGCGGGCGGTGCAGCCAGCCGCTTCCCCGGACGAGGCCGCGGGCTGCGGCCTGCACCGCCTCGCTCATGCGTCTTCGTCCGACCATCTCCTCCACCGTTGCCAGCGGATAGTCGATCCATTTGTTCCATTCTGTCCAAAGGAGGCGGGCGATCGCCGCCCTTGTGCCGGCATGGCGCAAAAATTTGCCGATTTCCGGCTGCACTTTATCCACTAAATTGACATTGCCAAGCAGCATTTGCAGCACGCCCCCGACCATTCCCCGCTCTTGAAAAAAGCGTTGGATCATGCCGGAAAGCTGTTGTTTTCCTTCCGCGCTGCTGAAATACTCGAGCGCCCGGTCGGCCAAGTAACCGGCCAGCTGCTCGATGCGCGCTTCCATCGTTTCTTTCAACTCAAGCGGCAGTATATCGCAAATCGGCCGCGTGCGCCACGTTTGGCTCCATCGCTCATACGCCTGCGCGGCTTGTCCGGCCGCCAACGCCTCAAGACGCTCATCCGGAGAACGAATGCCGAGGCGCTCAAGCAACTGCGCCGGCGTCTCCCGGCGCGCCAGCCACCGTTTCAGCCACTTCCGTCCTTCCTCGACCACCCCCGCCATGAAGGCTGAATCGTTGAGCTTGCGCCGGAGCCCTTCCGGCGTCACCAAATGCTCGACAACCGTTTTCCCAAGCTGTTCCGCCAGTTCCCGCCTCCGTTTTGGAATCAAGCCGGGCGTAAACGGCAGCCGTTTCCCAAACAAGTACATCGGCTCGTGCGGGCGGAACAACATGACAATGGCGATCAAATTCGTCACCCCGCCGATAAGCGCTCCAACCGCCACCATAAACGACAAATAAATGAACGTCCCCATCGCCTTCCCCTTTCATCCGCGCCGCTGTCACCAAACAGCGGCTCTCATCATACGATACGATATAAACGTTTGCCTAATTGTTCATTATAGAACTTGCCTGACAAATGCGCAAATGAGGGACTGCGATGAGCAACCAACGAACCGTTGCCGTATTGACTGAAATAAAGGAAGACCGGGAACGGGCCTCTTTTGGCTCCATCCACCTTTTTTGTGAGGAACTAGTAAAATATGGAGAAACGCACAACCTTTTTGTTTATGTCACATCGCCGTCACTCTATTTGCAGCACACCGGATATCGGTTAACCGGCAGCGAATGGATCAAGGGGGGCGTGCCGCGGGCGAACGTCGTCTACAACCGCCTTCACTCCCGCAAGTCTGAATATGCGCCTGCCTTTCAGCAGCTGCTCGCCCGGCTTGACGAGGAAGACGGGGCGATGTTCAACCGCCGCTTTTTGCATAAATGGGAGGTGCACCGTTATTTGGAGCGGCATGAGTACTTGCATCCGTACTTGCCGAAAACGGCGCTGTGGGACGGCCAAGACTCACTCGAGGCGTTTCTCGCCGCCTTCCCGTCCGTCTTTCTCAAGCCTGTGCACGGAAGCCAAGGGCGGGGGATTTTCCGCATTGAATGCACCGATGAAGGAATTTGTCTCCGCCGTTCCACCTCTTCGTCATCGGCGCTATACCGCTCGGTTGCCGCGGCCGTTTCTGCCTTGCAGCCACAAATCCGGACGCCGATGATCATCCAGCAAGGCCTTGAACTTCAAACGATTGACGGCCGCCCTGTCGATTTTCGCCTTCTTTGCCATCGCATCCGCCATAACGATTGGCGCGTCACGTCAGCGGTCGCCCGCGCGGCCCCTCCCGAGCAGTTTGTCGCGAACCTTGCCCGCGGCGGAGTACTGATGGCAGTCAATGATGTCTTGCGGAAGTGGTATACGAGAGCGGACGTGTTCCAGCAGAAACAGCTTCTGAAAGAAATCGCACTGGAATCCGCCGCCGTTCTCGCCTCGGAAGCGGAAGGACTGTATGGAGAGTTTGGCGTCGATCTGGCCATTGACGTCCATGGACGGCCATGGATCATCGAAGTGAATACAAAACCGTCCAAACAGGCGGAAATGACGTTTTCTCAACAAACGGTGCGCCCATCCGCGAAAGCCGTGATTGATTATTGCCTGACATTGATGGAAGAAAAGGAGTGAACGACATTGATTTCACTCGGTTTTGTCACCCTTGATGAGCAACAGGAAAGCGCGTACTGCACCGAAGTAGCCCGCCGCGCCAATCAGTATGGCATTTCCATATACCGTTTTTCGCCGCTAGCGATCGACCCGCGAACGGAAAATGTCCGCGGTGTCGTCTTTGATGACAAAAGTGGAGAATGGACCGATGCCGTCTTTCCCATTCCGCCGTTTTTGTACGACCGTTGCTTTTACGGCCACGACGACCGTTCCAAAAAAGCGAAACCGATTATGCATTGGCTGAAGCAACGCCCGGATGTCACGTTTTTAGGCTATGGCCTGCCCGGCAAGTGGATCGTCTATGAGACGCTTTCCGCCCATCCGCTGTTGTCGGCATATGTGCCGCCGACCGTCCGTCTTGAGCGCGCCGATCACGTGCTTGATCTCCTTCGCCATGAACAAGCCATCGTCGCCAAACCGGTGCACGGCTCTGGCGGACGCGGCATTTATATTATCCAGAAGAAAGGGAAGACATTGTCCGTTCAAGACGGGTGCGGCCAAGAGCGGGCCGTGATCACCCGCCGAAACGAACTTGAACAATTCGTCGCTTCCTTGCAGCGCCGGGACGGCTATGCGCTTCAACCGCTTCTCTCCCTCTCCACCGAGGCAAGAGAACCGTTCGACCTTCGTTTTTTGCTGCAAAAAGATGAAACCGGACGCTGGGTTGAACGGGTGCGGGCTGTGCGCATCGGACGCCCTGGAACGTGGGTGGCCAATCTCCGTGCTGGTGCAGACATGAGCCCGTTCGCTGACTGGTTCGACCACCTTCCTTCTTCGAAACGCATCTTAGTGCTGGATGGCATTGACACGATCATCCGTACGTTGCCGGCTTATATGGACAATGAACTCGGTCCGCTGTTTGAAATCGGTCTGGATCTCGGCGTTGCTGACAACGGAGCGGTTTGGATTTTGGACGTCAATTCCAAGCCGGGAAGGAAAATCATCAGCCTTCTTCCGCCAGAGCAGCAAAACGATATTTACGAAGCGCCGCTTCAGTATTGCCGGTTTTTGGCGAGCGAGGTGGCCAACCGATGATCTATCCATTGGTCATTGATGACAACGAGTCCAATACAGTTATCCTTCCCTCCTCACTGAAAGCGGACGGACGAACAGCCGTTGCCTTTGGCAGCTTCCTCGCTCCATGCACGATCATCTCATCTTCCGGACCGTCCGACAGCATCATCGTCGCCGGCGATGTCGCCCAGCGTCTGTTGATCCCGTTTGCCGCTAAGGTGCACGTGTTTTTGACTGACGAAGCCGTCCATATCGGACCGCTCGTCGGCGTTTTCACTGCTGGATTTACCAAGTCGCCCCATCGTCCGGTCGGAGGGCGCAGTTTTTTCTTCGCCAAACTGTTAGCGCAAGAAAAACAAGTCGGCGGGTTCGCCTTCTTGTTTGGCCTTCCTCATATCGACTGGGAGCATGGAACGGTCAACGGCTATTTTTACACGGAACGCGGTTGGGAACGGCATACGGTTCCGTTGCCGACGGTGATTTACAACCGCCTGCCGAACCGGCGCATTGAAAATGACGACATGTTCCAAACCGTGACGAAAACGCTGCAGACCGCCTATGGCATTCCAGTGTTCAACGGACGCTTTTTCAATAAATGGGAGGTGTACCGCCGGCTTGCCGTCCATCGCGACGCACGGCCATATTTGCCGGAAACCTCCGCCTATGTCACGCGGCAGACGATCGAACAGTTTCTCAACCGGTATACGGGAGCGTATGTGAAACCGGCTGATGGCAGCCTCGGGCGCGGCATTTACCATTTGGTGAAAAAAAAGGATGCATACGAATGCCGCTTTCGTGACGAACACGGCGAAACGAAAACAACGCTGTTTCCGACCGCCATGGCGCTATGGCATCATTTGCTCACCCACGCCCCGCTTCATCGTTACGTCATTCAGCAAGCCGTCCCGCTCATCACCATCAACGGACGGCCGACAGATTTCCGCGTCCATACGAACAAAAATGAAAACGGCCAATGGCAAGTAAGCGCCGTCGCCGCCAAAATAGCCGGGCGGCGAAGCATTACGACCCATATGAACAGCGGCGGCATGGTCAAAACATTGGAAGAAATTTTTCCAAACACCGCCAAGCGCGAAACGGTGCTCGCCCGCCTCCGCGACGCCGCCTTGACACTTAGCCGTTGCCTCGATGAAACATCAGACACGTTAATTGGCGAAATCGGTTTTGATTTTGGGGTAGATGAGCAGGGAAACATTTGGATGTTTGAAGCCAATTCCAAACCGGGGCGCTCCATCTTTAAACACCCGGGCCTCAAGGAGGCTGATGAGCGGACGGCGCTGCTGCCGCTTGCCTATGCGGTCCATCTAAGCAAAACGGCCATCATCGATCCAGAGGCGTTTGGACTATGATCACGATCGGTTACCGGCGCGACGCCAATGAATGGGTGAGCAGGCGGCCGGACGGCTTCTATCGATTCGGCCGCGGCGAGCTTGCCGCCGCCTCCCTCCCCGATCTTACCTTTGCGGTCAACGAGCAAAACGGGCGGGTCGGGCCGCTTGTCGGCATATTGGTGAGCGAATCATCCATTTCGGCTTTGCTTGGCGGAAGGAAACCATGGGTGGAGACCGTCATCCGCTCGCTTCATGCTGATGGCGGCATCGCCATCGTCAGCACCGCGGCCGGCATTGGCGAGAATATGGTCTCCGGTTATGTATTCGCCCCGGCGCTCGAACGGTTTGTCGAATCGTCCACTCCGTTGCCGGACGTCGTCTACAACCGAGTCAAAAGCCGGGAAGAAGAACAAAGTGAGCCGTTTCAAACAGCAGCCGCCCGGCTTGCCTCCCATGGCATCCCGCTCGTCAACCGCTCTTTTTTCCGCAAATCGGACGTTTGCCGCGCGCTGCAGACGGACCGCCGTCTTTGGCCTCACCTGCTGCCAACGGCGCCGGTCCGTTCGTTGGCTGATATTCACTCTTGGCTCCATCAATACGGCTGTATTTACTTGAAACGAGACGACGGGGCAAGGGGGAGCGGATTGCTCCGTCTCACCGCCTCGCCTGGGGCGGGAGCCATATGCGAATCCCCCCGCGGCCAAAAACGGGTAAGGTCGCTCGACGAGCTAGAGCCGCTTGTCCAATCCCATCGTTATATTGTTCAAGCAGCCGCCTGTACGGACACATGGAACGGGCGCCGTTACGATTTGCGCGTGCTCGCCCACTGGCAGCGCCATCGCCATACGATCACCGGCGTCGGCGTCCGCCTCGCCGGCCCTCGGTCGTTGACAACCCATGTATTTCACGGCGGAACGATCCTTCCGTATTCGGAAATTCAAAGCCGCATTGATGAACAGGCGCTCGAGCGCCTCATCGCCTGGAGCGGCGAACGCCTCAACGAGCAGTTCGGCCTTGTCGGCGAATTTTCTGCCGACATCGGCGTCGGAAAACAGCAGGAGCTTTACATTTATGAAATAAACGCCAAACCGATGGCTTTTGACGAGCCGGATATTGAAGCACGTCGGCTTCAGCGGCTCAATCGACTGTTTGCCGAACTAGCTCATCTTGCGCCATAGCAAAAAATTCTTTGCTATAACGAAGTGCCTGCTGCAGCACACCGTCTGCCGCCTGCCGGACGGCTCCGCTTAAACGCTGACTTACTTGTCGGCACAGCTTCGCTTTTTTCCACTCATCGGCGGTCAGCGCTTGCAGCAACTCGAAGCGGCCAGTGCTGGCCGCTTCTTGCTGTTTCTTTCTCTCACCCCAGCCTGCACCGGTCATCAAATGGTGAACATACTGCCAAAGTTGACGTTGTCGCTGAACCTCGGCGAAATACGTTTCCCATGTTTGCCCGTCTTCTTCAAGCGCTGCCAACTGACGAGCTTTTTCTTCAGCCGCAGCGGTCGTTTCCAGCAATTGTTTGATCACAGCAACCACCCTATTTCCCTCCCTCTAGAAATGTTGATTTATCAAGGCTTTTCGGCTCCTCAGGGATGTCCAAAAAATATTTTTCGACAAAATCCCTTACACCCTCCTTCTTGCCAGTCCTCTTTCATCCATATGAGCGAAGCGGATAGTCTATGCCTGTTTCGGACAAACTAGGAAAAAACGATGAGGAAGGAGCGAAACCATGGAGCGGAACGAAGCGGGGCGCCAAGACGCCTTATATGAGGGGCGCGATGAATATTACATGGATATTGACCGCATGATTAATGAAGGGATGGCTGGCGGCGTCGTGCACGGCCGCGGTGATGAGGTCAACATCGAAGAAGCGCGCGACCTGGTCAAAGAAGAACCGCCATACGACGCCGGCGAGTAAACGGAGCCGATTTTCCTGTCCACCAGGAAAATCGGCCTTTCTGTTATAATGAATGAAAAAAGGTAGAAAAGGGGGCGCCGTGATGTTAAAAGAGCTCGAATCACTTTATAAAGGGGACATTATCATCAACGGTCAACCGGCCGATCCCGAGGCGTACGAATGGTTTTACACCGCCGGGGGCGATGAGGTGGGCATCGCCAAAGAGCGGTTGACGGAACGAGAGCGGCAGCTGTTGGCGCTGTTATTGACCCCAGCCAACCGCCGGCGGGAGCCGGAAAGCGAAGAAGAACGGGCGTGGAAACAATGGATGGCCACCGGCCGCCCCGACGCTCCTGCGATGCTCTCTGCCCCATACTGCCGGTTCATTCATTTTCTCGTCAATCGCCCGATCGCCAACAAACAGGAATTTGCCGAAACGATCCACAACCTATTTGCCTCGCGGGTGCTGATCGTTTGGAATGAAGACAAGCGCGGGCTGCTGATTGAGGCCAAACAAAAACGGACGGCCGAGCCGCTCTTGCTGGCCGAAATGGCGGATGCGCTCGCCGCCGATTTTTATGCGACGATGCATTTGCTGATCGGCCCCGTTCGCCCGGTGAACGGGGAGCTGTACGAGTCGTTCCTTCTCGAGCAGCAATGTTTTGCCGCCGCCCGGCGCTTTTGGCCGAAACAGACGGTGTACGAATGGGAGGACGTCATTCCGCTTCCACTCCTTGAAAGCGCAGCAGACGACGGCAAGACAGGGCAAATTTTATCGTTTCTCGATGGGCTGGGCGAAGAGGAAGTGCGCGCCATGGAAACATTTTTAGAGTGCAATTTAAACGTCTCCATGGCGGCGAAAAAACTATATATGCACCGCAATAGCTTGCAATATCGGATCGACAAATGGGCCGAGCAAACCGGCATTGACATCAAGCGGTTTAAAGGCGCCGCGGCTGCCTATTTGGCTATTTTGCACCAACGCCGTGCGTAGCAGCGGACGCTTCCCCGTCATGTTGCCGAAAACGGGCGACTTTTTTTGTGCACCTTGTCTATTCACGAATATTCACATTCATCTATATAATATGAGTGTGAGAAAACGATTTCAATAAAGGGGGATTCGTGATGGCGGAACTCGTGTTGGATCATGTGTATAAGATTTACGATAACAATGTCACGGCTGTAAAAGATTTTAACTTACATATTCAAGATAAGGAATTCATCGTCTTTGTCGGTCCGTCCGGCTGCGGCAAGTCGACAACATTGCGGATGATTGCAGGCCTGGAGGAAATTTCTAAAGGCGATCTCTACATCGATGGAAAACGAGTGAACGATGTACCGCCCAAAGACCGCGATATTGCCATGGTATTCCAAAACTACGCCCTTTATCCGCATATGAGCGTCTATGATAACATGGCGTTCGGCTTAAAACTGCGCAAGTTCCCGAAAGCGGAAATCGAGAAACGCGTCCGTGAAGCAGCTCGCATTCTCGGCCTTGAGCAATATTTGGACCGCAAACCGAAGGCGCTCTCCGGCGGACAGCGGCAGCGCGTAGCATTGGGACGCGCCATCGTCCGCGATGCGAAAGTGTTTTTAATGGACGAACCGCTTTCAAACTTGGACGCCAAATTACGCGTGCAAATGCGCTCGGAAATCGCCAAACTCCATCAGCGTCTTGAAACGACAACGATTTACGTCACCCATGACCAAACGGAAGCGATGACGATGGCCACCCGCCTCGTCGTCATGAAAGACGGCGTCATCCAGCAAGTCGGAACGCCGCGCGAAGTGTATGAGAAACCGGAAAACATCTTCGTCGGCGGCTTTATCGGCTCGCCAGCGATGAACTTTATTAGAGGAACGCTGCAAGACGGCAAGTTTGTCGTCGGCCAGACGACATTCGGCGTGCCAGAAGGGAAAATGAAAGTGCTGCGCAGCCAAGGGTACGTCGGCAAGGAAGTCATTTTGGGCATCCGTCCGGAAGACATTCATGATGAGCCGCTCTTCTTGGAGGCATCGCCAATGACAAAAATTACCGCGCATGTTGAAGTCGCTGAGCTGCTTGGCGCCGAATCGATGATTTATTCAAACATCGGCGGCCAGGAGTTTGTCGCCCGCATTGACGCCCGCACGGAAATCAAGCCGGGCCACCGCATCGACCTTGCGTTTGACTTGAACAAAGCGCATTTCTTCGACGTCGAGACGGAGCGGCGCATCCGGGCGGCGGATGAGAAGTAAGCTCCCCCCATTGTTTGTATATAGACTTATTCGGCTCTAGCGCATCGCTAGAGCCTATTCTTTAATGAACCGCACCTCCTCCTCCCGGCAGTGCGGGCAATAGAACAGATGGACGCATTCATGGTTTCGATATGTGTGCGGGTAACCGTCAGCAAGCTTCATCACATCCGCATCCATGTACGGACTGTAGTCATCGAAATAATCCGTCACTTTCCCTTGGTCTTCCATCGGCTGCCGGCAATAGCTGCAATACACTGTCACCCGGCGCAGCCCGTTGCAAAGTGGACACACATTCATGCTGCTTCCTCCTCTAAGATGCCTCTTACTTTTACATATTTCCTAATGACGGCGTCGATAAAACGTAAAAAATTACCATATTATCGCAGTGAATAACGGGCAAAAAACGTTCCAAACTATGAGTACCGCCAGCGAAACAGGACGCATGCCAAAACACTTCCGCTGGCGAACGCAAAAGCAGGTGGGCCGTTGGGTTCAGCCAAGCTTGGCAGCACGCTTCTTCGCGTGCAGCGCTGGTGCAAATCCAGCCAACCCAGCCATCAAAATTTCTAAGGGGAGATGATCAACTATGGCACGCAACAACAACAATAACCAACTGCTCGTCGCTGGTGCCCAACAAGCGATCGACCAAATGAAGTACGAAATCGCCCAAGAATTTGGTGTAAACCTTGGCGCTGACACGACTTCGCGCGCAAACGGTTCGGTCGGCGGGGAAATTACCAAACGCCTTGTAGCGATGGCTCAACAACAACTCGGCGGCCAATTCGGCAACATTCAATAACCGGTTGACAGACAACTTCATAATAGATGGCAAAAGCCCCAGGCAGTCAGCCTGGGGCTCTTCTATATTCATGCGGTCCGAAAGCGCCTAGACGCCCCCCGCCTGCTCGGCGAGCGGTTGCTGGCTCAAGGAAACAAGCACTTTGCGGATGCGACGGTTGTCGACTTGGCGGACGGTCAACGTCAGCGGGCCGTATTGCAACGTTTCGCCGACCGCCGGAATGCGCTCAAACATTTCAAAAATCCAGCCACCCAACGTATGCGATTCACTTTCCGGCACGTCGATGTTCATCACTTCGCAAAATTCGTCAAGCGGCAGTTCAGCGCTGAATTCAAAACTATGTTCATCGATTTGACGCACGGTTTTTACCGCTTCATCATGCTCATCCCATATTTCGCCGACGATTTGCTCAAGAATATCCTCAAGCGTAATCAAGCCGGCCGTGCCGCCGAACTCGTCAACAACGATCGCCATATGCACTTTGCTTTTTTGCAGCTCCGGCAGCAAATCGGACACTTTCATCGATTCGACGACAAACAGCGGCTGGCGCAACAGCTCGCGGACGCACACGTCACGCTTTTGGACAAGTTCGCTGAAAAAGTCACTTTCCGACAAAATGCCGATTACGTTGTCAATATCCCCTTCATAGACCGGGATTCGGGAATATTTTTCCTCCAAAAATACATCGCGAATCTCTTCAATCGGCTGGTTGATCTCGACCGCCACCATATCGGCGCGCGGCGTAAAAATTTCTCCGACTAAAATTTCATCAAAATCGAGCGAACGTTGAATCAGCTCTTTTTCCTTGTTGTCGATAACCCCTTCTTCTTCGCTCAGCTCGACCATCACCTTAATATCTTCCTCCGTGACGGCCGGCACGGCAGCCCCGTTGGCGAATCGCCGGGTCATACGCTCTTTCAGGGCTTGAAACAATGCCGTAATCGGCACCATGAGCTTCATCAGCCCATAGGCCAGGCCGGCATACCGGATGGCGAGCGGCTCCGCGTACTCTTTCGCCATCGATTTTGGCAAAATTTCACCGAAGACGACAGACAAAACGGTCATGACCGCAATGGCGACAAATAAACCGGTCTGCTCCCCAAGCAGAGAAGCAGCGATCTCGATAAATAGCGCCACCGCGATGATGCCTGTTAGACGGCTGGCCATAGCAAGCGCTAACAATGCACGGTCAAGATGCCCGACCACTGCTTGAAGCCGCTTGTTGTTTGAATGCTCTTCCGCGTAGTGTTTTAACCGGGCTTTGCTGGCGGATGAAAACGCCGCCTCAGCCGATGCAAACAATGCGTTCGCGAGCAAGAAAAGGAAAAACCAACCGAACAACCTTAACGGCCACTCTTCCAACGAATCTTCACACTCCTATCGGACCATGACTATGTTATTCATATCCATTCCTTTCCCAAAACATGCCTGCTGAAGCAAAACTTTCGGCATCGGGCGGAATGAGGCTGCGCGGCTATCGGCAGCCGTTTCCGTTCCTTACCTTAAATATAACAAATTTTTCGCCAGCTGACTATAGTGGGTGGAATCACTTTCTATATATTACCATAAATCCACCTCAAAAAACGCGCCGAGGTGCGCCGGCGCGTTTTACGATTCGATCCAGCAGGAGCCAATAAAGTAGACAAGCACTACCAACGAGGCGATGTTCAACGTGACGGACCACTCATCCATCCATCTCCCCTCCCTTTGCCTTCTTACCTTCATCGTACTATATGGATAGCGGGAAAAACAGGGAAAACAAGACGGCTTTTTGACAGTTTTGTGACTGAAAAAAAACAGGGACTCAAAAAAAGAGGTCCCCGTTTTCATCCTAAATAACGGTAATAAATCGTTTTCGCCTCGTTCACATCCTTTGTGCCGTGCACAAGCGCGCGCCCGTCGGCGAATACGACAAGCCGCTTGGCGCCGAGCGATACGGAGACGAGATACGGATTCGCTTCGGCCCGGAGCCCTTGGCGGCGAAAAAGAGATGCCAATTCGTTTACATCGTACTGGCGCCGGGAAGACGGTCGAATTTGCACTGAGTCGCGCCCGCACAGCACAGCGGTCTTCGTCTGATGTTCATAAGAAAGAAACGGATAAGATGGACGATGTCCGCACGTCGGACAGTCGTCTCTTTTGACCGCGTCAATGCGAATCGCTGCGTATTCATTCGTCCAAAGATCAAACGAAACGAGCTTGCCGCGCAGCGCGGCCCAGTCCTCGACTAAAACTTTCAACGCCTCAGCCACTTGGTAACTGACGACCATCTGCACTGCCGGACTGATAATGCCGGCCGTGTCGCATGTCAATCCCCCTTGCGGCACCGTTTCAAGCAAGCAATATAAACATGGGGTACGTCCGGGAATAAACGCGTAACTTAATCCATAGCTGCCGACGCAGGCGCCGTAAATCCACGGAATGCCATATTTGTAGGCAACATCATTGATGATCATGCGCGCATCGAAGTTGTCCGTCGCATCGATCAATAGGTCGGGCCGCTGTTCGACAGCCAATGATTCCAACTGTTCGGCGTCAGCCTCACCGACTATCGCGTCGATCTTGACCTCGCTGTTGATTCGCTCGAGCCGCCGCTTGGCCGCGATCGCCTTCGGCAGCCGCTCTTTCGCATCCACTTCGCTGTAAAGCTGTTGGCGCTGCAAGTTGCTCCATTCGACATAATCGCGGTCAATGATCGTCAGTTTGCCAATGCCGGCGCGCACGAGCGCTTCGGCGTTTCCTGTGCCGAGCGCTCCGGCGCCGATTAAGACGACGTGCTTTTCCCGTATTTTCTTTTGCCCTTCCTCGCCAATCGGCGCAAATAGTTGTTGCCGGGAATACCGTTCATTCAAACAACACTCATTCCTTCCGTTGGGCTGCTTGCTGACGCGTATCGTTTTTTCGGGATGCGCCCGGCTTCATAACCGAGCCGTCCCGCTTCCACCGCCAGCTTCATCGCTTTTGCCATTTTTACGGGATCAGCTGCGCCGGACACGGCCGTATTCAACAGCACCCCATCCGCGCCAAGCTCCATCGCCAGCGCCGCATCGGCCGGCCCGCCGATGCCGGCATCGACGATCACCGGCACGGTCGCTTGCTCGATGATAAAGCTCAAATTGAGCGGGTTAAGGATGCCTTGCCCGGACCCGATCGGCGATGCCCCCGGCATGACGGCATGGCAGCCAAGCTCTTGCAAGCGCTTGGCGAGCACGACGTCATCAGACGTGTACGGCAAGACGATAAACCCTTCTTCCAGCAGCATTTCCGCTGCTTTTAACGTCTCAACCGGGTCGGGAAGAAGCGTTTTGTCGCAGCCGATCACTTCTACCTTAATCATATCACATAGCCCCGATGCTTTGGCCAGTCGGGCGATGCGGACCGCTTCCTCAGCCGTTTTTGCCCCGGCGGTATTGGGCAGAAGCTTATATCGGCTTAAATCAAGCTGCTCTAAAAAATTCGGCTGCTCCGGCGCAAAAATGTTCATTCGCCGGACGGCAAAGGTCAAAATTTCTGCGCCGGATGCTTCCACCGCTTCTTTTTGCACCTCAAGGCTCGGATATTTGCCCGTCCCGAGCAACAACCGCGAAGAGAATTCATACGGACCAATTTTCAGCATTTCAACCGCCTCCTACAAAATGAACAATTTCGACGCGGTCGCCGTCCGCCAACGCCGTCACCGCGTATTCATGCTTTTGAATAATGCGAACATTGACTTCGACAATGGCCAGCTTTTGATCAAGTCGAAAATGGGCGAGCAAATCGCTGACCGTTTTCACTTCGTCCGGCACGGCAACGTTCTCGCCATTAATGACTAAATTCATTCAACCCCCACCTTTTCTTCCGCGTGACGCGTTAATGAAAACGGTGACAAGTCAAACGCCGGCTCTTTCCGCTCTACTAGGTCGGCAAGCAGCCGGCCGGTGAGCGGGCTAAGCAAAATGCCGTTCCGGTAATGGCCGGCAGCGACAAATATCCCGCGCCGCTTTGGATGCTCGCCGATATAGGGCAAACCGTCTTTCGTTTGCGGTCGGATACCGCTCCATGCCTTCACCCATTCTGCCTGTTCGACATCTGGAAGCACACGGGCGGCACGGCGAAGCAGGCTCATCACCCCCGCGATTGACACGCGCCGGTCGTACGTCCCCGGCGTGGACGTCGCACCGATCAGCAGCCGGTTGCCGCGCTTCGGCACGATGTAACAGCCATTTTTCGCAAACACCGTCATTTGCACGAGCGGGGTTGGCGTACGCACCATGATGCATTCCCCCTTGACCGGGAATACAAAAAGCGGCAGCTCGAGCGCGGCCCCCAGACGCGCCGCCCAGGCGCCCGAGGCGATCACGACAGCGGCAGCGGCGAAAGTTCCGCTCGCTGTTTCCACGGTATGCCCGCCGACATCCGAACGAATGTCAAACACTTCCGTATGCTCATACAAATGCGCACCGGCGGAGACAGCGGCTGAAACAAGAGCGGCAGCCAAATCCGGGGCGCTCACTTGCCCGTCTCCGGGAATGTACATGGCGCCGGCCAGCGCCTCGCCCGCAAGACGCGGCTCCAGCTTAAGCGCTTCTTCTGTCGCCAGCCAGTGAACTGTCTCACCCATTTCCTTCCAAAATGTATAATGGTGGTGCAACTCCTCCGCTTCTTCCGCATTCGTCGCAACTTTGAGCATTCCTTTTTCGACAAGTCCGATGTCAATACCGGTTCTCTCCCGCAATTCCGCAGCGAGCGCCGGCACGAGCGCCCGGCTTTGCAGGGCGAGCGGGATGAGCGGACTCGGCGCGGCGAACTCCGATTGCGCCCCCAGCATACCGGCCGCCGCGCTTGACGCTTCGCCGGTCATTGTTCCTTTTTCGAAAATCGCCACGCGGTGCCGCCGTTTGGCGAGCTCAAAAGCTGTCGCCGCCCCGATCACCCCACCGCCGACAACGACGACATCATAATGTGCCCCCATTTTTCCTCTCCCCTTTCACGATTTGCGCCAAACGTCTTGCTTCCACAACCGGATCAGGCGCTAAAAAGACAGCCGATAACACCGCCACTCCCGCGGCACCGGCCTCCATCACCCGGCAGGCGTTGCCGGCATGAATGCCGCCGATCGCAATAACCGGGATGCAGACGGACGCGGCCATCTCCCGCAACGAATCGATGCTGCGCGGCGGCAATCCAGGCTTGCTGGCAGTCGGAAACATATGGCCGTACAGGCAAAAGTGAGCGCCGTCCTCTTCCGCCTGCTTCGCCTCCGTCAGGCTGTGCACGGAACAGCCGACTGTCAAGTCCGGAAACGAACGGCGGACGGCACGCACCGGCAAGCTGTGAGACGCGATCTGCACCCCGCCGACACCGTAGACGGCCGCGACGTCAACACGGTCATTGACGATGATTTTTTGCGGCGGCACCCCGGTGTAAAGCAGCGCGGTGACAAACTCGGCCACTTCGCGCGCCGTTTTTTCTTTCTCGCGAATGTGAATGGCATCCGCATACGGATGGATACGCGCACAAATGGCCGCGAATTCGTCGGCTGTTTGCCGCCCGGTGGAAATGAAGTGAAGAGCCCCCATCACAATCCCTTTCTTTCTGCCTACCTTACATCATGGACTGAAATATACGGGTAATGGACGCCCGCATAATAAGCGGCAACCAACAACGCAACGGTCAAGACGACAAACCAAATATCGCATTTGCCAAACTTGATTTCATAATAAAACGTACGCTGGCCGCTGTTGGAAAATTGTTTCGCCTCCATCGCCACGGCGATGCGCTGGGCGCGGCGGATGCTTTGTGCCAAAAGCGGGATGGCATAACGCTTCACTTTGCCAAGGCCGCCGCGGTTTGGCACGCCGCGCACTCTCAGCGCATACCGGACCGTTTGAAACTCCTCAATCATGATCGGCAGCAGGCGGACCGCCGCCAAAAAACTGTACGCATACTTCGGTTTCAGCTTCAATTGCTGCATGAGCGAATAAAACAGCTGCACCGGCCGAGTCGTCAAGGAAAAAATCAAGCCTAACAGCCCGAGCGACAAGGCGCGAAATCCGAGATGCATGCCGCGCCAAAAGCTTTCCGCTGTTACGTGGATGAGCCCCCAGCGAAACCACGTTGTCGTCCCTTCGCCAAACATCATCATCGATGAAGCAGTGGAAACAAAGATCAGGAAAAACGGCAAAAACAGCCAAACAAGCAGCTTTGCTGGATACCCGGTGCCGAAGCAAAACAAAACGAACAGGGCGAGCGACAAATTGATGAGCACGTTCGGGTTATGAATGAACAACACCGCAAAAAAGAGCATGACGAGCACAATGAGCTTCAAACTCGGGTTCGCTTCATAAAGCCATGTCTCACGGCGCTGAATGTCCCAGTTCATCGCCATGTTCCTCCTTCAGCCAATACAGTCTCCACAGCAGCGAGGCGCTCATCGCGAACAAGCGCTCCGTCTTCCACCACCCATCGTCTCGTCGCAAAACGACGGACAATTTGTTCGTCGTGGGTGACCATGATGATCGCCGCCCCTTGCCTTCGGTATGACTCCAACATCGCCAACAACGCAAACGTGTTTTTCGCATCCTGTCCAAATGTCGGCTCATCAAGCAAAAAGAGGCGTTGACCGGCGACGATCGAAGCAGCCACGCTCAACCGCCGTTTTTGCCCGACTGACAGCTGGTACGGATGCACTTCTTCCTTTCCGTCAAGGCCAAACGCGCTGAGCAGGCGGGTGACCGTCTCATTGATTTCCTCTTCAGATCGCCCCTCAAGCCGCAGCGAATACGCCAGTTCATCGCGCACAGTATGGGTGACAAATTGAAATTCGGGATTTTGAAACACGAACGCGATATGGCGGTAAAGCGGCTGCCGGAGCTCGATATCCTCCCCGAACAATGTATATTCGCCTTCGGTGCGAATCAGTTGCATCAACCCATGCAAAAGCGTGCTTTTGCCCGCGCCGTTTCGGCCGGTGACGGCGATCCATTCTCCCGCCCGCACAACCGCCTCCGGTACGCTGATTTTCACCTCCCGGCCGCGAAAGCCGCGGAAACGGTGAAGGCGGATCAGCTCCTCGCCTTCCTGCCTTTCCTCCCGGCGCACGATCGGTCCGCATTCCTCCCAAACGTCCGGGTGCCAAATGCCTTCCGCCGTCATGACGTCCTTATATCGGGAAAATACTTCCCTCGCTCCTCCATCGGCGATGATGCACCCGTCGCTGCCAAGCAACACAATCCGGTCGACGAAGTCAAGAACATGGTTGATTTTATGCTCGACGATGACGACCGTTTTGTCCCGGCTCACATCCCGCACCGCCTGCCATACGGCTTTCGTCCCTTCCTCATCGAGCAAAGCCGTCGGCTCATCCAAAAACAAAACATCCGGCTCAAGCGCAAGAACAGAAGCGAGCGCCAACCGCTGCTTCATCCCGCCGGAAAGCGTATGAATGTCGGTGTGCGGTTCGATCGCCAACCCGACTTGGTCCAACAGCAAGCGGATGCGGGCGGGCATCTCGCGGCGCGGCACACTTCGATTTTCGAGGGCAAACGCGATTTCCTCATCGGCATACGGCATGCAAAACTGCGTATCCGGATCTTGAAACACATATCCCCATCGTTCCGGCCGCTCAAGGCGCCCGGCTTTCATCGGCACGTCGATCGAGTGGGGAATGATGCCGGCCATCACTTGCAAAAGCGTCGACTTGCCGCATCCAGACGGGCCGAGGAGAAGCACTTTCTCCCCGGCAGCAACGGACAGCGACAAATCGCGGAACAATAAGTCGCTATGCCCTGGAAACTTCAGGCGCAGCTGTTCGATGACAATGGCTTGCTTCATCGGTCATTCCCCTTACCGGTTCAGCGCATCATAGTCCTCTTTGGAAACCGGCCGCCACATTTGCGTCACCCCGGTTTTCTCAAGCGCCTTGGCCAACGAAACGGCGAACACGCCGGAGATAAGAACGGCGCCGACAAAACGCGCCAGCAAAAAGAGCGCCATGTTCCACGGGGCGAGCGCCTCGATATATCCTTTGTAAAAGTCCATGATCAGCGAACCGACCGTCGCGCCGACGGCGCTGAGCGACACGACAAACACGTCAAACCGCCGATAGCGGAACGCCGCAAAGACAAGCTCGGCAAACAGCCCTTGTACAACCCCATAAATCAACACCTCAAGCCCCCACTGCGACCCCATCACCAACTCGCCCGATGAAGCCGCGATCTCGGCAAGCAGCGCCACCCCCGGTTTGCGGATTAGCAAATACGCAAGCGACGACGCGATAAACCACATGCCATAAATCAGTTGATCGGCATGAAACCCGAATACTTTCACCACTTCATACAACGGCCCCCACACTTTGTAAATGACGCCGAACACAACGGCAATGACAATCGTCGTTAAAATATCGGCCAGTTTCAACCCTTTCGATGTTGTTCCCATGAAAACTCCTCCTTTCGTGTTGTCGCCGTTTCACCGGCTCTTCATGAGTTCGGCCGATGGCCACCGCTCCAGTCGGTACGCCATCTCCCAAAACTGATACTCATAGTCACTGCTGATCAAAAAATGCTGTTCCATCCGGCGCCGATCTTCCTCAGTCACGGCAGCGGCAATGGCGTCAAGCCGGTCGATCTGCTCCTCAACAAGCGAGCGAAACCAATCGGAGCTGTATGTACTGATCCACTTTTCATAAATCGGATCGTTCGGCCGGCACGTTTTCAGCCGCTCACCGATTTCGTAATACAGCCAATAGCACGGCAAAATCGCGGCAATGACATCGCCCAAATGCCCTTCATACGCCGCCCGGTACATATGCGATGTATACGCGTAAGCCGTCGGCGCCGGCATGAACGCAGCCCGTTCCTCTTCGGTGATGCCAAGCAGTCCGGCAAACGTTTCATGAAGCGACAATTCCGCTTCGCATGTGCTTTGGGCATGGTGCGCCAGCCGGGCCGTCGTCGCCAAATCCGGCGATTTCGCCGCCCCGATCGCCTGCACACGGGCAAAATGGCGCAAATAGTACGCATCTTGCATGACATAATAGCGGAATTTTGCGCGATCCAACGTTCCTTCGCCAAGCTCTTTGACAAACGGGTGACGGAAACTCGCCTGCCAGATCGGATCAGCCGCCTGGCGCACGCGCCTTGCAAACGACATTCGTATTCCCCCTTTTTCCAAAATAAAAGCGCCGCCTTCTTTACCGATTCGCGTAAAGAAGGCGGCGCGAGCATACAGATTTTCCAATGCGGCCAAAGCCGGCCTGCAGCTCCTCCACTTCCCTACGCTGGCATTACCCAGATCAGGTGCTAAGGGTCTCAAAGTCACACTTTGATCTCAGCCTGTTTACAGGCCCCCCTAGTGGATGTCTGATTGTGATGAAATTTTCTTTACATTTATCATATCACGGCCGCATCGGTTGTCAACCTTTTTTTTCGGCTGTCATTGCGCCGCGCTCCGCAATTCGCTATGATAAAAGCGCAACGATTGATTACCGGATGGGAGTTGGAACTGATGGCGAAAGTGATCTTGAAGCGGCAACGAAAAAAACGGCTCGAACAAGGCCATCCGTGGATTTTTCAGAGCGAAGTCGACCGTATCGAGGGTGACATCACACCGGGAGATTTTGTCGATGTCTATAACCATCAAGGGTACTGGTTGGCGAAAGGCTACATCAATCCAGCCTCGCAAATCATCGTCCGGGTGTTGACGCAAAACCCGGATGACGAGCTCGATGAGCGGTTTTTCATTGAGCGCATCCGCCGCGCTTGGGCGTATCGCGAACGGATGCTCCCGGGCGTCCGTTCATGCCGCGCCGTCTACGGCGAGGCCGATTTTCTGCCGGGGCTCATCGTCGATAAATATGAGGACGTGCTTGTGGTGCAAATTTTGGCGCTCGGGATGGAAGTGCACAAAGAGTGGATTTTGCGCGGCTTGCTTGACGTGTTCGCTCCAAGGGCCATTTATTTGCGCAACGATGTGTCCGTGCGGGAGCTTGAGGGTCTCAAACAGGAAAAAGGGTTTTGGTACGGGGAAGCGGAGACGGAGATGGAAATCGAGGAGAACGGCGTGAAATACATTGTCGACATTGAAAACGGGCAAAAAACCGGCTTTTTCTTCGACCAGCGGCAAAACCGCGCCGCCCTCCGCCCGCTCATCGGCCCGGAGACGACGGTGCTTGATTGTTTCACCCATACCGGCTCATTTATGCTGAACGCCTGCCTGTACGGAGCGAAGCACGCCACCGCCGTCGACATTTCCGAGCATGCAATTGAGACGGCAAAACGAAATGCGGCCTTAAACGGATTCACAAATGTAGAATTTGTCGTCGCCAACGCATTCGATTACTTACGCGAAGCAGTGCGATCCGGCAAACAGTGGGATGTCGTCATCATCGACCCGCCGGCGTTCGCCAAATCGGCCCACGCGGTGCCAAAAGCGCTGCGCGGCTATAAAGACATCAATTTGAACGGGTTGAAACTCGTCAAAGACGGCGGCTTTTTCGTCACGTCGAGCTGTTCGTACCATGTTCGCCCGCACATGTTCCAAGAGATGATCGCCGATGCGGCGTTTGACGCCAAAAAAGTGCTCCGCCAAGTGTACTGGAACGGCGCCGGCTATGACCACCCGAAACTGCTTGCCGCCAATGAAGGCGACTATTTAAAATTTGCCATCTACGAAGTGCACTCGCGGCGCTAAAGAAAAACGCTTAAGGACAAACCTTAAGCGTTTCTTTCTTGCCGCGGATGAAGAGGTTGTTCTTTGCGCAGCACGCTCAAGTAAACGAGCATGGAAACAAGCACCGAACCGGCGGCGGTTACATAAATGCTCGGATAGCCGAACCAGTGGCTGATTTGGCCAAACACCATCGCCCCGATGCCAACGCCTAAATCAAAAAAGGAGAAAAACGTTGCATTCGCCATTCCTTTCCGATGAACAGGGGCCCGCTCAACCGACCACGCCTGCAGCCCTGGCTGCACCATGCCAAAACCGAAGCCATACAATACTGCCGCCAAAAGCAGCGCCCATTCCCCCGGCAGCCAGGAGAGCAGCAGCATCGCAAGCAAAATGAGCCCCGCACCTGGGAGAAAGACAGCCCGATGCCCTTTCCGGTCATACAGCTGGCCGGCGAACGTGCGCGTCACCATCAGGGCGAGCGCATAAAGCAAAAAATACAGCTGCAAACCGCCGATCCCTTTTTGCGCCGTATATAGCGGCAAAAACGAAGCAATGCCGCCGAACGTCACCGTTAAAAAGAAGAGAAGCACGGATGGAACGAGCGCCGTTTTTTCGTAAAGGTCCCACTTGTTCGTCTCATAGCGCGGCCTTCCCTCCACTTTTTTATAGGTGATGGCCGCCGCAAACAATACGGAAGCAACGCCAAGCAGAGCGCAAATCAGAAACAAATGGCTAAACGGAATCATAGCGGCAAGCACAAGTCCAAGCGACGGACCGAAAGCGAGGGCGATGTTTCCTGACAATCCGTAATAACCCATTCCCTCCCCGCGGCGGCTGGCCGGAATGATGTCCGTCGCCACCGTTCCGGAAGCGGTTGTCGAAAACCCCCAGCCAATTCCTTGGACGACGCGCATCAAAAAGAGAAGAAGCATGCTGGTGATGACACTGTACGAACCGACCGAAACGACAAAAATGAGCAGCCCAAGCAAAAAGACAAACCGCCGTCCCCGCGTCTCAAGCGCATGGCCGGCAAACGGACGGACGAGAAGTGCGGAAAAAGTGAAAATCCCGACGACAAGGCCGATGAGCTGGTCGTTGCCGCCTAAGTGTTCGACAAACAGCGGCAGTGTCGGCAGCGTCATTTGAAATCCAAGAAAAATGAAAAAGTTGGCCAAGCAAATCAAAATAAAATTGCGCGTCCAAATTTTTTCTTTCTGTTCCGCAACAACTTGCCTTTGTTGCGCATTCATACCGATCCCCCTTGTACGATATATATTTCGTGTCCCTTAATATTTGTCAGTATAGCATAACTGTATGTTTTCTTTTAACAAAAATGTTTGTCCAGCACGTTTTTTGAAAAAAGCCGCGCAAAGGCGGCTTTTCTCCGGAGCGAGCCTATATATCGGCCGCCCCAAGCGGTGCGGCCGATCGAGTAAAAAAAGCCGCCAATCGGCGGCTTTTTACCATCCTTTCCGTTTCCGCAATGACACAATTTGCGCCGTATGATGCCTGCCATGCCATGCATACAGCGCGGTCAATACGTACAGCGGCATCGGCCGCAACGCTCCTTCCGGTTGGATGAGGCGATGAAAATCGGCTTCTGTCATCGACTCGAGCAGCGTCGTCCACCGTGCATGCAGTCCGTCAAGCAATAAAAGCGACGGTTCAATGGGCAGCGAGCAAGCATCGGCCGTTTTCGCCCATTCGCTTTCCGCAAACGGCTTCACCGTTGGGTCGTCTTCCGTCACTCCCCATTTCGTGCGCAAAAACGCGTTCATGCTTGCATCGGCCAAATGGTGGACGACTTGGGCCACCGTCCAGCCGCCGTCGCGGTACGGCGTGTTGAGCTGCTCATCGTTTAAGCCGAAAACAGCGGCCCTTAAGTCGTTCGGCAGCCCGCGGATGGCAGCAATCCACTCTTGCACCTTCCCATCCTCAAACTGCTGCGGCGCTTGAAACGTTCCGATCGGGTAGCGAATCGGATCGACCGTCCCCGTGTTGATCATCTCCCTTCCGTATTCATTCCACACAGAAAGGCAAATTCCTTCTTATTCTTTCCAGATGTATACGCGCGCCTCGTACGGTTTCAGCTTAAAACGCGTCGCATTTTTATGCGGACGGACCGGGTAGTTCGAGAGCGCCAAATCGCTTGACTGAAGGCGGAAGCCGTCATAGCGGTAAAGTGACGGGCGGTCCGACAAGTTGACGACTACAAGCGCGCGATCACGTCCGAGCGTTCTTGTGTACGCGTAAATGGATGGGTGGTTTTCCAAAAGCAGATCGTACGTTCCGTAAACAAACAGCTCATTCGCTTTCCGAAGCTGAATCATTTGTCGATAAAACGACCATACCGAGTTCGGGTCGCGCCGCTCGGCCTCGACATTGATCGTACGATAGTTTTCGTTCACCTTGATCCATGGCGTACCTGTCGTGAATCCAGCGTTTGGGGCATCAGACCATTGCATCGGGGTGCGCGAGTTGTCGCGCCCGGTTTGCCAAATGATCTTCATCACTTCCTCATGGGTCCGCCCCTTCGCCCGTTCGAGTTCATACAGGCGAAGAGCGGACACATCACGATAATCACGGATGTCATCGAACCGCACGTTCGTCATCCCGATCTCTTGCCCCTGATAAATGAACGGCGTCCCTTGCATGAAAAAGTAGAGCGCGCCGAGCGCCTTGGCGCTTTCCGCCCAATAGTCGCGGTCATTGCCCCACGTCGAAACGGAGCGGGGCAAATCGTGGTTTTCCAAAAACAACGCATTCCACCCGCGGTTTTCAAGCCCTTTTTGCCATTTCGTCAACGTCCGCTTTAGGCGGCGGACATCGATGGAACCATCCGCACTCCTTTCCCATAGCCCTAGATGCTCAAACTGAAAAATCATATTGAACACGCCGTTTTCTTCCCCGACCCATTGTTCGGCCTCATCAACCGTTACTCCGTTCGCCTCGCCGACCGTCATAATGTCATATCGCGCAAACGTTCGCTCTTTCAACTCTCTTAAATATTCCATAATGCCAGGCTGGTTCATATGCCCGGCAAACGACGGTACATACTTCAGCCCCTTCGGGTTTGGCAAATCGGGAAGACCCGGCTTTTTCTTAATGTGGGAGATCGCGTCGATACGAAAGCCGTCGATACCTTTATCCAGCCACCAGTTGACCATCTCATAAATCGCCTGGCGCACCTCACTGTTTTCCCAGTTCAAGTCGGGCTGTTTGACATCAAAAATATGCAGATAATATTGACCCGTCCGCTCATCATACTGCCACGCCGAGCCGCCGAAAATGCTTTCCCAGTTGTTCGGTTCGCGCCCGTCTTTGCCGTCACGCCAAATGTACCAGTCGCGCTTCGGATTGTCGCGCGATGACCGCGATTCGATAAACCACGGATGCTCATCACTCGTATGGTTGATGACCAAATCCAAAATGACTTTCAACCCGCGCCGATGGGCTTGGGCAAGCAATTCATCGAAGTCATCCATCGTTCCAAACTCATCCATAATGGCATAATAATCGCTGATGTCATATCCGTTATCGGCGTTCGGCGACCGGTAAATTGGACAAATCCAAACGATGTCGACTCCAAGCTCCACCAAATAATCCAGCTTTTCGATGATGCCGCGAAGATCGCCGATGCCGTCGCCGTTGGCATCCATAAAGCTGCGCGGATAAATTTGATAGGCGACGCCCTCTTTCCACCATGTTTTTTTCAAGGCTTCCTCCCCCTTTGTGCACACGTTTTCACTATCCACTGTACACTACATGACGGAAATATACAACTCTCTTTTTTCAAGACTAGCGAAAAAATGATTGATGAACCCGTGGTGCTAGTTGAGTCTTAACGCTCAACTAGCCCAAGAACAACAAGGGAGTAAGCCAGTAAAATACCATCCTGTGCCGTTTCAAATCCAGAAACCGAGTTCGCTCGAATCTCGGTGATCCGATACGAATCGACTAAAATCGAAAACACGGTTTCAACACTTTGCGTTTTCGTTTCATCCACTGTTTCCATGCGTCCGATTGGCGAATTCGCTGATTTTTTCGAACGGGCGTCCAAAAAGCGACTCGATGCTCTTCGTACAGCTTCTTTTGCAGCGTTTGGCTGATATACCCTTGTCACCTAGGTTATATGGATGTGGAATTTGCATCATGACGGTTTCAGCGGCCACCCGATCGTGACAAGACGCTTCAGTGACGACATATCCCATCGGAAGCCCTTGGTCGGTGACCTGCAGATGAAGTTTCAACCCATAGAAAGCGATCTTTTTCGAAGCACAATAGCCAATATCCGCAATTCCACGAAACCGTTTGGCGCGATACATTCGGGATGAATGACACAGCTCGATCGGCAAACTGTCCACGATCGCATACGCATGGTGTTGTCCACGCTTGGCCAGCTGGTGCCGCATCCACTTGATCGCAAAGCCAAGCGCTCGGCAGCGACGGTTGTATCGAGAACGTTCAGGGAACAAGTCCTTGGAAAACAAATTCCCGATCACAAACCGATGCCAAGCCCGTTCGGAAGTGAAGCCTAACAACTTTCCAAGGACATGGACGGCGATGATGACCTCGCCCTTCTGTTTCAACAAATGAAGATTTCGACGTTGAAGATGAATCTGGATACTCGATAGTTGAGCTGATACAAAACACAAAATCGATACATATTGTTTTTGAAGTTTGGCTCGATCTGTTCTTAAAATTTATGGTGGACTATGAAGAATATCTCTAGTATTCCATATATAGCTGCTCATTCTGGGAATTTTCTTTAATTTTGGGAAAAATAACAAGAGAAGTGAAAACGAACAGCTTACTTCCGTTTTGTTGTTTGCCAAAAAAGTTCATGTTATAAAGAAAAGGAAAGCGTTATCAAAAAATTTGAGAAGAAGGAGTGAGTGGGCATGATGCAAAAAATTCAGCGGTTTGGTGCAGCTATGTTTGTACCGGTGTTGCTTTTTCCGTTCGCTGGTATAGTCGTTGGCTTGACCATCTTGTTTAAAAATCCTGATATCATGGGATCCATTGCTGATCCGAACGGAATGTGGTACAAGTTTTGGACGGTAGTAGAAGAGGGTGGATGGACGGTCTTCCGACAAATGCCGTTATTGTTTGTTATAGGCATTCCGATTGCGTTGGCAAAAAAGGCCCATGCGAGAGCTTGTATGGAAGCGATTGTTACTTATTTAACATTCAACTATTTTATTAACGCTATATTGACTCTTTGGGGAGATAAATTTGGTGTAGATTTCAGCCAGGAAGCTGGCGGAGTTAGCGGTTTGACAATGATTGCGGGAATCAAAACATTAGATACGAGCATTATTGGAGCGATCGTTATATCTTCTATTGTTGTAGCGCTTCATAACCGCTTCTTCGATACGAAGCTTCCAGATTTCCTTGGCATTTTTCAAGGTTCATCATTTGTGGTGATTATTGCGTTCCTTGTGATGCTTCCAGTTGCTTTAATAACAGCCTATATTTGGCCAATCGTACAACATGGCATTGCATCTTTACAAGGATTTTTGGCAAGCTCAGGAGTGCTTGGGGTTTGGTTGTATACATTTTTAGAGCGCTTACTTATTCCAACAGGGCTGCATCACTTCATCTACGGTCCATTTGTCTTTGGCCCTGCGGTTGTTGAAGGAGGAATCGCTAAGTATTGGATCGAGCATTTACCAGAATACGCAACATCTGCGCATTCTTTAAAGGAAATGTTCCCGCAAGGCGGATTTGCATTGCATGGGATGTCTAAAATCTTTGGCATTCCAGGTATTGCATTAGCGATGTATGTTACTGCAAAGCCAGAAAAAAGAAAACAGGTTGCAGGGCTATTAATCTCTGCCGCTTTAACGGCTGTTATTGCTGGAGTTACAGAACCAATTGAATTTACTTTCCTATTTGTGGCACCTTGGTTATTTGCAGTGCATGCATTTTTAGCAGCCACAATGGCAGCGGTGATGTATGCATTCGGCGCTGTAGGAAATATGGGCGGGGGACTGTTAGAAATCGCTACTTCAAACTGGATTCCATTATTTAAATATCATAGCACGACTTATTTAATACAATGGGCAATCGGGTTCATATTTATGATCATTTACTTCTTTGTTTTCCGATATTTGATTCTTAAATTTAATGTTGCAACGCCGGGACGCGAAGCAGATGATTCATCAGAGATGAAATTATATACGAAAGCAGATTATAAAGCAAAAAAACAAGCTAACCAAAATGGCAGTGGCAACAGCTATACGGTTCAAGCATTACAATTTTTAGATGCGCTTGGCGGTCCTGAAAATATCGAGGCGGTTACCAATTGTGCCACACGTCTTCGCGTTAGTGTGAATGATGAATCAAAAGTCGCGCCGGATAGTGTGTTCAAGTCTGCGGGAGCTCATGGTGTCGTTCGTAATGGCAAGGCAATTCAAGTGATCGTCGGTTTATCGGTCCCACAAGTGCGAGAGCAGTTTGAGAAAGCTTTGGAAGAAAAGGGATTTAAAACAGAATCGTAACGATCATCTCATAATGATGAAGCTGGGAAAATTCTTATCTAATGTGAAAAAGAACGGAAAGTGTGATTAGGTCCAGAATGGCTGGAATCCATTGTTCCCATATTTTCGATTTGCTATAACAGTAATGAAAGCGCTCATCATAATATAAAAAAGGAGGAAGAAAAATGAAAAAGTTTTCCATTTTGATTGCAGGTGGGGGAAGTACATTTACTCCAGGGATTGTGTTAATGTTATTGGATAACTTAGACAAATTTCCTATTCGTAAGTTAAAATTGTACGATATTGATAAAGAACGTCAAGATATCATTGCCGGAGCATGTGAAGTTATTTTAAGAGAAAAAGCTCCAGAAATTGAATTTCTCGCTACTACTGATCCGGAAGAAGCGTTTACCGACGTTGACTTCGTCATGGCCCACATTCGGGTTGGAAAATACGCTATGCGTGAATTAGATGAAAAAATTCCGTTGAAATATTGTGTGGTGGGCCAAGAAACGTGCGGTCCGGGTGGAATTGCATATGGTATGCGTTCAATCGGAGGAGTATTAGAGTTAATTGATTATATGGAAAAATACTCTCCTAATGCATGGATGCTCAATTATTCCAACCCAGCAGCGATTGTAGCTGAAGCGACGCGCCGTCTCCGTCCTCATTCGAAAGTACTCAACATTTGTGATATGCCTGTCGGGATTGAAGAACGTATGGCACGGATTTTAGGCTTAAAATCCCGCAAAGAAATGACGGTAAGATATTATGGGCTGAACCATTTTGGATGGTGGACAGATATTCGTGACAAAGAAGGAAATGATTTAATGCCTAAATTAAAGGAGCATGTTGCAAAGTACGGGTATGTTGTCAATGATAGCGGAGACAATCAGCATGTTGATGCTAGCTGGCAAGATACATTCTTAAAAGCGAGAGACGTATATGCATTAGACCCAGATACGTTGCCGAACACATATTTAAAATACTATTTATTCCCGGATGAAGTAGTGGCAAATTCTAACCCGAATTATACAAGAGCAAATGAAGTAATGGATGGACGCGAAAAATTTGTATTTACGGAATGCAAAAAAATCATTGAAAAGCAATCAACAGAAGGAAGCGCTCTTCATATTGACGAACATGCTTCATACATTGTTGATTTAGCGCGTGCCATTGCTTACAACACTCATGAAAGAATGCTGCTTATTGTAGAAAATAAAGGAGCTATTTCTAATTTTGACCCGACCGCAATGGTGGAAATTCCATGCATTGTCGGCAGCAATGGTCCTGAACCGCTATCGATCGGGGAAATCCCGCAATTCCAAAAAGGATTAATGGAACAACAAGTATCTGTGGAAAAGTTAGTGGTCGAAGCATGGATAACAAAATCTTACCAAAAATTATGGCAGGCTATCACACTATCTAAAACAGTACCAAGCGCGAAAGTAGCAAAACAAATATTAGATGATTTAATCGAAGCAAATAAAGGATATTGGCCAGAATTACATTAAAAAAGAATACGAAACAAAAAGTACAGCACTTTGTACTTTTTGTTTCGTTCTCCTCCTTCCTTTAAAAAGAAACAGTTATTTACTGTAGATGAGCAAATTCACTAACATAAATTTACATCCATACAAAAAAGGAGCATTCCCGTTAGGAGCTTTTCCGGGGACTTGATCAAAAAAAGCCCTCTTGGTATGATGCAGGGGTGTCAACCACATCACTCACCATACCAAGGAGGACTTCAGATGAATTGTACACAAAACTATAAAATTGATCAAGTTACGGAACAAACGCTTGTCGTGGGCATCGATATCGCGAAACGAACCCACTACGCCTGCTTCGTGGATGACCGGGGGCGCGTGCTTCGCAAGTCGTTCCCGATCTTCCAGTCGAAAGAGGGGTTTCAGCAGCTGTATAAAGCGATTCAGGAGGCGATGCAAGCGTTTGGGAAGTCAGAGGTGATCGTCGCGGTGGAGCCGACCGGGCACTACTGGTTGAACCTAGCCTACTTCCTCGAGGAGCACGGGATCCCGTTGGTCATGGTCAACCCGGCGCATGTGTGCCGGTCGAAAGAACTCGATGACAACCTGCCGACGAAACACGACGCCAAAGACGCCCTGGTCATTGCCAGACTGGCAAAAGACGGACGATTCCTCGTTCCCCGGCTGCTGCACGAGATCGAAGCCGATTTGCGCGTGGGAAGCACGCTCAAAGAGAAGCTCCGCAAGGAACAGACGGCGGTGAAAAACGCGATCGTCCGCTGGACGGATCGGTATTTTCCAGAGTTTTGGACCGTGTTTCGTGACTTGGGGAAAACGGCGCTTTCGGTGTTGGAGTGGACGCCGCTTCCGGCTGATATGGCCGGTCGGACCGCCGAGGAGCTCATCGAGGTGTACCGGCAAAGCAAAGGGATGAAATGCCCGCAGAAGGCCAAAATTCAGGCGTTGATCAACACCGCGAAGGACTCGATTGGGGTGACGGAAGGGACAGCGATGGCCCGGTTTGAGATCGCCGCGCTCGTCCGCCGATACCGCCAATTGGAGGCGGAGATCGCTGCACTGGACGCCGAGTTGAAGGCATTGGTTCAAACGACGATGGAGTACCAATGGTTGAAAACGGTCGACGGGTTGGGAGACGCCACGATCATCGATCTGCTGGCGGAGATCGGCAGCTTCGCCCATTATCGAGACCCGCGCCAATTGGTGAAGTTGGCGGGCCTGACGCTCAAGGAGAACTCCTCCGGCCAGCGCAAAGGGCAAAAGCACATCTCCAAACGGGGACGGAAACGGTTGCGCTCGGTGCTGTTTCGGGCGATGATTCCGCTGATTCGGCATAACGAGGCGTTTCGCGAGCTGCATGAGTATTATACGACCCGATCCGTCAATCCGCTGACCGGAAAGCAGTCCATCGTCGCCTTGTGCCGGAAGCTGTTGAATGTGCTGTTTGCGATTTGTACGAAGAAACAAGCGTTTGACGCGGAGCGAATGAAACAGGACGTCTTGTCCCAGGTGCAACGGGCGGCCTAAGGCCTCCCCCTGCGAACGGAAGAATCGTTGGACAACGAGATGACACCGGAGAAGCTGGCGTGATTTCATCCATTCGACCTTGAGTCCCTAAAGGAGCTTGGCCGGCCTCCGCCTGATGACGAGACCGAACGAGGGAATGTTGGCGCGAAGACGCCCGGAGACGTGGGAGGGTTCGTCCTCATCAGCGACGCGGAGATCCAAAGGGTGCATCGAATATGCTTCCCCCCCACGGCAGGAAAATATCCCCAGACGCGACCGCGAAGCGCACCCTAGGTCTGTAAGATATCCACAAAACTGAAAAAGGATGTAAGGGATTTTGTCGAAAAATATTTTTTGGACACCCCTGAGGGGCCGAAAAGCCTTGATACATCAACATTTCTAGAGGGAGACATGAACCCGATTCCTTGATTAGAATAGATGTGTCACCAAACCATTCTCAAGGAGGTTCATGTCTCATGAATAGACTACCACATCACCAAGGAATCGACAAGTTTTTCGCAATGTTGGGGCTGGCCCTTTATTTCTCTAAGCCGGTCATGAAACATCTCATTCATATTATCGATGCGCTGACAACGAAAGGATTTGCGGGAACCTTGACCGATCTGCATCACGAGAGCTTTCATCCCAACCATCGCGGAAGACACCCATCTCGTCACGGTGGGAGAAGAGCGTTATCGCGTGTATCGCTACGAGGGAGCGCTGAAAGGTCTCGATGATGCCGTTGTGTTGTTGGCTTGGAAAGCCGATCAGCCGATGACACCTGAACATCTTCACTGCGTCTTGAGCACCGACCGGGAGCTAAGCGATGAAGAGATCTTGCGCTACTATGCCCAGCGTTGGTCGATCGAATGCTTTTTTCGACAAGCGAAAGACCAGCTGAAGCTCGATGGGTACCGCGTTCGTCAACGTCGGGCGGTGAAACGGTATTGGATCTTGGTGCAACTCGCTTATGTGTACAGTATGGTCGAATCCAACAGCGATTTCTCTACCGGGCTTGACTTCCTTCGAAAGAAGAAAGGACATAGCCTCGTGGAGTTTATTTACGATGCAGCGAAACAAGATATTCCCATTGATGTCGTTAAAAAACAGCTTCATGTGGCATAAGGGGTACTCCGTTTGTCTCTTTTTACATGGTAATTATTGTAATGAAAATTGCTCAACTACAGTACAGTTATTTAGTAGACTTTTTTAAAGGAAGGAGGATCAAACAATGAAAATCGAAGAATTGATCAATAAACATTATAATCAACTAAATGAGACCGATTTGCATATTTTAAAGTATATTTTAAACAATAAAAGCGAATGCCACAAATTAGGAATCAACAGTTTAGCAGAAAAGTGCAATGTTTCACGCTCATCCATTTTAAGATTAGCTCAAAAGCTTGGGTTTAGTGGATATAGTGAGTTTCGTGTGTTTCTGAAATGGCAGGAACAAGAAGGAGGCAATAGTGATAAAAGCCAAGTCGAAATTTTAAGAAACGATATTCTCGAAACATTAAAATATATCAAGAAAAAGGATTTTTCTGAAATCTGCAAATTAATCCATCACGCGCAAAGAATATTTATTTATGGAACTGGTACGGCGCAATTAGACTGTGCCTTTGAATTACAACGAATGTTTTTGGCCGTACAAAAATATTTACATGTCATTCAGGCGCAAACTGAATTGGAAATGGTAATTAAAGACCTGACTATAAATGATTTAGTCATTATTATTTCTTTTTCTGGAGATACTCCGACAATTTTTCCGGCAATTCAGTCATTGGTTGCAAAAGGAATACCATTTATTTCAGTAACAAACTTAAAAAATAATCACCTGGCAAGAATGACTCCTTTTAACTTATATGCCAATAGCTCGAGCAACGAATTAAGTGATGACACTAAGCTCAACACATTTGCTTCTTTTTTTATTATAGGAGAGATGCTTTTTAGTCACTATGTCGATTATCTTAAGCAACTGCAAAATGAAGAAAAAAATGGTGAACAACCTTGAGGAGATCGAAAAATTTTTTGACTTGGAACTCTCAGACCATAATGGCTAAAAGCGCTGTTTTTTTAAAGCAGCCATTTACTTTTTTTATGCAGTGCCATTGATTTTTGTCACTTGCCTGTACTTAGTGACGCTTCATGCGCATCAAACATTTTTCACTCCGGTAATCCGCGAGCCGATCATCACCATTATGTTTGTTATAGCGATGCTAAATCCTTTTTTTGCTGTATTAACAAAAGTAGCGGTAAATGATTTAGAAAACAAAAGGCATGTCAAGTTATCATATGTAACATTGTGGATGGTAGCTGCATCTCAATTGCTTATTGGAAATCTCTTTGCCAGCATCATTCTCCTATTCGGTTTGTATCAACAAAGAAAAGAACAACCAATGTTATTAAAAGAAAAGAAGTTAGAACTCAAACATAAAGAAGCATGCGTGAGACTTTTCGGGAGTACATTAGTATTTTTTCTCTCTATCGTTTGTTTATTTTTATTAATGAAAATTACATTTTAAAAACGGATAGAAAGTGGGTTGTTGAGATATGCTGAAAAAATTATTTAGCAAAAAAATAGAAACTAGAGTAGTGGAAATACATTCCCCGCTTGATGGGGAAGCAATACCGTTAGAAGAAGTTCCTGACCCTGTATTTGCTCAAAAAATGATGGGAGACGTTTTAGCGATTATTCCGAAAAACGGAAAAGTAGTTTCCCCTATTAACGGAAAGGTTGTGCAAATTTTTCCTACGAAGCATGCAGTTGGTCTCGTTTCAGAGGAAGGATTAGAAATACTTATTCATATTGGATTAGAGACTGTAGAGCTAAATGGGAAAGGATTTGAGGTTGCGGTAAGTGCCGGCGAAACAGTGAAAGTGGGAGACCCTTTACTAAATGTAGACCTCGATTATTTAGAGCAAAAACATAAAGAAATCGTAACCCCCATTGTTATTACCAATATGCTTGATAAAGCGGGAGAGTTAGAATACATCGCAAAGAATAACGTAGTAACAAGAGGGGATGTCATAATGAAATGCAGTGTAAAAGTGATTTGAACCCTATATCGATCAAAAATAGATTTTAGCATACCCGTGGTGCTAGTTGAGCTTTAGCGCTCAACTAGCCCAAGTGTAACCAGGGAATAAGCTAACAATATACCGTCTAGTGCCACTTCAAATCCGATAATCGAATTGGCTCGGATCCCCGTGATGCGATAGTGGTCAACCAGAACCGAGAACACCGTCTCGATCACTTTGCGTTTTTGTTGGATCCACTGCTCCCATGTCTCAGACGCACGATGTTTCTGGTTTTTTCGAGACGGAGTCCAAAGCGCCATTTGGTATTCTTCGTACAGCCTTTTTTGCAAGTCACTGCTAATAAACCCTTTGTCCCCGAAGTTATAGGGATGAGGAATTTGGGTCATGACGCTTTCGGCTGCTATTCGATCGTGGCAAGATGCTTCCGTCACCACATACCCCATTGGCAGCCCTTGATCGGTCACTTGAAGGTGCAGCTTCAACCCGTAGTACCATTGCTTTTTGGAAACGCAATACCCGATGTTGGCGATCTCTTGAAACCGTTTGACCCGATCCATTCTCACGGCATGACATAACTCGATTGGCAAGCTATCCACCACAGCGTAGGCATGGTGCTGCCCGCTTTTCGCCAATTCATGGCGAATCCATTTGATCGCAGATCGACAACGACGATGATACCGGGAACGTTCCAGAAACTGCCCCTTTGGGAACAAGTTCCCGATAACAAAGCGATGCCACGCCCGTTCAGAAGTAAAACCGAGCAGCTTTCCTAAAAGATGAATGGCGATGATGACAGCGTCCTCTTGCTTGACCAAATGGCGATTTCGACGATGAAGATGCACCTGAATGCATGAAAGTTGAGCAGAAACAAAAAAGAAAATGGCTGCATATTGCTTTTGAATCTTGGCCCGATCTGTAGTAAAATGAAAGTGCTCTTGCATGGGGATTCTCCTTTCGAATGGTAGGTCGCGCTTTCATTCTACAGGAGATCCGCCAGGCAAGGGCTATTTTTATGCTTGTCTGATTTTATCTAGCACCACGGGTGATTGATGAATATTTTTAGGCTGTTGTTTTCAATTGCCGCCCGTAAAACAACAGCCGTTTGAACGATTTCCCCTTTTTCGTTTAACGTCGTTTCGATGAAACAAAGCCCCCCAACACCTTGTCATCGCCAAATGACTCCCGCAACACATCCATATGGACCATGCCGTTTAAGAGTGGCAAAATCATCGTTGTCTCACCGACGTACGGTTTAGCATCAGCGAGGGCGCCCGCCAAATGATACGCCTTGTTTGAAAACACAACAAGATCGAACGGCTCCGTCCGTTCACCGGCCGCGATCAGTTTCGGCGCGAGCACTGCATCGCCGTGGACGCTGCGGATGACAAGCCCGCGTTCCTCAAGCTCCCGCTTTCTCCGCTCACGGACGAGAAATGTCACATCGACGCCTTTTTCGAGCAGGCGTCCGCCGAAATAGCCGCCAACCGCCCCTGCTCCCACGACAAGAACGCGCATGTTATGTATCCCCCTTTTCCCACATGTTCATAGCCAAGCCTAGGCTGGAATGGACAGCGTTTCGATGCAGACGTTGAAAAAAGGAAGAAGGGCCCCCCCTCCTTCCTTTCCAGCCGCTAGCAGCAACGCGACACTTTGCCGCCCTTGGCATTGTAGCGCGCCTCTTGCGCCTCGCAGAAAAACTCTTTCCGCGACTTGATCGGCTCACCCGGATGATGGGTTTTCATATGCTCGACATATTTTTCATAACTCGGCACGCCGACAAGCAAGTCAAGAAACTGCCGGCGATAGGCCAACACAGTTTGCAGCCATTTAGGCATAATGCTTCGCTCCTTCTCCATCGCGCGGCACGTACGGCGCTTCTTTGAGCGGCACATGTTTGTTTTGCAGCACTTTGATCCAGATGTTCAACGCCGAGATCAACATCGCAATCACAACGAGCATGAAAATCGCACACAATGTCGCATCAATGTAGTCGTTCATAATAATTTGCCGCATTTGCGCCTCATTCGTGGCCGGCGCCAAAATTTTGCCTTGGCTCAAGCTGTCTTGGAACATTTTCGCATGCGACAAGAAACCAATTTTAACGTTTTCATGGAACAGCTTTTGATACCCCGCCGTCAGCGTGACGACCAAAAGCCATATCGTCGGCACGAGCGTCACCCAAACATAAGCCTTTTTGCCCATTTTAAATAGAATGGTCGTCGCAAACAACAAGGCGATGCCCGCCAACATTTGGTTAGCGATGCCAAACAGCGGCCATAGGGTGTTGATGCCCCCAAGCGGATCGACGACGCCTTGGTACAGGAAGTAACCCCACGCCAACACACAAAGGGTCGTGGCGATCAAGTTCGAGGCAAGCGAATCCGTTTTGCCAAGCGGCTTGTAGAACGTCCCCATAATATCTTGGATCATAAAGCGGCCGACGCGCGTGCCAGCGTCAATCGTCGTCAAGATGAACAGCGCTTCGAACAGGATGGCAAAGTGATACCAGAACGCCATGAGCGCCTTGCCGCCGATGGCGCTCGATAAAATGTGCGCCATCCCAATCGCCAACGTCGGCGCCCCGCCCGTGCGCGACAACACCTTTTGCTCGCCGACGTCCTTCGCCAGCTTCGTCAGCATGTCAGGGGTGATCGTAAATCCCCACGATGACACGACTTTGGCCGCCTGAACGACATCCGTGCCGATCACTGCCGCCGGGCTGTTGATGGCAAAATACGCCCCTGGCGTCAGGACGCAAGCCGCCACCATCGCCATAACCGCCACGAACGACTCCATCAACATCGCACCGTAGCCGATCGGCCGCGCATGGCTTTCAAGCTCAATCATCTTCGGCGTCGTGCCGGATGAAACGAGCGCGTGGAACCCGGACACTGCGCCGCAGGCAATCGTGATGAACAAGAACGGGAACAAATTACCGGCGAAGACCGGTCCTGTACCGTCGATAAATTTCGTCACTGCCGGCATTTGCAAATCCGGCATCACAACGAAAATGCCAAGCGCCAATCCGACGATGGTGCCGATTTTCAAGAATGTGCTCAAATAGTCACGCGGCGCAAGCAGCAGCCATACCGGCAGCGCCGAAGCGACAAATCCGTAAATGATCATTAAGATCGCGATCGTTTCCCCTTTGAGCGTAAGCATCGCCGAAAGCGTCGGATGCTCTGCGACGTACTGACCGGCCACAATCGACAAAATCAACAACACAAATCCCCCAAGCGACGCCTCGGCAACACGACCTGGACGGATGAAGCGCATGTAAATGCCCATCAAAATCGCAATCGGAATCGTCGCGGCGATCGTAAACATCCCCCACGGGCTTCCGATAAGCGATTTCACAACAACGAGCGCCAATACGGCCAATAAAATAATCATAATGCCCAAAATGCCAAGCGCTGCGATCAAGCCCGTCACCGGACCCATTTCTTCCTTAATCATTTCGCCGAGCGACTTCCCGTTGCGGCGCATCGAAGCGAACAAAATGACAAAGTCTTGCACCGCTCCGCCGAGCACAACGCCGATCACAATCCAAAGCGTCCCAGGCAGATAGCCCATCTGCGCGGCCAAAATCGGTCCGACAAGCGGTCCCGCACCCGCAATAGCGGCAAAGTGATGGCCAAATAGCACCCATTTGTTCGTCGGAACATAGTCCTTCCCGTCATTGAACACTTCCGCTGGCGTTTTCCGGTTATCATCAAGACCAAACACTTTGCGGGCGATAAACCGGCTGTAAAACCGATAAGCGACCGCATACGTGCAGACGGCGGCGACGATCAGCCATATGGCGTTGACCGATTCGCCGCGGCTTAAAGCCAAAATGGCAAACGCTGCGGCCCCAAGGACGGAAATCAGGCCCCATAACAAAATCGATTTTATCCCCTTCACACGGCTTCCCCCTTTATTTATTTGTCAAAATCCTTTACACAACTATTATATTCATTATTCAGAAAAATTTAAAGTATTTTTTATCTTCAGCTAACATATCGTTTGGTTCTATAGGAAAGTTTTCCTTCCTTCCTATTGCAAAAAAGTATAAAACAAGTCTTTTTAGTAAAAAATGCAATTACACCCATCGATTGTCTCCAGGTCCATCTGACGGTGCAACGGACAAAGCAACGATCAACTAATACTATCTCAGTAAAGGGTTCGAAAAGGTGAAAGCGATCGAAGCATTGTTATGGAGCATTGCTTTGCCTGGATTCGGGCAACTGTTGAACAAAAAGTATATAAAAGGAATTTTGTTTATTGCGTTGGAATTTGTGATTAACACCCAATCCCATTTCAATGAAGCCATCCGCCTCAGCTTTTTGGGACGTACGGATGAGGCCGCCCGCATTGTCGATATCGGATGGCTGATGTTTTATCCATGTTTATACTTTTTTGCCATGTGGGATGCGTTTAAAGACGCTGGCGGCGGGCAAACGCCGTACTCGTTTTTGCCGTTTGTCGTCTCCGCCTACTTTGTGACGGTCGGCTTGATGTACTCGTCGCACGTGACGATCGGCGGCGTGTTTTTTGGACCGATTTGGCTGCCGATCTTATCTGTCATCCCCGGGCTCTCCATTGGATGGCTGCTGCAATTTCTGCTGCTGAAATGGAAATAGCCATCCGCTTGGTGATTGCCCAGCCACAAAAGCCGCCAATTATTCATTGGCGGCTTTCGGTTTCGTCTCTTTGGCGCTTTTTCGTTTTTTTATCGTTCCCGCCACAATGACAGCGGCAACAACAAGCAACTCAAATCCATACTTCACGGCAGGATTGGCAAAATACGCCTTTAAAAACGGCTCATCGACGATCATTTTCGCCGCCGTCCAGGCGAGGACACCGGCGCCGATCGTAATAATGATTGGGAAGCGCTCGATCCATTTTAAAATAAACGTGCTGCCCCACACCATGATTGGAACAGAAATGAGCAGCCCAAGGATAACAAGGAGAAAATTTCCATGCGCGGCACCGGCGACCGCCAACACGTTGTCAAGTCCCATCAACGCATCGGCAATAATAATCGTGCGCATCGCTTCCCATAAACTTCCCCCAGCCTCGATATCATCGTGCCCCTTTTCCTCAACGAGCAGCTTGTAAGCGATCCAGACAAGTAAGAGACCGCCAACAAGCAAGAGGCCTGGAATTTTAAGAAGCCATACAACGAAAATCGTTGCTAACGCCCGAACAACAACGGCGCCGGCCGTTCCCCAAATGATGGCCTTTTTTTGCTGATGCTTTGGCAAGTTGCGGGCCGCCAATCCAATCACAATGGCGTTATCCCCTGCCAGCAAAAGATCGATAATAATGATCGACAGCAACGCCGTCCAAAACTCCGCTGACAATACATCCATGGAACAATCCCCCTTCACAAGTTATATTTTTCCTTTAGCGAAATCGGCGCCATCTTGATGACTTGTTGCAAAATAAACAGGAAGACGGTCAAATCATCGATCAAACCAAACAACGCAATCCAATCTGGAATGAGGTCAAGCGGCAACGCTATATACAAAAGCAGCAAACCGACAGAAAACAATTTTTTTCGCATTGGCACTTCATGAGAAACGAAAAATTCGAACAAAAACGGTAGAAAACGCCGGACATGGACGATGAAGCGAAGTCGTTTCCACCATTTGCGCATGTCATCCCCTCCGCTTTTTGTTCTTTTTGAAGCTGAACCTATCTTCTTTTACGATTATCTTCCCCCTTTTGTTCCATGACATGAAAGAAGGCCTTTACCATCCTTGGTAAAGGCCTTCATAAGTAAAAGAGACCTTTACCAACATCGGTAAAGGTCTCGCTAACAACGTCGCCGTTGCCAACAAAGCCGAGGGCATGCGCCCTGAACTGACGACTTTGCTGTTAAAGCTACTCCCCTTTAACAAAAGAAACTATATTCGTTTTTATATTTTCATGATATTCAATATTTATACCTGTTGTCAACTCTTTTTCTTGGCAAGAAATGAATCCAATTTATTGCCCCGCCGTAAACTTCAAACCAATGACTCCGACAAGAATGCAAAGCAAAAACGCCACCCGCAGCGCGTTGACCGGCTCGTTTAAAAACAACATGCCGACCAAGGCCGCCCCGAGCGCTCCGATTCCCGTCCACACCGCATAGGCGGTGCCGATCGGCAACGTTTTTATCGCCAGTGATAAAAAGTAAAAGCTCGCCACCATCCCCGCAATCGTCACAACAGAAGGCCAAGGGGGCCCCCATCCGTCTTACACCGGGTCGTTATCGACGCCACTGTACGATTCAATCGCTTGATCGAGCGCCCGGTAGGCCTCAGCGAAAGCGTTTGTCGCCGATTCATCTCCCGCCTCGGCCAGCTCCATTCGCGCATTGCGCGCGTGAGTCACCGCACGGATGACATCTTCGATCATTTGCCGTTTATCCCTGGCGCTCGCTTTTAACCGTTCAAGCTCATGAATCGCCCCATCAAGACTCGTCGAGCGCGGTTCGTCAAACGATTGTTCCAGCTGCTCTTTCACACGCTCCAATATTTCTTTCATGCTCGCCCATCCTTTCTCTATTCGTTGTCATCCGCTAGTGTGGGCGATTGGCGGCAAACTATGCATTACCAAGACGCTGAAATTGTGTTTACTTATCTACGTGCACATCTTTCAAACCAGCCCAAAACGCAGCGATGATCGACAGGGCGACGATGATCATCGGCGCATACATGATCAAAAATGTTTGCATTATCCTTTTCCCCCTTCCCATTTTCCTTTAACGTACTCCTTGTTAAACACAAAGAGGCGCATAAGCAAATAAAGTGACGGAATTAATAACAGGAGGCCGGCAATAAACGCGACGATCAACGCCATAGCCATCGTCTCATTCGTAAACCCGTCATAAATCGTCAAATACGGGTATAACAAATACGGATAATGTGAAATGCCATAGGCGTAAAAGGCGAACGCGTATTGAAACAACAGCGCAATAAACGCCCAGCCGAACCGCCGCTGCCGCCAAAGCAGCCAAACGGTAATGACAAAACACAAAAAGGAAATGACCAGCATCCACGCCACATTCCATAGGTTGGCGTAATGCTCGGGATTATGGTAGCGGAGCTGGTAAATAATGAGCAGCGCTGACAACATCGTCGGCCCGCTCCAAAGAAGAGCGTAGCGGCGCAACAGCGCCCGCGCCCGTTCATCCTTGGCCTCGTCCGCATAGTACGTTAAGAAAACGGCAGAAATGTAAAGAACGCTCGTCACACTGAGCAGCACAATGCTCCATGACAACGGGCTTGCAAACAGCTTCCCATAATCCAGCGTAACGCCTGAGGCGCCTACCTCCACAAACCCGCCTTCAGAAATCGTCAACACGATGGACAGGGAGGCCGGAATAAACAACCCCGTCAATCCATAAGCGATTAAATACCAGTTCCGTTCCGTCCCCCCATACGTATGAAACGCATAGTACGAGCCGCGAATAGCTAACAAAATGATGGAGATGCTCGCCGGGACAAGCAAAATAGAACCGTAATAATACGCCGTTTTCGGAAAAAAGCCGACAATGCCGACAAAGAAAAAGACAAGAAAGACGTTCGTCACTTCCCATACAGGGGAAAGATAGCGCTGAATGATGCGGTGCAAAATATGCTGTTTGTTTGCCCAATGGCTATAGGCGCTGAAAAACCCAGCCCCGAAATCAATCGAGCCAACGATAATGTACCCGAACAAAAACAGCCATAACACCGAAATGCCAATGACTTCGAGCGTCATGGCGCCACCTCCCCATTATTGGCCCGCTCTGCCAGCTCCCGTTCAACCGGGTTGCGGCGGAACATACGGATGAGCACTATTGCGCTCGCAATTACTAACACCATATACAAAAGGCAAAACAACACAAGCATCGTATCCACATGCGCCGACGATGTCGCTCCTTCCGCCGTTTTCATATAGCCACGCAAAATCCACGGCTGCCGCCCGACTTCCGCTAAGTACCATCCCGCCTCAATCGCAACCATCGCCAGCGGCCCTCCCGCCACCAGCAGTCCAAAAAACCACTTTTTCGCCGTCCACTTCCAGCGGAAAATCGATCCGAGCCAATACGCGGCTGCGACAACCATTAAAAACACCCCGATCGTGACCATCACATCGAATAAGTAATGAATGTACAGTGGTGGGCGTTCATCTTCCGGAAATTCGTTCAGCCCGGTCACAACCGCCCCCGGGTGGTTGTGCGCCAAAATGCTTAACGCATATGGGATTTTAATGGCATACTTCACCTCGCCATCCTCTGTCAGCATGCCAAACAACACGAGCGGCGCGTGGGAGCTCGTTTCAAAATGCCATTCAGCGGCCGCCAGCTTTTCTGGCTGGTATTCGGCTAAAAATTTGCCCGATAAGTCGCCAATCAATACACTGGCTACCGAAAAAATAAAAGCTGTTTTCATCATTAAATGAAGTGCCTTGCGATGATAAATGTGACGATTGCCTTTCCATAAATGCCAAGCGGCGATCGAAGCAAGCACGAATGCTGACGTCATATACGAAGTCGCCAGCACATGGGCGACTTTCGTCGGCATCGCTGGGTTGAACATAGCCGCGATTGGATCGATGTTGACAAGCTCGCCGTTTTTAAATTCAAACCCTTGCGGCGTATTCATAAACGCGTTCACCATCGTAATAAACATGGCTGATGCTGAAGACCCGATTGCCACCGGGATAAGCAAAAGCAAATGTTTTTTCTGATTTTCGAACCGATCCCATGTATACAAATAAATGCCGAGGAAAATGGCTTCAAAAAAGAAGGCGAACGTCTCCATGAACAGCGGCAAGCTGATCACTTGGCCAGCCAGCTGCATAAAGTTCGGCCATAAAAGCGACAGCTGCAAGCCGATCGCTGTTCCTGTCACCACGCCGACCGCTACGGTGATGACAAAACCGCGCGTCCAGCGGCGAGCGAGTAAGATGTAATGCATATCATTTTTGCGAATCCCAACCCACTGGGCAATGGCGATCATCAGTGGAACCCCGACGCCGATCGTGGCATAAATGATGTGGACCGTCAGCGTCAATCCCGTCAAAATACGGCTAAGCAGCACCGGATCGTAACCGTTCACGATTCATCCCCCCTTATGAAAACAAGCGACCAATCAAGGAAAGCAAGACAATAGTCGCAACAGCAAAGCTAACGAACACAAGCGTTTTTTCATGCCGCTTCCACATATCCACCCCCCCCGAGCGAACAAACAGTGGTGAAGAATTTGTGACAATCATCACAAATTATCCACTTCATATTATTTCATAAAATCGGGGACGCTATCCGACATGATTTTGAATAATTTGTGTCATTTTTTCACATATTCATCGTGACAAACAAAAAAAGCAGGAGATCCCTGCCCTCATGTTATAAATATTTCTGATGCACCGTTTTCCCGTCATACGTAAACAATATCGGCTTTTCCTCTACGACCGTCTCCATATGGACCGGACGGCCCCACAACTGATAAATGTATGGGAGCACTTTTTCTAAATACTTCAGATCGAGTTCGATTCCTTCATACCAATGCTTCAAATACAACTCTCCGTTGCGCATATAATCGCCGTCATTGACCGTGATATACGGGAATCCGCCGTTTACCCGCATGCTGACGAGTTGGTCGCGGATATGATCCCAGTTTTTGTCGACGATTTTATATTCTTTCCCCTGTTTTTGGAACAAATACATATCTTCGCGCATAACGAGCTCTTTCGTTAAATAGTTGCGCAAAAACGAAATGTCGGATTCGAGTTCGCGCACTTCAAAAATTTTCGCCCTCCCCGACCCCGGCTTGACGCCGTATTTTTTCATCTCCTCAGTCGGGTTGTTCCACCGCTCTTCAATGTCTTCAAAAATTTTCAGTCCTAAATAATACGGATTGATGCCAGTGCGCGACGGTTGCACGACGTTGGCGTTCAGTTTCGCAAATTCAATCGCCTCATCGCTCGTCAAATCCATCTCGCGCAAAATGCGCTGATGCCAATACGTCGCCCATCCTTCGTTCATGATTTTCGTCTCCAGCTGCGGCCAAAAATAAAGCATTTCCTCGCGCATCATCGTTAAAATGTCGCGTTGCCAATCCTCCAGTTCGCGGCTGTATTCTTCAATGAACAATAGCACATCTTTTTCCGGTTGCGGCGGAAACTTGCGCCGTTTTTTTCGCGGCGGCGTTTTCAGTTTGTCTCGCTCGTCAAGCGACCATAAATCGTCGTACGGCGTCGATGTTTTCGGAGGCTCCTCCTCTTCGTACACTTCCGTATCTTCCCACGTCCATGACAGCTTCGGCCGCAGGAGCGAGGGATCGATATGCTCCTGAATGGCCAAGACGGCATCCAAAAATTTTTCCACTTCCAATTTTCCGTATTGATGTTCATAATGCTTGATCCGCTCCGCTGTCGCCGCCATGCTTTCCACCATATCGCGCTTCGTGTTGCTGAAGCGGACGTTGTTTTTGAAAAAGTCGCTGTGGGCCAACACATGGGCGACGATCAGCTTATTTTGGATGATCGTATTCGTATCGAGCAAAAACGCGTAGCAAGGGTCCGAATTGATGATGAGCTCGTAAATTTTGCTTAACCCTAAATCATAATGAAGCTTCATTTTGTAAAACTGTTTCCCAAAGCTCCAGTGGGAAAATCGCGTCGGCATCCCATAGGCACCAAACGTATAAAGAATGTCCGCCGGGCAAATTTCATAACGCATTGGATAAAAATCAAGGCCAAATCCTTCCGCAATTTCCGTAATTTCCGCAATCGCCCGTTCCAACTCTTTCAGCTCGTCCTGCCGCATCCATCTCCCCCCCTTTTTCCTCTTATCACAATGTATGAGGGAAACGGTGTTTTGATACGTTCCATCGTTTGGCATGAACGCGCAGCGCCCCATTTTCATTTGTGGACCGTTTGGTTTATAATGGTCATATACAAGAAATCGCGGCAAAGCGTGGTGGTCATTTGCAGCACTATTTGCATTATCTTATCGAACACTTCGGCTACATCGGCATTATGGTTGCGCTGATGCTCGGCATTGTTGGGCTGCCGATCCCCGACGAGCTGCTGTTGACATATGCCGGTTACCGCGTTTCAACGGGGGCGTTTTCGTATCCGCTCGCTTTTCTTTCCTGCTGGCTTGGAGCCATCATTGGCATCTCGCTCAGCTATATGCTAGGGATTACGCTCGGGCTACCGTTTTTGCATAAATTCGGTCCCAAGCTCCATCTTACAGAAAAACGGCTCGAGCAAACAAAAGCGCTTTTTTCGAAGCTCGGCCCAGCGGTATTGTTCATTTGCTATTTCATCCCCGGCGTTCGGCATCTCGCCGCCTTTTGGGCCGGCATGAACGCCTACCGTTGGAGAAAGTTTGCTTTGTTCGCCTACAGCGGGGCGATGGTGTGGGTCGCTGTCTTTTTGACGATCGGCTCCTATTTTGAAAGCCGCTGGATGGCCGTCAAGCAGTACATCCATGCCTACCGTCCATTCTTATTTCCAGTCTTTTTGGTCGCTCTTGGTTTCGCCATCTTCTATTGGTACATCCAGCAAAAGCGAAAAACACCGAGGTAATCTCCGGTGTTTTTCATTCTCTATGCGCGCTATACGTTCTCGCGCGGGCCGCGATGGTACGTTTCCGTCAGCAGACCCATAAACAGGCCGAATACGAACATAAACATCGAGGTCCCGATAATGCCGAGACTGATGATCGTCAAGAAATAGTCTTTGTTGTAAGCGCTTGCGATAAAAATAAGCAAAAACAGTACAACTCCGACAATCAATCCCACTGACGCCATCCATTTGCACATGTTGATGATTTCTTGCCCTTCGTGCCGTTTGTTCATTCTCATCATCCCATTATTTTGAGGATACTATCCTTGTCACAAAATTGCAACATTTATTTTTCCTTTTTCGTTTTCATTTCGGTTACAATTTATATTTTGCCTTCTGTCGCAACATTTACAGGGCAACAAAACGCCCCGCCGTCATACACTAACAATGACTCCTTCTTGATAAAGGAGGCATGCCGCTTGAACACCGTCGACTATGATAAGGCGCTCTATTACACGCATCGCTCCGAATGGGACAATTTGCTTATTTTAATGGTGCGTACGCCTGATGATATTTTGTCAAAAAAAATCGAAAAGTTTCTCCACGCTTATAATTTTGAACATGATTACTCCGTCATCCAGGAGCGGTTGCACGCCTTGCTTCGCTATATTGACCATGCGCTTGAAGTGAGCGAACAAAAAATGGGAGTCGAGCAGTACGCGCAGTTTTACTCGTAAGACGAACGGGGAATTGGCTGATGCCAATTCCCCGCAGATTGTGCTGATCATTGCGCATAAGAAGGAGAAACGGTGCTGAGCACATCCTTTACGCGCTGCATGACGGCTTCTGTTAAGCGGACTAGTCTTTCTTCGCTGTCCTCCAGCGACGTCCCTTTGACGCCGAAGTACGCCTTCATTTTCGGCTCCGTCCCTGATGGACGCAGACAAAACCACGAGCCATCCTCCAAGATATACTTGAGCACATTGGATGTCGGCAAATCAATGGCCGTTTTTTCGCCGGTCAACGTGTTCGTCCGCTCTTTCGTTTTGTAATCCTCAATCACCGTCACCTTTTTCCCCGCGGCCTCCACCGGCGGCTGTTGGCGGAACGACGCTAAAATCGCGGCAATCGCCTCTGCTCCTTCTTTGCCTTTCAGCGTGAGCGATCGTTGTCCCTCGCGATAATAGCCGTACTGGTCAAACAATTGCAAGAGCGCCTCATACAACGATAGCCCTTGCTTTTTATAAAACGCGCACACTTCCGCCGCGAGGACAGCCGCCTGCACGGCATCTTTGTCGCGGACAAAACCGCCGATCAGATACCCATAGCTTTCCTCATATCCGAACTGGAACGCATATTGCCCTGTTTGTTCGTATTCCTTCATTTTTTCGCCGATGAATTTGAAACCGGTCAACGTATCGACCGTCTCAAGACCAAACGATTGGGCGATCGCCCGACCAAATTCAGACGTCACGATCGTTTTTAAGACAACACCATTTTCCGGCAGAGTGCCTTGAGCTTTTCGTTGCGACAGCAAATAGTGGAGCAACAAGCCGCCGGTTTGATTGCCGGTCAGCACGACATAGTTTCCCTTGTCATTTTTAACCGCCACGCCCAGCCGGTCGGCATCCGGGTCGGTGGCGATCAACAGATCGGCGTTCACTTTCTTGCCCAACTCCATCGCCATGGCGAAGGCCGCGTGTTCTTCCGGATTGGGCGAGGCGACCGTCGAGAAATTCGGATCCGGCAACTCCTGCTCTTTGACGACAAAGACGTTTTGGTAGCCGAGCTCAGCGAGCGCGCGGCGCACCGGTTTGTTTGACGTGCCGTGAAGCGGCGTAAACACGATATTGATCGCCGTTTCCCGAGCGAGCTCTGGATGGATGGAAATCGTTTTGACCGCATGGATATAAGCATCATCGACTTCGCTTCCGATGATGCGAATAAGGCCTTTTTCTCTTAACGTTTTCTCATCTTCCACATGAATGGCGAGCTCATTTTCGACTTCATTGACATAGCGGATCACTTGGTCGGCGACAGCAGGCGGCAGCTGGCCCCCGTCCTCTCCATATACTTTATAGCCGTTATATTCGGGCGGATTATGGCTAGCGGTGATGACAATGCCGGCAAACGCCCGCAAATAGCGAACAGCAAACGACAGTTCCGGCGTTGGACGCAATTCATCAAACACGTATGTTTGAATGCCGTTCGTAGCCAACGTTTTCGCCGCCTCCATCGCAAATTCCGGCGACTTATGCCGGGAGTCATAGGCAATGACGACCCCGCGTTGCTTCGCCTCATCGCCAAACGATTGTATGTATCGCGCCAATCCTTCCGACGCTTTTCGCACCGTATACATGTTCATTCGGTTCGTCCCCGGGCCGATCTCGCCGCGCATGCCGCCGGTGCCGAATTCGAGATTTTTGTAAAAGCAATCCTCCAGCCATCGTTCATCATGGCGGCGTTGTTCCAACAACCGCTTCAATTCCGGATCGAGCTGCGGCTCACGCAGCCATTGTTCGTATTTTTGTCTCCACTCCATCGCTGTTCCCCCTTGATTTTCATTTTCCCCGTTTATATATTCGTTCCCATCATACAATATACCTGCCAAAAGAAAAAGGATGCCCTGGAAAAATGTGGGCATCCTTTTTCCTCATTACCCTTGCGGCTGCGACGGTTCCGAAATGTTCGTCAACGCCTGTTCAGCCGCTTCGTTTGATGCGCTGTTCGTCGCAATATCGCCTAGCGCAACAATGCCTTGTAGCTGGTTGTTTTCCACGATCGGCAAACGGCGAACTTGATGTTGGGCCATGACATTCGCGGCTTCCTGCACGCTCATATTCGGCGTACCGGTGACGACTTGATTCGTCATGACCTCCGCTACTTTGACGGTCGACGGGTCTTTTCCTTGGGACGAAACACGCAACGTAATATCGCGGTCCGTAATCATCCCTTTGACTTGCCCGTTTTCCACAACCGGAAGCGCCCCAATATTTTTTTGGCTCATGATTTGCGCTGCTTCTTGCACCGTTTGGTTCGGCGAAATCGTTGCGACGTTTTTCGTCATAATGTCCTGCACTTTGTTTCCGCTGTTGTTCGTCAATGTGATCCTCCCCTTTCACCGATTAGTATGGCTCGTTTGTCGAGCGATATAGATAGAAAATGTTGTTTTCTTTCCTGCCCTTTGCCAGTTATGAATGGACGTGCCGTTTTCCATCCCTTATAATGGAGCTGAACAGTGTAAGATCGGGCAACGGTGTCTGCAACGGAAGAAGGGGAGAAGGATGGAACAAGAAAAACGCGCGGAACACTTGCTTTTGGCCGCATGGGCGACTGCGCTCATCGCCACCCTCGGAAGCCTTTATTTTTCGGAGGTGCTTGGGTACATTCCGTGCGACCTGTGCTGGTTTCAACGCATTTTTATGTATCCGCAAGTCATCATTTTAGGAATCGCCATCGTGCGCAAAGACGCTGCGGCAGCTCGCTATAGCTTCACACTTTCATTGATTGGCGGGGGTATTTCTCTGTATCATTATGGATCGCAAAAAATTCCGCTGCTTCAAGAATACGCCATCAGCTGCGGCCGCATTCCGTGCACAGGGCAATATATAAACTGGCTTGGATTTATCACCATTCCATTTTTGGCGTTCACTGCCTTTATGATCATTATGTTGTTAAGTTGGACCGTCATGCGCCAGCAAAGAAAGGAGAGCGAACGTTGAAAAAACTGCTCGCATTTGGCGGCATCATTGTCGTCCTGTTCGCTGCGATCTCGTTTATTACGATGTACGAACAAAAAGAAGCCGCAAGCAACAATCCTTACCATAAAAGTGAGCTCAACCCAGCCACCATCGCCCAACTTGACGACCCGAACTACCGCAACATTATTTTGCCCGCGAAGTTGAAACAGCAGCTGGCTGACGGCAAGACGCTGACCGTTTACTTTTACAGCCCGACATGCCCTCACTGCCAGCGGACAACGCCGATCGTCGTTCCTTTGGCGAAACAGCTGGGCATCGACTTAAAATTGTTCAACTTGCTCGAATTTGAAGACGGTTGGGACATATACCATATTGAAGCAACCCCGACCATTGTCCATTATGAAAACGGCAAAGAGGCAAAACGCATCGAAGGATACCATGATGAAAAAACGTTTCGCCGATGGTTTGCCTCACTGCCAATGCCAAAAAAATAAGGAGCTGCGCCTTTTACAAGACGTAGCCCCTTGCCCTACATCACCCACTGGTTCACAGCGGGAACATACATGCTGCACGGCATCGCCCGCTTATGGATAAACTGCTTGGCCCGAAATGGAAAGGTAATGCCATGACGAGCCAAAATGTTTTGGTTGCGGGCAAACAGCCATTCATATTGGTCGCACTCTCCATGTTCCCCCATATATTCGATGACGGTAATGAGCGACTGCAGCGCCGAAATGATTTGGAAAGCCTCCTTCATTGTTCCATTATATGCCACATGTTCGTGGTCCAGCGAAAGAATGCCCCATTCCTCAAATTGACGGATTTGTTCATCATCGAAGTAATACGGGAACACATCGGTATAAAAGTAGTTGAGCAAATACTGCATGTAATGCTCTTGTTCCGGAGTCGCTGCATACATCATTTTCAACGTCCTACCACCTTTTCTCGCCGCAATGCTTGCGTTCTCCATCACTAAGACGATACTATGAGTGTACCATATCTCGCGCAAGGATAGGGGTAGAAAGTGTTTCCACAGCTAACAAACAATTGGGAGTGTGACAACCTTTGTGGACAAGAAAAGGCGATTGGCTGGAATGCATCATCCCTAGCTGGTGGAGCGGTTTGACGATTGAACAGCTCCTGAAAGACGTATGGGCCGCCTCGAAAAAGCTCGCCCACCGTTGGCGGATGGAACACGGCGTCAAACTGAACGGCCAGGCTGTTCCCTGGAAGACGGTGCTCAACGAACGCGACCGGCTTCAGCTTTACGCATATGAGCCGGAGCCGTCGTTCATCGTTCCAGAATATCGGGAGCTTTCGATTTTATGGGAGGACGACCATCTGCTCGTCTTGAACAAAGAAGCCGGCATCGACATTCATCCGTCCGAACCGGGGCAAACCGGCACGCTCGCCAATGCGGTCGCGTTTTATTTGCAGTCGCAGGCAATTTTAACAAAAGTGCGCCACATTCACCGCCTTGACCGCGACACGTCGGGAGCGATTTTATTTGCCAAACACCCGCTTGCCGGTGCGACGCTCGATCGGATGCTCGCCCACCGTGCCATCAAGCGGACGTACGTCGCCCTTGTTCACGGTCGTTTGTCCCCGGAATCAGGAACCATTTCCGCGCCAATCGGCCGCGACCGCCACCATCCAACGCGCCGGCGCGTCTCGAAGACGGGGGCAAAAGCGGTGACACACTATCGCGTCATCAAAACATTCCCGTCAACATCGCTTGTCGAGCTTTCTCTCGAGACTGGACGGACGCACCAAATCCGCGTCCATTTGGCCCATCTCGGCCATCCGCTCGTCGGCGATGTGCTTTATGGCGGCAAACCAGTGTTTCATCGCCATGCGCTTCATGCCGCTAAGCTAACGTTCCGCCATCCGTTTACAAACGAAGAGGTCATTTGTCTCGCGCCAACAAGCGATTTTCCCACCGACCTTTCGCGCATTTACAATTGATCTACTCCGCCGTCCTTCAATGGAGAAGGGGATTTCTCGGCCGAAACGAGAAAAGGCAGACGCCCCCGTCTGCCTTACAAACGCAACTCCTCCTCTTCGGCGCCTGCCGCCTCCTCCTCTTTGCTCGGCTCTTTTTTTGCCACTTCCAGCGATTTCACATGATGGCCATCCATTTCCTTCACCGTAAACAAGTAGCCATCGATTTCTACACTCTCGCCTGGTTTGATATCATAATGCTTCGTTAAAATCCAGCCGCCGATCGTATCGACGTCATCATCGTCAATGTCCAGCCCAAGCAAGTCATTCACTTCGCTGATCAACACTTTGCCCTCCAAGATCAATCGATCGTCCATTTTTTGAATCAGCGGCGTTTCATCAATATCAAACTCATCTTGGATTTCGCCAACGATTTCTTCCAAAATGTCCTCGACTGTAACCAGTCCAGACGTGCCGCCGTATTCATCGACCAAAATCGCCATATGGATGCGTTCTTTTTGCATTTTGACCAACAAATCGTGAATGGCGATCGATTCAATCACTTGAATGATCGGGCGGATATAGTCTTTCATCTGCTTTTCGTTGGACGGATTGGCAATAAAGTCCGTAAACACCTCTTTCACGTTGATGAGTCCAAGCACATGGTCTTTATCGCCGTCAATGACCGGATAGCGCGTATACTTTTCTTCGCGAATGATGTCCAAGTTTTCCTTGACGCTTTTGTTAATATCGAGCGCCACAATTTCTTTGCGCGGCACCATAATTTCCTTCGCTATGCGGTCGTCAAAACGAAAAATATTATTGACATAGCGGTACTCTGACTGATTGATCTCCCCGCTTTTGTAGCTTTCTGATAAAATGAGGCGCAACTCCTCCTCAGAGTGGGCGATTTCATGCTCCGCCACCGGCCTGAGGCCAAACAGGCGCGTCACGAGCCGCGCAGAGTTGTTGAGCGTCCAAATGAACGGATACATGATTTTGTAAAACCAGATGAGCGGCTGAGCCGTAAACAGCGTAATCGCTTCCGCCTTATGAATGGCAAGCGTCTTCGGCGCTAATTCACCGACGACGACATGCAAAAAGGTGATGAGCGAAAACGAAATGATAAACGCTAAAAAGTGGGAGACGGATTCCGATAAATGGAGGCGTTCAAACAGCGGCAGCAACATCCGCGCCACCGTCGGCTCCCCGAGCCAGCCAAGGCCAAGCGAGGTGAGCGTAATGCCGAGCTGGTTCGCCGATAAATAGCCATCCAAGTTCGAAATCACTTTTTTCGCCGCGACCGCCCGTCGATTCCCTTCATTGACAAGCTGATCGATGCGCGAGCTGCGCACCTTGACGATCGCAAATTCAGAAGCGACAAAAAAGGCGGTGCAAGCGATGAGAAACGCCACCAACAGCAAACTGGCTATATCCAATTCGTCTCCGAGCGCGGATGAAGCGCCCAGATTACACCTCCTGCACACAAAAGTTTCCATTGCAGCTGATAGACGATGATGCCGCTGGGCCGCCTTAGGCGGCCCAATATGTTACGATTCCTCATTATTGTTCCCTTGGGTGAAAATGAGCACATATTTCAGCAGTTCAAATACGGCGATCAACGTTGCCGCGACGTATGTCAGCGCCGCCGCGCCAAGCACTTTGTTTACACCTCGCACTTCATTTGGGGCGATCAACCCTTCAGCCAGCATAAACCGCTTCGCCCGTGCGCTCGCGTTAAACTCCACCGGCAAGGTAATGATTTGGAAGGCCACCGCCAGCGAGAAAAACAAAATGCCGAGTCCAATCAGCGAAAATTGATGGAGCACAAATCCAACGAGCAACAACAACGGCGCAACGCTCGAAGCGAAGTTCACAATCGGAAACATCCGGTGGCGAAGGACGAGCGCCGCGTAGCCTTGCTGGTGTTGAACGGCATGGCCAACCTCGTGGGCGGCAACGGAAATGGAAGCGATTGAACGCCCATAAAAGACCGGCTCCGACAAACGGACCGTGCGGGAAATCGGATCATAATGGTCGGACAATCGTCCCGGAACGACCTCAACCGGCACATGGTGCAACCCGTGGCGGTCTAAAATCATGCGCGCCACTTCCGCCCCCGTCAACCCCGATGAGGCTGGAACTTCAGACCAGGCATTGAAATTGCTTGATACCTTCCATTGCGCCCAAAGCGATATCAGGAAGGCGATAAAAATGAAAATATCCATCGGATGGAATAGCATCACAGCACCCTCCGTTTTTTCAATGTTCATCAAATGTGTATACTATTATTTATTGTACTTGCTCACCTTTTCATACGTCAAACGGCTCGCTCCGGTTTCAAAAAAAAAAAAACAGCACCTGCATCGAGGCGCTATTTGGCTGATGGGGACATCAAAAATTGAAATTGTCTGGGTCAGGACCGACCCGTTTGTTCAAGTTCAACGCGTCGATCTGTTTCATTTCTTCGTCGGTCAGCGAGAAATCAAAAATATCAGCGTTTTCCTTGATCCGCGCCGGCGTCACCGACTTCGGGATCGTCACGACGCCGTGTTGCAAACCCCAGCGCAACACCACCTGCGCTGGCGTTTTCCCGTATTTTTTGCCAATTTCAACGATTGTCGGTTCGGTTAAAATTTCCCCGCGCATAAGCGGCGACCATGCCTCAAGCTGGATGCCGTTTTCCCGACAAAACGTAAGCAACTCTTTTTGCGTCAGGCGCGGGTGATACTCGACTTGGTTGACCATCGGCTTAATTTCGCAGTCAGCCAGCACATCTTGCAAATGGTGAATTTGGAAGTTGCTGACGCCAATCGCGCGCACATAGCCGTCTTTATACAGCTTTTCCAGCGCTTTGTACGTCTCTTTATACTTCCCTTTCACCGGCCAGTGGACTAAGTACAGGTCAACATAATCAAACCCAAGCTTTTTCAAGCTTGCATCAAACGCCTTCAGCGTCGTCTCATACCCTTGGTCGGTGTTCCATACTTTCGTCGTCACAAATACTTGCTCGCGCGGAATGCCGGATTCACGGATCGCTTGCCCGACCCCTTCTTCGTTTTCGTAAAAAGCGGCCGTGTCAATATGGCGATAGCCAATTTCCAACGCGGTGCGCACCGTGCTTTTTACTTCCTCGCCCTCCTTTACTTTGTAGACGCCAAGGCCAACCCAAGGCATTTTCACCCCGTTATGCAAAGTGGCGCAATCTTGCAGGCCGTTCATATCCTCTCCTCCTCGAGCGTCATTATAGTTTCATTATGGGAAAAGAGGGAAAGAAAATCAAAATATATGCTTGCTCTCCTTTCTCACTTCCCCGCGTCCCTCTTGTTCTTTCTTTAGGGGAAAATCAACGCAAAAACGAGGGGAAACGTTCCCCTCGCGCTGTTATTGCATTCCTTCTTTCATCCATTCGGCGATTTGCAGCGTGCGGCTCCTTTCCCGACGCAGTCAGAAACATGCGAACGGAAAAGCTGTCAATTGGACTTGCAGATCGGCTCCTGACTCTTATTTGGCCACGCTCATCGAGGCGCGCTCCACTTCAGCTTCGTTCGGATGAAACTCGTTTTCCATTTTCGAAACAACCACTGTCGCTACAGCATTGCCGATGATGTTCGTAATCGCCCGCGCTTCCGACATGAAGCGGTCAACCCCAAGCAACAAGGCGATGCCTTCGACCGGAATCATCGGAAATGCTGCCAACGTTGCAGCCAGTGTAATAAAGCCGGAACCGGTAACCCCTGCTGCCCCTTTCGAGGTGAGCATTAATACGCCAAGCAACGTCAGCTCTTGCCAAATGGTTAAATCAATGCCGTACGCTTGGGCGATGAAAATGGCTGCCATCGACAAGTAAATCGATGTGCCGTCTAGGTTAAACGAATACCCTGTCGGAACGACAAGACCAACAACCGATTTCGAGCACCCGTATTTTTCCAAACGTTCCATCAGCCGCGGCAACGCTGATTCAGACGAAGATGTGCCCAAAACAAGCAACAGTTCCTCTTTGATATAAGCGAGAAACTTAAAGATGTTAAACCCATAAAACTTGGCAATCCCGCCAAGCACGACGAAAATGAAAAGCGCCATCGTAATGTAAACAGAACCCATCAGTTTACCGAGCGACACGAGCGATCCGAGGCCGAACGTGCCGATCGTGTACGCCATCGCGCCGAACGCGGCGATCGGCGACACCTTCATAACCATGTTGACGACGCCAAAGAAAATTTCAGCGATTCGCTCAAACAACGAAAGCACCGGTTTGACTTTCTCCCCTAACCCTGCTGCCGCCAAGCCAAACAGGACGGCGAAGAAGAGTACCGGAAGCAATTCTCCGCTGGCCATCGCGGCGACGACGTTATCCGGGATAATACTGAGCACGAAATCGACAAACCCGTGGCTCGTCTCTTCCGCCTGCTTCGTATATTGCGAAATGTCGCCGCCTTTTACGGCATCGGTATGAAACCCAACCCCTGGTTTGACAAGGTTGACGACGACAATCCCGATCGCCAACGCAAACGTCGTGACAATTTCAAAATAAATGAGCGCCTTGCCGCCGATGCGGCCGACCTTTTTCAAGTCGCCCATATTGCCGATTCCGATGACGACGGTGAAGAAAATGATCGGGGCGATCACCATTTTAATCAGCTTAATAAATCCGTCTGCCAATACTTTTAACTTCGCTCCGAATTCTGGAAATAGAAATCCGACAATGATCCCTAAAATAATGCCGATAATGACTTGCACCGTCAAGTTTTTCAGTTTTCTCCGCATTTCTCCCACTCCTTTCAATGTATTGGTAACACTTTCAACATTATCATAAAGAAAAATCGTTGAAATCAAAATATTATGGTGATAATGGTCGTTTTGGTCTTTTTGGTCTTGACCTTTTTTGCTGTTCAAAAACAAAAAAGCTTCCGCCCGCGGAAGCCTATTACGATCCTCTCTTTTATCATATCAGGGGAATCATGCTAAAATAAATGATAATGACTGTTTCGAAAAAAGAGGAGTCTCGCCACGAATCGGCTGCCGATCCGTTGGAAAATCACGATTTTAATTTTTGTCATCGTCAGTTTTTCGATGCTGCTGAGCGGCTTGTTTATCATCAGCGATTTTTTTCATACAAAAGAAGAAGGAAAAGGCACCATCTTTACGATCACATTTGACATGTAACATAGCAAGGAAGCCTAGCGAAACAGCGCTGGTGTCTTTCTCCATCATGTAAACAGGCTCCATCCGTGCAAAGGAGGAAAAGCATGTACCGTGTACTGCTCATTGAAGACGATCCGATGGTCCAGGAAGTGAACCGGCAAATGATTGAACAAGTCGACGGCTTCACCATCGTCGGCCTTGCCGGAAACGGTGAAGAAGGACTCCGCCTCATCGACGAGCTGCGTCCCGATTTAGCGATGATTGATATTTACATGCCGCAGCTGGACGGCCTTGAAACAGTAAAGCAAATCCGCGCCCGCGGCCATGAAGTTGATATCATCGCCATCACAGCGGCAAGCGACATTGAAACAGTGCGCCGCGTCCTGCAAAACGGCGCCTTCGATTACATTTTGAAACCGTTTAAATTTGAACAGCTCAAACAGGCGCTGGGAAATTATCGGGCGTTCCGCCAGTCGCTTGCAGAAAAGGAATCGCTCACCCAGGCAGAACTCGATGCACTACGGCAAACGGCTGAACAACCTGCCGCCTCGCTCCCTGAACTTCCGAAGGGATTAAACGAAGTGACGTTGGAAAAAGTCGTCGCCTACTTGCGCCAGCACCGCTTCCCTGTTTCCGCCGAGGAAGTGGCCGAGGGCGTCGGCATCGCCCGTGTGACGGCCCGCCGCTACTTGGAATACCTTGAGAAAACGGGACAAGTGATACTCGATGTGCAATACATCGGCGTCGGACGCCCCGTCAACCGCTATCAGTTGAAACGACTATAGCCTACCCGGTAGCCCGCACGATTAACCGGGTGGGCAACTCTTCTTGTTTTCGCGGAACATTTCCTGTCTCCAGCCAATGGTAAAGAAGGTGAAACGCTCTTTCCCCAAGCGTAAAATGGGGGAGCGCCACTCGTCGCCACTGTTTGGCGCGGGGCGCATGTCGCCTTGCACACCAAACAACAAGCCAAAACGAACAAACAGAAAAAATAGGGAAACGAGTCTGTTTGTTTCCACCGTTTCAATTGGTATAATGGGGGGTATATGGAACGTAGGGAGGAATGAACATGATTCGATACTGGAAACTGTTGTTCTCTCTCGCTGTCGCCTTCGTCTTGCTGGTTGGCTGTGGAACGAAAGAGCACGAGACGACACAGGCGGCAAAGGAAGAGCAGACAGCCGCCGATCAAAAACCATCGTCTGATGCGCCGTCATCCAAGAACCCTTCTCCTTCGAAGGAAGCAAAAGAGCAAACATCAACGAAAAAGAACGAAGAAGAGCAACGAGCGGCAGGAGGAGGACAACCCGCTGCTTCACAACCGACCATTTCATTGTCCTACCAAGATGGAAACCAAACCGTCACGAAAACCGCAACGCTGCAAACAAGCAACAATCAGCATTTTTCCCTCTATGTTTTGGAAGGATGGACCCTTGACGCCGAAGAACCGGGCGCCGATGTCTTGCTTCATGGCGAAGCATTCGCCCGCATCCGCTTGCTTTCGGAGGGGGAAACAAACTACGAGCAACTAGCGCAAGAACATGCCCAAGCGGTTGACGCCAACGCCGCCCGCCAACAAACGAACGGATTGCCTAAGCCGTTCGCTGATGCCGTTTGGTACACTGCCCAAGCGGACGGTGTCACCGTTCATGTCATCGCCAGCGCCCAACCAGCGCCAATGCTATTGACCGTGCACGCTCCACGCAACGAAGACGTGCTTGGCGCCGTGCTCGCCATGGCGGCGACGCTGCAAAAGCAATAACTTATTTTAGGGAGGGCGATTGCCCTCCCTTTCCAAAAAGAAAAACCCCCTTTTTTCAGCTGCCAGAGGGTCAAACGAGCTGCTTGCTCTCTTCTTTGCGGAAAAATGTTTTCATCGCATGGAACACATCTGATTTTTGCTTCAAAATATAATAGCGGAACTTTTCATCCTTAATATTGCGATACGCCGACATGAGTGTGGAATGGCGGTTGTACTGATACAACTATTAATGCTATACACTTCAAATACTGTTGATTTATCAATTATCATATGACTAGTTGTGGATTGATAAACCCGCATTGCACTTTAATAATAAACTGTAGATGAGCATTTTTAGTAACAATAATTACCATACGAAGAAAAGACAAACGGGGTACCCCCTATGCCACGTGAAGATGTTTTTTCACGGCATCAATGGGAATATTTTGTTTTGCTGCGCTGTAAATGAACTCCACGAGGCTGTGTCCTTTTCTCTTGCGCAGGAGATCGAGCCCATCCGAAAAATCACTGTTCGACTCGAACATGCTGTACACATACGCAAGTTGCACTAGGATCCAATACCGTTTCACCGCCCGAACTTGACGAACACGGTACCCATCGAGCTTCAGCTGGTCTTTCGACTGACGGAAAAAACATTCGATCGACCAACGCTCGGCATAGTAGCGCAAGATTTCTTCATCGCTTAGCTCTCGGTCGGTACTCAAGACGCAGTGAAGATGTTCAGATGTCATGGGCTGATCAGCTTTCCAAGCGAGGAGCACCACGGCATCATCGAGACCTTTGAGAGAGCCTTCATAGCGATACGATAACGCTCTTCTCCCACCGTGACGAGGTGAGTGTCTTTCGGTTCGATGTATTCGGCGAACTCTTTCGCTTGGATAGCGATACCCTTAGGGTAGAGAATGCGATTCGTCTTGAGCACCGCGATGACATGAAATCCTTTTTTCAGGCAGGCTTCCACAAGCGTTTTCGATGGATACCACGAATCCATCAGCACGTACACCGAACGGCGTACATCTAAAGAAGAAAGCATCTCGATGGCTAGTTCTCCTTTGCTTTTCCCAGCCCCCTTGTCGTAGAGGCGAAAGGCAAAAGGGAACGCTTGGGTCATCGTATGAACCATGAGCCAAACGAGAGAATGTCCCCAGATCGACTTTTTCTCTGTGTGAGAATAGTGCCAATCACACCCTTGAATGGCGTTCGTCGCCTGTGACGAAGGCTTTGTTTTTTGGCAAATCGTATCATCGATCGAAACAAAAATGGGTTGATTCTCTCGTTTCGAGCTGCGTTCGACACGATGAAGGATCCACTGCTGGAGTTTGCGAAGCAACGTCTCTTCCTCCCAAGGACTTTTCGTGAAAAAATGGCTTAGTGTCGTGCGATGGTTCGGATGAAAGCTCCCATGATGAAGATCGGTCAACGTTCCCGAAAAACCTTTCGTCACCATGGCATCCACGATATGAACGAGATGCTTCATGACAGGTTTCGAGAAATAAAGTGCCAACCCTAACGTTATGAAGAACTTGTCGATTCCTTGATGATGTGCTAATCTATTCATAAGACATGAACCTCCTTGTGGATAGTTGTGGCACATCTATTCTAACCAAGGAATTGGGTTCATGTCTCTTCTTTTGTTTAGTTGTAAATTTATGTTAGTGAATTTGCTCATCTATAGTAATAAAGTTTAAGTAGCAATACGGGTTTATGTGAAAAGACCAAAAGTTAATTTTAAATTATTGAATTGCCTTTAAAACAGTATTAATAAATTCTGGACCATCTTCAAAATCTAAATATCTCATACTATATTCATGTACATATTTTTCGATTTCTCTCCACGTCTCTTTATCACCTTTTTGTAAAACATCCTGCAACATTTTTAATTCGCTTATTAATTGTTTTACCATTGATTTAGGTTCTCGCTCTTTAAAATCGGTTGCCAATCCTTCAAGATCTGACCAGCTAACACTTTGATTAAAATACCCACTCATGAAATATTTGAGCATTTCTGGCTTTTTTAGATTATCCACCATAAATCACCCTTTCTCATTTTGTTGTTTTGTTTCACTATTTATTTGCCTCGCCATTTAAGTACAGGAAAGGAGGTTAAGATAATAAACCCTTCTTTTGCACTAGGATCCCTCTTCAAAACAGTGACGGCTTGCCTTATATCTCTATGTACGTTCTTTTCTCCCCTATATACCCCTTTTCCAATACTCTCTTTAGAGGTATATAATAATGTCTTTGTATCAATATCAGTGTTTAGCAACCAATTTGCAATGTCCTCTGCATTTTGTTTAATAGTCTTATCTATGACAGAAATAGCTGTATTCTTATTTGTATATGATGTAGCATCAGATTTCTCTTTTCCGTTTGCACGCTTTATCAAATCATTATCGGTTTGTGCAACATGTTTGGCCAAAGTATGACCTTGAGCTCTACCTACTTTCCTACCCTCTGAAAAATCTACAAGCTTTTTTGTATCTATAGATTTTATATTTTTCGTAAAAATACTTAACGCAGCAGTAACTATTCAGCCACATCATAAAGTGAGCTGAATATTTTCTTCTTTCCTTGTCTATGATGTGAATATTGATAGACAAGGAGGTGAATCGCATGTTGACGGTACAACAAGCTGTATTTACAGTTGAGAGCTTAATCGGCAAAGTTCAACAACAAAAACAGCTCATTCATCAACTCATTCAAGAAAATGAACATTTGCGTCACGAAAACAAACAGCTACGCAAAGAAAATGAACAACTGAAGTACCGTGTTCAAGAGCTGGAAGCACGCACGAAAAAAAACAGCTCCAATAGCCATTTGCCCCCATCTTCTGACCGTTTTGAGAAAAAGCGTTCCTCCCGCGAGCCGTCTGGCAAAAAGCCTGGTGGGCAAGAGGGACATGAGGGGAAGACGCTCCGTCAAGTGGAACATCCACATCATCGTGTCGTCCACCGTGTGCATACGTGTCAAGGATGTGGAGCTTCTTTGCGTGAAGTCAAACCGTTCAAAGTCGATATCCGTCAAGTGTTTGATGTCCCTCCTGTGGCGATCGAGGTGACACAACATGAACGTGAAGTGAAATCGTGTCCACATTGTCGATGCGTGCAACAAGCCGAATTCCCATCCCATGTCACGAATCATGTGCAATACGGTCCACGGCTCACGGCGCTCGTTGTTTATTTACATCATATCCAATTGATCCCGTACAAGCGTTTAAGTGATACAATCGAAGCGTTATATCAACACTCGATTAGTACAGGAACCCTTGCCAATATGGTGAAACGAGGACGCGAAGCGCTGGAATCAAATATGGACATCATCGAAGACGCCTTACTTGAATCCAACATCCTGCATGTCGATGAAACGAGTTTGCGCATCAATGGGAAACTCGCATGGGTGCATGTCGCGTGTACATCGAGATATACATACTTGGCTCCTCACGCTTCTCGTGGAAAAAAAGCGACCGATGAGATCGGGATTCTTCCCCGATATGAAGGGACGATGATGCACGATGCGTTCGGTACGTATCCGAAATACACACATGCCACCCATGCCCTTTGTCATGCCCACCATTTGCGTGAGTTAAAAGGATTCATCGAACAGGGGCATACGTGGGCGATGCGCATGACCACGTTTCTGTTAGCCGCCAAGCAAGCCGTCGAAGCCCATCACGGTGCACTTTCCGAAGAAGAAGCGAGACGGTGGGAACGAGTGTATGATCGCATCCTAGAAAGAGCACAACACCGATTAGAAACGATGACGCCTCTTCCGAAAAAAGCACTCGCTTTTGTTCGACGCCTTCAAAAACGAAAGGAAGAAGCGCTGCGTTTCTTACGTGAAGTACATGTTCCCTTTGACAACAACCAAGCCGAACGCGATCTTCGCATGGTTAAAGTCAAAGAGAACATTTCGGGTACATTTCGCGAAGAAACATTCGCGCAGTCGTTTTGCATCGCAAGAAGCATCGTTTCCACACTGACGAAACACGAAAAAAACGTGTGGGATTCGTTATGTCTTCTGTTGGCAGGCGAAACGATCGATCGAGTTCTTTCCGCTACCTAGGGCATTTTCTATGACCGAAATGCCCTATTTGTGCTGGGCTTTTTTATACACTAGCACTGGGGTGAATAGTTACACGCAGCATCATCTAATTTCTTTATACCAATCTTATAAACATCTTTTACAGCATCCGTTACTTTGGCGATACTTTTAAAATCGCCTAATCCTGGGACAAACGCAAGTAAGGCTCCTGCCACATCCTTCACAGTTGAACTTGGGTTACTCAAAACCTTATACAGGTTATATGCATCCTTAACAGTTCCTACTCCAGGAATAAAATCAGTTACTACATCTACTAGGTCTTTTGCTAAGTCCCATCCCTTGTCAAATTTATTAGCTTTTGCCACTAAAAACATTTGCATCGATGTAGAGGAAATTTCTACAGTATCATTATTAGAGGAAAGAGTAGCATTTTTCAAATCCTCACGATTATTTAGATCAATACGGGAAGTCCCGAGATTGGTGTTCTGCTGGTTATATATGGTTTGAGTATTTGTTCTATATAGATGCAATTTAAAGCTTTAACATTTTTCGTTTTGACCGGTCATTTCATCCAACTGTCGAGTGACCGAACAACACCGCTTAAAGACCCATGAATGGGTCTTTAAGCGAGTCGTTGTTCGGTCTTCCGTCACGCCTTAGCGTGACGGAGGCAAGCCATAGGCTTGCCTTCGACAGTCAAAAATGGATGAGCCACTTTTCCGCCAAGGATATGTTAAACGATTTCGTTGCATCTATATAGATAGAAAATAATGTTTGCACCGTTTAGTATTGGCACCGGAAAAAGCAAATGTTTCATGACAAACGGATTTTATATACGCGCGCCTCCCATGGACGCAGGCGAATTTCTTTCAGTTCTTCCGTTTCATCAACATCGTAATTGCTGATAAGCAGTTCTTTTGTTTTGTAGGTGATATCATCCGGAAGCCGGAAAACAGGAGTTTTTTCAGAAAAATTAGTAATAACAATCAGCTTTTCATTTCCCAATGTGCGTGTGTATGCGTAAATATACGGATCGTCTTCCAAAATTAAGTCATATGTTCCATAGACAATAATGTCATGCTGCTTGCGAAGTTGAATTAATTTTTTATAATAATGAAACACCGAATTTGGATCCGCTAAAGCCTCTTTTACGTTGATTTCCTTATAATTTGGATTTACTGGAATCCATGGCGTCCCAGTTGTAAATCCTGCGTTTTCGCTGTCATCCCACTGCATCGGTGTGCGCGCGTTGTCACGCCCTTTATAATAAATTTTCTCCATCACTTTTTGCGGATCTTCACCATATTCTTCCACACATTCTTTATACATGTTCAATGTTTCAATATCACGGTAGTATTCAATCGACGGGAAGCGCACATTGGTCATTCCGATCTCTTCACCTTGGTAAATATACGGTGTTCCTTGCATCATATGGAGAAATGTTGCAAGCATTTTCGCCGATTCCACACGATACTTTCCATCATCGCCAAAGCGAGAAACAGCGCGTGGCTGATCATGATTGTTTAAGTAAAGACTGTTCCATCCTTTTCCTTCTAGCTCTTTTTGCCATTTTGTCATCGTTTTTTTCAAGTCGGCCAACGACCATGGACGAATATCCCATTTTCCTCCAGGTCCGGAACCTAAATCAACATGCTCGAATTGAAACACCATGTTCAACTCATGACGCGATGGGTCGGTATATAAAATTCCCTCTTTTGGTGTGACTCCCGGCGTTTCTCCGACCGTCATAATGTCGTATTTTGACAATACTTCGCGGTTCATCTCTTGCAAAAACTCATGAACGCGCGGACCGTTCATAAAATACTTGCTTCCCGAAGCGTATTTCTTCCCTTCCTGCGGTTTTCCGTCCGGTAATTCTGGCACTTTCGAAATCATGTTGATGACATCCATTCGGAAGCCGTCGACGCCTTTATCAAGCCAAAACTTCATTATGTCATACACTTCGCGGCGCACTTTTGGATTTTCCCAGTTTAAATCTGGTTGTTTTTTTGAAAAAAGATGCAAATAATATTCTTCCGTCGTGTCGTCATATTCCCACGCTGAACCGCTAAAAATTGACTCCCAATTGTTCGGTTCCTTTCCATCTTTTCCAGGCCGCCATATATAGTAGTCGCGATACGGATTGTCCTTTGACTTTCTTGATTCGATAAACCACGGATGCTCATCTGATGTATGATTGACGACTAAATCCATCACTAGCTTAATCCCGCGTTTGTGCATTTCCTCAAGCATTTCTTCCCAATCTTCCATCGTACCAAATTCATCCATAATCTCCCGATAATCGCTTATATCATATCCGTTGTCATCATTTGGCGATTTATATACCGGAGATAGCCATACCACATCCACGCCAAGTTCTTTTAAATAATCAAGTTTCACGATAATGCCGCGGATATCGCCAATGCCATCCCCGTTGGAATCGTAAAAACTGCGCGGATAAATTTGATACACAACCGCTTCTTTCCACCATTTCTTTTCCATATCTATCACTCCATTTATATTCTGTTATAAAGTCGGCAATAAGATTGCTTTACTTCAGAAAGATAATATTACTTAATAGCACCCTTTGTCACGCCACTATATAGATGCAATTTAAAGCTTTAACATTTTTCGTTTTTACCGGTCATTTCATCCGAATGTCGAGTGACCGAACAACACCGCTTAAAGACCCATGAATGGGTCTTTAAGCGAGTCGTTGTTCGGTCTTCCGTCACGCCTTAGCGTGACGGAGGCAAGCCATAGGCTTGCCTTCGACAGTCAAAAATGGATGAGCCACTTTTCCGCCAAGGATATGTTAAACGATTTCGTTGCATCTATATAGTTGATTTACCCAGTCTACATTCGATATACTTTTAGACATAGGTAGGGTTCTCCTTTCTTTAGAATGTTTTTCGTCCAATCAGAGAATACCCTACCTTTTTTCTTTTGATCTAGTAAAATGCTTTACACAAAATTTTATACATCATCCTTTTCGAGAATTTGCTTACTTTTATTTTATTATCTTTCCGTACATAAAAAAAGCAAAATATAATGCATAAAAAAATGAGAGTAAAAACCCTCATCTTATTGTCGCATTCCATTTTTTATCCATTGCGCAACTTGGACGGTACGGCGTGCTTGATGTTTCACAGCAGCTTCCGCATTTTCTACTATTTTTCCGTTTTGATCGACTGTCACACTCGTTCCGTATGGATTTCCTCCTGCAGCAAAAGCAGATTGATCCGTATATCCAGGCGCTACTACGATCGCACCCCAGTGGTACATTGTTGTATATAGTTGTAAAATGGTTTGTTCTTGGCCGCCATGAGCATTTCCTGCAGATGCCATGGCGCTGACAACTTTATTGGCAAGCTTTCCTTGTGCCCATAATCCGCCGGTTGTATCTAAAAATTGCTTTAATTGCGAAGGAATATTACCAAAGCGAGTCGGCACGCTGAAAATAATCGCATCCGCCCATTCTAAGTCCGCTAACGTAGCTGTTGGGACATCTTTCGTTGCTTCCGCATGAGCTTTCCACGCTGGATTCGATTCAATTGCTTCTTTTGGAACGAGTTCAGGAACTTTTACTACTTTTACTTCTGCCCCTGCTTCCTTCGCCGCTTCTTCCGCCCATTTTGCCAATTGATAGTTCGTACCTGTTGAGCTGTAATAAATAATGGCTAATTTTACATTTTCCATCGTCTATTCTCCCCTTTACACGAATTTTTTCGTGGAAAAAATGAGTGTTTCACGGCCTTGCTGGACTTCCCAACTGTAATTTCTCCATTTTTTTGCATGCCATTCATTATTCTTGCAAGATCGTTATAAACACTGAATTCATAAATATTGAATTCAAGGTTTATGATATAAAAAATTAGATTTATTATCAAATTTTTAAAATAAAAAATGCTTTTCTGCCATAAGTGGCAAAAATTGCCTGCCTTCATATGTTGCATCGAACTGGCAGAAAAGCATAGGTGATGTCGAATTGCTAAAGTTTACTTTGCAACAACCATCTTCGTTCTATCTGCATGTTGTTCTTCAGAAGGATGAAATTCATTTTCCATCTTAGAAACAACAACAGTCGCTACAGCATTGCCAATTAAGTTTGTAATGGCACGCGCTTCCGACATAAAGCGGTCTACGCCAAGCAATAACGCGATTCCTTCTACTGGAATCATCGGGAACGCTGCCAAAGTCGCCGCAAGTGTAATAAATCCGGAACCTGTGACCCCTGCTGCACCTTTTGACGTTAACATTCAGGCGTGTTGATTATCCAATAAAATCCAAAGGGTATAGAAAAAAGAGCACCTTTCCTGTAGAATGTGAGTAGCGACACAAACAAACCCAGGAGGTGCTCTCTATGAACAAGCATACCACACTCCCGAATTTGATGCAAAAACTTGTTTCGGATGAAGAGATTCAACTGATTGCCGAAGCGGTTGGGTATCGTGATTCGTCTCGAACCTTTCCGTTGCGCGAGTTGATTCACTTCTTCCTGCTGGCCGCCATGCATCAATGGAAAAGCTTTCGCCACGGAGCCGATGTGGGGCCTCTGTATGGATTGTCGCGATTCCATTATTCAAATGTATCCAAGAAAGCGAAAGAAGTTCCCTATGACATCATGAAACGCTTGTTGGCGTTGATCATTTCCAAGTGCAACCGCCAAACCCGCCGTTCGCTTCGGTTTCCCAAACCGCTTCGGGTGGTGGATTCGACGACCGTCACGGTCGGGAAAAAACGCCTGCCATGGGCGCCGTATCACGGTGAACGCGCCGGAGTGAAGCTGCACGTCGCGTATTCGCCGGAATCCTCGTTGCCGGCAGACGTGGTGGAAACGACCGGGCTGCGTCACGATGGCCCGGTGGGAGAACAGTTGACGAACGCTCAACAAGTGCTCGTGGAAGACCGGGCGTATTTCAAAATCGAACGCCTCGATCGATTTGTAGAGCAGCATCAGCTCTTTGTCATTCGGATGAAGGACAACAATCGAACTTCATCAGAAAAAAAGCTTGAAACGCCTTTCCAGCACATCTTCATCGGTTCAAGCCGACTTCACGTGCCAGTTGGGGACGAAACAATGCCGCTCCACCAAGCGTCACCGGGTGGTGATCTTTCGAGATGCGAATGGCCGCGACATTCGGGTCGTGACGAACCTCTTCCATGCGTCTGCGGAAACCATTGCCGACATGTACCAACAACGTTGGACTGTTGAGGTCTTTTTCCGTTGGGTGAAGCAATATCTGAATGTCCCGACCTTGTTTGGCACGACGGAAAATGCGGTATACAACCAACTGTTTGCGGCATTCATCGCATATGTGCTGTTGCGATGGCTGTATGATCAAACCAAAAAACAGACGAACGTCTCTCTTTCCTTCATTTCGTTCGTTCGCCGTTTTTTCTCTGGGCAGCTTCCTCTCGATTGGAAATCCGGGATGGCCGCTGCTTTGTTTGAGTATGCCCAAATTTATGGAAGGCGTATGTCTATATACATGCAACATAAAGAGTTAACTTCTCATCCTGCACACCCTAAGCGTTGCAGCACTTCCTCCGGACGTTCGTGGATGTAGTGGACAAACCGAGTAATGGCTTGAATGATATCGTTGCGATCCTTGTGAAAGACATTGGCAATCACCATATCTTTCAACCATTTCCATAAGCGTTCAATCGGGTTCAGCTGTGGCGAATAGGGAGGAAGGTAAATAAAGTGAAAACACTGCCCTTCTTCCCGCAAAAACTCCTTGACCATCTTGGCATGGTGAATGCGGGCGTTATCCAACACCAAGACCATGAGACGGTCTGGATAGCGCTCTTTGAGCATTCTCAAGAAATCCAAGAACGTCGCAGCATTGGCGGCAGTCGTTTGATGAAGCACCGTTTCACCATCATGGACGTTGACCGCGCCAAACCGCGATACGTGGGCATGATGGCCAAACGTCGGCACTTGTTTTTGGCGGCCGACTTCCGACCATGTGGACCGCAAGACATGGTAAGAGCGGATATGGGTTTCATCGATGTACAGAAGAACAGCATCTTCTGTCTCCTTGGTGATCAAGTTTTTTTTATCAGATCCATTTGTTTTTCAAATTGCTTTTGCTCATCCGGATTTCCTTTCGCCAGTGTGTACGTCGGTCGTGTCCACGACAGCCCTTTGCGGTGCAGGAGTTTTCGCAGCGCTTCGCGGGAAATGGAAACACCGAATTGCTTTGCGACATAGGATTGCAGGAGTTTGGTGTTCCACGCCGAAGCAACGTCCCAGCCCAGTTCCGCGGGAGTGATGGTCAATACAAGCTGTTTGATCTTTTCCTGCTGTTCTTCGGTGAGAAACGGCTCCCGCCCGGGGGCGAAATCCCGATGAAGCAGGAGTTCAAGGCCGCCTTCGTTGAACAGCGACACATAATGGGAAACGGTTTGTCGGCACACGTTGACCATGGAGGCCACCTCTTTGCCCAAATAGCCTTCCATGACCAGGCGGACGGCCATCACACGTTGGCGGAGATGAGCGTTTTTGATCTTCCGTTCCTGCTTGCGGAGTTTCCGGGGCGTCCATCCATGGTTGTCGGTGATTTTGAGGCGTTTCATGCAGAATTCCGCTCCTTTTCCATGTTTTTCATTAGGAGCAGTATAACCAGAGTGGGCACCGCTTATGCGAAGGTTAACTTTTCAATGAGCATGTATATAGAAGCCTGAAGCCATGAACATCAAAAAATGAGCTATTTGCTTCATCAATAACCAACGGAATCCGTTCGCCGGCACAAAAAATTCTCCTGATTCAATGGAAGCATTTAAGTCGTGAATGACATATTTTTTCCGTCATAGGACTTGCAAACACGAACAAACTCCACATTTGTCACACGATGCACCTCCTTGCTTTTGCTTCTTTCCATAAAAAATGCTTCCCGTTGAAACCGCTATCCCCCCGCTTTGCAAGACAGCTTGATTACTTTCATCATGGAGGATGTTTGTAAATAAGCTGTAAAATAGGGGTTTTGCTTCTGTAAAATTTATACTTTTTGTAAAATAAATAAAAATCTCCTGCGCTATTGCAGGAGATTCATACGAATGCCTTATTTTCTTCTTTCCGGAAAAATGTTTTCATCGCGTGGAACACATCTGATTTTTGTTTCAAAATATAATAGCGGAACTTTTCATCCTTAATATTGCGATACGCCGACATGAGTGTGGAATGGCGGTTGTACTGGTTGACTTCTCCATACCCAAACATGTTCGACACTTTCATCAGCTCTTGAACAAGCTTCACACAGCGGGCATTGTCCGATGTCAAGTTGTCGCCGTCGGAGAAGTGGAACGGATAAATGTTGTAGCGCGACGGAGAATACTTCGTTTCGATCAGTTCCAGCGCCTTGCGGTAGGCGGATGAGCAAATCGTCCCGCCGCTTTCCCCTTTCGTGAAAAATTCATCCTCGCTGACAACTTTCGCTTCCGTATGATGGGCGATAAAGGCGATGTCGACTGTTTCGTACTTCGTGCGCAAAAAACGCGTCATCCAAAAGAAGAAACTGCGCGCCATGTATTTTTCCCACATGCCCATCGAGCCGCTTGTGTCCATCATGGCCAAGACAACGGCCTTCGATTCCGGCTTGACGACTTCATTCCACGTTTTAAACTTTAAATCTTCGCGGTAAATCGGGTAAAAGCCTGGTTTGCCGCTCATGGCATTGCGTTTGAAAGCGGCGAGCATCGTCCGCTTTTTATCGATGTTCCCCATCAACCCGGTGCGGCGAATGTCGTTAAATTCGATATGTTGAACGACATTTTGATCCAGTTCTTTCCGCTGCAAGTTCGGCAGCTCCAGTTGGCTGAAGAGCGCTTCTTCGATTTCCATCAACGACACTTCAGCCTCGTAATAATCTTGACCCGGCAAGTCGCCGGCTCCTTGGCCTTTTCCTGGCCCTTGCCCCTCCCCACTTCCGTCTCTGGCCACGACATCGCCGACTTGGCTGTCTCCGTTTCCTTGGCCGACATGTTTGTTTTTCTCATAGTTGTAGCGAATTTTACATTCATCCAGCGAGCGAATCGGAATCTTAATTACATCGCGTCCGTTGGACATAATGATGCTTTCTTCCGTAATCAAATCCGGCAAATTGTTTTTGATCGCTTCCTTTACCTTTTCTTGATGCCGCTTTTGATCGTCATATCCTTTGCGGTGGAGGGACCAGTCTTCTTTCGATACAACGAAATTCCCTTTCATATTTTCCCCTCCTTTGTTAAAATGGTTCTCACACTTTTCACTTTCCCGCATATACTTATGTTGGCGTCATCAAAACGGACCATCACTATGCCAAGTTGTTTATTTTATCCTATGCAAAAATTCAAAATAATTGACAGATGAATGCCGAAAATAGAAAAGCGAACAACGGACGGACAAGCCCGATTATCGATGCAAAAAAGCATGCCCCGGCGCTCGAGGCATGCCTAGCGGTTCAACAAGCTGCCGACATAGCGGAGCAATTCATTGGCCGACGTGGAGTTGTACCCGTATTCATCGATCAGGCGGGCGACGACTTCATTAATTTTTTTCAGTTGCTGTTCATCGGGCGTTTTCGTCGATGTCGTGATTTTCACAATATCCTTTAAATCAGCAAACAGCTTTTTCTGGATCGCTTCACGCAACCGCTCATGCGAATTGTAGTCAAACTTTTGCCCTTTGCGTGCGTAGGCGGAAATGCGGATTAAAATTTCTTCCCGGAACGCCTTTTTCGCATTTTCCGAAATGCCGATCTGTTCCTCAATCGAGCGCATCAGCTTTTCATCCGGATTCATTTCCTCACCCGTAAGCGGATCGCGCAGTTTCGTCTTGTTGCAGTACGCCTCGACGTTGTCCAAATAGTTATCCATCAACGTTTTCGCTGACTCTTCATACGAATAGACGAACGCCTTTTGCACTTCTTGTTTTGCGATTTCATCATACTCCTTGCGCACGAGCGAAATGAAATTCAAATACCGCTCGCGGTCTTCCTTCGTGATCGACGGATGCTGATCCAACCCTTCTTTCAACGAACGAAGCACGTCAAGCGCATTGATCGACAGCACTCCTTTGCGAATGATGCAGGCAGAAATGCGGTTGATGACATAGCGTGGGTCGATGCCGCTCATCCCCTCGTCCGGATGCTCCTTTTTCAGCTCCTCCACATCGACCTCGCTGAATCCTTCGATCATTTCGCCATCATACAAGCGCATTTTCTTCAATAAATCCACATCCGGCCGCTTCGACTCTTTCAGCCGAGTCAAAATCGTAAACATGGCCGCAATCCGCAATGTATGCGGGGCGATATGCACGTCGGCGACATCGCTTTCGCGGATCATTTTTTCGTAAATGCGCTCTTCTTCCGAGACGCGCAAGTTGTATGGAATCGGCATGACGATGATGCGCGAATGGAGCGCCTCGTTCTTTTTGTTGGCGATGAACGACCGATATTCCGTTTCGTTCGTATGAGCGATAATCAATTCGTCGGCGCTGATTAAAGCAAACCGCCCAGCCTTGAAATTGCCTTCTTGCGTCAGCGACAGCAAATGCCAAAGAAATTTTTCATCGCACTTTAACATCTCTTGAAATTCCATAATCCCGCGGTTGGCTTTGTTCAGCTCGCCGTCAAACCGGTACGCGCGCGGGTCGGACTCGGAGCCGTATTCCGCGATCGTTGAAAAATCGATGCTTCCCGTTAAATCGGCGATGTCTTGCGATTTTGGATCAGACGGACTGAACGTCCCGATGCCGACGCGGCGGTTTTCCGAGAAGAAAATGCGCTCCACTAGCACGTCTTCAATGCGTCCGCCGTACTCTTTCTCAAGCCGCATCATATTGAGCGGCGACAGCTCGCCTTCGATGCGAATTCCGTATTCGCGGTAAAAATCGTCGCGCAAATGGTGAGGAATGAGGTGAAGCGGGTCTTCATGCATCGGGCACCCTTTAATCGCATAAACGGCTCCGTGCTCCGTTTTGGAGTACTCCTCAAGCCCGCGCTTCAGGAGCGTTACCAACGTCGATTTCCCGCCGCCGACCGGCCCCATCAGCAGCAAAATCCGTTTCCGCACATCAAGCCGCTTCGCCGCCGGGTGGAAATATTCCTCAACGAGCCGCTCAAGCGCCTCCTCAAGCCCGAACAGGTGCTGGCTAAAAAACTTATATCGTTTCCGCCCATTCACCTCTTCGACCCCAGCATCTTTGATCATATTATAAACACGCGAATGAGCCGACTGGGCCACCCACGGCTTTTCTTTTAAAATCTTTAAATACTCGGCAAACGTTCCTTCCCATTTCAACTTTTCTTCTTCTTCCCGATACCGGGTGATTTTTTGCAAAATATCCATAAAGGACCTCCTCACCCTTGGATGTCTAACAGCAAGATTATTACAATTTATGTGAGGATGTCCCGTATCATTCGCCGCAAAAAAAATTTTGTCTCCTAACAACCAACTGCGGTCATTCACATGCTTAGCCATATTCGCTATAATAAAGGGGGAAACGCCTGCCACTTTCATTATGAAGGAGGAACAAACGATGCGCACGTTGCTTGTGCTAGGGGTTATCATTGCGTTTTTGACGGCCATTTTCACCGCTGGCTATGAAGACAAACCAGGCGTCAGACAATAAGACCAAAAAAACGACCTCCAGAGCGAAGGTCGTTTTTTTTTGTTTATGACAACCCATAAAACCGTTGTTGGCGCAACGCTTCGTACACTAAAATGGCCGCCGTGTTCGACAAGTTTAACGAGCGCACTTTGTCATTCATCGGGATGCGAAGGCAACGGTCCATATTGGCCTCAAGCAGCTCCTTCGGCAGTCCGGTCGTTTCACGTCCGAACACAAAGAAAATATGTTTTTCTGTATCGCTGAAATCAAACGAATCATAATACCGGCGCCCGAATTTCGTAATGAAATAAAACTCCCCTTCCGGAAAGCGGGCGAATAGTTCGTCAAGCGAGTCATAATACGAAATATTGACATACGGCCAATAATCAAGCCCGGCGCGCTTTAACATTTTATCATCCGTAGAAAAACCGAGCGGGCGGATCAAATGGAGCGACGTATCGGTTGCTGCGCACGTACGAGCGATGTTTCCAGTATTGGCTGGAATTTCTGGCTGGTATAGCACTACATGAAGCGGCATTTCCTTCACCTCAGCAACGTTTATTTGCGATCGATGATGTGAAAAAACTTATAGCGAATGTTCGGCGTATAGGCGCTTGAATCTTCATACGACCAATAGCGCATTCGGCTGTTTGTCGTATGGGCGTTCACAAGCGGCATCCCGTTCTGATCTTTCGCCACCACAATCGTTGAGTGGTCGAAGCGTCCGTCCCCTTGAAAATCATAACAGATGACATCGCCTGCCATCAATTGCTCCGGCTCCGCCACTTCCACCGCCTGCAAGCCAATGCGCGACCCGCTCAAATACCAACGAAAGGAATGAGCGACAGCCCAGCTGTAACTCCAACTTCCGTTTTGACACCACCATCCCCTCGCCCGGTTCGGATAGCCCGTCATCGGTGCCCCGCCCGCATACAAGCATTGGGAAACAAAATTCGTGCAATCCACCGGAAACGACGGAAACACCGGGTTATGCCGATTCCACCACGTTTCCGCATACCGAACCGCCCGGGCGCGGTCATACTGGTAAGAAAGACGATCTCCCGTCCATTGCTCTCGTTCGACGCGCGGCGCCTCCATATCCCCCCCCAATCGGTTGATCGTTTCATCAGCAACAAGCTCACCGCCAACAAAACAGGCGCATCGCTCCTCAACCTGTTCTTCTATATATAGTGAACCCCTTTGCTTAATTAAAAATTGATGGTGGGCAATATACATCACTTTCGCTTCCCGCTCAATGGTCTGCCTGCCGACAATTTGCCCCCGGATCGTGCAACGGACGATCTCCGCACCGCGCTTTTGGCAAAGCTGTTGCTTTCTTGCCGCCTCTTCGCTTCGGATATTGCTTTCCGACACAAACGAGCGGGCTCGCTCATCCAACCACGCGCGCAACTGTTTTTTCATGCTGCTTTCCACCACTTTCGTTTTTGTTACTACCTTATGTGGGGAAGCTGCGTTTTTTTCCCTATTCCTTTGCCTCAGCCAACAGTTTTAGTCCTTTTTCAATCTCAGCGATCACATCGGCATCCGCCTCCGTTTGCCGCGCGGCCTCCAAATAAGGCTTAGCGCTTGGATCCCCGATTTTCCCGAGCGCCCACGCCGCCGTCCCGCGGATGACGGGACGGCTATCCTCTTTCAACAAACGCAGCAAATGCGGCACCGCGGTTTGGTCTTTGTAATGGGCAAGCGCCAGAATGGCATTGCGCTGAATCGGCTTTTTCCCACGCCATGAACCCGCCATGGCCCCAAATGTTTCTTGAAATTCACGGTTGCTCATCTGAAGCAGCGGGATGAGTTTCGGCTTTACCGCTTCCGGATCCGGCTCGAATTCCGGATGCAAATGAAAGTCTTTTCCCTTATTTTCCGGGCAGACTTGCTGGCATGTATCGCAGCCATACAGCCGATTCCCGATTTTCTCTCGAAACTCGTCGGCCAAAAAGCCTTTCGTTTGCGTTAAAAAGGAAAGGCACCGCTGTGCGTTCAGTTGTCCCCCTTGCACAAGCGCCCCAGTCGGGCAGGCATCAATGCATTTCGTGCACGTGCCGCATCGGTTTTCAACCGGTTCATCAGGGGGAAATGGAATATTCGTAATCATTTCTCCCAAATACACATACGATCCAAACTCTGGTGTAATAATAGAGCAGTTTTTGCCACTCCAACCGATCCCTGCCCGTTCCGCCACCGCCCGATCGGCGAGCTCTCCGGTATCCACCATCGAGCGAACGCGGGCATGGGGCACTTTGGCCAGCAAAAACTCCTCGAGCTGCTGCAAACGTTCCCGCAACACATCGTGGTAGTCCTTTCCCCATGAAGCGCGGCAAAAAACGCCGCGCCGTTCCGTCTTTGTCCCCCGCGGCGCATTTTTCATTTTAGACGGATAGGCAAGAGCAATGGCAATAATCGATTTTGCTTCCGGAAGAAGCAATGAAGGATTCGTCCGTTTCTCAATATCTGGTTCCTCAAAACCGGACTGATAGCCGAGCTCCTGCTGGCGGCGCAGCCGTTCCTTTAATTCCACAAACGGATCAGCGCTCGCAAATCCGATTTTATCAATGCCGATTGACCGACTGTACTCAATGACTTCCTGCTTTAATGCCATAACATCCATCGTTTTCCCTCCTTTCGTCATATATGGTAAAATGAAATCCGAGGTGATCAAGATGAAATGCGTGATATCAGAACAACTAAAGCAACGCCTTCCTTCTGGTAAATTCGGCGTCATCCGCTATTATCATATCGAGGTCAGCGATTCACCGCAAATGTTAAGGGGGCGGCTTGAGCTGTTTCAAGAATCTCTTTACATCGAGCTGCAGGAAAAGTCGATTGCCGACATTCCTGAAATGGTCGAATGGCGCCGTACTTTCAAACAAATCGGAACGGACCCAAGCCGCTATCGACCGTCAAGTGAAAGCCTGTACCGACGCATCCAGAAAAAAAGCTTCATTCCGCCTATCCATTCAGCGGCAGACATAAACAACTTTTTTTCACTCTATTATAAAATTCCGCTCGGCATCTATGATCTAGACCGCATCAACGGGACAGTGACGCTCACGATCGGCACGGAAAAAGATGAATACATCGCGTTAAACGGCCGCACAGTCAACTTTGCCAACAAACTCGTCAGCAAAGATGAACGAGGGCCGTTTGGCAGTCCGATCGTCGATTCGGAGCGGACCGCCGTGACGAGAGAAACGAAAAACGCTTTGCAAATCGTTTACTTTCTCCCATCAACGCCAGAAGAAACCGCCAAGCGCCGGCTTCAAGCCATCCAAACGATGTTTGTGCAAATTCATGGCGGCGAAGCCGACGCCCAATTGTTCGTTTGATCTTCTCCCCCCACTTTCCTGCCGTTGGAAACGGGGGACTCCCTTCCTACCTGAACTCTCTCCCTACGCTCACGCGTGGAAATGAGGGTCTTCTCGGTTTAGGGTGGTAAATAAAAAAACGCAATGCCTCGTTCTTTAACGAAACGAAACACTGCGTTGTCCCCAACAATCATAACGTAATTTTAAAGCTAACGAGAGATATTATAACAGACTTCCACACGCATCGCAAGAAAAAACGCAAAAATCGACAAAAGAAATTGTACAAAAGGGCACCAGAATCTCTGGTGCCAGCAACCAGTGACCCGTACGGGATTCGAACCCGTGTTACCGCCGTGAAAGGGCGGTGTCTTAACCACTTGACCAACGGGCCATTATGGCGGAGAAGGCGGGATTTGAACCCGCGCGCCGCAAAACTGCGACCTAACGGTTTAGCAAACCGTCCCCTTCAGCCACTTGGGTACTTCTCCAAAGAAATGGCTCCGCAAGTAGGATTCGAACCTACGACCTACCGGTTAACAGCCGGTTGCTCTACCGCTGAGCTATTGCGGAATGATGTATATGTTATGCACATCTTCCAAATGTACTCGTTGCCTCTTTCTCTGCCAGCTAATTCAAGGAAGCGAGATGCGTCGAGGCAACTCGCAGCGAATTCGAAGATGTGAAGCTCGTCGCTCCGATTTTGCTGTGGAACGATGGGGCATTGTTCGCCCATTATTATAGCGAATGACCCAAAAATATTCAATGGAAAATAATGGGCCTAAGTGGACTTGAACCACCGACCTCACGCTTATCAGGCGTGCGCTCTGACCAGCTGAGCTATAGGCCCATCAAAAGCGGGTGATGGGAATCGAACCCACGACATCAGCTTGGAAGGCTGAGGTTTTACCACTAAACTACACCCGCATAATATTTGGCTTAACATCCGCCACGCTGCTTCCATGCCCCTTCCTCTACCAGCTGATTCATAGAAGCCAGATGCGTCGGGGCAACTCGAAGCTAATTCGATGATGCAGATGCTCGTGGCTGAGGTTTTACCACTAAACTACACCCGCAAATATAGAATATAATGAAAAGGGCGACTAGTGGGAATCGAACCCACGCATGCCAGAGCCACAATCTGGTGCGTTAACCACTTCGCCATAGTCGCCTCGTTCTGGTGCCGGCTGCAGGACTTGAACCCGCAACCTACTGATTACAAGTCAGTTGCTCTACCAATTGAGCTAAGCCGGCACATTTAACATGAGTTACTGGATCATATGATCTGCTCGGTTGTTCCTCTTCCTCTACAAGCTGATTCGAGGAAGTCAAATGCTCGGTGTCCCTTCCTCTGCAAGCTTATTCAAAGAAGTGGGATGCGTCGGGACAACTCGAAGCAGATTCAACGATTCGAATGCTCGTCTCTACCAATTGAGCTAAGACGGCACGATTTTAAAGTGCATGGCGGAGGAGGAGGGATTCGAACCCCCGCGCGCCTTGCGGCGCCTCTCGGTTTTCAAGACCGACCCCTTCAACCACTTGGGTACTCCTCCAAAAAAGCAACAATAATAATAATGGTGGACCTTGTAGGACTCGAACCTACGACCGGACGGTTATGAGCCGTCTGCTCTAACCAGCTGAGCTAAAGGTCCGATAATGGTGGCGGTGGAGGGGATCGAACCCCCGACCTCACGGGTATGAACCGTACGCTCTAGCCAGCTGAGCTACACCGCCAAATTTAAGTCAAAAGGTGGAGCCTATCGGGATCGAACCGATGACCTCCTGCTTGCAAAGCAGGCGCTCTCCCAGCTGAGCTAAGGCCCCATGATAAATCGGGAAGACAGGATTTGAACCTGCGACCTCACGGACCCGAACCGTGTGCTCTACCAAGCTGAGCTACTTCCCGACAAAACGCGCTCGAGAGGATTCGAACCCCTAACCTTCTGATCCGTAGTCAGATGCTCTATCCAATTGAGCTACGAGCGCACGTGCCGAGGGCCGGACTCGAACCGGCACGGTAGTTACCTACCCCAGGATTTTAAGTCCTGTGCGTCTGCCAATTCCGCCACCCCGGCGGAAGTGGAGCGGAAGACGGGGCTCGAACCCGCGACCCCCACCTTGGCAAGGTGGTGTTCTACCGCTGAACTACTTCCGCAAGACGATGAGCCATGGAGGACTCGAACCTCCGACCCTCTGATTAAAAGTCAGATGCTCTACCTACTGAGCTAATGGCTCATGGTTAAGATAACACTCTAAGCTTCATTTCACTCTACCCGCCCCTTCCTCTACAAGCTTATTCGAAGAAGTCAAGTGTGTCGGGGCAACTCGCAGCGAACTCGAAGATGTATCGCTCGTTTCTGAGCTCATGTTTCGCTAGTTGAATTTTTTCAAAATGGAAGATGCCGGCTGCAGGACTTGAACCCGCAACCTACTGATTACAAGTCAGTTGCTCTACCAATTGAGCTAAGCCGGCACATTTAACATGAGTTACTGGATCATATGATCTGCTCGGTTGTTCCTCTTCCTCTACAAGCTGATTCGAGGAAATCAAATGCTCGGTGTCCCTTCCTCTGCAAGCTTATTCAAAGAAGTGGGATGCGTCGGGACAACTCGAAGCAGATTCAACGATGCGAATGCTCGTCTCTACCAATTGAGCTAAGACGGCATAATTTATAGTTTGATGGTGGCTCGGGACGGAATCGAACCGCCGACACAAGGATTTTCAGTCCTTTGCTCTACCGACTGAGCTACCGAGCCATATATTATTTTTTAACTCGCTCGTTGAATTGCTCTGTGCCTCTTCCTCTACCAGCTGATTCAAAGACGCTCGATGCGTTGAGGCAACTCGAAGCGAATTCGATGAAGCAGATGCTCGTCTCTACCGAATGAGCTGCTGAGCCGTATTTTTCATCTTTCACAATTTTGAAAGAATGGCGGTCCCGACGGGACTCGAACCCGCGATCTCCTGCGTGACAGGCAGGCATGTTAACCACTACACTACGGGACCAATTTTGGTTGCGGGGGCAGGATTTGAACCTGCGACCTTCGGGTTATGAGCCCGACGAGCTACCGGACTGCTCCACCCCGCGGCGATAAGAATACACAATTGGTGTAAGTGGTGGAGGATGACGGGATCGAACCGCCGACCCCTTGCTTGTAAGGCAAGTGCTCTCCCAGCTGAGCTAATCCTCCACGAAATTGCCTAGCAGCGACCTACTCTTGCAGGGGCGCTGGCCCCAACTACCATCGGCGCTGGAGGGCTTAACTTCCGTGTTCGGGATGGGAACGGGTGTTTCCCCTCCGCTATCACCACTAGGCAATGGCGACAAGTATTATTATAAGGGAATTGAGCTTATTGTCAAGGACTTTTTTTCATTCCTTCAAAACTAGATAACCGTTTCGGGAAGAAGCCGGGACGCTTTCACTTTTCATTGTCTAGCTCCGGCTCACCTCCGCTCGCCTGCGCTTTTCGATGTCTAGTTCCGGCCGCCATCGGCTCGCGACGCTTCGGTCCTGCTGCGGCGGGCTAAGTCCGCTCACAGGCCCTCCAGCGCGCCTCGCCGATAAGCAGGCGGCCTCCACTTTTCTTGTTAGGTTAAGCCCTCGATCGATTAGTATCCGTCAGCTCCACGTGTCGCCACGCTTCCACCTCGGACCTATCGACCTCGTCATCTTCGAGGGATCTTACCCGCCTGACGCGGTGGGAAATCTCATCTTGAGGGGGGCTTCACGCTTAGATGCTTTCAGCGCTTATCCCGTCCGCACATAGCTACCCAGCGGTGCCCCTGGCGGGACAACTGGTACACCAGCGGTGCGTCCATCCCGGTCCTCTCGTACTAAGGACAGCTCCTCTCAAATTTCCTGCGCCCGCGACGGATAGGGACCGAACTGTCTCACGACGTTCTGAACCCAGCTCGCGTACCGCTTTAATGGGCGAACAGCCCAACCCTTGGGACCGACTACAGCCCCAGGATGCGATGAGCCGACATCGAGGTGCCAAACCTCCCCGTCGATGTGGACTCTTGGGGGAGATCAGCCTGTTATCCCCGGGGTAGCTTTTATCCGTTGAGCGATGGCCCTTCCATGCGGAACCACCGGATCACTAAGCCCGACTTTCGTCCCTGCTCGACCTGTCCGTCTCGCAGTCAAGCTCCCTTGTGCCTTTGCACTCTCCGAATGATTTCCAACCATTCTGAGGGAACCTTTGGGCGCCTCCGTTACCTTTTGGGAGGCGACCGCCCCAGTCAAACTGCCCGCCTGACACTGTCTCCCACCCCGCTAAGGGGTGCGGGTTAGAATTTCAATATCGCCAGGGTGGTATCCCACCGCCGCCTCCACCGAAGCTGGCGCTCCGGCTTCCCAGGCTCCCACCTATCCTGTACAAGCGATACCAAAATTCCATATCAGGCTGCAGTAAAGCTCCACGGGGTCTTTCCGTCCTGTCGCGGGTAACCTGCATCTTCACAGGTAGTATAATTTCACCGGGTCTCTCGTTGAGACAGCGCCCAAGTCGTTACACCTTTCGTGCGGGTCGGAACTTACCCGACAAGGAATTTCGCTACCTTAGGACCGTTATAGTTACGGCCGCCGTTTACTGGGGCTTCGGTTCGCACCTTCGCTTCCGCTAAGCGCTCCCCTTAACCTTCCAGCACCGGGCAGGTGTCAGCCCCTATACGTCGCCTTTCGGCTTCGCAGAGACCTGTGTTTTTGATAAACAGTCGCTTGGGCCTTTTCACTGCGGCTCGTTCGGGCTCTTCACCCAAACGAGCACCCCTTCTCCCGAAGTTACGGGGTCATTTTGCCGAGTTCCTTAACGAGAGTTCTCCCGCGCGCCTTAGGATTCTCTCCTCGCCTACCTGTGTCGGTTTGCGGTACGGGCACCTCTTCCCTCGCTAGAGGCTTTTCTTGGCAGTGTGAAATCGGGGACTTCCGGATGACTCCGTCGCCATCACCGCTTGGCCTTACAATCCGCGGATTTGCCTACGGATCAGCCTTGCGGCTTGGACAGGCTCTTCCAGCCGCCTGCTCGCCCTATCCTCCTGCGTCCCCCCATCGCTCAAACGGGAAGGAGGTGGTACAGGAATCTCAACCTGTTGTCCATCACCTACGCCTTTCGGCCTCGGCTTAGGTCCCGACTAACCCTGAGCGGACGAACCTTCCTCAGGAACCCTTAGGCTTTCGGCGCAGAGGATTCTCACCTCTGTTTTCGCTACTCATACCGGCATTCTCACTTCTAAGCGCTCCACCAGTCCTTCCGGTCTGGCTTCAACGCCCTTAGAACGCTCCCCTACCGATGACCAACGGTCATCCCGCAGCTTCGGCGGCACGTTTAGCCCCGGTACATTTTCGGCGCAGAGTCACTCGACCAGTGAGCTATTACGCACTCTTTAAATGGTGGCTGCTTCTAAGCCAACATCCTGGTTGTCTTTGCAACTCCACATCCTTTTCCACTGAACGTGCACTTTGGGGCCTTAGCTGGCGATCTGGGCTGTTTCCCTCTCGACCACGGATCTTATCACTCGCAGTCTGACTCCCGGGCATAAGTCGTTGGCATTCGGAGTTTGACTGGGTTCGGTAACCCGATGAGGGCCCCTAGCCCAATCAGTGCTCTACCTCCAACACTCTCCATCCCGAGGCTAGCCCTAAAGCTATTTCGGGGAGAACCAGCTATCTCCAAGTTCGATTGGCATTTCACCCCTACCCACACCTCATCCCCGCACTTTTCAACGTGCGTGGGTTCGGGCCTCCAGCCGGTGTTACCCGGCCTTCACCCTGGACATGGGTAGATCACCTGGTTTCGGGTCGACGACGACGTACTTTTCGCCCTGTTCAGACTCGCTTTCGCTGCGGCTCCGCCTCTTCGGCTTAACCTCGCACGCCATCGTCACTCGCCGGTTCATTCTACAAAAGGCACGCCATCACGCATGAACGCGCTCTGACTACTTGTAGGCACACGGTTTCAGGTTCTCTTTCACTCCCCTTCCGGGGTGCTTTTCACCTTTCCCTCACGGTACTGGTGCACTATCGGTCACTAGGGAGTATTTAGCCTTGGGAGATGGTCCTCCCTGCTTCCGACGGGATTTCCCGTGTCCCGCCGTACTCAGGATCCGCTCGGGAGGGAACGAAGTTTCGACTACAGGGCTGTCACCTTCTCTGGCCGGCCGTTCCAGACCGGTTCGTCTACCCCGTTCCTTTCTCACTCCCACAATGAGCGGTCCTACAACCCCAAGAGGCACGCCTCTTGGTTTGGGCTGTTCCCGTTTCGCTCGCCGCTACTCAGGGAATCGCGTTTGCTTTCTTCTCCTCCGGGTACTAAGATGTTTCAGTTCCCCGGGTGTGCCCTCCATGCCCTATGGATTCAGGCATGGATACTGCCCCATTACGGACAGTGGGTTCCCCCATTCGGACATCTCCGGATCAACGCTTGCTTACAGCTCCCCGGAGCGTTTCGGCGTTTGCCCCGTCCTTCATCGGCTCCTAGTGCCAAGGCATCCACCGTGCGCCCTTTCTAGCTTAACCTACAGCGCTCTCGGCTTCTTCCTTATTGTCTAGCGTCGGCTCGCCGCCGCTCGGGGTCAAATAACCTTCGCCTTCCGGGTGCAAGCACCCTTGCAGGCGAAGAACATTTGCCCATCGCGGCGAAACACTCGCCTCCGCCTTTCCGGTTATCTAGTTTTCAAGGAACGATTTTTGTCATTGAGAGAACATGACTCGCTCCCTCAAAACTGAACGAAACAGAAGCGCTGTGTATCGACAGTTGGCCATTGCGGCCTTCGCTTTTCCCCTTAGAAAGGAGGTGATCCAGCCGCACCTTCCGGTACGGCTACCTTGTTACGACTTCACCCCAATCACTTGCCCCACCTTCGGCGGCTGGCTCCCGTAAGGGTTACCTCACCGACTTCGGGTGTTGCAAGCTCTCGTGGTGTGACGGGCGGTGTGTACAAGGCCCGGGAACGTATTCACCGCGGCATGCTGATCCGCGATTACTAGCGATTCCGGCTTCATGCAGGCGAGTTGCAGCCTGCAATCCGAACTGAGAGCGGCTTTTTGGGATTCGCTCCCCCTCGCGGGTTCGCAGCCCTTTGTACCGCCCATTGTAGCACGTGTGTAGCCCAGGTCATAAGGGGCATGATGATTTGACGTCATCCCCACCTTCCTCCGACTTGTCGCCGGCAGTCCCTCTAGAGTGCCCAACCGAATGCTGGCAACTAGAGGCGAGGGTTGCGCTCGTTGCGGGACTTAACCCAACATCTCACGACACGAGCTGACGACAACCATGCACCACCTGTCACCCTGTCCCCCCGAAGGGGGAACGCCCAATCTCTTGGGTTGTCAGGGGATGTCAAGACCTGGTAAGGTTCTTCGCGTTGCTTCGAATTAAACCACATGCTCCACCGCTTGTGCGGGCCCCCGTCAATTCCTTTGAGTTTCAGCCTTGCGGCCGTACTCCCCAGGCGGAGTGCTTATCGCGTTAGCTGCAGCACTAAAGGGTGTGACCCCTCTAACACTTAGCACTCATCGTTTACGGCGTGGACTACCAGGGTATCTAATCCTGTTTGCTCCCCACGCTTTCGCGCCTCAGCGTCAGGTGCAGGCCAGAGAGCCGCCTTCGCCACTGGTGTTCCTCCACATCTCTACGCATTTCACCGCTACACGTGGAATTCCGCTCTCCTCTCCTGCCCTCAAGTCCCCCAGTTTCCAATGACCCTCCACGGTTGAGCCGTGGGCTTTCACATCAGACTTAAGAGACCGCCTGCGCGCGCTTTACGCCCAATAATTCCGGACAACGCTCGCCCCCTACGTATTACCGCGGCTGCTGGCACGTAGTTAGCCGGGGCTTTCTCGTGAGGTACCGTCACCGCGCCGCCCTCTTCGAACGGCGCTCCTTCGTCCCTCACAACAGAGCTTTACGACCCGAAGGCCTTCTTCGCTCACGCGGCGTCGCTCCGTCAGGCTTTCGCCCATTGCGGAAGATTCCCTACTGCTGCCTCCCGTAGGAGTCTGGGCCGTGTCTCAGTCCCAGTGTGGCCGGTCACCCTCTCAGGCCGGCTACGCATCGTCGCCTTGGTGAGCCGTTACCTCACCAACTAGCTAATGCGCCGCGGGCCCATCCGCAAGTGACAGCCCAAAGGCCGCCTTTCAACCGAAGACCATGCGGTCTTCGGTGTTATCCGGTATTAGCTCCGGTTTCCCGGAGTTATCCCGGTCTTGCGGGCAGGTTGCCCACGTGTTACTCACCCGTCCGCCGCTGACCAAACAAGAGCAAGCCCTCGTTCGGTCCGCTCGACTTGCATGTATTAGGCACGCCGCCAGCGTTCGTCCTGAGCCAGGATCAAACTCTCCAAAGAAAGTTGATTGGCTTTTGCTTCGGCCCATGCGGACCTCCGCTTTTCGTATTGTCCAGCTTCGGTCCGCCGCCGCTCGGGGTCAAATAACCTTCGCCTTCCGGGTACAAGCACCCTTGCAGGCGAAGAACATTTGCCCGTCGCGTCGACCCGCGGACCTCCGCTTTTCGTCGCGCTTCGTTTCGTTCAGTTTTCAAGGAACGAGACCTCTTCTTGAGCTTACTTCGTTGCAATCTTGCGCCGAGGAATCCAACTCCTCTGGACTCCCTCAAACGCAAATGTGTTTTCCGCTTCCTAAAGCGACCCTTACGTCATAGCATTTTTATTGTTTGTTGTCAACAGCCTTTTATTCATACCGCTCCGCAACATTTTCCCGGAGCGACAGCGATTTAAAATATATCATCGTTCGACAAGGAAGTCAAGAGCTTTTTTCGGCCGGGTTGCCTCCTTCCTTCAATGATCTTGGCAACTGACATTTGTATAAACACAATGAAATTCCTAATAGCATCCATCCTCTCACCGGCTCCCTTCCATTTTTGGGGATCAGCAGAAGGGGACCGTCAAAATTCTTTTTTTACAACGTGTAATACCGTTCGAGCATTGTATTTCCTTTTGTCGGCATTTCCACGACGGTTAGCACTTTCCTTTCGACAAGATACTCAAGCATGATAACAAGATCAACCGAGTAAGGCGCAAACTGCGGATGACCGGTCATTTCCTCAATGCTCCAAGCACCATTTTTTTCTTTCAGCGCTTCGCATAAATGAGAGGAACCTGATTCTACGTAAGAATGAATCAAAAATTCACTGGCCAGCAACAAAAGTTCCAGCCGTTTCGGAAGCGGTTCTTCACTTCCAACGAGTTCTTCATACAGTCTATAAATCCTTCCATCCATTCGCTTGACTTGATTCCATACGGTCACTTCCGGGTAAAGTCCGTGCTCGATTACGGTCAATCGCGCCAAATGACGGAGGACTTGCACCATATGGTTGTATGAGTCGAGCCAATGCTTGGCGGCAAACAGCGCCTTGCCATCTGTATAATGGCGGATCAGTTTGGCAAACTCGAGTCCCATTTTCAATCGCCGTTCTTTAGGCGGGAATTGCTCAAGGCGCTGGCGCAACTGCTGAACATAGCCGTTTCGGTCAAACACGACTGTTCCGTTGAACACCCAGTCGACCGCCTTTCGATGTGACCCGAGAACAAGCCATTCATTTAACTGCCGTTCACTGACTGCATAAAGCACCGCCTTTTTCTCGTTTAGTGAATACTTTCTGAGAAGCATAGGCTCGCTTTGCGGGTCGACAATGACGAGCAGCACGACATCAAACGTATCCGTTGTTGCTGCATGGAAAGCCGTTTTTTCAATCATTAAAATTCCGTGCGTGTTGCAGCGGTTTGCCCATTCGTGACAGATGGGATGCAGCAATTCTTTCATACCTCGCATCCGTTGCAGAAAGCCGGCCGCGATATCCGGGCGGACAAATCCCTCAGATATCCCAACATATCGATTGACAGACAACCATACGTTCCTATTTTGAGCCGGCTGTTTTTTCTGCAACGTTTTTTCCTCCCTTCCACCGTCATCAATCATCACATTGCGTTTGTGCAGATGTTCAAACAATGCTGTCAACGCCTGTTTCATTTCAGAAAGACCAGAATGCTTGCATCCATGAAACTGTCGTTTGTTGCCGTCATTCGTTATTCGACAAAAAACGAGGAATTCCTTTCTTTAAAACGTCGATTTTGTTGATTTCTTCTTCGCGATGGGACCCCGTTTTATGGTATAGTGGTCTATGTAGGAGGGACTGTGATGAGCATCAAATATTCGAGCAAAATCAACAAAATTCGCACTTTCGCCTTAAGCTTGATTTTTATCGGTGTCATTGTCATGTATCTGGGGCTGTTTTTTCGTACGTCCCCGGTCATCATGACGTTGTTTATGTTGTTTGGGATGTTGTTTCTTGTCGCCAGTGGCATTGTATATTTTTGGATCGGAACACTCTCGACGAGAGCCGTCCAAGTCGTTTGCCCGTCGTGCGGCAAAGTGACAAAAATGCTCGGACGCGTCGATTTATGCATGTTTTGCCGTGAACCGTTGACGTTAGACCGCGACCTGGAAGGAAAAGAGTTTGACGAAAAGTACAACAAAAAAAGAAAAAACTGATAGCCGCCTTGTGCTATCAGCTTTTTAATCCGAATGCGCCGGTGCCCCGCTTTTTTGACAGTCAGGGCAGACTCCGTACACTTCCATGCGATGATGGTCGACCTTAAAGCCGGTGACGTGAGCGGCAAGCTGCTCGACTTCATCAAGCGCTGGATAGTGGAAATCGACAATTTTGCCGCACTCTTCACAGATGACGTGATAATGATTGGAAGTGACGAAGTCAAACCGGCTTGATGAATCGCCATATGTCAGCTCTTTGACAAGCCCGATTTCTTTGAAGACGCGCAAATTATTGTAGACGGTCGCTACGCTCATATTCGGAAATTTCCCTTCCAGCGCTTTGTATATTTCATCCGCTGTCGGATGGGACATCGAGGTGATCAAATACTCTAATATCGCATGACGCTGCGGCGTGATGCGTATGCCCGTCTTTTTCAACATGTCAAGCGCTTCCTTCAGCTGCTCGTTGGTAGACACCGTCATGCACCTCACTCTCCGTATAAGATAAAAAAAATTATCATTTTATAATATTTGTAATTAGTCTACAAGGAGTATATGCCTTTTGTCAATATAGACTCCCATGACAAAAAAATTTCGTCACCATCGGAAGGATGAAAAGACCTCTATGTTGAATTTTACAACTTTACACATTTTGGAGTTCGGGTATTTTCAGGATAGATACCATTAATATATGGGCTCATCCAACTTTTTAACAAAAAAAGGGGGTGGAAATCACTTCCACCCGCCGCATTTCCTTCATTTGAGGAGGTTACTATGCATTGTACGCAAAAACGTTGTGATTGATTGGACACTCACCTAGACGATGCCAATCGGGCGACTTCCGCGAGCGCCTCATCGACGTGCCCCTTCACTTTCACCCCACGCCATTCTTGAACCAACGTCCCATCGGGGGCGATAATGAACGTGGAGCGTTCGATCCCCATATACTCTTTGCCGAAGTTTTTCTTTTTCTTCCACACTCCGTACATTTCTGCCACTTCATGTCGCTCGTCGGAAAGAAGCAAAAACGGCAGTTTGTACTTTTCGATAAACGTTTCATGCCGTGCAACCGGATCCGGGCTCACCCCTAAAATGACAGCGTTCAGTCCGGCGAATTGCTCGTGACGGTCGCGAAAATCGCACGCTTCTGTCGTGCATCCAGGCGTCATATCCTTTGGATAAAAATAAAGGACGACATACTGGCCGCGGAAGTCTGAGAGCGAAACCATTTTCCCGTTGCTTGCCGGCAAGGTGAAATCTGGAGCTGGCTGGCCAATGGCGATCGTCATAGCGTTCCCTCCGTCTCCTTAATGTCTTCTTTTAGCGTAACGAAGACAGAGGAAAATTGCAACTGTCAACGGCGATCCGAGTCAAATACCGTGCGCGTGACGATAACAGCAGGCATAATGTAGCCAAGCAGCGCCTCGGCGATGGCGATCCACCGCCCGATGCCGACCGGGGTGACGTCTCCGTATCCGACCGACAGGAGGGTCATGCCGCTTAAATATAGACTGTCTTCCAGCATAGACAGGCGGTTTCCTGCTGCACTGCTTGGTGACGGAGTAAATACATGATGGCCGTTGGCTTGCAAAATCATATAAATCATCGCAAACCCTAGCAGCATCGTCCCATACCATTGAACGAGCACCCATAAACTGTCAAGGGAGAGGCGGTGCGTTGCTTGTACGCTCGCTGTCCAAAGCGAAGTGATGCTGCCGAGCAACACGGCGGTCACCACTCCGAGGAATGCGTAATCCATTCGCTTCCCTCCACAAATTGTCCGTAGTTCATATATACACCGTGAAACGGACAATTATGCGGGAATAAGCCGCCTTCCCAATCGGAACAGCGTGTCGCCCTCAGAGCCATACATCCCCCTGTTTGGACGAGAAAGACTGTCGGCACAACTTTTCGTTTGTTGCCTCATCGCGTAAAAGCACGGGCTAGCACGCTTTTTAATGTAGCTGCGCTATGATGGAATCGATTTTTTTCGTCATCATTCAATTCAATTTCGATCACCTCGCGGATGCCATTGCGGTTAATGACAGCCGGCACGCCGATGTAGACGTCGCGCTCCCCATATAGGCCATCGAGGTAGGCTGATACGGTCAAAATAGCGTTTTCGTTATGCAAAATGGCGCGCGTCACGCGGGCAAGCCCCATCGCAATCCCGTAGTACGTCGCTCCTTTTTTCTCAATAATTTGGTAGGCGGCATCGCGCACATTGACAAAAATGCGCTCGAGATCTTTTTGCGCTTCTTCCCCTTTGGACTCGACCAGCTTGCGGATCGGCATGACGCCGATATAAGCCTGGCTCCAGACCGGGAGTTCAGTGTCGCCGTGTTCCCCAATAATATAGGCATGAACATTTTGCGGAGCGACAGAGAAATACTCGCCCAACAAAAAGCGGAACCGCGCCGTATCTAAAATCGTCCCCGAACCGATCACCCGCTCATGCGGCAGGCCGCTGAATTTCCACGTCGCGTACGTTAAAATGTCGACCGGATTGGTGGCGACGAGAAACAGTCCTTGAAATCCGGATGCCATGACCGACTCAACGATCGAGCGGAAAATGGCAATGTTTTTGTCCACAAGATCAAGCCGCGTCTCGCCCGGTTTTTGGTTGGCGCCGGCGCAAATGACAACCAAATCGGCATCGCGGCAATCATCGTAATCGCCGTGCCAAATGTCAACCGGCTTCGGCGCAAATACTTTCCCATGGTTGAAGTCCATCGCATCGCCTATGGCCTTGCTTTCATTCGCATCGATGAGCACGATCTCATCGGCAATCCCTTGATTCATTAAGGCAAACACATAACTGGCGCCGACAAACCCGGCGCCGATGACCACTACTCGGGCTCCACCGTTGTTTTTCATTGCATTCATCCTCCCTCAATATAATGCGAACACTTTCATATAAATATTTTACGCGAAAGGCGCACCGCAATGCATGCGCGATTGTGGCGATTGTTTGACTATTGTTTGTCCATTTCATGACAGACGCCGCGGCAAACAACGGGAGCACTCAGCTCCCCGTCCCGCGGTACCTCCTGACCCCGGCGCTCCAGAGCATCACGGCGATGATGAAAAACAACATGCCGACAACCGGGGTCAAAAACGCATAACCATACCATTCCTGCTTATGGAGAAAATACGAAGCTGGATAAACGCCGACAAAGGCAAACGGCAGCACCCACGTTAATATATAGCGGATGACGCGGTGATAAATATCGACCGGATAGCGGCCGTAGCTGCTGATGTTGTACATCATCGGCATGATGGATGTGCGGGCGTCGGCAAAAAAACTGATCGTCGCCAGTGAAATGAAAATGCCGGCGTAAATCAATGCACCGCCAATCACAAGCAAAATAAACACGAAGACATCATACCAATGAAATGAAAGAGACAAGCGGCTGCCGGCATACAGCATAATGATCAGCCCGGGCACAGCGCCAAGCAACGATTCGAGCTCCATCCGCTCCAAAATGATCTGGAACAGGCTGTGAACCGGGCGCGTCAACACGCGATCCATTTCTCCCTGAACAATGTAGCGCTCGTTGAAATCCCATAGATTAAAAAAGGCGCCAAATACGGCGTACGGCACAAGGAAAAAGCCGTAAATAAACAACATCTCATCGCGCGACCAACCGTGAAGCAGCGTCGTATGGCCAAACACGACGAGCAAGAACACCAAGTTGACCGCCTGCGCCATGAAGTCGGACAACCATTCAATCAGCAAATCCGCGCGGTATTGCCATTTTGTCTTCATGTACTGGGCCATATATTGAAAAAAAACCGATACGTAAAACAAAGTCTACCCCCCTTGCACAACGAGCCGTTTTTTCGCCACCCGCCATAACAGCACAATCGGAAACCATAACAGCACGCACCATGCCGCCTGCAGAAGCAGGCCATCACGGACAGCAGCTCCTTGAAAACTTTCTGTGATGATCATGCTTGGAATGTAGCTGATGGCTTGAAACGGCATATACGCCATGAGCTGTTGCGCCCAATCCGGGTAAAACGACAACGGCAAAATCAGACCGGAAAATAGATCAATAATAAACCGTTTCGCCCTCAGCAGCCCTTCATTTCGGAACGTAAAAAATGTCACGACTCCCGCAAGCAAGTTCAGCTCCGAAAAGATGATAAAGCTGAATAGAAGCGACAAGCCGAAAGACAGCCATGTTTTGGCGTGTTCCGGAAACTCGAGCGGCAAAAAGAGCGAGACAACCAGCAACCCCGGCAACGATAGGAAGAACAATCGGAACAGCCCTTCGCCAACCCCTTGAACCGCTTTCATCCCTAAATAGCTGTACGGACGGATGAGTTCCGTCGCTATTTTTCCATCGCGGATTTCCATCGCGATTTCGCGGTCAAGGTTGTTAAAATAAAACGCCCGCGCCAGCCAGGAAATGGCGACATACGTCGTCATTTGCCCAAGCGACATCCCTTGCATCGATGATTTGCCGCCATAAATAGCCGACCAAAGGAAGTAATACGCTGAGATGTTAATGGCGTAAATCAAAATGCCAGTATAATAGTTTGTCCGGTAGGCAAGCATCATTAAAAAGCGGATGCGGATCATCTCGACATACTTACCCATTAGCCGCACCTTCTTGATAAATATTGCGGATGATCTCCTCCGTCGGCACTTCATGAATGTGGATGTCTTGCAGTGGATAGCGGGCGGCGACGCGGCTGACGACTTCCGGCACGCCTCCTGATGGAACGTGCGCCACCCAAACGTTCGGCTGTTCACCTTGTTTCCAATTAACATCCAATCCAGTTGTCAGCTCCTGCAAGGCAACGAGGGTGGCTTCTTCAACAAATGTAAACGAAATCCGTTTTCCTTGGCCCCATTTTTCTTTCAACTGCCCGAGCGAACCGTCATAAATGATTTTCCCTTCATCAAGCATAATCACCCGCTCGCAAAGCGCTTCAATGTCTGACATATCGTGCGTCGTCAGCAGGATCGTCGTGCCATACCGTTCATTCAATTGCTTTAAAAACTGGCGGATGTTCAGTTTCACCAGCACATCCAAACCGATGGTCGGCTCGTCCAAAAACAACAGCGGCGGGTTGTGAATGAGGGCGGCGGCGAGCTCGCAGCGCATCCGCTGGCCAAGCGACAGCTTGCGCACCGGCTTGTCAAGGAGCGGACCGATGTCTAGCATCTCGATGACTTCGCCCATATGACGGCGATATTGCTCATCGGGGACGCGGTATACTTTTTTTAACAGACGAAACGATTCTTGCACGGCAATGTCCCACCATAATTGCGAGCGCTGGCCGAAGACGACGCCGATCGTCCGCACAAATTTCTCCCGCTCTTTATGCGGATTCATCCCGTTGACGACAATGCGCCCGGATGTCGGCGTTAAAATGCCGGTCAACATTTTGATCGTCGTTGACTTGCCGGCGCCGTTTTCGCCAATATAGCCGACGATCTCTCCTTGCCTGACCGCAAACGAAATGCCGTCCACCGCCCGGATGGTCACATAACGGCGCGTCCATAAATCGCGAAACGCTCCGACGAGGCCAGAGCGGCTTTTGTGCACTTTAAATTCTTTGCGCAATTGTTCTACTTCGATGGCGTTCATCGTTCTCCTCCTGCCTCTTCATCACATCAACATCAAAAAGGACGTCATCCGCCCTTCTCCTATGTTGCAATTATACATAAATCGTTGCTATTTTCACCTTTTTTGTTTTTCCAGACAAGTGTGCGCGCTATGGTAAAATAAAGAGGAGTCATCGGGAACAGGAGGATGAAGCGATGCAATGGACAAAATCGGAGCAATTGTATGAAGAAGCGCTCCAGCACATCGTTGGCGGGGTGAACAGCCCGTCCCGCTCATACAAAGCGGTCGGCGGCGGTGCCCCAGTCGTGATGGAGCGGGCGCAAGGGGCGTATTTTTGGGATGTGGATGGAAACAAGTACATCGACTACTTGGCCGCCTACGGACCGATCATCGCCGGGCACGCCCATCCGCACATCGCGGAAGCCATCCGCCGCGCCGCCGAGACCGGTGTGTTGTACGGCACGCCGACGCCGCATGAGATTACATTTGCGAAGATGTTGAAAGAGGCGATTCCGTCGCTTGAGAAAGTCCGCTTTGTCAACTCGGGGACGGAAGCGGTAATGACGACAATCCGCGTCGCCCGCGCCTACACCGGACGAAGCAAAATCGTCAAATTCGAAGGCTGCTACCACGGCCATTCGGACCTTGTACTTGTCGCCGCCGGCTCGGGACCATCGACGTTGGGGACGCCGGATTCAGCCGGCGTGCCGCAAAGCATCGCCCAAGAAGTCATTACCGTGCCATACAACGATGTCGACTCATTCCGTGAAGCGATGAATGTTTGGGGCGAACAAGTCGCCGCCGTATTGGTTGAGCCGATCGTCGGCAACTTCGGCATCGTCCTACCAAAACCGGGCTTTTTAGAAGCGATCAATGAGATTGCTCACAAGGAAGGGGCGCTCGTCATTTACGACGAAGTGATCACCGCCTTCCGCTTTATGTACGGCGGAGCGCAAAACTTGCTTGGTGTGGAGCCCGACTTGACGGCGATGGGGAAAATTATTGGCGGCGGTCTGCCGATTGGGGCGTACGGCGGACGCCAGAACATTATGGAACAAGTCGCTCCGCTCGGACCGGCGTACCAGGCCGGGACGATGGCCGGCAACCCGGCATCGATGCTTGCGGGCATCGCCTGCCTTGAGGTGTTGAAACAAGAGGGCGTCTATGAGCATCTCGACCGATTGGGAGCCATGCTGGAAGAGGGCATCCTTGCCCATGCTCGCCAATGCGGCCTTCCGGTGACCGTCAACCGCTTAAAAGGCGCGCTCACCGTCTTCTTCACGGACGAAAAGGTGGAAAACTACAAGCAAGCCCAGCGCAGCGACGGCGAGTTGTTTGCGAAATTTTTCAAGCTCATGCTCAAACAAGGGATCAATCTCGCGCCATCGAAATATGAAGCATGGTTTATCACCCTCGCCCATACAGAAGACGACATCGCCTATACGATCGAGGCGGTCGGCAAGGCGTTTCGGCAGCTATAAGCGCTTGCGCCTCCGTCACCCTCGTCAAACAGCGCCCGCGTCAGGCAGGCGCTGTTTTGTTTTCACTGCATTTGTTGACAATTTTGTGAACAAAGCAGGAGAACAGGAAAGGGTCATTGATTTCCACCTGCCTGCATGATATGATAAACATTAAATTCTGAAAATTAAGACTCGTATTTTTCATCCAGCAAGCAGTGGAGGAGGTGACCGGCGCCGAGGGGAGAGCGCCCTCCCGACCGCGCCTAAGTATACATGGAGCAACGTACATATCGTTCGGCAAACGAAGCGAACCAACGCGGCGCCATACTGTTGGCGGCAATGGAAAAGCGGAACATCCCGACCAACGAACATGTCCAAACTGTCCTTCAGGCGCTTGCCCAATGGGGCGCAAAAGGAAACGCTGCGATTCAGCTGGACATCCCGCGCAAACTATGGATGGAAAAACTCGCGAATGCTGGACAAAATCCGGAAATTGCAACAAACAGCTATTTCACCGTCGGCCATATACACGTTGCGCCTTCCGCTGACGCTGAGCGGGTTCGGGCGCACCTTCGCCAATTGTGCAAACAGTTCGGCTTCATTCTTCTGTTCGAAACCATCCGGCCATCCTCAGATGAAAGCGCCTTGTTTTGGCAAATCGCCATGCTGCCAGGCGATGTATTTTCGTTATCAGACCGCTTGTTTCGACTGACGGCCGCTATGGAACGCGAGCCGCACGTCCGCGTTGCTTCGCTCGGCCACACTCATGTGATCTATCAAGCATATACACTGGCTGATTTGTTGCGCGAACCGGATGTATCCCATCCGTTTTTCGCCTCAGCCGCTTCGTTCGCCTATGCCAATGGGGCGGAGTCTTTCTTTTGCCATCAGCGGCTCGGTTCAGCCGGCATGCTTGTCCATTGCGGGGAAATGTCTGTTGGCGCTGTGGAAACGCTCATTTACGACCACGGTTACAGCCTGCTCGAGGCAGCCGGAGCTGCCTTTTGGCCCGACGCGGCCAAACGACACAGCTTGCCGTCTATCGGACAGCTGCCGGCATGTTTGGCCGCCAGCTTCGAACAAGAAGCCGTATGGGTCGCCGGAACAGCCGGAGCGCTTTGGAAAACGGATGATTCCTCCCGTGTATTCATCGCCTCTCGTCCGCAGGGCGGCCATGCTGAACCGCTCGCTCCCGGCCAGCCGCTGGCGCTCATCCGTTCCACAACGGGGCGAACCCAATGGCTGAATGGCGACCATTTCCTCCAATAGATGGCAATCCGCCTCTCCAATCGGCGCGATCCACATGCTCCGATCGCCTTTTGATCCTTCACGCTCTGCTGATTTCGGCAGGGCGTTATATTTTTTCCTTGCACTCATATCTAAAAGTGTGTATAGTACTGAATGGTCTACGAAAATGGAAAAGGAGAGGTTTCCATAGATGAAGCTCGGTGCCCGCATTTTCAAAACGGGGATCGCGGTGGCGCTCGCCTTGTTTTTGGCGGCGCTCTTTCACTTTCCGTCACCGGTGTTCGCCGGCATTTCCGCTGTATTTGCCATGCAGCCAACCATTTATCGCTCATATTTGTCACTCATCGAACAAGTGCAGGCGAACGTGATCGGCGCCTTGTTCGCGATTGCGGCGGTTCTTATCCTCGGCCGCGACCCGCTGGTCGTCGGCTTGACGCTCATGGTTGTGATCGCTCTTTGCCTAAAAATGCGCCTTGAATCGTCGACAATTTCCGTGGCGCTTGTCACCGTCATTGCCATTATGGAATACACGGATCGCCAATTTATCGAATTTGCGGCCATCCGCTTTTTAACGATTATGTTCGGCATTTTCGCCGCCTTTCTTGTCAACTTGATTTTCTTGCCGCCAAAGTATGAAAAGAAATTGTACGAAAAAATTCGCGATGAGACGGAAGCGATTTTGAAATGGATTCGCCTTTGTCAACAGCAGGCGACCGATCATCATCACTTAAAGGACGAGATCGAAACGTTGCACGAGAAAATGACGAAACTGGAGCACTTGTATTTAATGTATAAAGAAGAACGCACCTATTTTCGACGCCAACGCTTCCAAAAGTCGCGCAAGCTTGTGCTGTACCGGCAAATGATTGCCTCAGCCGACCGGGCGCTGTCCGTATTAAAATGGCTCCACCGCCTTGAGAATGAGTTGGGCCGCCTGTCCGACCCGTTTCGCCATGCCATCTTCCTGCACCTTGGCAGCCTGGTTGGGTATCACGAGCAAATGTTGCTGAAGTTTGTCCATCAAGCAAAGCCGCTTCCCCATCACATGTGGGCAGAAGGCATCGATCGCGAACGGGGGCAGCTCGCTTCCATGATTTACGCCGACGGGCAGCCACCTTCCGATTACCGCCTATTTTCGTTACTCGGCGCCATCATTGATTATGGAGACCGGCTTGAGCATTTAGACAAGTTAATTGATAGTTTTCACCATTACCATTACGATGACGAATTGGCCAAACAGCTCGAAAAGTCGGCAGGCGGCCGCTCCTAGCAGGCCGCCTCTCTCAATTTTTCATCCGCGGGTCAAGCGCGTCGCGCAGCCCGTCGCCCATTAAGTTAAAGCCAAGCACCGTCAGCATGATCGCCAATCCAGGGAAAATCATCGTCCACGGTGCTTGGGTCAAGAAGTCTTTGGCATCAGACAACATTTTCTTAATATTTTTGCTTACTACTGCAACTGCTGGATCGTCAACAAATGATAATAGCTTCCTCCCTTTTCCATCAGTTCCTCATGCGCGCCTCTTTCGACAAAAAAAGCAGAAAAAACCTGCCAGCGATGCCGAACAGGCTTTTTTCACGCCGCTATTTATTTTTGGTAAGCTTGAAACATCGCGTACCATTTGTCGATAAACTCGGGCGCAAACGGCCCTTTTCGCTCTTGAATCCAGCCGACAAGCTTATGGACGTTGTCTTTTAAAATGCGGTCAATCACATCCGGATAGTGCATCTCGCGGCGGTGCCGTTCGTACTCATCCTCATCGAGCAGCATATACGTCATGTCCGGAAACACTTTAATGTCTAAATCGTAATCGATGTATTTGAGCGCTTCCTCATCCCAAACAAACGGTGAACTTAAATTGCAGTAATAATACACCCCGTCCTCGCGGATCATGGCGATAATGTTAAACCAGTGCTTAGCATAAAAAAAACAAATCGCCGGCTCGCGCGTCACCCACGTCCGGCCGTCTGCTTCCATGACGAGCGTCTTGTCGTTGCCGCCGATCACATAGGATGGCGTTCCTTTTAACACGATCGTTTCGTTCCAAATGCGGTGAATCATCCCATTATGTTTGTAGCTATGGATTTGAATGATTTTCCCTTCCCGAGGATATGCCGGCATCATTCTTCCCCACTTTCCGACGGGAGCTTTTCTTCTGTATTATACCGTATTATACCGTGTTCTTTTGGCAATGAAAAGAAAAGCAGGCCGATTTGCCCAGGCCGGAACGGCCAAGCGGCGCGCTCCGTCTAGGCTCTGGACGCCATCTGTCCGAAAAATGCGCGGCGGATGTCTTCGACTTGCTGCTTCATTCGCCGCACTTCCTCGCGAAGCGCGGAGGTCGGCGCTTCGCGTTCGAGCTCGTCCAACTCGCGAGCAAGCTGGTCGCAACGCTCCATCTCATGCCGCAAAAACAGCGCTTCGTCCCCGGCATTCATCCACCCATGCCCCATCATTCTTCCTCCATTCTCCCTTCCCCTTTTGCCTCCTGGCTTTAACAAAACAGTTCGCTCCTTAAGCCGTTAATCCCTTTCGCTAATCTTGCAAAAGAGTGGCGGTTTTTGTCGCAAAAAAAGCAGGGGCGCGCTGCCCCTGCTTTTTCCTTCCATCTTCGGCCTATCGCCTGCGCTCTTGTAGCAACATACGCCGTCGTCACAACCGCCAGGCGTCAGCCATGGATGATCGTTGGTTACTGATTGACATTTTGCGCTTTGCGAGCTTCCGCTTGCGCATTTTGTTGTTTTACTTGTTGCACATTCGTCTCAGCCGCAAATTCCGTTGCGAATTGGCCTGCTTGAGCAGCTTGAGCCGATTGGGCATTTTGTTGTCTTACTTCTTGAATGTTCGTGCCAGCTGCTGTTTTGTTCGGTTGTTTGGCCATTGTTCTCACCTCCACATGCCTTACTATGCCCCGGAGGTGACGGACTTATCCGTGGACACTACAAAAGCAAAGATCTTCCACCATCAACAATAATCGTCTGCCCGCGAATCATCTCGGCGGCATCGGATAATAAAAACAAAACGGCGTTGACGAGATCGTCCGGTTTGACTGGGCGCCCAGCTGGCGTGTTGGCCGCCGCATCGGCGAGCAGCTCGTCGCGGTTCGGAAAATGCTTCAACGCCTCCGTATCAACTGCTCCGCCGGAAACGGCGTTGACGGCGATGTTTTTCGGCGCCAGCTCGACAGCTAAGTAGCGGGTCAGCGCTTCCAGAGCGGCTTTCGAGACGCCGACCGCCGTATAGTTTTCCAAATAGCGGATCGACCCAAGCGAGCTGATACTCACAATTTTCCCGCCGCCAACCCGCTCCATCCGTTTCGCCGCTTCTTGGGCGCAAAAGAGAAGCGCTTTGCTGTTGATGTTCATCGTCCAGTTCCAATGCGTTTCCTCAAGTTCCAGCGCCGGGCGCAGCACGCCGGAGGCAGCGTTGTTCACGAGCACGTCGACCCGTCCGAACGTTTCATCAATTTTGGCAAACATCGCCCGGATTTTCTCGACATCGCCAACGTTCGCTTTGACGACGAGCGCTTTTCTCCCGAGCGCTTCAATTTCACGAGCCGTTTCTTCAGCAGCGGTTTTGCTGCGGGCATAATTGACCACGATATCATATCCTTCTTGCGCCAGCCGCATCGCAATGGCTTTGCCGATGCCGCGGCTGCTTCCTGTCACGACCGCTACTTTTCCACTCATGTTTTTCCGCCCCTTTACGTATAATATAGCCGAATTCCACCGCGAAGGAGGCGCAGCCTATGTACGTTGGCCGCGATATGACAGAATTGTCCATGATCCCGAAAACGGAATGGACAGACGACGAACTCGCTCATTTTCACCATTCATTCCAGCAAATCGCTCCGTATTTAAACGCCGAAGGGCAAACGATCTACCGCGAAATTCTCGAAGAAATCGAAGCGCGCGGCGGCCTTGGGCGCCGTGAAGCGACGTATACAAACGGCACGATGACAGTGCCTGACTAATGCAGGCGGTGCGCTTCGCCTGCCTGTTCTTTGTACTTACGCCAAATACGCTGGTGTGACACCGGAAACACATAAGACTCAAGCTCGTCGCCTGGCACGAGCCGGAGCGGCTCTTCCACCGGTCCGCCGTCAACTAGACGCCCGCGATACACCGTCAGCCGCCAAACTAGATGGGAAAACGCGTGATCAAACGAGGCAAACGGCTCGGCCAGCTCGATTTGCAAACCGTACCGCTCATGCAACATTTGTCCGAGCTTCTCTTTCCCTTCTTCCCCGCCTGTTTCACAGCCCGGGAATTCCCATAAATTCGCCAACAAGCCGGTGTTGCTGCGCTTGCGGATGAGAATGCGTCCTTCATCATCGGCCAGCACCGCTACTGCGAGCGCCACTTGTTTGACCGCTGTTTTTTTCGTTTTCACCGGTAGCTCTTCCGGCACCCCTTCGGCGAACGCTTGACAGTAGGCTTGCACGGGACAAAGAAGGCATGATGGGCGGCGCGGCGTGCAAACAAGAGCGCCAAGCTCAATCAGCGCCTCGTTAAACGCTCCCGGGTTTTCGTACGCCATAATCTCGCGGACGATTTGTTCAAACCGTTTTCGCGTCGATGGTTTCGCAACATCATCCGTCACGAAAAACAAGCGCGACAACACGCGCATGACATTGCCGTCCACCGCCGGTTCCGGCACGCCGTAGGCAAGGCTCAACACCGCCCCGACTGTGTACGGACCGACTCCTTTTAGCTTCGAAAACTGCTCCGGATCGTCCGGCACCTGCCCGCCGTACCGTTCCTTTACTTCCTTGACCGCCGCGTGCAAATGGCGGACGCGCGAGTAGTAGCCAAGCCCTTCCCACGCCTTCAGCACCTCGTCTTCTTCAGCCTCGGCGAGCGCCTCCAGCGTCGGAAACTGTTCTACAAACTTTTCAAAATACGGGATCACCGTCTCGACGCGCGTCTGCTGCAGCATCACTTCCGACACCCATACTTTGTATGGGTCTCGGTCTTTTCGCCATGGCAAGTCGCGGCGCTCCCGGGCGAACCAGTCAAGCAAATCGCGCTGAAACTCGCGCGCCGGAAACCGCTTAGTCCACGTTGTGATTTTCACTATTCTTCCCCCATGATGCCTATTGTCCATCCCATTATACCAAAAAGCCCTCGGCGTGGCTTGCCGCACGCCGAGGGGAAACGGAAGGAAATCGTTCTCAACTTTCCTTAGCCGCCGAAACACAGGCGATTTGTTCATGCTGGGCTCGCAATCGCCGCCGCAAACCCGAACCCCATAATCGCCAGCCCTGTAGCCAACCTGCGCCGGTCCGGGAACCATTTCACAAGCGTCGACACCGGCGCAATGTATCCGACGCCAAGCCCAATTCCTCCCAACACCCCGTAAAACAAATACAGCAAGTATTTCGAACCAAGCGCCACGGCCAAACCAGACCCCGTCACCCCGAGGCCAAAGAAGACGGCCGCCAATAGCCCGGATTTCCGCGGCCCGTGCTTTTCCACAAAATGGCCAAGGAACGCAGCCGACAAACCTAAAAAGCTGACAACTGAAACCTCTTCTTCCAAAACCAACAGCGTCCTGTGCAAAAGCAGGGCGCTGTTTTGTTTGCCAAAACACCATCCGCTGCCGGCTTGCGTCGGCAATGAATTTTAGTGATTCCGCCCCTCCCCAGCTGTCGGCGTCGTATGATACAATAGCCATACCGTTGTTTGCCCCAACTGGACAAGAGAACGGTTATTGGCCCGACCCCGGACGGGATATACTAACAAACGACGCTGACAAAGGAGGCGCCTTCACGTTGGATACAGGCACACATGTTTTGATGGGAGTGGCGCTCGGCAGCTTAGCATCGCTCGACCCCACCATTGCCCATGACCCGTTTTTATCCCATGCCGTATTGATTGGCACGCTCGCCGGATCACAGGCACCCGATATCGATACAATTTTAAAGTTGCGCAATAACGCCAAATATATTCGCAATCATCGCGGCATCACCCATTCGATTCCCGCCGTTGTCATTTGGCCGCTGTTGATCGTCGGCATCATGGCCGCCGTCTATCCGGAAACGGACTGGCTCCGCGTTTGGCTTTGGACGTTTGTGGCTGTTGCCTTTCACGTGTTTGTCGATATTTTTAACGCTTACGGGACGCAAGCGCTGCGCCCGTTCACAAAAAAATGGATCGCCCTTGGCGTCGTTCATACGTTTGACCCAGTTATTTTTGCGCTTCATTTGCTCGGCGTCGGCGCCCTGTTTCTCAACGTCCACCCCGGTTATGCGTTTCTCGTCGTTTATGCGCTCGTGGCCGCGTATTATGTGTTCCGCTTCCGCGAACAAGCCAACATTAAACAGCTCGTGCACGCCTCTATACAAGGAGTGACGGACATCATTACTGTGCCGACGTGGCGGCCGCGCGAATGGCATTTAGCCATTTCAACCTGCGACGAATTTTACGTTGCCCGCGTCAAACACGGCGAGCTCATCATCCTCGACCGCTTCCAAAAACGGCCGCTTCCCGACCACCCGGTGATCAACGCCGCCAAGCGCGATGAAAACGTCGCCGCCTTTTTGTCGTTTTCCCCGGTGTACCGTTGGGAAATGAACGAATACGACGACTATTATGAAGTGCGCTTTACTGATTTGCGCTACCGGAGCAAAGGATACTATCCATTCGTGGCCGTCGTTCAGCTAGACCGCAACCTCAACATTGTCAGCTCATACACGGGCTGGATTTTCAGCGAAGGAAGGCTGCGGAAAAAGCTCGAGGTGACGCCAAACTGACAGAGCGGCTTGTTTTGATCCAACAATTTGCACACATAAGCGCCGCCCTTCGTTTCATAATAAGAATACGTGTTGGCCATCCAACACGAGCTCGCCTCAAAAGGGGGAATGGGCCGTGCGAAATAAGGAACGCAACTTCCCGAACCAAAACAACAACAAGCTCGAAGGCGAGCCGCGCGCCAAAGCGGAATACGCGTCCAAGCGGGCTGACGGGACGACCAACACTCACCCACAAGAGCGGATGCGCGCTTCAGGCAAGCGCAGCGACTTCTTCTAAAGAGAGAAAAACCGGGGAGCATGGACACATTCGCCTGCTCCCCGGCACATTCAGCAGCGAGGTGAACGGTCATGAGTCACCATCAGCGCAAAAAATTTTATGACAACTTTTACTCGAATCCGTTCCAGCAGCCGTGGGCCAATCCGAAACACGCTCATTCGCAGGTGAACGGTGAAACGCAGCAAACGCTCGACCTCATCATTTTAGAGCGGGAGACGCGCAAGCAGTCGTAGCGAAAAAACTTAGGGGTTGTTCCCCCTAAGTTTTTTTCTTTCGACTCGCTTTCCGTCTGGCTGCAAACTGATCCCGCCTGTCATGAGGAGGGCAAATTCGGCTTGCGGAGCAGCGAAATCGGCAACGCTTCTTCCTCCCCGTTTCCTTTCAGCCGCCAGCCCCAGGCAAACACTCCTTTTAAATAGCGAACTTTGAAATATTCCCCAGGTGCTCCTTCAATTTCATAAATCTCTCCCGGGGGAAAATCAGCAGGGTTAAGCATATACGCTTTCGCCATGGCCATTTTTCGCTCATAGACAGCATATTCATTCACCATGCCCATCTGCTCCGCCTTACGCGCTTTCTCAGCCAACACGGCGATTTCCCGCTGCAACTCCTCTTTCGTCATCTCGCTATACCGTTTTTGGTCCTCTCTCATGGTCACGATCCCCCTTTTTGGTTTTCACCGCTGCCTTGCCCGCGCAGCCATTCATCGATCAAGTCGAGTGAAAACCCTTTCCGATAAAGGGCTTGGCGCATCTTTTGCTCATAAAGCGGCCGCGGGTGGTGCGCATAACGGCGGTGCGCTTTCTCCGCCTGAACACTGAGCGCCTCCCGTTCTTCTTTTTCAGTATGAGCGCCGCCATCCGCCAAAACGGCGGCAATCACCTCATGCGGAAACCCTTTGCGCATCAGCTGCTGCCGCACCCGTTCCAAAAACGCGCGAGCCGATTCAGCCCGGCGCTGTTTTTTCGCCTTTTCGTAAAGCGAGCGGGCGATGGCCATCTGTTCATCCAACGTATACTCCGCCAAACTCTGCTCGATCAAGCAGCCCAAAACACCGAGCCGTTCCAGTTCAGCGCGGATGAGAAGCGGCCCTTTCGCCGCCGTCTTTTTTTGCGTGCGCACGTAGGCGGCCGCAAACGCCCCGTCATCAACATACCGCTCAGCGCGAAGTTTTTTGAGCACTTCATCAATCACCGAATCCGGAGCGCCTTTTTTTCGCAAATGTGCAGCGACCTCATGCTCCGAACGCATCCGGTGCGCCAAAAAGTAAAGCGCCTGTTGATACGCCTTTTTCACCTCATCGGCATACACAATATGTTGAAGCAGGTCGTCGCTGATCTCCAGCCCTTTTTTCAAGCGGAATTGAAGCAATACATCTTGATCAACTGTCAATCTCAACGACGGTGCGCCGTCACGGTGCACGACAATCCAAAATCGTTCAGCATTTTGTTCGGTTGCGACAATGTCGGCAATCGTTCCCATTGTTTGTCCCCCTTATCTTTTATGGTATCATAAGCAGGAACTTCTGACACCAAAAGCGAAGTCATAAAATAAACCAATGGAAGGGGAATCAAGATGCGCATCGCCATCAATGGCGGAACCGGGCTGATCGGCCAGGCGCTCGCCCGCCATTTTTCCAAGCAAGGACATGAGATCTACATTTTCACCCGCTCTCCCAAACCTTCCGAAGGCAGCATTCATTATCTTTCCTTCGACAACGACCGAAAGCCTGAAGTTGTCGATGTCGCCATTAATTTAGCCGGGGAGCCGCTCAATCGAAAACATTGGACGGCGAAGCAAAAAGAGATCATCCTTGACAGCCGCCTTCGATCCACCGAAGCGATGGGCCGCTACATCGATTCACTGTCCCGCCCCCCGTCGTTGTTTATCAATGCCAGCGCCGTCGGCATTTACGGCATCTCGGACTCCGCGACATTTACGGAACAAACAGCCGATTACGGCAGCGATTTTCTCGCCAAGACCGTTCAGGCGTGGGAAGCAGCAGCGAGCCCCATCGAACAACTCGGCATCCGCACCGTCTACGCTCGCTTTGGCGTCGTGTTTGCCCGACATGGCGGCGCCTTGCCGATGATGATCAAGCCGTACCGGCTGTTTGTCGGCGGCCCAATCGGCAGCGGACGGCAATGGCTATCGTGGATTCATCTTGAAGACGTCGTGCGCACAGTCTCGTACATCATCGAACACGAGGAATTGTCCGGCCCGATCAATTTCACCGCGCCCCATCCAGTGCAAATGGACGAGTTCGGTCGTACGGTCTCCCGCCTGCTTCGCCGCCCGCACTGGCTTCCGGTTCCCGCCTGGGCACTTCGCCTTCTCCTCGGCGAAATGAGCATGCTTGTTGCCGAAGGGCAACGCGTCATTCCGGAAAAGCTGCTGCAAGCTGGGTTCCGCTTTTCGTTTCCAACGTTAGAAGATTGTCTCACGGATTTGTTTTTGCCGCAAGGCTGACAAAAAATATCCAAAAAAATTAACAAAAAAGCAATTCCCTTTTTTCATCTAATCGTGTATGATAAAGAAGACTTCAGGGCAGTTGTGGTTCATAACCGCATACGGACAGGAATAAGGGGAAGGCAAATGGTTCGCCACCAGCGCTCGCGCTGGTTCTAGTGGGTTCGATTCCCACCCCGAAATTTTTTTAACGATGTTGTTATAAAAAAATTTCGAGGGTGGGTTCCCGCTGGGAGGCTGCCCTCGGCATCCAAAGGAGGGATTGGCCATGTTGAAAAAACGCGAGCTGCAAGACTGCCATGCGCTGTACGAGCTGATGGTGCATCCGGACGTCTTCCCTTTCGTGCGCCAAAAAGCCAGCTCGTACGAAGAGTTTTTATTCATGACAAAACAGCTCATGGAGGCGGAAGAACGCGGCGAATTGATTTCGCGCACGATTTTAGACGAATGGGGAAACCCAATCGGCACGATCAGCCTCTTTGACATTCAAGACGGCGCCGGCTTTTTAGGAACGTGGCTTGGCAAACCGTACCACGGGCGCGGCTACAATCAGCGCGCCAAGGAATCGTTTTTCCACGAACTGTTTTATGAGCTTTCCATCGAAACGGTGTTTTTGCGCATCCGCAAAGTCAATGTGCGCTCGATCAAAGCGGCGGAAAAACTGCCGTACGTCACGCCGGCCAATGAAACGCGGCGGGCGCTGCTCGAGCAAATCGGCGCGGATGTATACAATTTGTACGAAATTACAAAAGACAACTACACGCTTTATACGATGCGCCATCCCTCCTTTACGCTGGAAAAGGAACAACGAAAAGAAGCGTAAGCGCGGAAGGACGCATGACGATCGAAAAAGAGGCTGTCCGTTCGGACATCCTCTTTTATTTATATATGCATAAAAACGGCTGGCCTCGTCCAAAATGGAACTAAAGGCATATCATGCAAAGCGAGGGAACGAGCGATGGAGGAAAAACGAAAACGCGAAAAAGTGAAGCATACGTTGACAAGCGCCCAAGAAGTAAGTTATGCCCGCGATTTTAAAATGGCGGACCAAGCGGGCGGTTACACTGCCAAAAAAGCGCGCCATTAGAAATGATTGCTATTTATATGGCGGCGCCGTCCATGCCATGCTAATGAATGAATCGTACGATTCACACTTCTTTATAGGGGGCATGGACGATGGGCCGATCTCGCGGACAACGGACGCGCGACAAAAACAAGGCAACTTTGCCGCAGGTTCCCAAACAATTGAAATCTGACGGCATTGACGTCGAATATTCGGCGGAATTTGCCGACCATGAAGACCTCGAGGCGCAAGCGCGCGCGGCCGCTGCTGGCATCCGCCGGCAAGAGCGCAAACGGTAACGGAAAGAGGTGTCCTTTCAATGGGACACCTCTTTCCTGTGCAGACCGCACCGTTATGTCGCCGCCTCCCCCGCCGGTTCGAGCACTTGGCTGTATCGCCTGTAAAAGAGGCCGAGCTCCCCTTTGTAATTGTCTTTCCACGGTTTTTCTTTGCCGCAATAATGAATAAAGACGGTGTTTTCCTCGATCCACGCCAAATTATGTTTTGGGTTGGGCAACAGCTGCAAAAAATCGTAATAACGGGCATCATAGTTGTAACGGTAGCTATCGACCGGTTTGATTTTGTCCCAATACAGCCCGTTGAGCACATCTTGGTCAGGAAGGACAAGCTTAAACCGGTTGTCGCGGATAAACTGGTAAATGTCCGCGAGCCGGACGTGTTCGCGCATCGCCGCGATGTTCATCATCATGACGCCCGTGTTGAAATAACCTTTCGCGTTCGGCGTTTTCAAGCGAAGTTTGTTGAACAAATTGGCCACTTTGGTCGAATGCGTATGCTCGGCGGCGATAAACCAGTTCCCCTCAAAGTCCATCTCATACAGCTCATCGATCGGATTGATGGCGACAATGTCCGGATCCAAGTACAGCACCCGGTCGACATCGGGCGGCAAAAACAAATGCGCCGCCAGACGGTAATACATCTCCACCGTATAGTGGCGAAACACCGGAGCATCATGAAACAGCTGCGGGTCGACATAAATTGGCACCAGTTCATGCCCTTGCTTGCGAACGAAATCACTAAGCGCCCGGATCTCCTCCTCCGCAATGCGCGAATAAAGCAAATAAAATGTAAACGGGCGCCGGTTATTGCAAAATAACGAATACATAAGCACTTTCAGCGGTGGAAGATAATTGGCGTCTGCCGTCACTAAAATGCGGAACATGCATCATCACTTCCTTTGCGTCATCGTTTCCCCTTTCTCTACATTATATCTGAACGCAGGCAAATGTTGCCCCCTTTTGGCCTTGGACAGCAATGTTTTCCTATCATCCTTTTCGTTGGATCATATTTCCTGTCCATGATATAGTGGAAAGAGAACAGAAAAAGGGGGATTGGAAACATATGGGGAATGTTCGTTGGGTGTTGGCTCTCATTTCGTTTTTAGCAATCACACTTTTCTCCTGCAGCAAACCGCCATCGCCGCACGATGCATTAAAAACGTACACCTCCTACTGGACGAAACAGCAATTTGCGAAAATGTACGACATGCTCTCAGAAGAAACGAAAAAAACAGTCGGCAAAGAGCAATTTGTTGACCGCTATAAAAAAATTTACGGCGACATCCAGGTGTCTCACTTATCCGTTGCCCCAGTCCCTGTTCATTCAGTAGCCAGTGTGCATGATGCCTCCACGATCCCCCCGTACTTTTTATCAATTTCCGCCGTAATCGTCAGCGTATCGTAAAGGCTTTTGGCCGCCATTCCGGCCGGCAGCCGCGCATGGCCGGCGATAAACTGCGTTTTCATCCGCTTTCCCTCTTTCCTCGTCTTTCTTATTGCTGTTATACCAACTATTATCTTGTTTCGCGGCGTACATCTATTTTCCCTGCCTCGTTTGGCAGGCAGCAAAAAAAAGCCGCCCGCCAAGCAAACTCGGCAAGCGGCAAATCGTTGCTTTTTAGCGCTTCTGCCTTGATGCAAGACGGTCTGCCTCCCAGTTCACCCACGCCCCGCTGTCTGGGTCAATCGAGGCGAGACGGAGCCAACCGTTTTGCACTTTGCGACGAAACTCTTCATTTCTGTCGAGCAGCTGCTCGATATAATAGGACGGCGCTTCGATGATGACAAGCAACCGAAGAGGAGCATGAAACAGTTCGCGATCGGACGCGGCGACCGACTGCCATGGAAAGCCGGCTAACAAGTCGCTCCCGTTCCCTTGCATGACGCCGATGCCGCCGGTCACCGTCTGGGTCGTTTTATCGCCGCTCCCGTAGTAGTGCGGTGCGACTGTTGAAGCGTAATATTGCAAGTTAATCCATTGTCCGACGGTCGCCGGCCCGGCGATAATGCCGGCGAGCGCCTCACCGGTCGGATCTTCGCGCCAATCGTAGCTATGCAAAAACACCCGGCCGTCTAAGTCCTTTCCTTTTGTCAACTTGCGGCGGCCGATCAAGAACGCAGCGTTCCGGGCCAATCCCCATTCTGGACGGATCTCGCTCCAATCAATGGCGCGCCGTTGCGCTTCCGCCACCGGATCGCGCGGCGTCTGTCCGACATGGGGGAGCTTTGCCATCCGCTCAGCGTTCGCACGGCGGCTCGCTTCGCCAAGCGCCTGCTTCAGCTGTCGAAACGACGCCTCAGCCGCTGCGGACAACGGCGGCATATCAAGCCAGCGGACTTCATCGACGGTCGTAATATGTTCCGCAGCGACAAACACCGTTTCATCCGGAATGTTGATCCCTTCAGCCGCCAGTCCAGCGCGCACTTCCGGCAAGTTGGCCAACGCGGCGAATACGCGGGCGTTGAACGCCCCGGCCGCACCACCGCACGCCCCGCAATCGAGCGCCGAAGCGTACGGGTTGTTGGCCGTCTCGCTTTCATGGCCGCAAACAACCACAAGCGGAGCGAACGAAGACGTCAAGCCAATGTTGACGAGCAGCTGCTTCACGTATTGCACTTGTTCCTCGGTTGTAAAGCCGATCGGCAGTCCAGACGATTCATCCTTTCCATGGCGGTGGAGCGACAAGTCCGTCTTCGGCTTATGTTCGGCTGCCGCTTCCGCCTGGCGGACGACCCGGCCAGCCCAAGCCGGCGCGGCGCTGCGGGCGAAGGTATGAAGGCCGAGCCATGGTCCGCTCATTTCCGGAAGCAATAAGCCGGCCAACATATGCTGTTTGATCTTTTTAAACGTCTGGCCGACAAAGCGGAATGCATCGCGCCGGCGACGGTACGGACGCGCCGCTTCCAAAGCGGCGGTTTCGTTGATTTCATGCTGCGGCGCGACGATCGCCGGGCATGACGGGTGAGCGTCATCGCTGTCAAGTGCGCGCGTTTGAATCGGCAAGCCGAAAAAGCCGGCGCAGCCATACGTTTCAAACGGTCCGGCCGCTTCCAAATGGCGGCGGAACGGCTCGGAACGGACGTCGATGCAAAACAATAGCTGCGCTGCCGCCTTCTTCGTCTCATCCATCGGCTGATGCGCCAATACCACTTCTTTCAATTTCGCTTCATACGTATCTTCCCACGCTTCAAGCCAAAGATGACACCGGTCAATTCGCCAAAACCGATCGATAAACGCCAACCGGGCGCGCTGCTCTTTGCCGGACAGGTTCCGCCAGTCTTCCAGCGTCATCCCTCCCCAATGCAGCCAAGCGGCCAACAGTGAAAGAGCAGCGCCGATGTCCGCATGATCCTCCCGTTCAAGCGGCAAATATGGCGCCACAAGCGTCCATTCAAGCGACAGACGGACCGCCAAATAGTCAATCAATCCCCGCAATTCGTCGCCCGTCCGGCGCGACTGCCATACAACCATGCCAGCCCAGCCGGGCAACGCCAACAAATGCGCCTCCAAGTAAGCGGCGGTCTCTTCCTCCTGTACGCCAAGCTTCATCAACGCTTGACGCAGCGCCTCTTCCCCATCGTGCGGCCAATCGGCAAGCCGCTTCCGTTCCTCTTTCGAGAGCGCCGGGTCGGCGGCGATGAGCCGGCGCCATGCTCCGTAAAACCCCAGCTCACGATGTGGAAGCGCCCATGGCGCCGTGTTCGAACCATAAAACAGTTTGCACCATTTGACGGTTTGTTGGTCAAGGCGTTGGCTTACGCCGTGCAACGCGGCGCCCGCCGTCCGAACAGCCGCCGGACGCCATGCCGCCGCATGCGCCAGCTCCGCCAGTTCCGGCAGACGAAGCGCCTCGTTGGGCACCGTCTCATTCCAAAGGAGGGCGCGGCACGTTCGCTCTGCTTCTTGGCGCCGCACCGGGAGCGGCTTGTTGTCAAGCCAACGCTGCAGCCGCCGCTCGACGAATACAAGGTCAATCTCCCCTTTTGCCATCGCCGCATGGAAAACCGCCATCGGCGGATACAAATCAATTCCATGCGCCTGCTGCAGGCGGTCGGCTGCGTCGGAAAACGTCTGCTCTTCAAGCCCCATCCACGGATGGCGGGCGATAAAGGCGGAAATCGGCCAAAGCGGCGCAACCGCCTTTGCCGCTTCGCTGACAAGCATAGCAAGCGGGCGGGCTTCTGCGCCGGTGGGCTTCGATTCCCCCGTTAGCCGTTCAAGCGGCATTGCACTTTTACTCATGAGCCATTCCCTCCTTCAGATAGGATGCCAAATAACGGGGATGCGCCTCCATAGCCGCTGGGCGCGGCTCCCCGAGATGAACGAGATGCATATACACCCGAACGGCAAGCGCCGATGTGCGCCGGTTTGCCAGCCAGGCAGCGGTCAATGCCGCCATCGCAAACAAGACGCCTACTGTCCATTCAAACGCGGCAGGCGGCACAAAAACCGTCGCTTCCCCCTGGCCGAGCAGCGTCAAAAACTGATGGCGCACCGTTTCCGAACCAAACGCCAACACAGCCACCGCCGCCAGGCCCATCCAGCGGCCTTCGCGGAAATCGGCTAGCCGTCCCCAAGCGACCGCCGCCGAGGCCCCAAGCAAAAGTGCGCTCAGCAGGCGGGCCGGTTCATTCGGGGAAGCGAACCAAAAAGACACCCCAAGCAGCACGCCAAGGAGAAGACCTCCCTGCCATGACCCGCTTCCTCGTTGGAATCCCGGCCGGCCGATCCTCGGAACAACCGAACCGGACTGCAGAAAAAGCGTCGCTTTAAACAGCCCGTGCAGCACCAAATGCACAACCGCCGCCCCGTAGGCGCCGAGGGCGCATTGCACAAGCATAACTCCCATTTGCGCCATCGTGGACGCGACCAGCTGGCGTTTATAGTCCGCCTGCACCAAACTAATGCCCATACCAATCAAAATCGAGCAAAAGGAGATCACAAACAATGCGATATGCGCCCCCGTCCCGCTAAAGAGCGGGGAAAAGCGCCAAAGCAACAGCCCGCCGGCATTGACGAGCCCCGCATGCATCACCGCCGACACCGGCGTCGGCGTCACCGCCGATTCCATCAGCCAGCGATGGAACGGCCATTGTCCAGCCGGGATAATGGCGGCCAAAATAAGCAGTCCGTTCATCACCGCCCTCTCCCAGGCGTCTAGGCGGGCAAGGCGCTCCGCCGACAGCGCAGAAGCAAGCTGCCATTCGCCGGCCGCCGTTCCGAGCCAGACGGCAGCGATGACGACGGCCAGCCAACTCAGGCTGAACACGACCGCCATTTGCCGGGCGACAAACTGCGCCGGCCTCCATTCTTTTTTCAATGCCGTTAACGCCACAAGGCCCATCAATGGAAGCCCCCAGCAGACGGCAACGAGGCGCATGTCGCCGCTTGCCCATGTCAGAGAAGCGGCCGACACCGTCCACGTCAACAAGGAAAAATAGCGCCGGTAAGCGCGGTCGCCATGCAAATAGCGAACGGCAAACCGTTGAATCACCCAACTGAGAAGTGAAATATAGACGGCCACCAACCAACTGACCGCATCAAACCGCCACGGCCCGGCCTCTGCGTTGCCGGCGCCGATCCATCCGGCGGCAGCCGCCGCTCCCGGAAGAAGCAACAGCCAGACGTGCACATGCACATACCGCTCCGGCATGCGCGGATGCAGCCATGCGGCTGCGCTGATGAAAACGATGGCCACTGCGGCGAGCCATCCCCATATGAACCATTGTGCTGCCATCACATTCTCCTCCCCTCGTCCTTTGTCTTCGTTCGGGAGAAAAAAGAAAAAACCGGCTATGTCAATCAGGCAACGCGACCAAAAAGGCCGCACCATTGCCTATAGATTGCCCATAGCCGGTTTACCTTCAACCAATCGTGAGGCGATTGTTTGAAGATCTCCCGCTGTGCAACAGACACCGGTCGGTTTCCCTTCAACGAACTTACACTGGCGTAAGTTTTTTGAAGGGCTCCCGACATGCTGTCCTTTATGTTTATCCTATACTTACTATACAAAAGTTGTTTCAATTATACAATAACTTTATAAAAAAATGCCTTCTTCGTCCGGAACGCCGTTTTATGGCGATGCGGGCGAACATTTAGCCCGTCAGCTGTTTTTCTAAATCGTTGAACAGCTTAAAGACGATCACCCGCTCGCCCGTTCGGGTGCTTAAATCCGTATGGAAGCTCTTCACCTTCTCGCCGGTGATTTCAAAAATCATTTCTTTCAAGTCATCGACTCCAGACTCCACTAAACTCGTCCGCGACCGCTTCACCGATAACATTCCTTCTTTTGATTCGCAAAGCGCGTACTCGGCGGGCGTCAGGATGCCGTGCAACGAAACGATGATCATATCGCGCAAAATATCGGTTTTCACCGATACCGAACCGCGGCCAAGAAAATCTTTTTCCCATTTTGTCAATGCTTTGCTGATTTCCGATTCAATCGAACCTTTTGATTTGCCCATGCCTCGATCCCCCTTCAGCCAAACCGCGGCCTCCCCGCTGCCAGCCGTTTCATTGAACTGATAAACATAATTATAACGATAATCGAAAGGGGACGCTAGACAAAATCAACGGAAACGAAAAGCGAAAGCAGGTTCAATCCGCTTCCGCCCGCAATGGTTCAGCGTTGGCGGCAACGGAGCGTCCGCAGCCGATTGAGCGCCGCCGCCAGCTCGAATCGGCGCGGGCGGGCAAGTTCACCCGGATGCCCTTTTCGGAACGAAACGGAGCCCAAGCCTTGGCGATCCCATTGTTCTTCGATCGCATCGAGCAGTTGGCGGACGGTTTTCTTTCCGTCGAACCATCCTTTTCGTTCCATATACAGCAGCGCCGCGACAATCGCCCGCGTTTGGCTGTCATCGACCAGCTGCTCAAGCGCATAAAGCAATAGATCGGTTTGCCCGTACTGAATGACGTGCCGTCCGCGCGCGACCGCTTTTTCTTTTTTTCCTTTTTGGCTATTTAAACTCCCAGGCAGCGGAATGCGCTCATGAATGCAGCCGAACGACTCGCCGCCTTCCGCTTTCCGTCCCGACGGCATCTGCAAGGCGATTTGTTTTGCCTCTGCCGTCACATCAAACGGGACGTACTGCTCCATTTTGATCACGCAATCCGCGATATCCAAGTAATCCCCCAATCCGCCGACGACAAGAACGGTCGAAATGCCGTAATCGCGAAATAGTTGACGCGCCTTGTCGATATACGGCGTGATAGGTTCGGCATCTTTCACCACGAGCGCCTGCATGCGTCCATCTCGGATGAGCAAATTCGTCGCGCTCGTATCTTCATCAATCAAAAACGCCGATGCCCCAGCTTCAATCATTTCGATCATGCTCGCGGCCTGTGAGGTGCTGCCGCTCGCGTTTTCCGTCGAAAACTGTTTCGTCTCTTTTCCATACGGCAGCGTGCCAATGAGCGGGGAAATGTCAACACTGGCGACGCTCCGGCCGTCTTCGGCGCGAATTTTCACCGCCCCGCTGTCCGTGATGACAAACTCCCGCCCGTCGCCGGCGACATGATCATACACGCCGTGCTCTAGCGCCTGCAGCAGCGTCGATTTGCCGTGGTAGCCGCCACCGACAATCAGCGTAATCCCTTTGCGGATGCCCATGCCTTTGATCGGTTCAGCGCGATGCGGAACGGGGATCGCAATCTCCAGCTCTGGCGGACTTTGAAACGGCACCGCTCCACGTTGCAGCGGCTTGTCGCTCACTCCGCTCTCCCGCGGCAAAACCGCACCGTTCGCGACAAACGCCACCAATCCGTGTTCACGCAAATAGCGGCGAATGGCGTGCTGCTGATCGGCAAGCTCGACTGCCGCACGAATATCCTCCTCCCGAAGGCCGTACACCGCCCGCTCGATGACGGATGGAATTTGTTCGAAAAAGATGGCCTCGGCTTCTTTCGCCAAAATGCGACGCCCGTTCGCCGGCAACCCGACCGACAAACAGACAGTGACCGTCTCGTCTGTCACTTGCACTGCTGTCCGCTCGAGCACCTTCTGCTCCGGGGCATCGATCAAGACGAGCCCGCTTTTTCCCGATCCACGCGCCCGCAGCGGCCATTGCCGCAATTCATGATAGATGCGGCGCGCCAGCACATCTTCACAGCGGATGCGGCGCGGTTTCGTATTCATCCACTCCGCTGCCAACGCCGTTTTCGCCCGCGGTATGATCACGCGGACCTTGGACGGCTCAGCAAACGGATCGCCCTGCACGTGGTCAATCGCGAGCGTAAACAATGGAAACGAATACGTCCCTTCGATCGTTTTATACGCTTTATATCCCTTTTGATCAATGGATCGCAGCCGTTGTCTGAGCGTTTCCATGAAACCAGCTCCTTTTCCTCTTCATTCGTTGCCTCAACATACCCGAGTATGGCAAGACGACCTATATTGCCATTTTGAACTGTTCACTCATTGCATTGCAACAACGATCCAATCTCCGTTTCCGACACAGGTTGCCTCCAAAAATACCCTTGCCCTCCGTTGCACCCCATTTCCTTTAATATTTGATTTCGATAGCACGATGCAAATGGCTTTCTAATGTTTCAACACTTCGTCTCCCACCGAATGCCCAAATGAATCATTAATGTTTTTAAACCGCGCTAAATCAATAAAATAAACGGCCAGCAGTCGTTCCTCCTCTTTCGTCTCTTTCAGCAATTTATATAGATGCAACAAAGAAGTTTAACATATCCTTGACAGAAAAGTGGTTTGCCCATTTTCGACTGTCGAAGGCAAGCGTGTGGTTTGCCTCCGTCACGCCTTAGCGTGACGGAAGACCGAACAACGACTCGCTTTACAAGACCCGTTCATGGGTCTTTAATCGGCGTTGTTCGGTCACTCGACAGTCGGATGCAATGACCGGCAAAGACGAAAAATGTTAAAAAACGGCGATTGGGAAGGCCCGTCAAATCATCATGGTTGGCCATATATTTGATTTGCTCTTCATACTGTTTCAAACGGGTAATATCCGTTCGAATCGACACGTATTGATACGGCTTTCCTCGTTCATCCAAAAAGGGGACAATGGTAGACTGAACCCAGTAGTAACTCCCATCTTTCGCTTTATTTTTGATCTCTCTCCTCCATATCTTCCCTGTCCCGATGGTTTTCCACATATGTTTAAAAAATTCTCGGCTATGACAAACATCTTCCAATACTCAACTTTCTTTCTCGTGATGAACGGTTATGTTTTCAGTGGAACGAGTTTATTTTGTGTTTACAACTTTAATACTAATCGAGCTACACTTTCTACATGCGCCGTGTGCGGAAACATGTCGACCGGCTGGATGTAGTCGACGCGGTATTGGGCCGCCAAGGCGTCGAGGTCGCGGGCGAGGCTCGATGGGTTGCACGAGACGTAGACGACCGTTTTCGGACGGACGCCAAGGATCGTGTCAAGCAGCGCCCGGTCGCAGCCGACGCGGGGCGGGTCGACGATGATGACGTCCGGCTTCCAGCCTTCGTTCACCCATTTGGGCAGCCAGTATTCCGCTTTGCCGACGACGTAGTGCGTGTTCGTAAAGCCCTGTTTGTCCGCGTTTTTCTTGGCGTCTTCAATCGCTTCGGGGATCGTGTCCATGCCGCGCACTTCTTTCGCATCGCGGGCGAGCCACAGCCCGATCGTGCCGACGCCGCAGTAGGCGTCAACGATCCGCTCCGTTCCGGTGAGAGCGGCCGCTTTTTTCACTTCGTCGTACAGCTTGACCGTTTGGATCGGGTTAAGCTGGAAAAAGGCGCGCGCCGACAGTTCAAATGACAAGTCGCCGAGCGTTTCTTGAATGTACTCGTCGCCGGCGAGCACTTCGGTTTCGTTGCCAAAAATGAGCGACGTTTTTTCGCCGTTGATGTTTTGCACGATTGATTTCACTTCCGGAAGGCGGCGGCGAATTTCGTCAATGAGCAGCTGTTTGCGCGGAATGTCTTTTGTCGCTGTCACCAGCACAAGCTGGATGTCGCCCGTATGGAAGCCGACACGGACGACGATCGTCCGCACGACGCCCGTTCTCGTCCGCTCGTTGTAAATCGGGATGCGCAAGTCTTGCAAAATCGTTTTCACGATGTTCGTCACGCGCGTCGTTTGCGGATGCTGGATGCGGCATTCCGATAGGTCGACGAGTCGGTGGGAGTTGAGACCGTACAGCCCGGCGAGCACCTTCCCTCTTTTCATCCCGACTTGAAATTGGCTTTTGTTTCGGTATTGCCACGGGTCGGCCATGCCGATCGTCGGGCGGATGTCAAGTTTGTCGACATCGAGGCGGCGGGCGTGGCGGCGCAATGCTTGGATGACGATGTCGCGTTTGGCTTCAAGCTGCGCTTCGTACGATAAGTGCTGGAGCTGGCAGCCGCCGCACTGGTCATAGAGCGGGCATGGCGGCTTGATACGGTTTGGCGAGCGCTTGCGGATGCGCTTGATTTTCGCCTCGGCGTAGGTTGGATGGATGTCCGTCGCTTCGACGACGACTTCTTCCCCCGGCAACGCGCCGGGGACGAAGACGACTTGTTTTTGGAAATAGCCGACCCCTTCGCCGTTAATGCCGATCCGTTGAATGGTCACAGGAAATTGGTCGCCTTTTTTGATTTTGATGTTCGTTTGTTGCTTTGCCATATCGGTCCCTCTCATTCAATGCTTCGCCACAAATAAAGCGCCGCATAGCTGGCGTACGGTTTCCACCGCTCGCCGAGCGCCGCCATCTCTTTTGCGGTCGGCCGCTTCGGAAGCCCGAATTGTTTTTCAACCGCCCGCTGCAAGCCGATATCCGCCGGCGGGAAGACGTTTGGACGGCCAAGGCCGAAGAGGAGGAAGTTTTGCACCGTCCACGGGCCGATGCCGCGCACGGCCGTCAGCCGCTCCATCACCTCGCCGTCTTCCATCTGCTTAAGTTCATCAAGCCGCAGCTTTCCGTCAGCGATGAGACGCGACACATCGACGATATATTCCGCTTTCCGCCCGCTCAGCTGCAAGGCGCGCACATCCTCGTACGAACGGGCGGCCACTTCTTCCGGGCGCGGGTAAAACCAAACGCCATCCACTTCTGTTCCGAACGTTTTCACAAACCGCTCCGTCAGCCGATAGCCGACTTTGAGATGAAGTTGCTGATGGATCAAACATTTGATGAGGCAAAAATATAGATCAAAATCGAGCACAAGCGGCATTCCTTCATACTCGGCAAACAGCGGCGCCAGGTCAGTGCGGCGGAAATGCTCGTGAACGGGCCCGAGCGGCGTCCGCCATTGAAACAGATGCGAAATCCGCTCCATCACCTCGTCTTGCCGCTCGGGAAAAGGAGCTGAAACGACAAATCTCGGGTCATCTTTTGTGCCGACGCCTTCCACCGTTACGGGCACGAAACAGCCGTCGAGGGCGAGCGGCACGGTGATGCGCTGCCGTTCCCGATCCACGGCCAACAGCGGGTCGAGCGAAAGCCGCTCAAGGGCGTGGGCGAAATCGTACGGCGCCGGCACCGTCACTGTTTTTGTCCACATCGCATTCACCTGTTTCTTTCGTCCGTATCCTCATTATAACGAAAAACACCCGCTGAACCAAACGGCTCACGGGTGGGGCCATTTTTCAAACGAAACCGCTTATGGGCGAAACAGCCACGGATGGAGTCCCATCTTTTTCGCCATCAATTCATCTAAGCTGGCAAACGTATACCCTTGTTTTCGCAAGTCGTCGATCACCTTCGGCAGCGCGTCGGCGTTGTCTTTCGATACGGAGTGCAGCAACAAAATCGCGCCTGGGTGAATTTGTTTCATGATTTGGTCATAGGCATATTGCCAGCCGCGCTGACGGTCGGTTTGCCAGTCGACGAACGCCAGCGACCAAAAGACGTGGTAATAGCCGAGCTCGCGGGCGAGAGATAACGTCCGTTCGCTGAAAATGCCGCGCGGCGGGCGAAGGTACATCATCCCTTTTTGCCCGGTCAGCTCTTCTGTCTTTTCCTTGACTTTTTCGAACTCTTCGCGCACCCGCTCATCGCTGGCGGTCGTTAAATCGGGATGGTGCCACGAATGGTTGCCGATGATATGTCCTTCGGCAGCCATTCGTTTCACTAAATCAGGCGCGGTTTGCAAATAATGGCCGGTGACAAAAAAGGCGGCCGGCACATGTTTTTCTTTCAAGATGTCCAAAATTTGCACCGTATAGCCGTTTTCATAGCCGTTGTCAAACGTCAAGTAAATCGTTTTTTCACTCGTATCGCCTAAATAAAACGCGTCATATTTGGCAAGCAGCTCATCGAGCTCTTTTCCCGCCGACGGGGGCTCGTGGTTTTCGCTCCGCTTGAATCCCCAATGGATCGCTTGATTGCTTGCGGCAAACGCAGAAGCGGGAAAAAGCGCAATCGCTAAAACGAGAGAAATAAGCCATCTCATGCCTGGTTCCTCCTTGGCCGCCGTCTTTTCCTCTTTTTTATTGTTTTCGCCCTCAGCTGCTTTACGCACGCCATTTTTTGCAAAAAAAGACCCCAAAAGCGGATGCTTTTGGGGAGTCACGCTGCCAATCGTTTCTTCACGTTTATTTGAACACCGGTTCTTTGAATTGGGCCAGTTTTTCGAGCGATGACTTTTCAACGTCTTCATGCAAGCTGTTGCCGTGCGAGTCCATCGTAACGACGGCGGTGAAGTTTTCAACACGCAAATGCCACATGGCTTCTGGAATGCCAAATTCCATGAGATCCACGCCTTCGACTGATTTGATACAGTCCGCATAATATTGGGCCGCGCCGCCGATGGCGTTTAAGTACACGCCGCCGTGTTCTTTTAACGCTTGCAGCGTCTTTGCGCCCATGCCGCCTTTGCCGATGACAGCGCGGACGCCGAATTTTTTCATAATGTCGCCTTGATACGGCTCTTCGCGGATGCTGGTCGTCGGGCCGGCGGCTTTGGCGTGCCAGCGGCCGTCTTCGTCTTTTAGCATGACCGGGCCGCAATGGTAAATGATTTGCCCGTTCAAATCGACGGGGGCATCGTGATCCATCAAATATTTATGAATGGCGTCGCGGCCGGTGTAAATGACGCCGCTGATGCGGACGACGTCGCCGACGCGGAGCTTCCGCACTTGTTCTTCCGACAGCGGCGGAACGAGATCGATGACGCGCGCCTCTCCTTGTTCAAGCGCCGCGGCCGATTCCGCTTTTTCCAACTCTTTTGCAAAATCGACGTCTTCGCCGTCTTGGTACAGCCATTCGATGATCTCACCGGTGGCCGGATCGATTTTCACGCCCATGCGCCGAAACGCCCAGCAGTTGTAGGCGACGGAGACGAAGAAGCTCGCCGGGATGCGATGCATGACGCCGATTTTACAGCCAAGCAGCGTCGATTCGCCGCCAAAGCCCATCGTGCCGATGCCGAGCTTGTTGGCGTTTTCCATAATGTATTCTTCCAGCTGGCGCAATTCTTCAATCGGGTTGACGTCATCAACCGGACGGAACAGCTGTTCTTTGGCGAGCTCATAGCCGGATGAGCGGTCGCCGCCGATGCCGACGCCGATGAAGCCGGCGCTGCACCCTTGCCCTTGCGCCTGATACACCGCATGCAAAATGCATTTGCGGATGCCGTCCAAATCGCGGCCGGCGCGGCCGAGCCCTTCGAGTTCACACGGCAGGCTGTATTGGATGTTTTTGTTTTCACAGCCGCCGCCTTTTAAAATAAGGCGAACGTCAATGTAATCGTTTTCCCACTGTTCAAATTTAATGACCGGCACGCCTTCCCCTAAGTTATCGCCGCTGTTTTTGCCGGTGAGCGAATCGACCGAGTTCGGGCGCAGTTTGCCATTTTTCGTCGCTTCGACAATGGCAGCCCGGATCGCTTTTTTCATTTCGATTTGGTTGACGCCGACCGGCACTTTGATTTTAAACGTCGGCAAGCCCGTATCTTGGCAAATCGGCGATACGTTTTCGTCCGCCATTTGAATGTTGCCAACGATTGTATCCAATGCCATCGCCGCCCGCGTGCCGGCGTTTTCGCGCGCTTTCGCCCGAGCGATCGCTCGACGGACGTCCTTCGGCAGCTTCGTCGACGTCTCGACGATCAAGTCGTACATGCTTTGCTGGAACTTTTCCATTTGTCTAAACGCCCCTTCCCATGCTCATCGTGCATAGGCAGTTGTCCTTATCTTTTTCTATTATACTCCGTTTCTCGCTGTTATGTAAAAAATCTTTCTTTTCCATCTCATGATGGCTCCTTTCTCATCATACGAATGGGTAGAGGCAAAACAGCTAAAACGATTGACAAGGGCTGCTAAGGCGGCTAATAATGAAGGATGGAACTTTTTTATAGAGAGAGGAGAAAGCGATGCGTTCATTCGCCATGCCGGCCATTACGCCGGCGTACGATCCGTGGGAGGCGTACGTTGATCTAGAAGAGTATGGAAAGTTGGAACTGACGAACGTCGAGTTTACGACAACGACGCTTTGCAATATGCGCTGTGAACATTGCGCCGTCGGCTATACGTTGACAGCGAAAGATCCCGAGGCGCTGCCGCTTGAGTTGTTGCTCCGCCGGCTTGAAGAAATTCCGCATTTACGCTCATTAAGCATCACCGGCGGCGAGCCGATGCTGTCATTAAAATCGGTTGAACAATACGTCGTTCCGCTTCTCCGCTATGCACATGAGCGCGGGGTGCGAACGCAGCTGAATTCGAATTTGACGCTTGACTTGTCCCGCTACGAAAAAGTGATTCCGTATTTGGATGTGCTCCATATCTCCCACAACTGGGGGACAATCGACGATTTCATCGACGGTGGATTCGCTATGATGGAGCGAAAACCGACGCGCGCCCAACGCGAGAAATACTTCCAGCGCATGCTTGACAATGCAAAAGCGCTGGCCAATGCCGGCGTGATGGTATCGGCGGAAACGATGTTAAACAAACGGACCGTCCGCCATTTGGAAACGATCCATCGCCAAGTCGTTGAGGAAATGGGCTGCCGGCGCCATGAAATTCACCCGATGTACCCAAGCGATTTTGCCAGCGCCTTAGAGACGCTAAGTCTCGATGAGCTGCGCGCGGCGATCCACCATTTGCTTGACATTCGCGATGAAAACGTCTGGATGTTGTTTGGCACGCTGCCATTTTACCCGTGCAGCGACAATGAAGACGATCTTCGCCTATTAAAGCGGCTGTATGAAAGCAAAAACGTCACCGTCCGCAACGACCCTGACGGCCGTTCGCGGCTTAATGTCAACATTTTCACCGGCGATGTCATCGTCACCGATTTCGGCGATGAACCGCCGCTTGGCAACATCGTCCGCGATTCATTGCCGGATGTGTATAACCGATGGCGGCGCTCGAAACTCGCCAATGAACTTCTTTGCCGCTGCCCGGCCGCGCGCTGCTTAGGACCCAATTTGCTCGTCAAGCAGACGTATTACCGCGGCGTCGATTTTACAAAACGGGCGGCGCGCATCGCCCGATAAACAGCAACGCCGCAGAGGCAAGCGCATCATCGGCCATGCGCATAAAAAAGAGTCGGGCCCAAAACGCGCCTGCTTTTTGGGCCCGACTCTTTTATCGCGGCTGCTCGCTGACGACATAGGACATATACAGCCGGTCTTGCACCGGAATCCATGCCCCGACCCCTCTTGTCGTCACGTTTTTGACGACGATTTTCTTTTTGTTTCCTTTTAAGACGATATACACTTCCCCGTACGTCACTTTCCCTTTTTCATTCACAGCCGGAGCATACGCATACAAATAGCCCATTTTTTTCGCCGGCACGTTGTACGGCTGATCCTTTTTCGTGCCAAGACCGACAACGGTGCTGAAAGCGAGCGGTAAATTTGTTTTTTCCATGGCCTTGTTCAACATCATCCGTTTGACGGCGTCTTCATTCGGCACTTTCACCGTCAAGCCGCCACGGACGTATTTTTGCATTTCCTGTTTGTAATACAGTTTTTGTGCTGTGTCGCCGCCGCGGTTGTCGAGAAAATTCGTATTGACCTTTTGATACTCCCAATTTGTTGATGTTTCGAGCGATTGGTAGTTGAGTGGCCATTGGCCTAAATAAATCGTCGCCCGGTAGCCGATGGCCCACGGCGCGTTCGTTGCCGAAGATTCATTAAAGAGATGAACCAATTCAGGATTCTCAATGTTCACATTGGCTGATTTCAGCAGCTGTTTCGTAAACGAGCTTGGCTCTAGATGCGGCAAGTCTTGCGTTGGATTCGGGTATGTGTTCTCTTTCGAGATATCGATCACCGCACCGGGCGCCGGCTTTCCGGAAGCCGCCAATGTCGGGAACGCTGCCGCATACAGAAGCAGTGCGCTCGCAAACAGCGAAACCGCCCATTTTTTCATCGCATTCGCTCCTTTCTATCTCATATTCACTGTTATTTTCCGTCAAAACGCACCGTTTATCCGTGACAGTGAAAATTTCTTCCGTCCCGGCGCCGTTCCTCTGTCCAAAAAACCCGAGCGCCAACCGCCCGGGTGAATCCGTCAAAGCAAATAAAAACCAATGCCCATAATGATATAGGCCGCCAGCAGCGTCGCCCCTTCAAACCAGTTCGTATCGCCATCGTTGGACAATACGATCATCAAGAGCACCGAAGCGGCCATCGCGACGAGTTCGGGAAGTGAAAAGACAAGCGGCATTTTTTCCGGAAACAAAAGCGAAACGAGCACAAGCACCGGCGCGACGAACATGGCGATTTGCAAGGTCGAGCCGACGGCGATCTCGACGGCGACGTTCATTTTATTTTTGTATGCCATCATGACAGCCGAAGCATGCTCCGCCGCATTGCCGACGATGGCGACGATGATGATCCCGATAAACAGCTCGCTCCAGCCAAACGACTCCGCCACGGTTTCGAACGTATGGACGAGCCGCTCTGACAAGTAGGCAACCGCGAGCGTAGCCAGTGCCAAAATGGCGGTCGCTTTTCCTTTTCCCCATTCCGGCTCCTCATGTTCTTCCGCTTCGTCCGATTTATGCTGGTATACGCCGCGGTGGGTGACAAGCCGGAAGTAAAGGGCAGCGATGTAAAGCAAAATCATAATAATCGAAATGCCGACGCTCAACGCAAGCCGTTCGCCGCCGTCCATTTGCATTGTAAACACTTCCGGAATGACAAACGCGACGAAAATGGCAAACGTCAGCAGCCCGGCGTTATGGCGGGCGTCATAAATATTGAATTCTTGCCGTTTATATTTCAAACCGCCGACAAAAAACGATAACCCGGCAACCAACAGCAAATTTCCCAGCACCGAGCCGGTCAAGGAGGCGAGCACGACATCCACGAGTCCGGCTTGCAAGGCAAAAATCGAGATGATCAACTCGACCGCATTGCCAAAGGTGGCGTTTAACAGCCCGCCGATGCGCGGTCCGGCGACGATGGCCAAACTCTCTGTCGCCCGCCCCATATAGCTGGCGAGCGCAATGATCGTCAAACAATACAGCCCAAACATCAAGACGGTCGGCCAGTGAAGAAAGCCGCCGATTACTGACACCGGCACGCCGATCCATGCCATCCAGGCAAACAACCTGTTCATTTGTGTTTCTTCCACCTTTCCCATCAACATTTTTTCGTTGCATTGATCGTTGCTTGTATGTACGATGGAATACGGGCCAGCCGTTCCGCCGTGAAAAGACGGATTCTGTTTGTTCGCGGACTGGCCAATTTAAAGAAGTGAGGATATGACGATGCGTTTTGCCATTTTAACTGCGGTCGTGGCCATCTCTGGCTTATCCCAAGGAATGTTGCTTCCGCTGTTAGCCATGTTGCTTGATGAACAAGGCGTCCCTTCGTCCGTCAACGGGGTGCATGCTGCTGCTCTATATATCGGCGTGCTGGCCATTTCACCGTTTCTGGAGCGTCCGTTGGTGAAGTATGGGTATCGACCCATCATTCTCCTTGGTGGTTCTATTGTAATATGTTCGCTTACTCTTTTTCCACTTTTTTCTTCATTTTTTATTTGGCTGGCTCTCCGTTTTTTGATCGGCGTCGGCGACCATATGCTTCATTTCGCGACGCAGACATGGATCACCGACTTTTCGCTGCCGGCTAAGCGCGGGCGGCGTCTGTCACTGTATGGTTTGGCATTCGGCCTTGGTTTTACAGCCGGCCCGCTTCTCGCTTCGCTCGCCTCGATCAATGAGGCGTGGCCGTTTTATTTGGCCGCTCTCCTCAGTTTCAGCGGATGGGTGGCCGTCTTTTGGCTGCCAAAAGAAAAACCGAAGCCGTTTGAACGCTCTTCCTCAGCCGCCGGCCGGTGGGTCGGTGCATGGAAACATGCATGGCCAGCGCTCTTGCTGCCGCTTGCCTACGGCTTTTTGGAAGCGTCCCTTCATTCCGTGTTCCCGCTGTATGCCTTGCGCAAGCAGATGAGCGCCGAACAGATCGCCTTCATTTTGCCGTTTTTCTCGTTAGGCGGCATCGTCTTTCAGCTCCCGCTCGGGGCGCTCAGCGACCGGTTCGGGCGGCGGGCGGTAATTCGTTTTGCCTTGCTGGCCGGCGCCAGCTGTTTTTTGGCCGTGCTCACGGTCGGTGCGTCCACTGTCGGGCTCGCTGCCTGTCTGTTTGCCGCCGGCATGTTTACTGGCTCCCTTTTTTCCCTTGGCATTGCCTATATGACCGACTTGTTGCCGAAAGCGCTCCTCCCGACCGGCAACTTGTTGTGCGGAATGCTGTACAGCCTCGGCAGCATGGTGGGCCCGCCCCTTGCCGGAAGCGCCGTCGATGCGGCAACGAACGCCTTTTTTCTGACGGTCACCGCTGTTCTTCTCATCCCCGCCGTCTGCCTTGCCGGACGGAAGGAACAGGAAAAAGCGGCTTGACCGCTTTTTTAATTGACCATTTTATTTTTGCTGTTATATAATAAAAACAAGATAACAAGTTACTGTTTTAAAACAGAAAAAGGAGTGGCGATGATGAGCAGAGCAGAACGGAAAAACATGATCGAGTTTATCGAAAAAGTGCGGGGGTTGTCGCGGGAAGAGCTCGCCTGCATAACTGACGCCGAGATCGAGTACATTTACGAGCGGTATTACTACCATCATGAAGAAATTGTGGAGTAAAGCGCCGTTCGCTGACCGCCCCAGCGAAAAAGGTGTCCCGCATTGGGACACCTTTTCTAATGATAGCCGTTTTGGCCGTTGGCGCTGCCGCTCGTTTTATGTTTCGGCCTGTTTTTCCCTTTTTGCTTCGTACCCCCGTCTTTTTTCGTGTGCTTCGTCATCGCAATCCCCCCTGTATCAAAATCCCCCGCATCGTTACGTTATCCGGTTTGCGGAGCATTTATGCACATCAACGGAGCCGCTTTCTTCCTTCACGTTCACAATCGAAAATGGCGTTCATTTCCCCTCCTAACACGAGAATCATGCCCGATAAATAAAACCAAATCATCAGCACAATCATCCCGCCGAGACTTCCGTACATGGCTGTATAGTCAGCAAAATGGTTGACATAATAGGCAAACGCCCATGATATCGCAATCCAGCCGGCGGTGGCGAACAAAGCGCCGCGCACGACATTGACACAACGCAGCTGTTTGTTCGGGGCAAAATAATAAAGGGCGGTAAAAACAACAAACAAGATGATCACGCTCGTCACCCAGCGAAATGTGTTCCATATCGTCAAAAACGGCTGCGACAACCCGAGGGTGGAAAACAAAAACAAACCGATCATCCGCCCGAATACCGGCAATACAAGCATAACGATAATGACCGCGATCATCCCGATCGTCAGCACAATCGACAGGCCCCGCACAACCCAAAACGGACGGTCCTCTTGTACGTCATATGCGCGGTTTAACGCCCGCATAATGGCGCTCATGCCGTTCGATGCCGACCAAATGGCGCCGATAATGCTTAACGACAGCAGCTTTCCGTTTTGCTCATCCATCAGACGGTGGACATTCGTCTCGATCAGATGAAGCGCTTCTTTCGGCGCATACTGCCGCACAAGCATAAGCACATCTTCGTGCGGGATCGGCAAGTAAGCCAGCAGCGTCATTAAAAACAATAAAAACGGGAACAACGACAACAGAAAGTAATACGCCAATTCCGCCGACAGCCGCGGAACTTCATCCTCCGTAAAGCGCCGGGCCAACTCGCGGATGAACGTCATATCCACCAACACGGGTCGCCCTCCTTTTCCGTTTTTTCATCATTTTCTTTCCCTAGGGGCCAGCCGATGATCGCGGACGATCGCGTCAAGCAAATGCTCGCAGCCGGAGCGAATCAAGCGGTACACTTCGGCAAAATTCCCGGTATAATACGGATCCGGCACATCGTCTTTTTCCCGATCCGGGACAAAATCAAGCAGCCGGGCGATCACCGCCGGCGAATTCGGCCCGGCGAGCCGGCGCAAATCGCTCAAATTGGCGGCGTCCATGGCGATGATGTAATCAAATTCCTCCAAGTCGCGGCGCCCGACTTGCCGGGCGCGGATGCCGGAATAGTCAATGTCGTTTTCACTCAAAATCCGCCTTGTCCCCTCATGCGGCGGCTCCCCGACATGCCAGCTGCCCGTTCCCGCTGAATCAACGACAATCTGTCCGTCAAGCCCCCGTTCGTTCACCAAATGACGGAATACCGCTTCCGCCATCGGCGAACGGCAAATGTTGCCGAGGCAAACAAACAACACTTTGACCATCGAAGCAGCCACTCCTTTCCATCCCGTTTTCTTGGCATTAGTTTTCCCTTTTCATCCAAGCGCTTGATAGCTGCTTTCTAGCAGCTCGTGCACATGCACCTATATTTTACCACCTAACGCTGGCGCGGACTATATTGCCTCTCCCCTTTTTCACCGCCGGTGTGGTACAATACATGATAACCTGCCACGAAAGGAGCGAAACCATGGATTTATCGAAACCGTCCGCAGAAAACGTCGAATATATCGTTGAACAACTGAAGAAAAAATTAAAAGTGCTCAATTTTGATGCGATTAAGCCGGCCCATTTTTCCGAGGCATGGTATGACGAACTGAAAGACATTTACGACATGGTCATGAAGCGTGAAACGTTCAGTTCAAGCGAAATACAGGCCATTGTTGAGGAGCTCGGAAGCCTGCGCAAGCGGTAATCCTCTCCTTCCGTCACCGGATGGAAGCATCGCGAAGCTGCCTATGTATATAAAAAAATTCCTATCGAAAAACTAGGATTGACATTAGCGCCAATTGTGTTAAAATTTAATCAATATAAATTACATACGCTTATCAAGAGCGGGGGAGGGACTGGCCCGATGAACTCCGGCAACCTGCCGCGTTTGGCAAGGTGCTAATTCCAGCAAAATGGGATCCATTTTGGAAGATAAGGCGTCCCTCGTTCTTCCGCTCTTTCCGAAATGGAAGGGGCGTTTTTATCGCCAGGCTGCCCGTTGCCGGATGAATATCCGACTAATTATGTTGATTTTCTTTGTTTTTTAAGGAGGGGGAAACGATGCTCACATATGACCAATGGGAAACGGCCGAAAAACCGTCTTTTCCGTCCGATGATGAAACGAAAGGGGCGTTGGCTGTCCTTGCTTGGGCGTACCGCGAATACGGCGATGACATTGTCTATGCGTGCAGTTTTGGCATTGAAGGGATTGTGCTCATTGATTTGATTTTCCAAGTCAAGCCGGATGCGGAAATCGTCTTTTTGGATACAGGGATGCATTTCCAAGAGACGTACGACACGATCGCGAACGTACAGGAAAAATACCCGTCGCTCCGCATCGTGATGAAACAGCCGCACTTGACGCTGGAGGAGCAGGCTGCACAGTTCGGCGATGAACTATGGAAACGCGATCCGAACAAATGCTGTGAGTTGCGCAAAGTCATTCCGCTGCGGGAAGTCTTGACCGGCGTCACCGCCTGGATTTCCGGCTTGCGCCGCGAACAGTCGCCGACGCGGCGCCATGTCGAGTACATCAATAAAGACGACAAATTCCGCTCCATTAAAGTGTGCCCGCTCATTCATTGGACGTGGAAAGACGTTTGGAATTACGTATATAAACAAGGTCTTCCGTACAACGTGCTCCATGACCGGGGCTACCCGAGCATCGGCTGCGCCCCTTGCACAGCGCCGGCATCGGATCCGAACGATTTGCGCTCCGGGCGCTGGGCCGGCCAGGGGAAAACGGAGTGCGGGCTCCATCTCACATAAGGGGAGAACAACGATATGCTCCTTGCCATTGCCTTTATTGTGTCCTTTTTCTTCGCCATGAACATCGGGGCGAGCGGCGCGGCCGCCTCGATGGGCGTCGCGTACGGGTCGGGCGCCATTCCGAAAAAGTCGATGGCCCTCCTTCTTTGCGGCATCGGCGTGTTTCTCGGCAGCCTTGGCGGCGGAGAAGTAGTGAAAACGATCGGGTCGGGCATTATTCCGTCTTCGATCCTCACCGTCAAAATCGTCGTCATCATTTTAACGGCGGCGGCCATTTCACTTTTTGCGGCGAACATCATGGGCATTCCGCTCTCGACGAGCGAGATCACCGTTGGATCAGTCGTCGGCGTTGGCATCGCCTATCAGGCGTTGTACTTTCATAAGCTGCTGTTTATCGTGTCGGTATGGATCGTGATCCCGATCGTCGCCTTTTCGTTTACGCTGGCTGTCGGCAAATGGTTTTTGACGCTCAAGCGAAAATATCCGCAGCTTGAACAAGGGCGCTGGCAAAAAACATTCATGGCCTTGCTCGTTGTCACGGGCTTTCTCGAGGCGTTTTCCGCCGGCATGAACAATGTGGCCAATGCCGTCGGGCCGCTCGTCGGCGCCGGGCTGATGGCGGTCGGGCCGGCAACTATCTTCGGCGGCTTGTTTGTCGCTGCCGGCGCCCTGTTGCTTGGGCATCGCGTGTTAGAAACAAACGGAAAGAAAATTACAAACTTCTCCCCGTTTGAAGGAATCGCCATTTCCGGCACGGGAGCCGTGCTCGTCATCATTTCGTCGCTGTTTGGTTTGCCTGTTCCGCTTACGCAGATTACGACATCGGCGATCATCGGCATCGGCACGGCGAAAAGCGGGATGTCGATTTGGCAAAAGCGGATTGTCGTGCAACTGTTGAAAGTGTGGTTTGTTTCGCCAATATTTTCCCTTGTCATTTCGTACAGCCTTGTGAAACTGTTGCTTGACAGCGATGTTTACACGGTGATTGCCATCTTCAGCGTCTGCCTGGCGACGCTTGGCGTCATCAGCTTAAAAAAAACAGTCGCCGAAGAAGAGCGTTCGCTTCATGAACATGGCGGCGGCATTTAATGAACATCTATCAATCTAGGAGGTTATGAACATGAGTTTGAGCATTCCGCATGGCGGCACATTGATCAACCGTTGGAATCCGGATTACCCAATCGATGAAGCAACGAAAACGATCGAGCTGTCCAAAGCCGAACTAAGCGACCTTGAGCTGATCGGCACAGGCGCCTACAGCCCGCTCACCGGGTTTTTAACGAAAGCCGATTACGATGCGGTCGTAGAAACGATGCGCCTCGCTGATGGCACTGTCTGGAGCATTCCGATCACGCTGGCGGTGACGGAAGAAAAAGCGAGTGAACTCACTGTCGGCGACAAAGCGAAACTCGTTTATGGCGGCGACGTCTACGGCGTCATTGAAATCGCCGATATTTACCGCCCGGATAAAACGAAAGAAGCCAAGCTCGTCTATAAAACCGATGAACTCGCTCACCCGGGCGTGCGCAAGCTGTTTGAAAAACCAGATGTGTACGTCGGCGGAGCGGTTACGCTCGTCAAACGGACCGACAAAGGCCAGTTTGCTCCGTTTTATTTCGATCCGGCCGAAACGCGGAAACGATTTGCCGAACTCGGCTGGAATACCGTCGTCGGCTTCCAAACACGCAACCCGGTTCACCGCGCCCATGAATACATTCAAAAATGCGCGCTTGAAATCGTGGACGGCTTGTTTTTAAACCCGCTCGTCGGCGAAACGAAAGCGGACGATATTCCGGCCGACATCCGGATGGAAAGCTATCAAGTGCTGCTGGAAAACTATTATCCGAAAGACCGCGTTTTCTTGGGCGTCTTCCAAGCTGCGATGCGCTATGCCGGTCCGCGCGAAGCGATTTTCCATGCCATGGTGCGGAAAAACTTCGGCTGCACGCACTTCATCGTCGGCCGCGACCATGCGGGCGTCGGCAACTATTACGGCACGTATGATGCGCAAAAAATCTTCTCGAACTTTACAGCCGAAGAGCTTGGCATTACACCGCTCTTTTTCGAACACAGCTTTTATTGCACGAAATGCGAAGGCATGGCATCGACGAAAACATGCCCGCACGACGCACAATATCACGTTGTCCTTTCTGGCACGAAAGTCCGTGAAATGTTGCGTAACGGCCAAGTGCCGCCGAGCACATTCAGCCGTCCGGAAGTGGCCGCCGTTTTGATCAAAGGGCTGCAAGAACGCGAAACGGTCACCCCGTCGACACGCTAAAGGAGGAGCGAGATGAGCACGAATATCGTTTGGCATCATACATCGGTGACAAAAGAAGATCGCCGCCAACGCAACGGCCATCATAGCGCCGTCCTTTGGTTCACCGGCCTGTCCGGATCCGGCAAATCGACGGTGGCGAACGCCGTCTCCAGACGGCTGTTTGAGCTTGGCATTCAAAATTACGTTCTCGATGGTGACAATATCCGCCACGGGCTCAATAAAGACCTCGGCTTTTCCGCCGCCGATCGGACAGAAAACATCCGCCGCATCGGCGAAGTCGCCAAACTGTTTGTCGACAGCGGCCAGTTCGTGTTAACGGCATTCATTTCGCCGTTTGCCGAAGACCGGGCGCTCGTTCGCCGCTTAGTCGAGGAAGACGAATTCATTGAGATATATGTCAACTGCCCGATTGAGGAGTGCGAGAAGCGCGATCCAAAGGGGCTGTATCAAAAAGCGCGCCGCGGGGAAATCCGCGAATTCACCGGCATCGATTCGCCGTATGAAGCGCCGGAAGCGCCGGAGCTGACCATCGAAACGCATCGTTATTCGGTGGACGAATGTGTCGAGCAAGTGCTCGCGTATTTGCGGGAGCGCGGATTCATCCCCGCATCGGAAACCCATTAACGATACCGTGTCTCCCACTCGAAAAAAGAGTGGGAGACGATTTTACAAAGTCGTTTTCATGCCACGGCCAGGCGTTTACAATGAACATCAACGGAACGTTTGCGCTGCTGCCGGCAGCTGACGGGATCACGACAGAAAGGGCTGAAACAACGATGGGGAAAGTATATTTGGTCGGGGCCGGCCCCGGCGATCCGGAACTCATTACCGTCAAAGGGTTGAAATGCATTCAACAAGCCGACGTCATTTTGTACGACCGCCTCATTAATGAGGACTTGCTGGCATATGCCAAGCCAGACGCTGAACTCATTTTTTGCGGCAAGCTGCCCGGCTACCATGCTATGCAGCAGGAAACGATCAACCGTTCACTCGTTCTGCATGCAAAAAAAGGAAAAACAGTTGTCCGTTTAAAAGGCGGCGATCCGTTTGTGTTCGGGCGCGGCGGTGAAGAGGCGGAAGCGCTCGTTCAGCACGGGATCGAGTTTGAGATCGTCCCTGGCGTCACATCGGCCATCGCGGCGGCCGCTTACGCCGGTATTCCTGTCACCCATCGCGAGTTCAGCTCCAGCGTCGCCTTTGTCACGGGGCATCGCCGCGACGGAACCCGCGAAGACATTAAGTGGGAAAGCCTCACCAAAGGCATTGATACGATCGCCATTTACATGGGCGTCCACAATTTGCCATACATTTGCGGTCAGCTGATTAAATACGGCAAGGCGCCGGATACGCCGACGGCGATCATTCAGTGGGGAACGACCCCCATCCAGCGCACGGTCACCGGCACGCTGGCGACAATCGCCGCTATTGCCGCCAAAGAACGCATCGAAAATCCAAGCATGGTCATCATCGGGGATGTCGTCCGGCTGCGCGCCAACATTCAATGGTTTGAGCGGTTGTTGTCATCATCGGCAGCCGCTGGCGCCACCTCGTGAGGCAATGGCGATGGAAGCCATTTTGTACGTCAGCCACGGCAGCCGGGTTCCGGCTGCGCGCCGAGAAGCAGCCCGCTTCGTTGAACAATGCAAGGCGGCCATCGACATCCCGATTCAAGAACTGTGCTTCGTTGAGCTGGCTGAGCCGGATATTGCGACCGGCGTTGACCGTTGCGCCGCCCAAGGGGCAACCCGTGTGATCGTCATCCCGTTGCTGCTTCTATCCGCCGGACATGCCAAACAGGACATTCCGGCTGCGCTTAAAGCAGCGAAACAGCGCCATCCGTCTTTGGAGATCGTCTGCGGAGCGCCGTTTGGCGTCCACGATGCAATGATTGACATCATCATCGACCGCATCGGCGAGCAGCCGGCGCCGCTTGACCATGAATCAATGGTTCTGCTGATTGGCCGCGGCAGCAGCGACCCGGATACGAAGCGCGACATCGCCGCTATCGCCCGGCGCTTGCAAGAAAAAACGAGCGTGCCGCACGTTGACGTTTGTTTTCTCGCCGCCATCCGCCCGACGCTTGACGAAGGGTTCAAGCGGGCGCAGGCATCCATATACCGGCGCGTCTTTATCGTGCCGTATTTGCTGTTTACCGGCGTTTTAATGAAAACAGTCGAACGGAAGCTGCAAGCGATGCCTGTTTCCGATCAACAGTGGCATTTATGCTCATACTTAGGGTATCATCCGCGGCTTGTAACGCTCATTCAACAACAGGTGCAGGCGCTGTCGGCAGCGAAAAAAGGAGCTTGAGCAGACAAGCTCCTTTTTTCATGGTATGATGGAAGCGAAGCGACCGCAGCGAAGGAGGGCTTCAATCATGATGAAACGGGTTCATGTCATGGTCGAAGGGCGCGTGCAAGGCGTCGGGTTTCGCTATTTCGTCCAACACGAAGCGCTCAAACGCCAGCTGACCGGCTGGGTGAAAAACAACGATGACGGGACGGTGGAGATGGAAGTCCAAGGGCATGAAAGCGCGCTCCAACTGTTTTTGGATACGATTGAAGCCGGCACGATGTTTGCCAAAGTTTCCCGCATGCACGTTGAGCCGCGCCCCGTCCGCCCTGACGAAACTAAGTTCCGCATTGTGTACGGAAGCGGCATTTGACTGTTGCACCGCTTGGATCTATTCCCAGCGCAGACGTTGTCCGTCTGCCGTCAAGCGCTCTTTCCACCAATGAAAAAGCGGGATCACCATCCGTCCTGCTTAAGCCGGCCGCAATGCGGCGCCGCATATTGAAAACACGTCTCCAAAATGGCCGTATTCGCACGCTCATTTTTTTGCTGCGCTTCACGGCAAAACGGATGGAATACATCGACAGCCGCTTGCGGGTACTCCCCGCATATGTCCACGCCGAGCACTTTTTTATAGAATAGCAGAAGGCGCAAACAAGCGAGCAGCCGGGAAAGCGGCATCATCCCCTGATCCCAGTTCGTCACGGAGTCTTCGCGGCGCAGCGCATCTTTATCAATGCTGATATAGACGCTCCCGGTCGGAATAGCGTCCAAAAGCGCCGTCGGCCATTCATCGTGATCATCGAAAGGAAGAACTGTAATCTTTGGAGATAAACGAAGATGGCTTGGAGAACATGACGGACCAACAATGATGACTTTTTGCAGCTGCGGATGTCCGAGTGCGTAAGCGACCCACGAGCCGCATGAAATGAGGCGGTCGCTCCCCCCTTCGGCATCGGTATGATGGTCAAACAAGACGAGCGTAAACGGCTCTTTCATCTCCTTTATGAGCAAATAGCTTACATAATGGAAGTTGCCGTTCCCGATTAAAACCGCTCCGCGCATCCGCCGACGGCGCAGCCGCCGTTCGATTTCGGCGAGAGCCTCCCCGCTGCAATACAAATTCGTCTCCGGCACATCCGACAGATCGATCCATTCGTGCGGAAAGCGGAACAATCGCTTTTGCGGCCGGTAAGTGCCGTCAAAATTGAGCATCGTGACACCATTGCCTTGAAACCCCATTTCTCCTCACCCTTCCTTTCGCTGAATCGTTGTTCAACGCCTCTCAGGTGCGGATGAGTCCAAGCTGTGTCCGTTCTTCATTATACAATGAAAGACGAAATATTTCCGTTCCTATATACAATGAAAGACGAAATATTTCCGTTCCTATGCCTTGGTCATGTACAATAATAGAAAACAGCTAAAGGAGGGACCCCGCGTGCAGCCGATTGACGCCGCCGCTGTTCAAGAGGCGTTGGATCGCTTCGCCAATCGCGACGTATACATCCATTTGGAAACGACGAACGGGGCGTACGCCTCTCATCATAACGAACGATTCTTTTCCGCCGGCGCTTACATCCGCAACGCTCGCATCCGCTTCACCCGCGGCAAAATCACCGGCCCGGGGCCGTACCGCGTCGGGCTGAAGCTTCAAATCGGCTGGGTGTACGCCGAAGGGCTGACCCATTGGGAATGGACGAACGAAGGACAATTGTTGTTGGCCGGACACGATTACGAAGGGAAACTGGCTGTCGCTCTTGAGCTGAGCGACACGCCGTTCGCATAAGGAGGGGCTTGCGATGAAGGAACGACACGTACTTGTTGTGTTTCCCCACCCGGATGATGAGGCGTTTGGCGTTTCGGGCACCATCGCCCAGCATGTGCAAAGCGGCACACCGGTGACGTACGCCTGCCTGACCCTTGGGGAAATGGGGCGAAACATGGGCGTGCCCCCGTTTGCCAACCGTGAAACGCTTCCGCTCATCCGCAAGCAGGAGCTGGAAGAAGCGTGCCGCGTTCTCGGCATTCGCGATTTGCGCCTGCTCGGGTATCGCGACAAAACGGTCGAATTTGAGGATGAAAACGAACTCGCTGACCGGATTGCCGCCATCGTGGCAGAAACAAACCCGTCGCTCGTCATCACGTTTTACCCCGGCTACAGCGTTCACCCTGACCACGATGCATGCGGCGCTGCAGTCATCAGCGCCTTGACGCGCTGGCCGAAAGAAGAACGACCGACCGTCCATTGTGTGGCGTTTGCGAAAAACTGTGAACAAGATCTTGGCCAGCCAGACGTCATCCGCGATGTCAGCACGGTGATCGAGACGAAGCTGGCCGCCATCCGCGCCCACCGTTCGCAAACCGAAGGGCTGATGCAGGCAGCCTCCAAGCGCGGCGATGCGCTTGCCTGGCTCAAAACAGAGCGGTTTTGGACGTACCGTTGGGATGATTGACCTGCCTAACCCGCCTTGAACAAGGTGTCCATCCCGATGAGGACACCTTGTTTCCGCGTTCACCGAAACCCCGCCGAGCCGCTGAACCAGCTATCAACTTCCGTTGTACAACTAAAAAGCGGCCGGTCAGTGAACGCATCGACAATATACATCGGAATGTTCATGGCTCTTTCCCTCTTTCCCCGTTTCGTTCTTTTTCGTTCACCAATAGCTGGGCCAACTCTTCATCCCATCGGCCCCGCTGCCGGAAAGACTCAGCAGCGAGCGCCCGAAACAGCCGCTTTCGTGCGGCATCGTCCGCCACCTCACGCAAAATGATATCGCGGGCCTTCTGCAAAAATTGAAGATACGGCTCATACTCTTCACCATACTTCTCCTCAAGCTCGCGGCGGATGCGGCGGGCAAGCGCCGGACTTGCCCCCCCGGTCGACACGGCAATGGTGAGTGGACCGCGGCGGATGACAGCGGGAACATGAAAATCACACCGTTTCGGGTCATCCACGACATTTACGAGTTGGCCGGGCGCTGCTGCTTGCGCCACCGCTTCGTTCACATTCCGGTCGTTTGTCGCCGCAATGACAAGAAACGCTCCTGCCAAGTCGTCTTCAGCGAACGTTTTCTTACGCCAAACGATCTCTCCTTTGGCCGCGAGCGCTTCAATGTCCGGCACCGCCTCCGGGGCGATTACCACAACGTCCGCTTCTGCTTCAAGCAAACCGTAAACTTTCCGCGCCGCCACCTTCCCGCCGCCAACGACGACCGCGCGGCGGCCGCGCACATGAAGAACAATCGGATACCCCACGGCGCAACCCCCCATTCCGGCATCCATCAGGCAGACTGAGTCGGTTTCTGCGCACAAACAGGCGCAATCTTCCCCGACCGCCTGCCTTGGCTGACAACAAAAAGTAAAAAAAAGAAGCCGTGCATCGAACACGGCCTTTTTCTTCATTATATCATCCTTGTTTCACTTCTTGAAGCCATTTCGCCAACCGTTCATTTTTCTTTTTCATATGCTCAAGCCATTGCGGGAGCAGTTTTTTCATGGCCTCCTGATCATTGTTCTCCATCGCTTGCCTCGTTTGTTCATGAAGCTGATGAAGCTGTTGTTTTTCTTCTTTCGTCATCCACCGTTTCATTTTATGCAACTGTTTCAGCTCTTGTTTAAACTGTTCTTTGGTGATTTTTTTATTGGCCAGCTGATCGATGAGCCGGTCAAACGCCGCTTCACGCTCTTTTTTCATCTTTTTGCACTTTTCTTTAATGGCCTGTTTCACGTTCTCATCGTTCAACTGCTGACGCAACGCGTTCCGCTCGTCGAGCACTTTTTTCCATTCATCTGCCTGTTCAGGCGTATACGTTTGAACCATCTCCATCCACTTTTGCTCATCCAATCTGTCGTGCTCCCACATATGGCCGACCGGCAGATGCACATCGGCTGCCTCTCCTTTATAGCTGCCGGCAGCCACCCATGACGGCATCGCCAGCATGAGTGAAGCAAAAAAGGCAATCCATACGTTTCTCACGATGTTCACTCCTTTTCCTTTCACTTACCATTCACCCACGACTAGACAGCTGGGATTCATCATCCGCTTTTGCTCTTCTTCGCGCCGCCTCCTTTCCAACCATTTACTCCTCCCCTATTTTCCCCGTTTTTTGGATATCCTTGCATAAAAAATGGGAAGACCTACAAAAACGAGGTCCTCCCCTTCATGTTGAAAAAAAACGTTTAGCGAAATTTCTCTTCAATACGCCGCCCATAGTCGCGCAACGCCTTCGAGTTTGCCGGTTGCCGTTTTTTCATCAGTTCGGAAAAACGAAGCTGTTTTTCCGTCCATTTTTTCGTAAGTTCCTGCTTTTTCTCGTCATCCTCGCAGCAACGAAGCAAGTCCTCGAGCGTCAAAAGCTCTTTGCGCAACTCCGCTTCTTCCCTCACATAGCCGGCGTTTTTCAGCAACAAATACCCGAGCCGCAGCTCCTCTGGAATGCGGGAAAGGTCTTCAATCTCAAGCGGTTTGCCGAAGCCGGGCAAGTTGTCAAACTCGCCGTTTTTCATCGCCTCGCGAATTTTCTCCTCGGCGATGCGCCAAAATCCGTCCATTTCACGTCAACTCCTGCGCCCGCCGCCTCGCATGCTGCTCTTTCAAAAAGCGAACAAACTCATCATACGGAAGCGGTGGGGAAAAGTAGTAGCCTTGCGCCTCATCGCACCGTTTTCCTTGCAAATAGGCCGCTTCGGTCTCCGTTTCGACCCCTTCGGCCAACACTTTGACACCTATATTATGCCCGAGGCGGATGATCGCCGGCAAGATGACATCTTTTTTTCCTTGAATGCTCCTTCCCCATTCATCCGTTGTCGGATGCTGTTCCATCGCAAACCGGCCGTGGAACGCCTCTTCGATCTCTGGAAAATGGCGGCGGTAAACTGTCCCAGGTGGAACCGCTTGTTCCTTTTCGCCGTCGATGCGGCCGTTCCGATTGTAGTCAGTCGCTGGCACTGCCACGAAATATATATAAGTTGGAACTTTGTTTTACATCCAGTAGAGCGCCCGCTGCATTCTATCAAAATGACTTGTTATGAAGGAAAACGGAATCGAACAATCGGAAAATCTTTATTGCAACTTAATATATATTTGTAATCACACTGTAACATTATTTAATTCAACTGTAAAAAAAAAGACTGTTTTCCTCTGTTATACTGTAATCAAACAACGTCGAATGGAAAATGATTTTGTCGGGGGTTCGGGAAAATGAAAAAATGGCTCACTCTTGTTTCTGTAGCATTCATCGTTCTTTTTTCCTGCTTCTTTGTAAGCACTCCCAGTTCTGACGCAGCCGCCAACAAGACGAGGCTGATCGCCGAGGCCAAAAAACTGGTCGGCACTCCGTATCGGTATGGCGGCACAACGCCAAAAGGATTTGACTGCTCCGGATTTGTTTACTATACCCATAAAAAAGTCGGCGTCACGTTGCCGCGCGCGTCCAAAGAAATGTATAAAAAAGGAAAATACGTACATAAATCGAAATTGCAGCCAGGGGATTTGGTGTTTTTTGACACTTCGAAACAGACAAAAGGCGTCTCCCACGTTGCCATCTATATTGGGAACAATCAAGTTATTCATGCCGTTTCCCGCGGTGTCAAAATCGACAGCTTAAACAGCAGCTATTGGAAAACAAGATATGTCGGAGCCAAGCGTCTGTAGCGGTTCATTGCAAAAGCTCTCTGTCGTATTAAGCGCGCTTAATAGGCAGGGGGTTTTTATTATGCCAAAAAAGCGGCCCTCCGAAACCGGAGGGCCTAATATATATTCATAGGGGATCGGGGGAATACCTGGAAACGTTACGCTATTATTTATTTCCTCCCTTTTCGTCTTTTATACATGAAAACAAAAAAATTTTTTATGATCCCCAGCCGCAACGGCTGCCCCCTCCCGTTTCGACAATATGGACATAAAGCCGCGGCTCTTGTCGAATGGTATAGATGATGACTAGTTGTCCGTTCATCGATTTTTGACAAAGGCAGGTGTTTCCGTTGTTCGCTTCCTCACAGCTGGGCGTTGATTTAGGGACGATGAATGTCAGGCTGTTCAGCCAGACGAAAGGGCTTCTGTTTGACGAACCAGCAACGGTCGCCTATAACCGCCAGGCGGACAAACTCATGGCAATCGGCCAAAAGGCAAAACAAATGATCGGCAAGACTTCTCCCCATGTTGAAGTGACGTATCCATTGCGAAACGGCGTGATCGCTGATTTTGACCGCGCCAAGGCGCTGTTGCAGCAAGTCTTCAAACAGTTCGGCCTCGCTTTCAAAAAACCAGACATCGTCATGAGCGTCCCATTCCACGCCACCTCCGTCGAGCGCCGCTCTTTTTACGAAATCGCCAAACATTGCGGAGCAAAGCATATTCATTTTATTTAGGAACCCGTCGCAGCCGCCATTGGCGCGGATTTGCCGGTCGGCGAGCCGGTCGCGAATGTCGTCGTCCATTTAGGGGCCGGCAAAACGGAAGCTGATGTAGCAAGTGGAATTTCCTTTGAGAAACGAAAAGATTTTTTTAAGATGTTAGATGATATTATTGATGGAAAAGTTGAAAGAGTGGTTATTACCTATAAAGACAGATTAAGTCGTGTTGGGTTTGGTTTGTTTGAATATTTGTTTAAAAAATTTAATACTGAAATCGTTGTGATTTCTGAAATTGGTAGTGAAAAATTAGATTCTCAAGAAATATTTGAAGAAATAGTAAGTTTATTGCATTGTTATTCGATGAAACTGTATTCATCTCGAAAGAAAAAGAAAATTCAAGAGCTTATAGAAAAGGAGGTGGAATGATTGTTTGCCATAAGAGTAGAGCAACATCAAATCAAACAAACTCATTCACTATGGAAGATGTGTGATGACTTATGTTTCAAATCAAAGAATTTATACAATTATGCTAATTACATTGTTAGACAAGAGTTTATAAATAACAATGAATGGATTCGTTATAATTCATTAGATAAGATGTTGAAACACGAACAAGTTTATAAAGAATTACCTGCTCAAACATCGCAACAAATATTAAGATTACTAGATAAGAATTGGAAGTCATTTTTTGAAGCTATAAAGGATTGGAGTAAAAACAAAGAAAAATATTTAGGTAAACCAAAGTTGCCTAAATATAAAAAGAAAAATGGGCGTAATGTTGTGATTTTTACTAATCAACAATGTAAGATTAAAGATGGATACATTAAATTTCCTAAGACCAGTTTAAAGTTAAAGACAAAAGTTATAAAGGGTTTGCAACAAGTGCGAATTGTACCAAAGGGTAGTATTTACATAATTGAAGTTGTTTATAAAAAAGAAATTCCAGATATGATTCATGAAGGTAATCGTGTTGTAGGTATTGATTTAGGATTAAATAACTTTGCAACTATTGTAAATAACATCGGTGAAACGCCGATTGTTATTAATGGCAAGGGTATCAAATCAATAAATCAATACTATAACAAACAAAAAGCGTATTTTCAAAGTATTTTAAAGAAACAAAATGGATTGGATTGGAGTAAAAGACTAGAAAAAATAACATTAAAACGGAACAATAAAATTAAAGACTTCATGCATAAAGCAAGTAGATATGTTGTAAATTACTGTATTAATAACAATATTTCAACTATTGTAATAGGTAATAATAAAAATTGGAAACAAAATATTAATTTAGGAACAATAAATAATCAAAATTTTGTGCAAGTACCTTATGATATGTTTATAAATCAATTAAAATACAAATGTGAAGAAGTTGGGATTAAGTTAATAGTAACTGAAGAGTCTTATACAAGCGGAACATCATTTTTAGACGGAGAAGCTCCAACCAAAGAAAATTATAATAAAAACAGAAGAATTAAAAGAGGTTTATTTAAATCCAATAAAGGGATTTTAATAAATGCAGACGTGAATGGAGCTTATCAAATAATTAAAAAAGTATCTCCAAATGCTTTTAACAAAAGCTATGGAGTAGAGGCTGTGGTGTTACAGCCATCTAAGATATCCGTATCTTAGTAAAGAGTAATGTTTTTTATTATATTTCTTTAATATTTTTTACCATTTTTAACATTACTCATAACATTAGGCAATACGTCCGCCAGCGCTACAACATGTTAATCGGGGAACAGACAGCCGAGCACGTCAAACTCGAAATCGGCAGCGCCCCAGGAACGATCGTGGATCAGTCGGTAACGATCCATGGCCGCGATTTTGTCACCGGCTTCCTCAAAGCGGTTTCCTTGGACCCAACCGAAGTGCAAACCGCCCTCAAAGAATCGCTTTGGCAAATTGCCGAAGCCGTTCGCGCTGTTCTTGAAGAATGCCCGGCCGAACTGAGCGGCGACATCATCGACCGCGGCATCGTGCTCACCGGCGGAGGCGCCTTGCTGCATGGCATCGAGCAATGGCTGAGCACGGAACTGCACGTGCCGGTGCATGTCGCGCCCAATCCAGCTGAAGCGGTCGCCATCGGCACGGGGAAGGCGCTCCAGGCGATGCCAAAGCGCCTCGATGCAGCGCTGTAGCTCATTTCCAACTCCCGATCATTGAATCAACTCAAAACCCCCGCGCCATCGCGGGGGTTCTTGTTAGACCAGCTATGGGCATTCCTGGCACGGAGAGGCCGCCCACTGTGGTGTTAGGACGTCTGCCGAATGCGCTCCTCCCCTTGCGTTGCTTGTGCTCCCTCGGCGGCCTCAAGCAGCAAATCCACAATATGGACGGCGCGGACGCTTCCTGACAGCCCGGCCCGTTCAATGCCAAGCTTCATTTGTAGCAAACACCCCGGGTTGGCGATGACGATCGTCGTCGCTTTCGTTTGTTTCGCCATTTCCATTTTGTGGTCTAAAATTTGCATTGACATCTCCGGTTCCACAAGGTTGTAAATGCCTGCCGATCCGCAGCAGCGGTCAGCATCGTTCATCTCGCGGAACTCGACGTCGTCAATCGCCCGCAACAAACGGCGCGGGGCGGTCGCCGGCATGCAAGACCGCGGCTATGTGCGGCGGCTTGGCGTCATCGAAGAGCTCGGCCATTGGGAAGAGTGGCGGTCGCTTGCTGAACAAATCCGCAAGCATACGCTCGAAAACTTGGACTTTTATTTAATGCAACTCAGCGAAAACGTTGCCAAACGGGGCGGCCACGTCTTTTTCGCCCAAACAGCCGAAGAGGCGAACGACTACATCCGCCGCGTCGCTTTGGAAAAGCAAGCGAAAAAAATCGTCAAATCGAAATCAATGGTGACAGAAGAAATCAACTTAAATCCGGTGCTTGAGGCCATCGGCTGTCAAGTGGTCGAAACCGACCTCGGTGAGTACATTTTGCAGATTGACGACCATGACTCGCCGTCGCATATCGTCGGTCCGGCGCTCCATAAAAACAAAGAGCAAATCCGCGATGTCTTTCAACGGAAGCTGGGCTATACGAAATCGTCCGACCCCGTTGAGCTTGCGCGCCACGCCCGTGAAATGCTGCGGCGCGACTATTTGACGGCTGACATCGGCATCACCGGCTGCAATTTCGCCATCGCTGAATCGGGATCGATCACGCTTGTGACGAACGAAGGCAACGCCGATTTGGTGACCGCATTGCCGAAAACGCAAATTACCGTCATGGGGATGGAGCGGATCGTGCCGACGTTTGAGGAGATGGAAGTGCTGGTGAGCATGCTCACACGAAGCTCTGTCGGGCAAAAACTGACGAGCTACATCACCGTTCTCACCGGTCCGCGCGATGCAGGCGACGTCGACGGTCCGGAAGAATTCCATCTCGTCATCGTCGACAACGGGCGTTCATCAATTTTAGGCACGGAGTTTCAACCGGTGCTGCAGTGCATCCGCTGCGCGGCTTGCGTCAACGTCTGCCCGGTCTACCGCCATATCGGCGGCCATTCGTACGGTTCCATTTACTCCGGCCCGATCGGCGCGGTATTGTCGCCGCTGTTGGGCGGTTACGACGACTACAAGGAGCTTCCGTACGCGTCCTCCCTTTGCGCCGCCTGTACGGAAGCGTGCCCGGTGAAAATTCCGCTTCATGAGCTGCTTATCAAACATCGCCAAATCATCGTGGAGCGCGAAGGAAAAGCGCCGGCCGCAGAAAAATTGGCGATGAAGGCGTTTCGTCTCGGGACCGCCTCACCGTCATTGTACCGGTTCGGCACGAAGTTGGCACCAAGCGCCTTCGCCCCGTTTGTCGAAGACGGGCGCATCACAAAAGGCCCCGGCCCGCTCAAAGCGTGGACGGAAAGCCGCGAATTTCCGGCGCCAAGCAAAGAGCGGTTCCGCGATTGGTTTCGCAATCGCCAAAAAGGAGGGAATCCATCATGACGCGTGGCACCATTCAAAACCGCGAGGCGTTTTTGCAAACCATCGCCGAGCACCTTGGGAGAAGCCCGCGCCTGTCCGGCGTCTCTCGGCCGCAATGGGATTATGCACCGCAATGGACGGTGTTTGCCGGCTATAGCCAAGACGACTTGCTGAACGTGCTGCAAAAACAATGCGGATTGATCCATACCGATTACATCGAGACGACAAGCGCCGAACTTGCCGGCGCGCTGAGGCGGCAAGTGGCCGCCTATGGCGGCGGTCCGGTCATCGTGCCGGATGACCCGCGCTTTGCCGAGTACGGGCTGTCCGCCTTGCTTCGCGACGAATGGCCCGCGGAACAAACGACCGTCCATATTTGGAATCCGGCGCTTGGACGCCAAAACATTGACGCCGCCGAGCAGGCGAACGTCGGCATCGTCTTCAGCGACATTACGCTCGCGGAATCAGGGACAGTCGTGTTGTTTTCGCGCAATGAACAAGGGCGGGCCATTCACTTTTTGCCGAAAACATATATCGCCATCGTCCCGAAAAGCACGGTCGTGCCGCGCATGACGCAAGCGGCGGCGGTCATTCACGAGCAAATCGAAAAAGGCGGGCTCGTCCCGTCGTGCATCAACTTCATCACCGGCCCAAGCAACTCGGCCGACATTGAAATGAACTTGGTCGTCGGCGTCCACGGGCCGATGAAAGCGGCGTATATCGTCGTCACCGACCGTTGACCAAAACGAAACGGTGCCCCTTCTTGATATCATGGGGCACCTTTTTTCCTTCAATATTGCCGGCTGACATCGACCGCATTGGCAAGCGGTTCGCCGGTTTCGATGCAACGGAGCGTGTCTAAAATGCTTTGGGCGGCGTCTTCGGCTGACGTGAGCGCCGCGATATGCGGAGTGATGATGACATTCGGATGAACCCAAAGCGGCGAGTGCGGCGGAAGCGGCTCTTCTTCAAACACATCAAGCACCGCGAGGCGGACGTTTCGATTTTCGAGCGCGCCGACAAGCGCCGTCTCCTCGACCGTCGCGCCGCGGCCGACATTGATAAAGCCTGCATTGTGCAGGCAGGCAAAAAACGTCTCGTCAAAGAGATGATGCGTTTCCTCGGTGAGCGGAAGGGCCGCGATCACCCAATCAGCGCAGGCAAGCGCTTCCCCCGCCTCTTCATGGCGGTAAACAGCCGAAAACGTCGGCGTGTCTCGGCCGCTTCGCGAGACGCCGATCGGGGAAACCCCAAATAAACGAAGCGTTTCCGCGATGCGCCGGCCGATTTCGCCCGTGCCATAAATGACAACCCGCTGTTCGCCAAGCCGCTTCGGAGCGAACGGCTTCCACTGCCGCTGCTCTTGATGCCATGCATAAACGTCATGGCATTGGGCGTCGCGCAGCAAGTAGCTGAGACAATATTCGGCGATCTGCTCGCCGAGCGAGCCGACCGTCCGCGTCAGCAGCACATCCTTCTTCCATTCCCGCTTCCATAAAAACGCGTCAACGCCCGCGCCAAGCGAATGCACCCAGCGCAAGTTGGCAAGCGAAAACGGCCCGGCCGGCCGAAAGCCGACGTACGCATCCGCCCAGACGAAATCATCGTCCGTCAGTTCTTCCTCCGCCACAAAGCGAAACGCTTTATCGGGCCGCTTGTCCGGAAGAAGGGCGGCAAGCTCGGCATAAAGCCTTCCCGTCACGAGAATGCGTCGGATGTTCATGGCATCACACCACCCCCAACCGCTCAAATCAACGTCCCTTCTTCACGCTCGGCTCTTTTATTCGTGATGTAGCCGGCAGACACGACCAAAATCGTCACGCCAGCGGCCACCGCGTAGACGAACGGTCCGTAAGAAAGGTGAAACCAATGCAATACCCCTTCATCCCCTGCCATCATCTTTCCGGCCGTCCACGCCAAAATGCCCGAGCCGACGTATGCGATCCAACGATGTTTTTCCATCACATGGACGATCGCTTTGGAGCCGAAAATCATGATCGGGATGCTGATGGCGACCCCAAGCGCTAGCATGCCTAGATGCCCTTCCGCCGCCCCGGCGACGGCGACGACATTGTCCAAGCTCATGACCGCATCGGCGATGATGATCGTCATGATGGCTTTCAGCAACCGGTCTGCCGCTTGCACTTTGACCTCCTCCTCCCGCTCAACAAGCACTTTATAGGCGATCCAGACAAGCAGCAAACCGCCCACAAAGTGAACGAACGGGATGTTGAGCAAAAAGACGATGACCGCCGCAAACAAAATGCGGAGCAGCACCGCCCCCGCCGTTCCCCATACGATCGCTTTGTTCCGCTGGTCGTTCGGCAGCCGCCGCGTCGCCATCGCAATGACGACCGCATTATCCCCCGACAAAATGATATCAATTGCAATAATCTTCCATAACGCCAACAGCGCCGCGGCAGAAATAGTCAACAAAAGCCCCCCTCTCCCCTTTGCTTTTCTTCTTCATCATACTGCAAATTTCAGTGGGGGACAACTATCAACCCATCCACTGCCTCACTGGAAATCAACCGAAAATCTCGGATGAGATGATACACAATAGGCGATGATCCCGCTGCCTACACTGACACTGAAAGCAGAAGCTTCACAAGTCCATCTCGTGAAAAGTCGCAGAAAACGGACTCTCTTCTCGAACGGACTTCTCTTTCAGCCGAAAGCAGTGGGTTTGGAGAAATCGGTCATCTTTCACCAACCTTTTTGGCTGCGCTTAGCCAACATTCGTCTCCCGTTTTCTAAAGAGACGTGAATGGACGGTCCAAGGCCCATGAAGTCGTCTCTAAAAAAAGGATGAAGTCCGTTTGCACTTCTGGGGAGTTGCAAGCCTCCACTTCAAGCGTGAGCGAAGTGGGGGTAGTTGACTGGTTTTCCCAATCAAGCTCCTTTCCCAATTAAAAAGGAGGCGGCCTGCCATATGGCAGTGTTCGCCTCCTCATGACTCATCGCTCTAGGCATGGAGCGTGCTTATATATGATTGATTCCAAGCCCCGCCGCCTCGTGCTCGAGCCCGCGCACCGGGGCGCCGATCGTCCCGTACAACTCAACGGCGATCCATTCCCCTTCGTTCGGCTGTTTATACGGCATGCCGCGCACGACGGCGAAACGAAGGCCAGCGGTTCTCAACAAATCTCCCAGCTCTACCTGCCCCCCTCGTCACGCCATGCACCGCCTCTAAAATCGCATGGTATAAGGCGTGCATCTCGCGGTACAAGCCGCCGTCCACCACTCCATGCCGCTTTGCCGCCGTCTCAATCGCCGCGACGATTTTGTGCGGCTCCATCGCCCCGACCCGCCCTTGGCAATAGCGCCACGAAAGCGCCTCAAGCTGGCTCAAGACCGGGCCTTCCTCCCCCTCATCCAGCATCGCCAGCAGCAACGCCTGCCGGCCGATGCGCGCTTGTCTTGGTTCCATGGCTTCTACACACCTATTGGTCTTTTTTTCTATTGTATGATGACAATGAAAGCGATGTCAATGATGGATTTCCATTTTTTAGTTCATTAAAACAGTAACAGGATGAATGATCGCCGTTGATGCCTCTGGATGAAAAATTAGGGGAAACATGTGCTTCGCGGCGAGCCATCAACCACTCCACCTTCTCATCTTCAGCTTTCCATTTTTTTGATTATATGATATCATATAAATATCAAATCGACATTATAAGGGGGATAGGGATGAGAGAACAAGAAGCATGGCGCATAGATGGATTTATCGGCATCGGATGCGTCGCCCTTTTCGTTCTGGCTGGTTTTGTCAGCCTCATTCAAGCGCAGCTCTTATTGGCCGTTTTCTGCTTCGCCCTTGCCGCCTTCTTGGCGACTGGCATCACGATCGTTCAGCCGAATCAAGCAAAAGTGATCATTTTTTTCGGCCGCTACTTTGGCACGATTCGCGACAGCGGGCTGTTTTTCACCGTGCCGCTCACCGTTCGAAAGAAAGTATCGCTGCGCGTGCGCAACTTCACGAGCAAGAAGCTGAAAGTGAACGATGTTCAAGGCAATCCAATTGAAATCGCCGCCGTCGTCGTCTTTCGCGTCATCGATTCAGCCAAGGCGGTGTTTGACGTTGATGATTATGAACAATTTGTTGAGATTCAAAGCGAAGCGGCCATCCGCCATGTCGCAACGAAATATCCATACGACACGTTTAAAGACGACAACGAGATCACGCTGCGCGGCAATGCGGATGTCATTTCTGATGTGCTTGCCCAAGAATTGCAAGACCGGCTGCGCATTGCCGGAGTTGACGTGATGGAAGCGCGCCTCACCCACTTGGCCTACTCGCCGGAAATCGCGGGCGCCATGCTCCAACGCCAGCAAGCCGCCGCCATTTTGGCCGCCCGGAAAAAGATCGTCGAAGGCGCCGTCTCGATGGCGCGCATGGCGATCGAACAGCTTGACAAAGAAAACGTTTTAGAGTTAGATGATGAACGAAAAGCCGCAATGGTGAACAACTTGATGGTGGCGATCGTCTCCGAGCGCGCCGCCCAGCCGGTGATCAATACCGGCAGTCTATACTGATGGTTGTGGAGTGCGATGGCAGCGAAAAAACAATTCCCTTTGCGCATTGATTATGACCTGTACGCCATACTAGAGCAATGGGCGCAGGACGAGTTTCGCAGCGTCAACGCCCAAATCGAGTATTTGCTGCGGGAGGCGGCAAAGCGCGCTGGACGGCTCGGAAAAGGAAAAAACGATCCAAAACAAGGAAGCTAGCCGATGACGGCTGGCTTCTTTCCTTTTTCAGTCATGGGCATTTGTTTCCGAAATATAATGATAGCAGAGCCCTTTTTCGAAAGGGGGACGACCTGATGGCCCACCCGCTGCCGCCGCTTACAACCATTACGAAATCTTATGAATCGTCCGTCCCACCGCGCTTTCAACAGCTCAGCCGCCTTTGGCGCAATGCGAAAGGAGGATGAGCCATGGAGAGTTCCCATGCTGTGCTCGAGGCGATCGCCGCCGCGCCGGGCGACGGTGTGTTAGCCATCATCATCAGTGTGGAAGGCTCAGCCTACCAAAAAGAAGGGACGTGCATGTGGATTGGCGCCAACGGAGAAACAGTCGGGCTGCTGAGCGGCGGATGCCTCGAAGAAGCGGTGGCGGCCTACGCGCGTGACGTATTGGCCAACCGCCAGGTAGCTGCTGTCTCGTTTGATTTGCGGACCGAGGACGATTTGTCGTGGGGGCAGGGTGCTGGTTGCAACGGCCTCGTCCACATTTGGCTCGAGCCGGTCACAAGCGACGCAAAACTCGATTGGCTGGCGCTCAAGCATTGCCTTGACCGCGGCGAACATGTACTGATGGTCCGAAGCATCATGTATCCAGACGAGCGGCCGTTTTTCCAAAGTGAAACAGGCGAACAATTCGGCGGTTGCCGTCGGACGCCGCATCGGGAATGGCGCGAATGGCTTCACAAAACGCCGTTTTATCAAGGGCGAAGCGGTTTGTACGAAGTGGACGGGGAAACATTTTACGTTCAGCACTTTTGGCCAAAGCCGCGCCTCGTCATTTTCGGCGCCGGTCCGGACGCCCCGCCGCTCGTCGCGGCGGCCAAAGCGGCGGGATTTTCCGTTACCGTGAGTGATTGGCGCCCAGCGTTTTGCCATCCATCCCATGTGTCCGACGCTGATGAATGGGTGGTTGGCTTTCCGCATGAAACGGTGCCAATGCTCCATTTGAATGAACGCGATTTTGTCATCGTGATGACCCACCAATTTGAACGCGACCGCGAACTCGTCTCGCTGCTGGCTGACAAACCGCTCGCCTACCTTGGCGTGCTCGGCCCGCGGCGGCGCACCGACCGCCTCTTTCCTTCCGGCTCCGCCCCGCCGTTTGTCCGTTCGCCGGTTGGGCTGTCCATCGGCGCGCGCAGCCCACATGAAATCGCCATCAGCATCACCGCCGAGCTGATCAGCGTGTTGCGCAGGCATGGAGCGGAGGCCGCCCAATGAAGGACATCACGATCGCCGCCATTTATTTAGCGGCCGGACAAAGCAGGCGGATGGGGGCCGATAAACGCGCCCTGCCATGGGGGGATGGGACGCTTGGCGCCGCCGGCCTGAAAGCGGCGTTTCATTCTTGCCTTGCGCCCGTCATCGTTGTCGTCCCTCAAGACGATGCGCTCGCCTGGCTTCCTGACGCGCTGCTAGGCCATGACAAATGCCGCCTTGTCCGTTGCGCCGCTTGTCACCGCGGCCTGGCTCATTCGCTGGCCTGCGGGTTGCGCCGAGCGATGGAGGAAAGAGCGGACGCCGCTGCTGTCTTATTGGCCGACCAACCGTTCGTCACATCCGACACGATCAATGCGCTAGCCGGCCTTTATCGACGCCATCGTCCCGATTACGCCGCCTTCTCCTGCTCCGGTGTGCCGATGCCCCCAGTTATTTTTGGAAGCCCAATGTTTCCCGCTCTCTTGGCGCTGAACGGCGATGCCGGTGGGCGCACGCTCTTTCGCGATCCCCACTGGCATGGTCTTTTGTACGAAGGTGATGCGTCAACCGGTATTGACATCGACACAAAAGACGATTATGAACGCGCCACCATCTATCGAGAAGAAAAGGAGGGACGCCCCCATGGCCGTCGGTAAAAGCATTATCCGCAAAGAAGCGTGGGATAAAGTGACCGGCCGGGCGAAATATACGAACGATTTCAAAGAACAGGGGATGCTTCATGCCTCTTTGGTGACAAGCCCATACGCCCACGCGCGCATCCTCTCGCTGGAGGCACGCCGCGCGCTCGCCGCCCCTGGCGTCCATGCTGTTGTGACCGGCGAGGGGCTGCCGCTTACCGGTGAAGACATGCGCGACCGCCCTCCGATCGCTTTCGACAAAGTGCGCTACTATGGCGAAGTCGTCGCCGTCGTCGTCGCCGATACGCTCGTTCAAGCCGAACAGGCGGCCCGCCTTGTCCGCGTCGCCTACGAGCCGCTTCCGGCGGTCGGCTCGCCGCGTGAGGCGTTGAAAGAAGGCGCTCCATTATTGCATGAACATCTCGACCGCTATGAAAAAAACAAAACCACTTATCCTGAGCCAGGGACAAACGTCGCCCAGCGGACGAAAATCCGAAAAGGCAACATTGAACAAGGGTTTGCGGAAAGCGACGTCATCGTCGAAACAAGCGTATCGTTCGCCCCTTCCGATCATATCGCGATGGAAACACGCTGCGCCACGGCAGAAATTTGGCCGGACGGCACGATCCATATTTCCGCCTCCTCACAGTCACCGTTTATGATCAAGAAGTTGCTTCATACGTATTTTGGCGAAGAAACCGGCAAAGTCATCGTCCATACGCCGCTTGTCGGCGGCGCCTACGGAGGAAAAGCACCCGTCCAGCTTGAGCTGCTTGCCTACCTTGCCTCCAAAGCGGTCGGCGGCCGAAAAGTGAGCGTCTGGAACAGCCGCGAGCATGACATGGTCACTTCACCCGTCCATATCGGTTTGGAGGCAACCGTCAAAATCGGCGCGACAAAAGAGGGCTTGTTCAAGGCCATGGAAATCTTATTTCTATTTGACGGCGGGGCTTATTCCGACAAGGCGATCGATGTCAGCCGCGCCGCAGCCGTCGATTGCACCGGCCCGTACCATGTCGAAAACGTCTTTTGTGATTCATTGTGCGTCTATACGAATCGCCCGTACGCGACGCCGTTTCGCAGTTTTGGCCATTGCGAACAGGCATTTGCCGTTGAGCGGGCCATCGATGAATTGGCACGAACGCTTCAACTTGACCCATGGGAGGTGCGGCGCAAAAATGCCATCCGCCCGGGGCATACGACCCCGACGCAAGTGCGGCTCACGAAAAGCAACGTCGGCAACATGCCAGCCTGCCTCGACCGGTTGCGCGAGCTGATGCGCTGGGACGAGTGGCAGCGCGTCGAAGTGGACGCTTATACGGTAAGAGCAAAGGGAATCAGCAGCGGCTGGAAAACATCGACGATCGACACAGATGCTAGCTCGGGCGTCATCTTAACGTTCAACTCCGACGGCAGTGTCAACGTCATCTCCGGCGTCGTCGAAATCGGAACCGGAACGAAAACGGTGCTCGCGCAAATCGTTTCTGAACGGCTGAAGATGGACGTCGATTGTGTCCATGTCAAAATGGATATTGATACGCAAACGACGCCGGAACATTGGAAAACAGTCGCCAGCCGCGGGACGTTTATGGCCGGACGTGCGGCGCTTGCCGCTGCCGACGACGCCATCCGTCAGTTAAAAGACATCGCCGCCTGCGTCTTGCGGGCCTCGCCGGACGATTTGGAAGTCGGGTTCGGGCGCGTCTTTTTGCGCGATGACCCGGCCATCTTTCTTCCGATCAAAGACATCGCCTATGGCTACAAGTTTCCGAACGGCAACGCCATCGGCGGGCAAGTGATCGGGCGCGGCCGCTACATTTTGCGCCACTTGACCCCGCTTGATCCAAAGACCGGCGCCGGCAAACCGGGACCGGAATGGGGCGTATGCGCCGAGGGAGTGGAAATTGAGTTCAACCGCCGCGACTACACGTATCGCATTGTCAAAGCGTATGCGGTCATTGATGCCGGCAAAGTGCTCAACCCAAAGGCAGCGCTTGGCCAAGCGATGGGGGCGATGAGCATGGGGCTAAGCTTTTCCAGCCGCGAAGGGTTTCTGTTTGACAACGAACAGCGCGTGTTAAACCCACAGTTGCGCACATACCGGCCGATTCGCTTCGGCGAACATCCAGAGTACATCGTTGAGTTTGTTGAAACGCCGCAAATCGATGCCCCGTACGGCGCTCGCGGCATCGGCGAACATGGCTTGATCGGCATGCCCGCCGCCTTGGCAAACGCCTTGTCTCTCGCTGCCGGCGTGCCGCTCAATGAACTGCCGCTTGTGCCTGAACTCATTTGGCGGACACAGAAAGGGGACTCCTATGGTTCCGTTTGACTTTGCCTACTACCGGCCGCAGTCGATCGCCGAAGCGACAGCGCTGTTTGCGGCGCTCGAGCGGGATGGAAAACGAACGCTCTACTACGGCGGCACGGAAATCATCACGTTGTCTCGGTTGAACCTTGTCCGCACCGCTGCCGTCATTGACATAAAATCGATTCCTGAATGTCGGTCGCTTGATGTCGACAATGGTTCTCTCGTGCTCGGAGCGGCGCTCTCCCTCGGCGAGCTCGAAGAAGCAAATCCGTTCCCGTTATTGACAAAAGCGGCGCGAGAAGTCGCCGACCGGACAGCGCGCAACCAAATTACGCTCGGCGGCAACATCTGCGGACAAATTTTTTACCGTGAGACCGCACTACCGCTATTCGTCGCCGAAGCGGATGTCATCATCGCCGGACCATACGGCATCAGGCAATGCCGCTTCCTTGACTTGTTTCATCAACAGCTACAGCTTGGCCGCGGTGAATTTGTCGTCCAGTTCAAGGTTGACCGTGCCACCGCCACCCTGCCCCATTTCCACCGCAAGCGCCGCAAGCAAGGGGAAGTCGGCTACCCGCTTGTGACGATTGCAGCGCTGAAAAAAGACGGGACGGTTCGCGTTGCCCTAAGCGACATCTGCCCGTTTCCGTTTCGCTCGGCTGACGTTGAGGCGCACCTCAACGACCGGAACCGCCCAGTTGGTGAACGAATCCAAGCAGCGGTTGACGCCTTCCCGCGCCCGATTTTGCACGATATTGAAGGCTCGGCAGACTACCGGCTGTTTGTCGTCGCCCAGCTGCTTGAAGATATGCTTCGTGAGCTCGGAGACGGAGAAACCGTCTAAACAGGAGGTGAGCATGCGGACATGGAGGAAACGACAAAGCGGGAGCTTGTGCTGCACGTTAATGGAGAACGAAGATCGATCGTCACTCGCCAAGCCGAAACGCTGCTGTTTGTTTTGCGCGATGGGCTGGGGCTGACCGGGGCCAAGCCAGGCTGTTTGAACGGCGACTGCGGCGCCTGCACCGTCTTAGTCGACGGCACGCCGATCAAATCATGCATGATGCTGGCTATCGAAACGGTCGGCAAAGAGATCACCTCGATCGAAGGGCTTGATGATGCCCCCATTCAGCACGCCTTCGTCCGCCACTTCGGCTTTCAGTGCGGCTATTGCACTCCTGGGTTCATTATGAACGCCCACGCGCTCATCGAGCGGCACCCAAACGCCGATGAGGCGACGATTCAAGAATGGCTGGAGTCGAATATTTGCCGCTGCACAAGCTATCAAGAAATTGAAGCGGCGGTCAAAGAAGTGCTCGAAGCCAAAAAAGCAAAACCAACAGATCCTTGACGAGCAATGGATATCCCGCACCCAATCGGGATATTCTTTTTTGATGCGGTATACATCTCATCGAAAAGGCCGGTGATTTACTAGGGCAACAGCTTCCCGGAATCGCTTCTCAATTAGAAAATCCTTGTCGCATCAGCCCCTATTTTCACACGTTCACCCATCGATCAAGGAAAACAGCGTTTTTTCACCGGCCTTCTGAAAAAACGCGATCCAACCATCTGAAACCCGGCCCTTTCGCCATAAAAAGAAGCGGCCGGCATCATCCACGGTTCGATGACGCAACTGGCCGCTGTCTATGGAAGCGAAGCGCCGGCGAAGGCGTCGCGATAGACTGCGCAGTTTTCCCCTCATGATCATTCTATGATTCAAAATTTGCACCTTATGCCATTATCATAATCCATCTGAAACGATTTGTAAATATATTTTTTGAAAATTATATATTTTAAAAATAATAAAAAACCACACCCATTTGCACAACAAACAAGAGGGGCGATGAACGTTCGCCCCCCTCCGCTGCTTCGATCAGCACTGAGCGCTTTCCAGCTCATGCTTTTTCCGTTGATCGAACTTCCAGGTTATGAATAATGTTTAATTTATTCAAAAATATTAAAATCCTTCATTAAACATTATTCTTCGTTAAGCCACGTTTAGCTTAACTGGGTGTAACCCCACACCCTCTATCCCATCGGCAAACGCCTTTGGGAATACTTTCCTAATAATGTTGTACGCTCCGTTGACATCTGCGTTAATCAGTATTCCTTTCTCAGATTGGAATAATCCTCGTTTGATGCGCTTCCCCTTGTATTGTTTTTGCTTTTTGATTTCTTCCATGTCTAAAAAACTACATTTCGATGTGTAGCTTTCTTCTGTTACAATGACACGAACCCCTTGCTCTTCCGCTTTGTACTGTAATTGATGGATAAACATATCATAAGGAATTTGAACGAACGCTTGATTTAGTCGTTTCCCTAAATCAACCTCTTGTTTCCAATTATCATTTTTACCAATAACAATCGTATCAATGTTATGTTTAACACACCAATCTACAACATGTCTGCTTGCTTTATGCATGAAGTCTTTAATTTTATTGTTCCGTTTTAATGTTAATTTTTCTAGTCTTTTACTCCAATCCAATCCATTTTGTTTCTTTAAAATACTTTGAAAATACGCTTTTTGTTTGTTGTAGTATTGATTTATGGATTTGACTCCTTTGCCATTAATAACAATCGGTGTTTCACCGATGTTATTTACCATAGTTACAAAGTTGTTTAATCCTAAATCAATACCTACAACACGATTACTTTCACGAATCATATTTGGAATTTCTTTTTTATAAACAACTTCAATTACGTAAATACTACCCTTTGGTACAATTCGCACTTGTTGCAATCCTTCAATAACCTTTGTTTTTAGTTTTAAATCAGTTTTTGGAAATTTAATGTATCCATCTTTAATCTTACATTGTTGATTCGTGAAAATCACAACATTACGCCCATTTTTCTTTTTATATTTAGGCAATTTTGGTTTACCTAAATATTTTTCTTTGTTTTTGATCCAATCCTTTATAGCCTTGAAAAATGACTTCCAGTTCTTATCTAGCAATCTTAATATTTGTTGCGATGTTTGAGCAGGTAATTCTTTATAAACTTGTTCGTGTTTCAACATCTTATCTAATGAATTATAACGAATCCATTCATTGTTATTTATAAACTCTTGCCTAACAATGTAATTAGCATAATTGTAAAGATTTTTAGATTTGAAACATAAATCATTACAATAATGATATAAGTAATGATAGGAATTAATTTGATGTTGTTCGACTCTTGTTACTAAAATATTTATCACCTCCTTCATTTATATTTTAATATTTTTTATTATAAATTTTTAATGTTCTATATAAGTTGGAACTTTGTTTTACATCCAGTAGAGCGCCCGCTGCATTCTATCAAAATGACTTGTTATGAAGGAAAACAGAATCGAACAATCGGAAAATCTTTATTGCAACTTATATATATTAAATTTAATTTATTTTTTGACTATACAGCGACGAGCCTTGCCGAATAAATTGTTGCGCTTTTTCTTTCATCCCTTCCTCTTTGATTTGCCGCTGCAGCTCGTGCGAAATGTTCATCGAACAAAACTTCGGCCCGCACATCGAACAAAAATGAGCTGTTTTCGCCGCCTCGGCCGGCAATGTTTCATCATGGTACTCACGAGCCCGTTCCGGGTCAAGCGACAAGTTGAACTGGTCGTTCCAGCGAAACTCAAAGCGCGCTTTCGAGAGCGCATCGTCACGTTGCTGGGCGGCCGGATGCCCTTTCGCCAGATCAGCCGCATGGGCGGCGATTTTATAGGCCACGACCCCGGCGCGTACGTCCTCTTTATTCGGCAGCCCTAAATGCTCTTTCGGCGTTACGTAACAAAGCATCGCCGTTCCATAAGCGCCAATGATGGCGGCGCCAATCGCCGACGTGATGTGATCGTATCCCGGCGCGATGTCGGTGACAAGCGGCCCTAACGTATAAAACGGCGCTCCATGGCAAATGTCCTGTTCCCGCTCGACATTTTCGCGAATTTTATGCATCGGAATGTGCCCCGGCCCTTCGATCATCACCTGCACATCATGCTTCCAGGCGATTTTCGTCAGCTCGCCAAGCGTTTCCAGTTCGGCAAACTGCGCCTCATCGTTCGCATCGGCGATGGAGCCGGGGCGCAAGCCGTCGCCAAGGGAGATCGCGACATCGTATTGTTTCAAAATCTCGCAGATTTCTTCAAAATGCGTATACAAAAAGTTTTCTTCATGGTGGGCCAAACACCATTGGGCGATGATCGAGCCGCCGCGCGAGACGATGCCGGTCGTCCGGTTGGCGGTGAGCGGAATGTAATGAAGCCGCACACCGGCGTGGATCGTCATGTAGTCGACTCCTTGTTCAGCCTGCTCGATGAGCGTCTCGCGGTACACGTCCCATGTCAGCTTCTCCGGCACCCCTCCTACCTTTTCGAGCGCCTGATAAATCGGCACCGTTCCCACGGGGACCGGCGAATTGCGGATGATGTACTCGCGTGTTTCATGAATGTGTTTGCCGGTCGACAAATCCATGACCGTATCGGCGCCCCAACGCACCGCCCAAAGCAGCTTTTCCACTTCATCTTCAATCGAGGATGAAACGGCCGAGTTGCCGATATTGGCATTAATTTTCACATGGAAACGACGGCCGATGATCATCGGCTCATTCTCGGGGTGATTAATGTTCGCCGGAATGATCGCCCGTCCGGCCGCTACTTCCTGGCGAACGATTTCGGGGTCGATTCGTTCACGGATGGCGACGAACTCCATCTCTGGCGTAATGATCCCCCGTTTGGCATAATGCATTTGCGTTACGGTTTTTCCGGGCTTTGCCCTCAATGGACGGCGCACGAACGGCAGCGGGCGGACGCCGGCGGTCGCTGATGGCTTCACTTCTTCGACATCGCCGCGCTCAACAATCCAGTTGCGGCGAAGAGGCGGCAATCCTTTTTCGACGTCCGGCTCAAAATGAGGATCGGTGTATGGACCGGTTGTGTCATAGACGCGCACCGGCTCGTTTTCCACCGTTCCTTGCGGCGTTTTCGTCGGCGACAACACGATCTCTCTCATCGGCACGCGCACATCCTTGCGCGATCCTTCAATGTACACCTTGCGGCTGGCTGGAAATGACATGAACGAGCGGATGTTTTCCATGCGGCTTTCCTCCTTTGAAATGGTGGTTGAGACCTGCAGCCGCACCAGCAAAAGAGAGGCAAAAACGGGGGATATTTACGCAAAAACGGGTTCCGCAAAACGAACGGAACCCGATCAAGGCAAAAAGGCCAAATGAACAGCCTGTGCGTCCATCTGTTCCCGCTGCCTGCTTCCCTACGCTGGCATGACCCAGATCAGGTTCAAAGGGTCAAAGAACTTCATCGCGTTCTTTTCTCAGCCCGGCTCCCGGACTCCCCTAGCAGATGAGCGTATAACCATGATGACTGACTTTTTTTATTTTATCAGGCAATTGGCAAAGATGCAAACCATTTTATTCCAAACATTGACTCCCACACGTCGTTTGAAAGCCCCTCTTTCTCGAAGAAAGCGTCCTTTTCCTCACTCACACAGAAAATTTCTTCAGCATTGCCCGCATCTCGTCCGCCATCTGACCGAGCGATGTCGACGAAGAGGCGATTTCCTCGACGGAAGCCATTTGTTCCTGCGTCGCTGCCGATACGTTGGCCGCACCGGACGCTGACTGTTCGACAATATTGGTCATCTGTTGGAGTGCGTCGTTCACTTGGCGGGCATGCTCCTTCATTTGCTCGATGGCGGACGATACTTGTCCAATTTGTTTGCTCACTTGGCCGACCTCCTCGCGAATATGGGCAAATGATTGGCCGCATGCCGCCGCCACGTTCAATCCTTTCGCCACTTCGGAGATCACCTGTTCGGCAGACGAAACCGCCCGCTTCGTTTCTTCTTGAATGTAGCCGATCAGCTCGGAAATTTGTTGCGCGGAGCGCGCGGATTGTTCTGCGAGCTTGCGCACTTCATCCGCGACAACCGCAAACCCTTTCCCTTGCTCGCCGGCGCGCGCCGCTTCGATCGCGGCATTGAGCGCCAACAAATTCGTCTGCGACGCAATGCCGGTGATCGCTTCCGTAATTTGTCCAATCTCATTCGAGCGCTCCCCGAGCCTTTGAACGACCTGGCCAAGCGCTTGAACGTGGTCGTAAATGAACTGCATTTGCTCGGACATTTGTCCGATTGACTGCTTGCCGTCCTCTGCTTTCGCCGATGTTTTCTCAGCCCGGTGCGCCACTTCTTTCGTATGGAAAGCGACGTCGCTCAATGTTTGGGAAATATCATGCACGGACGCGGCGGTGGTGCGGACAGCATCAGCCTGCTCCTCCGCACTTGCCGCAAGCGTTTCCATCGTTGTCGCAATTTGCTCTGTCGCTTTCGTCGTCTGCTCAGCGACAGCGGCCAACTGGCCGGACACTTGCGCCACCTCTTCGGCATGATGCTGCACGCGGCCCATCACTTCCTGCCATGCATCGGCCATACGGTTGAACGCAGCCGCGATCGGCCGCAGCTGCTGCACGCGATCAAGCGGCATGCGCGTCTTCAAGTCCCCCTCTGTCATTTTGCTTACATGTTCATTGATGACAGCGATCGGCGCGACAAACCGCCGGTAGTTGAGCGTCGATGAAACCAAGCCGACCACCGCCCCGAATAGCATGATGGCAGCAAGCGTCCACCAAAACGCCGCCCCGCGAATGCCATTGGCCAGGCATATCACAAGGCCGATCGCCGCTGTGCCAGGGATGACGATGAACATGGTGCGGATGATATAACTTGCTAATGACAAAACGCTCTCCTCCTTTTGCCATGATGCAAACACCTTTCTTATTTCTTTACCACATAAATAGATTCGTGAATGAACGTCCATTTTCCTTCCTAGTCCTAATCATGAATAGGGGTGGTTGCAAAGTTTTCTGATCTAACAAGGACCCGCTCAAAAACATCATGCTTTTGATCGCCTATAATCGGTGACGAAAATAAGAAAAGGCGCCCCGTTCGATTGGGGCACCACCTGTTGTTTTCCGCTTTACACCGCCGGTTTTTCCGTTGTCACATACGTCCCGGCAATAAAATCGTGAATCGACCGTTTGTCTTCTCTCGCCGCGACCATAATCGCACTAATGATGAGACCAATGCCGAACGTGATAAAGTATACGAGTCCGCCAACGAACGAGCGCAAAAACATTGTGCCGATGCCGACTTTGCCGCCGTTCACTTTCGCAATCCGGATGCCAAGCATCCGCTTGCCGACCGTATATCCGTACCAAACAGCAGGAACGATTAACGCGTAAAGGATGTTCGCCAATGACGTAAACCAGTTCGTTTCCCAACTGCCCGTGATGAAATAGCCGATGATCGAAATCGGAATGCCAACGACAATCGCATCCAATATATTAGCCAACAACCGCTTCCAAAACCCCACCGGGTTCGTCACCGCCATATGGTTTTCCCTCCTCCTGCCTTTTCTATCATTGTATTCGCTCCTGACAGCGAATTGCCTTTATTTTAGCCAAATTTCAAAAAGAAATCTACATCCGTCCAAGGCGGCCCTCCCTTGAATTTTCCCCGCCTGTTTGGGGTGTGAGCGTTGGAGGGCTCAAGAAGGACGGCGATTTGAGGGGAAACACCGCTCTTCAATAAGTTTCTTAAAAGACCTTACAACGCCACCGCTTCGTTGGGTTTTATCCTTAATCTATTATGGACAAACCATTTGCAAGAAATCAAGCATGAGCCCCCTCACAACAAAAATAAACCGGCGTGGGATCCCTACGGACGACCCACGCCGGAACGAATCTTTTGAAACGGACAAAGGGCGACAAGCGCAGACCATTCGGAGAAAAGGCGTCACCAGTCAATGCGCAATTCAAGGGTGGCGAGGCAATCAGCCAGCTGCCGCTTAATCTCCGCCAATGCAGCCTCCGTCTTGGCTTCTGCACGTAACACAAGAATCGGCTGCGTGTTCGACGGCCGCACCAATCCCCAGCCTTCCGGGAACTGGATGCGGGCGCCATCGACGTCAACAACCGGATAGCGGCCAGCGAACCGGTTTTTCACCGCGGCAATGGCAGCTGGTTTTTTCTCTTCCGGGCAAGCAACGCGCGTCTCCGGCGTCGCCGCGTACCGCGGCACATCGGCAAACCACTCGGACAGCGGGCGCTCATCGTGCGACAGTAATCGAAGCAGGCGCCCAGCGGCGTACAGCGCATCGTCATAGCCGTAAAACTCATCATTGAAGAACAAATGACCAGACATTTCACCGGCAAACGGGATCTCCGGACGACGGCGCAACGTCGCTTTGACGTGCGAATGGCCGGTGCGATGGAAGAACGGTTTCCCGCCGAGCCGCTCAATTTCCTCAACGAGCGCTTGCGAACATTTCACTTCGACGGGCGCGTCGGCTCCCGGATGGCGCTTCAAAATTTCGCGCCAGAACAGCACCATCAGTTGGTCGCCCCAGCGGATCGCACCTGTTTCATCCACGACTCCGATCCGGTCGCCGTCGCCGTCAAACGCGATGCCAAGATCCGCCTGCTCCTTGCGCACCATCTCAATCAAGTCCGTTAAGTTCTCCGGCACGACCGGGTCCGGATGATGATTCGGAAACGTCGGATCGGATTCACAGTAAAGCGGGATGACATCACATCCCCACTCTTTGAGCACTTGTGGCGCAATGATCGATGGGGTGCCGTTGCCGCAGTCGACGACGACCTTCAGCTTGCGCGGACCGAGCTTAATTTTCTCCTTCAACATCTTGATATAGGCCGGAGCAAGGTCAAGCGTTTCCTCGCGCCCCCGCGCTGTTTCAGGACGCGGCTGTTCCTGGCTGAGCCGCTCCATCGCCCGCCGCAGCGCTTGGATGCGCTCGCCATAAATTGTCGTTTTCCCCATGGCGATTTTAAATCCGTTCTCATCCCCTGGGTTATGGCTGGCGGTGATGATCATGCCGCATGGAATGTTCGTGTAGTATAAGCTGTAGTAAAACATCGGCGTCGTCGAAAGCCCAATATCGACGACATCGCAGCCGCCATCGAGCAGCCCATCTTTGAGCGCCCGATGCAAGCCAGGCGATGACAGACGATTGTCATGACCGACAACCGCCCTCTTCTCGCCTTCCTTTTGCATCATGTCGGCAAAGGCCCGTCCGAGCCAATACGCGAACGACTCATCGAGCTCCTCTCCGGCTCGTCCGCGGATGTCGTATTCTTTAAACACGTGTGCCGGCCATGCGAACGGTTTTGTTGTTGACGTATTCATCGACAACCACCTCCACCGAAATCGATTGAGCGATTGCTGCTGTTAACAAGTACGACAATGTTGACTCCGCCCCTCGATTCGGGTTCGGACCGTTCGGGCTAAGCCCGTCGCAGCAACTGCCGTCGCTTGGGTCCGCAAGCGGCGCGTTGCCGTCGTTTTGTCCGTAAAACCAAGCGAGGCAGCGGCGGACGACGCCGCGATAACGCTCGTCGTCCGTTGCCCAATACGCTTCGCGCGCCGCCAAAGCGAGCTTCATCACATCAAGCGGCTGTTGATCCCAATCGGCGCGGTAGCGGCGGCTGCACCAGCCGCGGTTGCCGACCGGACGGATGACACCTCCCGGTCCGCTCATTTTTTCAATAAGGAAAGCAAGGCTTTTTTCCGCCACTTCCTTCACCTCATCCCGCGGCGCGCGCCGATATGCCGTCCAAAGCGCCCACGGCAGCACCCCGTTGGCGTACGTCAACTCCGGCTCATACCAATGCCAATCGTCGCCAGCATGCTCCCAATACGCCGCAAGCAGCCGCTGCTCAAGCCGTGCAGCCAAAGCTGCCACTTCCTCTTGATCGATGCCAAGCGGGCGTCCTTCTGTCAATAAGACGCCGCAAGTGGCCACCCCCCAGGCGACGCCGCGCAGCGAGCGAAGCTCCCATGCCGCCGGTAGCGCCCGCCTCAACATGTCCGCAGCCGCCTCGCGCCGCGCCGCATCATCCAATTGCCTATACGCGATCGCCGCCGCCCAAAACGACCGCCCGAAGCAGTCGTCTGAGGGCGTCTCTTCCTCTTTCGTCCGATCGAAGAAAAAGTTGTTATGGAACGTCCCGTCATCGTTTTGCGCCCAAAGCAAAAAGGCCAAATATCGGTCAAGCAGACGATACAGCCTCTCCTTTGTTTCTTGATCGTCGAGCAACGCCAGCCACTCGAGGCACGCCCATATGGCGCGGGCGTTGTCATCGGTCGAATACCCTTCGCGCCGCCGCGGAATGCGGCCGAGGCTATGCTCGAGCAACCCGGTGTCGTCAGTCATGCGCTCGAGATGGTCGAACTTAATGACTGACGAAGCCAACCGCCTTCACCTCCCCGCGTTTTGCGGCGCACACGCGCTCAAATAAGGCGACATGCTGTTCGCCGACGCGCGGCCAATGCGTGTTCGCCCCAATTTGGCGCACGGTTTCTTCCCAGCGTTTTAACGCCGCCTCATCGGCCAACAGCTGCCCAAGCCGCTCTTCCCATCGGGCGGTATCGCCATACGGCAACAGTAGCTCCTCGCAGCCCCGCAACAAATCGCGCGCATGCTCATACGGCGTCGAAACGACCGGACGGCCGACGCCGACCGCATAGGCAAGCGTGCCGCTTGTAATTTGCTGAATGCCCGGGTACGGGGTGACATACAAATCGCACGCCGTCAAATAATCAATCAGCTCTTCTTCGCTGAAATACCGGTCCTCCATGCGGACATGGCCGTCGAGTCCAAGCCGATGAATCAACGCTTTCAGTTCATCGCGGTACGCCTCGCCCTCCCGTTTTTTCACTTCCGGATGTGTCTGTCCGGCGATGACATACAGCGCTTCCGGCACCTTGCGCACGACGCCCGGCAATGCGGCGAGCACCGACTCGATTCCTTTGCCGCGGCTTAGAAGCCCGAACGTCAACATCACTTTGCGGCCGCTGAATCCGAGGCGTCGGCGAAGCGAATCGCGATTTTCGCTGCTTGGGCCTGGAGCACCGTGCGGAATGTAGACAATTTTTTCTTCCGGCAAGCCAAACGCTTTGACCAAATACGGGATCGCCTGCCGGTTCATGACGATGATGGCGTCGCTTGCCGCCGCGATTTTTTCTTGAATCGGGCGGTACGGCAGCGGCGGTTCGGCAAACACCGTATGGAACGTCGTCACGAGCGGCTTTTCGAGCGCCGCGATGAAATCGAGAATGTATTCGCCTGCCTCGCCGCCGAAAATGCCAAATTCATGCTGCAGGACGACAACATCGATGTCGCTCTCATTCACCCGTTTCGCCATTTCGGCATACGCCGCGCGGTTTTGCGCCGGGAGCGGCCAATACGCCGGGTTGTGGCGATAGGCGTCATCGCCGTCGCTTTCGTTGTACAACACGATGATGCGGTCGCCATCGGACGGTCCGCGGACGCCGTCAATACTTTGCCGCAAATGTTCCGTAAACGTCGCCAGCCCGCACCGCCGCGGCGGATACGTGCTGACGTAAGCAATTCGAATCATGCTTGCACCGCCTCCTTGAACTGATTAATAATCGAATCTTCGAACACTTTTCCCGCCGGCGTCACCGTCCGATAGCCGAAAATGCTGTTTTGCAAACGGCTGCGGTCACGAATGACAGAGCGGTCCCAAACGATGGTCTGCGCGCAATGGACGCGGGCGCCAATTTGGCAGCGGTCGCCGATGACCGCATTCGGGCCGATCACAGCCTGCGGTCCGATTTTCACATGGTCGCCGATGAGCACAGGCGGTACAAACAAGACGCCCGACCCAATCTCGACATGTTCGCCGACAAATACCCCTGGCTGGATTTCACGGCCTTTCAGCGGAATCGGAAACTCCCGACGCAACGCATCCCAGTGAACTTGGCGGTAGCGGGCCGGCGTCCCCATATCACGCCAGTATCCGTCACTGACGATGCCATAGACACCGACATTCCTTTCGATCAGCAGCGGGAATGTTTCGCGTTCAATCGACACTTCCCGCTCCGCCGGGATATAGCGCATCACCTCTGGCTCCAAAATATACATGCCGGCGTTGATCCGGTTCGATGGCGCTTCTTCGCGGCGCGGCTTTTCGATAAAGCGCAAAATTCGCCCGCTGTCGTCTTGTTCTACGACTCCATAGGAAGAAGGATCGTCTACTTCCGTTAAAACAATGGTCGCCAAACCGCCATGTTGACGATGGAAATCAAGCAGCGGGATCAATTGCGGCAAATGCACAATGTCGGCGTTAAACACAAGAAAACGTTCATTCAGAAAACGTTCGGCATTTTTAATCGCCCCGGCCGTTCCGAGCGGAGACGGCTCAAGCGCGTATGTAATGTTCACATTGAAACGTTTTCCGTCGCCGAAATAACGGCGGATCACGTGAGAGCAGTGATGGGCAGCGATGACAAATTCGTTGACTCCTTGGTCGCGAAGATGAATGATGAGGTGCTCAAGCCATGGCCGATTCGCAATCGGGGCCATCGGTTTGGGGATGTTTTCGGTCAATGGACGAAGACGCGTACCTAATCCTCCTGCCAGCAACAATGCTTTCATTTCGTCATCCCTCCATACGATTTTTTTCACAAAACTAGACACGATTCTTGATGGATGAACGAGAAAATGAAAGTGATTCATAGATTGCTAGCACTCGGCTGTGATGGTTGCTAATAATAATATACATAATATTCCTTCTGTTGCGCAAGCGAAATGATTGTCGGATGGTGTCGATGAGGAATGATTGATGCTTGCCAATTTCAAAACTTTCATTTTCTCGTTCTTCTTTTTCTTTGCGGTATAATGAACATCGTTAATGCTATATATATGTGAGGGAGGAGGAGAATACGCCATGATTTCTTCATTTTTCCGTTACCGTGTCGGCATCGCCGGCGCCGGTGCATTCGCTGAATTTTTATCCGGCGCGCTCGCACCGCTTCCTTCCTTTCAGCTTGCTGCCGTCGCTGGCCGAACGGACGCAAAGCGCCAGCGCGTCATCGACGCCTATCGCCGCCGTCAGCCGCAGGCGGGCGACGTGCGCGAATACCGCGAAGCTGAACAATTGATCGTTGACCCGCATGTTGACATCGTCATTCTCACCACCCCTCCGCATTTGCACGCCCCGCTTGCCAAGCGGGCGCTTGAGGAAGGAAAACATGTGCTCCTTGAAAAGCCAGGCGGCCTCACCGCCGAGGCGCTGCGGGCGAACATCCAGCTCGCCGCCCGCCAGAACCGGGCGTTGGCGGTCAATCTCGTCTTGCGCTACCATCCGCTCACAGAAGCTGTCAAGCAACTCATCCACCGCGCGCTTCTTGGACCAGTGGACTACGCAAGCCTTCACAACGCGGCTCACCGCGTCGCCAAAGGCCATTGGTTTTGGGACGAGCGGCGAAGCGGCGGCATTCTCATTGAGCACGGCGTCCACTTTTTTGAAGTCGGCCGCGATTGGTTTGGCGAAGCGGTTTCCGCCCACGGATTCGCGCTTCAGGAAACAGACGGCACACGGCCGCGCGTCGGCGCCACGGTGATTCATGAAGGCAACGGACGGCGCATCCCCGTTCATTATTACCACGGCTTTACGATGGACCCAGCCGCTTCAGAATCGACGCACTGGGACATTCATACGAAACGCGGCCGCATCGTGCTTGACGGCTGGATTCCGACGCAGCTGTCCGTCTCCGGCCTCGTCACTGACGAGGAGGCAGCCTGCATTGACGCCTTTCTTGACGCCATCCCGACAAAGCCGTCGGCTGACGCTATCGAACAACTGCAGCAAGCGGCCGACCGGCTGTTGCCGCCCACGGAACCTTCAGCCGCTCCGCGCCGCCCATACGAGCGCACCGTGGTGCTCTCGGACCGCCACGGGTGGTACGAAGCGATCGCTCAAACGCGCTTTCTTGATTTTTGCCGTTTGATCGAGAACCCGAGCTGGCGCGTCCTCGTCACCGCCGAAGACGCCGCCGCCGACCTCGCTTTGGCGGAAGCGTGCACCGTGACGGATAAAGCAGACGACCCACTTGACATCCGCTAACTGCTGACACCAAAAGAGCCTGGTGCGGCCACATGGCAAACGGCCGCAACCAGGCTTTCTTCACCTCAATCGTCGATAGATCTCGGTCTCATCAGAACGTCCAAAACGCCCTTCTGCGCTTCCCCCTCAACCAACAACGCCTCAACAGTCGGAATGTCCGCCGGCGCCCACTCAAGAGAGCGCAATGCTTGAAGCGGCACCCACCGAAGCTCAGCATGCTCCCGCGCCCGCGGCTCCCCATCGACTAAGCGGGCTTCATACGTCCGCAAATGCACGATGGCGTGTTCATACTCATGGAACACATCAGCCAACAACTCACCGACCGAAATGGTGCAGCCAAGCTCCTCGCGAATTTCCCGAACTAAAGCGTCTTCGGGCCGCTCCCCCTCTTCCACTTTGCCGCCCGGAAACTCCCACACGTTGGGCAGCGACATGTTCGGCGCGCGCAACGCACATAACACATCCCTCTGTTCATTGAAGATGGCTGCCCCGACAACATGAATGACCCGTTTCATTCATGACCCGCCCTTCTCATCCATATACGCCATTTTAGCAAAAACCGTCTCGCTTTCCAAAACAGTGAAACCCCTTTAGGCGTTATGTTACTTTAAAGAAGAGCAGAACCTTTTCACCAGGTGCTCCGTATTCTCAACTGAAATCGCTGACAAGGGGGAGAACGTGTTGTTCAAAAAACTGTTAAGTTCGATCGGCATCGGTGCCGCCACTGTTGATACGAAGCTCGCCAAAGCGCAATATGTCCAAGGCGAAACCGTCGAAGGGGTTGTCGACATTCGCGGCGGCAGCGTCGAACAGCACATTGATGAAATTTATTTGGCATTAGTCACAACGTACATCCGCGAAATCGATGATAAGAAATTTGAAGAAAAAGCCGTGCTGGCGCGCTACAAAGTGAGCGGCCCGCTGACGATCGCGCCGAACGAAACGAAAACGATCCCGTTTCAATTCGCCTTGCCGTACGACGTACCGGTCACGCTCGGTTCTTCGCGGGTATGGCTGCAAACCGGCCTTGACATTAAAATGGCGCTCGACCCGCAAGACTGCGACCATCTCGCCATCGAACCGCACCCGCTTGTCGCCGCGTTTCTCGAGGCGGCCCGCCAATTAGGTTTCCGCCTTCGCCATGTGCAATGCGAACAAGCGCCGCGCTATTGGCAACAGCGGCTGCCGTTTATCCAAGAGTTTGAATTCAAGCCGGCAAGCGGACCGTTTAAAGGCCGACTTGACGAACTGGAGGCCATTTTCTTTGTCTCCGAGCATGGGGTTGAAGCCATTTTAGAGATTGACCGCAAAGCGCGCGGGTTTGCTGGATTGCTTTCCGAGGCGCTTGATATGGACGAAACGCTTGTCCGGTTCACCTATGGGCCGAGCGATGTCGCTTCATTGGCGCAATGGTTGGCGAAAGCAATTAGCCGGTATAGCTGAGCTAAAAGGGGCAAAAAACGAAGGGGCCACTCGGCCCTTTTGTACTATGTGCTATACGGATGCAGTGAAAAGCTTGTCTATCTTCCCTGCAGTCGATCCAACTGTTCTGCAAAAACCACATTACTACAATTTCAAATTGCACCACACACTCCTTTTGTTTATTTTGATTCATACGGCTAGGATTCAGTGAGCTTTTTGCTTTGCAACCGATGTCAGCCCCATCGCGGCTGGCTTCTTTTTCGACCTTGCCATAAGCGCAAAAGGCAATGCAACGTTTGGACAATTCAAACTATTCTAATATAACAATCTATTCGTTAATCACTAATATTCATGCTAAAATAGTGTTTGTTCACCACTGGAAAACACTTGTGCATGTACGGTGAATTTCATTCTTGATCATCCATGAGTGTCAGGAGGAACGTTATGAAGCAACTCATTGTAAGGTGGAATCAGCTTAGCCTTGTCAGACGTATCCTTGTCGGTATCATCATCGGGATTGTCCTCGCCATGGCCGTCCCGGAATCAACAAAATGGGTGTCCATTTTTGGTTCCTTGTTTGTCAGCGCTCTAAAGGCCGTCGCACCCGTATTGGTGTTCTTTCTCGTGGTCTCCGCCATTTCCCGCCATCAAAGCGGCCAAAAAACAAATATCCAACACATTCTTGTCCTATACGGGGCCAGCACGTTCTTAGCCGGTCTTACCGCCGTCGTGGCCAGCTTCATCTTTCCGGTTCATTTATCTTTAGCTGAAGGGATGAAAGATATCTCTCCCCCTAGCGGCATAACAGAGGTACTTCAGTCATTGTTGCTTAATATTGTTGATAACCCTATTCATGCACTGATCAATGCGAATTATATCGGTATCCTGACTTGGGCGGTGCTGCTTGGCATCGCATTAAGACCTGCGCCGGAGACGGTCAAAAACGTCATCGCCAGTTTTTCTGACGCCATTTCAAAAATTGTCACATGGGTCATCAATTTGGCACCCATCGGAATCATGGGGCTTGTTTTTGACGCGATGGTCACCAACGGGCTTTCCGCTTTCATCGAATACGGAAAGTTATTGGCCGTTCTTCTTGGGACGATGTTTTTCGTGGCATTCGTCATAAATCCGCTGATTGTCTTTGTGAACATTCGCCAAAATCCGTACCCGCTCGTGTGGAGATGCATTCGGGAAAGCGGAATGACCGCCTTCTTTACGCGCAGCTCGGCCGCAAACATTCCGGTGAATATGAATTTGGCTGAAAAACTCGGATTAAACAAAGATACGTATTCGGTCTCGATCCCTCTCGGTGCAACGATTAATATGGCTGGCGCCGCCGTTACGATTTCCGTGTTGACGCTTGCTGCGGTTCACACATTGGGGATTGAAGTCGATCTAGGTACAGCGCTGATTCTTAGCATTCTTTCCACCATCGCCGCTACAGGGGCATCCGGCGTCGCGGGCGGCTCGCTTCTCCTTATCCCGTTGGCATGCAGTTTGTTTGGCATCCCAAATGATATTGCCATGCAAGTAGTAGGGGTTGGTTTTATCATTGGCGTGTTGCAAGATTCATGTGAAACGGCCCTGAACTCCTCTTCCGATGTTCTTTTCACCGCAACAGCGGAATATGCGAAGAGACGCAAAGAAAAAACCGCCGTCATCATCGAATCTGAATTTCATGCAAAACGAGCGGGTGGCAACTGAAACCCTTCTTGTATAAAGCCCGTTTCCCTCTCACTTGGGGGAACGGGCTTTTCCTGATTTATGATGATTTGACAAGCAACGCACAGCACTCGACATGCGCCGTATGCGGAAACATGTCCACCGGTTGGACAGTTTTCAACACATAGCCAAACGGGGCTAGCTCCGCAATATCAGCCACAAACGTCTCCGGATTGCAGGAGACATACACCACCCGCTTCGGTTGCGCTCGGCCGATTTTGCGCATCACTTTTCCGCCTGCGCCAGAACGTGGAGGATCCAAAAGCAGCAGCTCCGGCCGCCCGAACTGCTCCAACACGTCATCAATCCCGCGCCGCGCATCCCGTGCCAAAAAGTACGTATTGTCAACGCCGTTGTCTTTCGCGTTTCGTTTCGCCGACTCGATCGACGTTTCCACAATTTCAATGCCCGCCAACGCCTTCACCCGCTTGGCGAACGGCAAGGAAAACGTGCCGACTCCGCAGAAGAGATCGATCATTTTCTCATGGGGCTTGGGCTCGCCCATCTCCAACGCCAGTTCAACCAATTTGGCCGCCTGCACCGGGTTCGTTTGGAAAAACGTATCAAACCAAAGACGGTAGCGGAACCCGCACAATTCATCGTAAATGAAATCCCGTCCGGCCAGCACGTGCGTTCGTTCCGCCTGGGTGCGGTCGGCCCACGCCCGATTCTCCAGCCAAAGCAAACTTTTCACGTCCGGGAGCGCCTTCGTGATCCGCTCCGTCAAATCAGCCTCCGCTTCTTTCAACTCCCCTTCCGGCGCCTCGGTCGCAAAGAGCGCCACCATCACCTCTCCTGTCGCAAACGACTCGCGCACCATGACGTGGCGAAGCAGCCCTTCATGGGTGTCTTTGTGATACCCAGGCAGCTGATGATCGCGCGCCCAACGCGCCACTTCCATAGCGGCTTTGACGATCTTCTCGCCGGCAATGAGACATGTCTCCAACGAAACCACTTGCCGGAAATTCCCTTGCTCGTGCAGTCCAAGCAGGCCCTCAGGAGAGAACGTAAACTCCATTTTATTGCGGTAATGCCACGGATGTTCCATCCCGATCGTCTCGCGCACAACGTCCGGATCAAATCCGTGCTGGGCAAGCAGCGCCTTCACCTGTTCGGTCTTATGCCGCAGCTGTCCCTCATAGCGCCAGTGCTGCCAGACACAGCCGCCGCAGCGGTCAAAGTGCGGACACGGCGGATCGAGCCGCTCTGGATGCCGCTCGATCACTTCTTCCACTCGGGCATGGGCCCTCCGGCGTTTCGGCCAATCGATCAAAACCCGCACCCTTTCACCAGGAAGCGTGGACGGAACAGTGAGTTTGAGCTTTTTTCTCTTTCCCTCCTCTTCATGCCAAACGACCGCTTGCCCGGCTCCTTTTTTATCTAACTGTTGAATGTCCGTAATGAATGATTGTTTTGCGCTGTCTGTCAACGGCTTTCCTCCTTCCGAGATGAACGATGTTGTCACCCTTTATGTATTGTACACGATCAGTGGACGAATCCAAAGAAACTTCGCGCAGGGGAAAAGATTGGGAATGAAAAGCATTGGAAGACGGAAAAACGGAATTCACCTTGATTCATTCCGGATGGGATGCGGACAAAGCAACCGAATTTGGGCAGCCTCACACAGTCGTTCGCAAGATTATGGATGACGGGTGGGAGAACATTGTCAACCAAAAACTTTCCACATATCTCGAAGGATAAACGAACCGTTTCCACGCCGAAGCACGATGTGTTTCACACCATCGCCAATCCAACCCGCCGCCAGATGTTGCAGCTGCTCGCGGACAACGAATTGTCGATTGCCGCGATTGCCAAATCCTTCCCGATCAGCCGCACAGCTGTCAATAAACATCTTCGTGTGCTTTCGGAAGCAAGGTTGGGCAGCTGTCGGAAAACGGGACGCGAAACAAGGTACAGGCTGGAGCCCGAACCTCTCGTCGAACTGAAAACGTGGCTTTCCTTCTTTGAAGGGTATTGGATGAACGGCTTGCGGCTCTCAAGCGTATGGTGGAAGCGGATGAGGAGCCATCATAATGGCAAAATCGCATGAATTCACGGGGGGCAAGATGGTTCGAGGATGCCCATCCTAGAGAATGTCTAACGAAAGTGTTCCTTATCCATATAGATGATGATGAAAAAAGGGTGTCCCGCTGCATCCGGGACACCGTCGACTCCAACCAATCAACCTGTTACAATGTCTTCTCTTTCTTTTCTTCCCATCTCTTATATCCATTTTCCCAGAATTTCGCGTTCTTGATTCCGTATTTCGACGCGTTGAACTCCGGATCTTTCCCTTGCTTCAGCTGTTCTTCATAATCTTTCAAGGCCATATAGGCCGGTTTAAACAACAACAAGATCGCAATCAAGTTGAGCCACACCATGATGCCAAGCCCGATGTCGCCCATCGCCCACGCCGTCGTCGCCGTTTTGACCGTTCCATAGAACGTGGCCGCCAAAAAGACGAGCTTCAAGGCAAAGAAGGCCGTTCCCCTCTTTTCACTGCGCACCAAATAGGCGAGGTTCGTCTCGGCAATATAGTAATACGCGTACATCGTCGTAAACGCGAAGAAGAACAGAGCGATCGCAATAAAGGCCGACCCGAATCCCGGGAAGAGCGTGTCCACCGCCGCCTGCGTATACCCTGCGCCCGGTTCCACCCCTTTCAAATGCTCGACAATCGTCTCTCCCGTTTTTTCATTGATCACATTGTATTGACCTGTAAACAAAATCATCAGCGCCGTCGCCGTCACGACCAAGAACACGTCCAAATAAATCGAAAACGCCTGCACAAGCCCCTGCTTCGCCGGGTGGGACACTTCCGCCGCCGCTGCCGGGTGGGCGCCCGTCCCTTGCCCCGCTTCATTCGCATAAAGGCCGCGTTTGACCCCCCACATCACCGCCGAACCAAGAATGCCGCCAAACACTTGATCAGCGCCAAACGCGCTTTTGAAAATCAGGCCAAACACATCCGGGACTTTTTCAATATTGGCCGCAATAATGGCAATCGCGACCAACAAATAGCCAACTGCCATAAACGGCACGACAATTTCCGCCGTTTTCGCGATCCGCTTCACTCCGCCAAAAATCGTAAAGCCAAGAAGGGCAATCACGAAAATTCCCGTCACCAATTTCGGAATGCCAAACGCATTCGAAAAGCTGTCGGCAATCGAGTTTGCTTGAATTCCCGGCATCAGCACCGCCATCGAGAGAATGATCGCCCCGGCAATCACAACCGCAAACCATTTCCAGCCAAGGCCCTTTTCAATATAAAAAGCCGGACCGCCGCGGTATTGTCCGTCTTGTTCCTCTTTATAAATTTGCGCCAGCGTCGACTCGACATACGCCGTCGCCGCTCCGATAAAGGTGATGACCCACATCCAAAAGACAGCGCCCGGCCCCCCGTACGCAATCCCCGTCGCCGTCCCTGCCACGTTCCCAACGCCAATGCGGCCGGACAACGACATCGTCAACGCCTGGAAAGAAGACACCCCGGCCTCAGAGCCCTTCCCCGTCGTCACAAGCCGGATCATCTCTTTCACGTGGCGGATTTGCAGGAAGCGGGTGCGAATGCTAAAATACAAACCACAACAGACAATAAAAGCAATTAAGAAAGGGCTCCACAGCCACCCGTTCACCGTTTCCACGAGCTTTTCAATCAATCCAATCCCTCCTATGCCAGCTGATTACTTTTGTTGTATAACACATAACCAAATAATATTATAAATACTACACACTTCTGCTTCAATAATTTTTTTATATATCATTCTTTTCTGCATTTTCTTTATATTTCCTGCGCTTGTCCTCGTGTAGAAAAATGAACGACTTTCTTCGCTTTTTTTAAAAATAACTTTGAAGCCCAAAAATGATAGATGAGGCAAGACAGAGAAATCCGCCTCGAACGGTCCCCTAATGCCAGTCCTTGAGGCCTTGAGCGCGAGCCCCATCTCCCCCAATGATCCCCATCTGAATCGCCGCAAACGCAAAGCCGAACACACAGAACAGCGTGTTCGTCTTTGACTGTTGTTACATATAGCCGATGAGAAACACGACAAAACCGGCCAATCCGACCGATGCGATGAAGAGGCCAAAGGCGATCCGTTTCGCGGCTTTGCTCTTTTGGACAACACCATACACGAACAACACGATCGACATGACCAACAAAAGCAAAATGAGAGACGAAATGCTCACGTTCAGCGCTCCTTATCGTGCACTGCCCCTAGGAAAAACAGCGCATCTCCATCCGTGCCATCACAACCAGCGATTGATCCATTCCCGCGAGAACCTCTTCCCGGTTGATGCCGCCCATCGCTCACGCCCCCGCAATTTCTTCCGAATTTCGGTTAATCTCATCGATAATGCGAATAATCTTCCGCGCGTCATCCATGTTGTCTTGAAAGAGTTCAACAATGCTGCCGACGGTTTTAAACGGTTCTTCCTGCAGCACCCGCTTGTCCATGACTCCGTTTTTCACAAAGTAATCGACGATCAATTTGGCTACGTAAACTGTTCAATGACCGTCAGCGGGTTCGTAATGCCGCCTGTCCAAAACGTTTCCCATATTTTATCGACTTTATGGCGCAATTCGCCTGTGAGCATGGCTTCTATGTACCTCCTTGTGATTTCCAATCTCCATTATATACGGTTTTCGGTACAAAAGGGGGAAGAAAAATATGTTTTATGCCGGTTGACGCTCAGGAAGACAGAGGGTGACATTTGGGGCAAAGAAACTCCGACTGTGCTTTGCATGAAGCGGGAGTCGTTCACCATAACCGTTCGAGGAACACTTGCAAGTGTTGTGGATTCTCAATAGGATGGATCTCATCCAGCCCCCAGTTTTGCAGGCGGATGAAATCTTTATCATGTCATTCGTGTCGTCATGGCCGTTTGCCCAATTCGACTGCAAACAACAAGGCCGGATCCACCGGCCCGTTGTCTTATCTCAACCGAATTTTCGCCACACACTCCACATGCGCCGTGTGCGGAAACATGTCCACTGGCTGGACTTCGATCGTTTCGTAGCCGCCGTCTTCTAGGATGCGCAAGTCGCGGGCGAGCGTCGCCGGGTTGCACGAGACGTAGACGACGCGCGGCGGTTTCATGGCGATGATCGTCTCAAGCAGCGCGGCGTCACAGCCTTTGCGCGGCGGGTCAACGACCAAGCAGTCGGCGCGGATGCCTTCTTGATACCAACGCGGGATGACGTCTTCGGCGGCGCCGACTTCGAAGGTGACGTTTTGGATGCCGTTGAGTTTGGCGTTGCGCTTGGCGTCTTCGATCGCTTCGGGGACGATTTCGACGCCGTAGACGTGTTTCGCTTTACGCGCCAAAAAGAGCGAGATCGTGCCGATGCCGCAGTAGGCGTCGATCACCGTCTCCCGCCCGGTCAACTCCGCGTATTCGAGCGCTTTGTCATACAGCACTTTCGTCTGTTCCGGGTTAACTTGATAAAACGAGCGGGCCGAGATGGCGAATTGGATGTCGCCGATGCGATCGGTGATGAACTCGCTCCCCCATAACACCCGCGTTTTGGCGCCGAAAATGACGTTCGTCCGCTCGGGGTTGACGTTTTGCACGATCGATTTCACGCCCGGAATGGCGCGGACGATGTCACGGACAATGTCCTGTTCGTGGGGCAGATGGTCCGTGCGGGTGACGAGCACGACCATCACCTCGCCAGTTGACGCGCCGTAGCGGGCGACAATATGGCGAAGAACGCCCTTGTGCGTGGTTTCGTCGTATGGGGGAATACCATAGCGCTCGGCGATGCGCTTCACGGCCTGGACGACGACATCGTTCGCCTCTTGCTGGATGAGGCAGGCGTCCATATCGATGATTTCATGCGTCCGCTCCTTGTAAAAGCCCGCCACCAAGCCCCCTTCGCGCTCGCCAACGGGCACTTGCGCCTTGTTGCGGTAGCGCCATGGGTTCTTCATCCCGATGACGGGATGGACGGTGACGCCGTCAAGCTTGCCGATGCGGGCGAGCACTTCTTTCACCTGCTTTTCCTTCGCTTTCAGCTGGCCTTCGTAGCTGAGGTGTTGCAGCTGGCAGCCGCCGCATTGGCGATAGACGGGGCACGGCGGCTCAACGCGGTCGGGGCTTGGTTCGTACAGCTCCACGAGGCGGCCGTACCCATACCCTTTTTTCACTTTGATCGCTTTCACCTTCGCCCGCTCGCCGGGAAGCGCGTGTTTCACAAACAACGGAAAACCGTCGACTTTCGCCACCCCGAGCCCGTCGTGGGTCAAATCGGTGAATGTGACGTCATAATACTCGTTTTTGGCGACTGGTGCTTGCTGCTTCGTCATGTCGTTCTCCTTTCTGCCGTTCCTCTGTATATGTAGCGTGCCCTTTATAGGGGAAAGGCATAAGAAAAGAACAGGCTTATCTTCCTGTTCTCACTTGTTCTGCCTTTTCTTTTGGCATCAATACGTCAATATGGCGGCGCAAATTGACGAACTCCCCTGGAAGCATGCCGCCGAATTCGCCGTCTAAGTTCAGCTGCATCGGCGAGTGCACTTTCACCCGGTTCGCTTTCGTGTAAATGACGTGCGGGTCGTTGATGTGCTCGCCGCGCGCCGCGAGGGTGACAAGGCGGATGAATTCGGCCAAGTTCGTTTTCTTGACGATGATAAAATCGAACAGGCCGTCATTGAGCGACGAATCGGGCGCCAGTTTTTCAAACCCGCCGACCGAGTTCGTGAGCGAAACTAAAAACATCATAATCTCGCCTTCGAACAGTTTGCCGTCATACTCAATTTGCGCTTCGGTCGCCTTGATGGACGGCAACATCTCGATCCCTTTCAAGTAATAGGCGAGCTGGCCAAGCATCGTTTTCAGCTTGCTCGGCACTTCGTAGGTGAGCTCGGTCAGGCGCCCGCCGCCCGCGATGTTGATGAAATAGTGCGTTTTGTCTTCGTTCGTCACACAGCCGATGTCAATCGGGACGGGCTCGCCCGTGGCGATCACGTCGCACGCCCCTTCAATCGAACGGGGCACGCCGATGGCGCGGGCGAAATCGTTCGTCGTCCCGACAGGAATGACGCCCAGTGTCGGCCGATACGGCTGATCGGCGATGCCGTTGACGACTTCATTGATCGTTCCGTCGCCCCCTGCGGCGACAACGAGATCAAATTCCCGCAGGACGGCCTGGCGCGCTGCTTCCGTCGCATCCCCCGGCCCTTCGGTGGCGTGGCACGACGTTTCATAGCCCGCCTTTTCCAACCGCACGAGCACATCAGGCAAATGGCGCTTAAACAACTCGCGACCCGATGTCGGGTTATAAATAATTCGAGCTCGTTTCATTATTCTCAACCTACTTCCTTTTTTCCATTCCACCCGTTCCCATCATAACGAAACAACGCTTGATGCGCAACTCCGACGAATGTCGTGAACAAGGCGACGAGAAACAGCGCCCTCGGGTTCAAACGAAGGGCGCTGTGGGAGGATAGGCATCATTCTGTTGTCTTCGCCTGTTGGGACGATGCTGGCGCACCGAGCGGCTGGACATGGGCCGCTCCACCCTGGGCGACGCTCTCGAGCAGCTGCTTCACATCGATGCCCGTCGAAGCTTTTAACGTCTCCTGCAAGCTCGCCATTAAGTTCGTCGCATAGCCCGTGACGCGGTTGGCGCCGCCTCCCGCTCCTGAGCCGGTGTCGACGATCGTCAGCTTCTCGATGTTCGCAAGCGGGCTCGCCACTTGCTTCGCATACTCCGGAAGCATCTTGATGATCATGTCGAGCACCGCAGCCTGGCCGTAGCGCTCGAACGCTTCGGCGATCTTTTGTTTCGCTTCCGCTTCGGCGAGGCCTTTCAGTCGGATGATTTCCGCTTCCGCTTCCCCTTTCGCTTTCTCCGCCTCGGCTTTCGCCAGCCCGTCGAGACGGATGCGCTCCGCTTCCGCTTTCGCCAGCGTTTCGACGCGGTATTTTTGCGCATCGGCTTCGGCGATTTGCTTCGCCTTTTCCGCCGCCGCTTTTTGTTCGATCGCATAGCGCTCGGCATCGGCTTTTTTCTTCACTTCCGAGTCGTATTGGCGCTCGCGGCGCAAAATTTCTTTTTCTTCGAGCTCGATTTGTTTTTGCCGCTCGATGATTTTGATTTGCATTTGTTGGGCCATCACTTCTTGTTTCGCCTTCGCTTCCTCCAAATGATACGCCTGATCGGCTCGCGCTTTGGCGATGTCTTGCTCGCGGCGGAACTCAGCGAGCTTCAACTGGTTGATTTTCTCCGCCTCCGCGATTTCCGTTAGCCGCTCGAGCTCCGCCTTGCGCGCTTCCTTGTCTGCTTCAGCCCGCTTGATGCGCGTCTCTTTTTCCGCCTCGGCCGTGGCGATGTCAGCATCGCGCTTCACTTGGGCGATGCGCGGCTTCCCGAGCGCATCGAGGTAACCGTTTTTGTCGCGCACGTCTTTGATCGTGAACGAGACGATGACAAGCCCCATTTTCGCCAAATCTTGCGAGGCGACACGCTGCACTTCTTGCGAAAACTTGTCGCGGTTTTTATAAATTTCTTCAACCGTCATCGACCCGAGAATGGAGCGAAGATGGCCTTCAAGCACTTCACGCGCTTCGTTTTCCATATCTTGGCGTGTTTTCCCTAAAAACTGCTCGGCCGCGGTCGCGATTTCGCCGATTGAGCTGCCGACTTTAATAATGGCCACCCCGTCCGCCATCACGGGCACGCCTTGTTCGGTGTACACCTCGGGCGTTTGCACGTCAAGCTTGATCGACAATAGGCTCAGCGGCTCAGCCTGTTGGAAAATCGGCACGACGAACGTGCCGCCGCCGCGGACGATTTTGATTTTGTTTCCCGATTCATCGACATGAACGTTTTTGCTTCCTAAGTAGCTGCCCGTCACAATGAGCGCCTCGTCCGGCCCGACGGTGCGGTAGCGGGCGATAAAAATGGCAATAAGGCCGACAAGAAGCAAGACGACGACACCAATGACCATCAACCATGGCGCAACCATGACAAGTCCCCTTTCTTTGTTTTAGATGGAAAGGTGATACGGATCGTGCCTCGCCACCACAGCGACGCCGTTTTCCATTTGTACGATGATGACCTCTTCCCCTGACGGAATGGCCTCATTATTTGCGCTTTTCGCCGCTTTGGCCACCGCGCCGCTTTTACGGGAGATGAGAATTTCGCCCAACCCGTCAGGCGGCACCGAGACGATCACTTTAGCAAGCGCCCCCTCCAAATCGGCGTCCGTATACCCAAGTGACGCCTCAGCCGAACGGAGCGGCAAAAAAACGAAAAAGTGCAACAGCAACACAGCAACAAGCGCCACGCCGATGGCAAGCCACAGAACCAAGCTCGATGCCCAGTCTGTGTACCATTCCGCCAGCAATCCGACCGCGCTGCCAACAATGAAAAACGATAAAACTAACTGCGGACTGAACAGCGGATGATCAGCCACATCGAACAAACCGTCAAGCACATCGCTGAAGAAAAAATACAAAACCGTCAACAACGCACTGACGACAAGCACCCATCCGTACACAACTTCAGGCGAATGGCTGAACAACTCCCCTCCCTCCTTTCCCCTTCGCTTATACATACGGCGAAGGCAGCCGTTGGTTTCATCATTTTTCCAATGTCATCAAAATTCGACAATCCTCCCTGATTTCCTTCTTCTAACAGCAGAAAAAATGCAGGGAGACCGGCAGGATTTTGCATAGTGCAAGGCGAATCAAGCTATGCGAATCTAAAAACATATCGGGAGGAAGACCATGTCAGAAACGCGCATTGACCACGATCGGCTGTTTAAAGAGTTGTTGAGCACCTTTTTTGAAGAATTTGTTCTCCTCTTCTTTCCTCACGTACACGAACAGATTGACTTTCACTACCTTTCCTTTTTATCAGAAGAAGTGCTGACCGATGTCACCGCGGGTGAAAAACATCGAGTCGATTTATTGGTCGAGACGAAGCTGAGAGGAGAAGATGGACTGATCGTCGTCCACATCGAACATCAAAGCTACATCCAATCCTCGTTTTCAGAGCGAATGTTCATTTATTTCAGCCGCTTGTTTCAAAAACACCGCCGCCGCATTCTTCCGATCGCCATCTTCAGCTATGATGCCATCCGCGATGAACCATCTTCATTCACCGTTTCGTTTCCGTTTTTGACCGTTCTCGATTTCCGTTTTTTGACGGTGGAATTGTCCAAACTCCCATGGCGCACATACATCCGCCATGACAACCCGGTCGCCGCCGCCCTGTTAAGCAAAATGGGGTATAATGAAGAGGAGAAGGTGGAAGTGAAAAAGGAATTTTTGCGCATGCTCACCCGCCTCGAGCTCGATGAGGCGAGACAGCGTCTGTTGTTCGGCTTTTTCGAAACGTATTTGCGGTTATCGGAGGAAGAAGAAGTCCGACTGCGAGATGAGGTGAAGACCATGGAGGAAAAGGAGGCTGCCAAAGTCATGGAACTCATCGTGTCATACGAACAGAAAGGCATGGAAAAGTTCCATGAGCAATTTTTGCTCTCCACCCGGGCATGAAAATGACCGCTGAAGGCGCATGTATTTTCACGGAAAAGATCCATGGGCAGCACGCTTTGCCCTCCACCCAGGGATGAAAATCTCGCGTCAGTCCTGCATTTTCACGGAAAAGATCCATGGGCAGCACGCTTTGCCCTCCACCCAGGGATGAAAATCTCGCGTCAGTCCTGCATTTTCACGGAAAAGATCCATGGGCAATGGTTTGCCCTCCACCCAGGGATGAAAATCCCCCTTTTCTTCCCATAATGAAGAATAGGCGCAAACAGTTTAACAGGACGTTATGCTTAATGGTGGCTTAGACCCTGTACGGAAAAGTGTTTGAATCCACTGGGTGCACCACCCATTGTCCGCCCTTTCCCGATGCACAGGAAAGGTGACGACGAACGGAAAACTGCCGCATTTCTCCCGTGGATTCACTGTTTGCGCACTCGATCATCGAAAAGGAGGATTTTCATCATGGATGTCATCTATCCTCGCTGCGCAGGATTGGATGTTCATGCCGAAACCATCGTCGCCTGCGCGCTATGGGAAGAAGATGGACACATTCAAAAGGACATTCAAACCTTCTCCACGTTCTCGAAGGGACTTGGCGACCTGCTTGAGTGGCTCGAAGAACATGGGGTCACCCATGTCGCCATGGAATCCACCGGCGTGTATTGGAAACCGGTCTTCGCCTTCCTCGAGGGCTATGTCGACTTGACACTGGCCAATCCGCAGCGGATCAAAAATGTCCCGGGAAGAAAAACCGATGTCTCGGACGCCGAGTGGATCGCCAAGCTGCTCCGCCATGGACTCGTTGAAAAAAGTTTCGTCCCCCCAGCGGATATTCGCGAATTGCGGGATTTTACCCGCCTCCGCAAAAAGTGGGTCGGACAGCTGACTTCGGAGAAAAACCGGATTCAAAAAGTGCTCGAGTCTTCCAATGTCAAACTCGGCTCGGTCCTCTCCGATCTCTTCGGCGTTTCCGGAAAAGACATCCTCGCCCGGCTGCTCGAGAAGGGATACGTGGACAAGGACGAGTTGGATGAATGCCTGCGCGGCAGGCTCAAAAAGAAAAAGCAAGCGGTGTACGATTCGCTGCTCGGCACCTTGACCGAACACGAGCTCCGTCTCCTTCGCCTCTTGTGGAAACACGTTGAGGAATTGGAGCGGCTCATCGAAGAAGTCGACCAACACATCGACCGCCTGCTCGAGCCGTATCGCGAGGAAGTGAACCTGCTGATGACCATGCCCGGAGTGAAAAAACAAACCGCCGCCGTCATCATAGCCGAGATGGGAACCGACATGAGCGTCTTTGAAACGCCGGAACGGGCGGCTTCATGGACTGGATTGTCCCCCGGCAACCATGAAAGCGCCGGAAAGCGAAAGAGCACGCGCACGACAAAAGGCAATCCCCATCTCCGATCGGCGTTATGCGAGGCGGCATGGTCAGCAGCTCGATCCAAGACGCATCCCTTGTCCCGAAAGTTTTGGTCGTTGGCGGCCCGGTGCGGGAAGAAAAAAGCCCTCATCGCCATTGCTCGGCGGATGTTGGTGATCATCTTTTGCATGATCTCCCGCAAAGAGCCGTTCCGCCAACCACAACTTATTTAGTCTAGCCAAAAGGCAGACAGGTTATACGAGATGCCTAAAATCGGGCACCTCTGCTTTCCTATTGCCTTTTTTGGCCATTTTCAGTATACCCTCACGGATCAGGAGCGTATACCGCACTCACCAAGTGGTGGGGATTTTCACGGAAAAAGGAATGGAAAAAGGAATAGAGAAAGGAATGGAGAAAGCAAAGCTAGATGTTGCGAAACGAATGTTGGCAAAAGGATTTGATGCTGACACGATCCATGAACTGACCGGACTGCCGCTAGAAACGATTGAACAATTGAAGCCATGAGAAGGCAAACCCCTTCTCCCTGAATCATTCGAATGGCCGCCCCCACTCCTTCGAACTTTGAAACATCTTCAGGGAGAAGGCCTTTTCATCGTTCTTCGCTTTATTCCTCTGAAATCCCCAGCCGCTCCAATTCCCGCCCAAGCTGCCCCGTAAGCATGAGCCTGTACATGCGAAAATCGGCCCGAAGCGACCCAAACGGATGGCCGAAGGTGGCGGGCTTGTTTCCTTCGATGAAAAAGTGGCTGAACCAGGCGAGCGCATAGGCGGCGATTGGCGCGCCGAGCAACCACCACGCATTCCTCGTCGCGATCGCGATGATCACAAACAAAAACACGAAGCTCGTTCCGACAAAATGCCAACGCCTTGTCGCTCGTTTCCGGTGCTGGGTCAAATAAAAGGGCCAAAACTCTTCATAATCGCGGAATTCCATCTCCCTTTCCCCCTTCGACGGATGCGGCGCGCCGCCACGCCAGCGATGAACGTGGCGATGCCGACAGCCCAGTATCCAATCAACATCCATAACGGCATGCTCGGACCTATCGTTATCCCCTACTCCTATTGTATTTCATCCATCACCTGAAATGTCTGCAAGTTGTGCTTTTGCTTCGGCACGGTAAACTTGGCGGCAAGTTGGCCTGTACGAAGATGGAAAATGTTCATTTCTCCAGCATGGTCCGCCTTGTTCCCCTCCTGCGGCTCAAACAATGCATACACATAGTCGCCGTAAAACCGCGCTTCCCAGTATACCGACGGCAGCTCATGCTTCTCCATCACCTTAAACTGATCATTCAGCGCAAGCCATCCTGACTTTCCCCTTTGGACATAGCTCACCCACAGCGTGTCTCCCTTCACGTAAAGCTGATCGAACTGCGTCTCTTCTTGCCCCATGCCCCAATAGGCCACTCGCCATGAATGCGGATCCACGATGGTGAGGCGAGGTTTCGTGGCGATGACAAGGCGGCCGTGAAAGACCGCCATGGAGCGCGCGAAGGACGTAGGCAACGAAATTTCCTTCACTACGGAACCGCGCTGATCCAACACATACAATACACCGTGCTCCTGTTCCATCACATCAGCAAACACATAGAAATGCGGCCCTGCGCGCAAAACTTGAAGAATGTAAGGAGGGAACCGCTTCGAAAATAGCAATTTTCCCCCTTTCCGGACTTCTATATACATGCAACATGAAGAGTTAACTTCTCAGTCATCCTGCACACTCTAAGCGTTGCAGCACTTCCTGCGGACGTTCGTGGATGTCGTCCGCAAACCGAGCAATGGCCTGGACGATATCGTTTCGATGTTTGTGAAACACATTGGCGATCACGGTGTCTTTCAGCCATTTCCACAAGCTGAATGCGGGCGTGATCCAACACCAAGACGATGAGACGGTCTGGATAGCGCTCTTTGAGCATTCTCAAGAAATTCAAGAACGTCGCGGCATTGGCGCGGCAGTCGTTTGATGAAGCACCGTTTCGCCATCGTGGATGTTGACCGCGCCAAACCGCGATACGTGGGCATGATGGCCGAACGTCGGCACTTGTTTTTGGCGGCCGACTTCCGACCATGTGGACCGCAAGACATGGTAAGAGCGGATATGGGTTTCATCGATGTACAGAAGAACAGCATCTTCTGTCTCCTTGGTGATCAAGTTTTTTTTATCAGATCCATTTGTTTTTCAAATTGTTTTTGCTCATCCAGATTTCCTTTCGCCAGTGTGTACGTCGGTCGTGTCCACGACAGCCCTTTGCGGTGCAGGAGTTTTCGCAGCGCTTCGCGGGAAATGGAAACACCGAATTGCTTTGCGACATAGGATTGCAGGAGTTTGGTGTTCCACGCCGAAGCAACGTCCCAGCCCAGTTCCGCGGGAGTAGTGGTCAACACAAGCTGTTTGATCTCTTCCTGCTGTTCTTCGGTGAGAAACGGCTCCCGCCCGGGGGCGAAATCCCGATGAAGCAAGAGCTCCAGACCGCCTTCGTTGAACAGCGACACATAATGGGAAACGGTTTGTCGGCACACGTTGACCATGGAGGCCACCTCTTTGCCCAAATAGCCTTCCATGACGAGGCGAACCGCCATCACCCGTTGGCGAAGAAGGGTGTTTTTGATTTTCCGTTCCTGTTTGCGAAGTGTCCGAGGTGTCCATCCGTGATCGTTGGTGATTTTGAGACGTTTCATGCAGAATTCCGCTCCTTTTCCATGCTTTTCCTTAGGAGCAGTATAACCGGAGTGGGCACCGCTTATGCGAAGGTTAACTTTTCAATGAGCATGTATATACAATGAATGGTCAAAACATCAGCAACAATCTGCTGATCCATTCATGCAACGAACATACCAGGACACTGACCGCTCGCTTTCGTAAGCGTAAATCACGAATCATGCGGAAGACAACAACATGAGTCACACAAAAACGGGTCTCTTAATCATACGGTTCCTCTCCTACATGAATGATCGTTATCCGTTACATGTGAGGAAAATATTGTAGGTCATATTCATGTTCCCCAACAAGCGCAGTGGAGTGAAAAAAGAAAAAGATATACAAAACGAACCTGTTCCTGCTATAATGTCAATTGAAAAAAGAACCAATATTGGAGAAAAACGTTCATGAACGTTCAACAACATGCCATTGTCAACCACCTACATGTAGAATGGACGAATTTCGTTACCAATGGGTGTTAGTGGATTTACTTAAGTGATAAATAATGACTAGGGGTTTTCTTGCACTTTTTCAACTAGACAGGGGGAGCAACAGATGCCAGATGTGACTATATCGATTTGGACTGCTGCAATCGGCTTTTTTCTCGGTTTCTTGGCATACTTTTTTAAAAAATGGTGTCCTTCTTTATATGTACATATCCTCACTGCGATACTCGGAATCGGATGGATCGTCTATGTGTTCTTAGATCAAGGGTTTATAAAAACGGTGCCCATTTTTTTTATATTTGGATTTAGCTTTTTTAGCTCTCCGGTACCGGAAAGAAGCAAAACCCAATTGAAAGAGATCATCGATCAACTAAAAGAACAAGGTGCGAGAGAAATAGTCTTGTCTAAAAATAAAGAGCGCCTATTAGCGGATTTGTTATTTTCCGGATTTTTCATCGTCATTGCTGTTCTTTATTTCCTTTTCGGGCCGAATTCCGCGATTACGTTCATCCTTTTATATAGCTTCATCTCTCTTTTTGTTGGGCTGACAAAAAGAGTGGGACTGCTTCGCTCTCTCCGCCTTTTTTACGCAGAACACGAAGAAGCATTATATGCTGTATCTTTGTTTGAAACCAAAAAATATCCATTGAAGGAACTTTCAGAAGTAAGCGTTCAGACAAGGCCGGATGTGTTGCAACTATTCCAGCTTTTTTCTTTGTTCTCTCCTAATATCGACTATACGACCAGCATGGGGAAAACGTGGAAGTTATCTTTTTCCGGTGAAAAAGTTTATCTCACCCCTGATCCATTAGAATCGATGGATTTTCTCCTTAAAGGAGAAATACATAAAATGGAAGAGTTCGAAGTAAAGCCTTTTTATCATCCGAAAAATTGGAAACGACTTTTAGGAAAATGGTATTTTGCAGCAACGGTGAAAGGGGTGGGAGCTTATGCAGCCCTTCTCACACTGTTTACTTTGCTGGGGATCGGGCCGATCGCAACAACCGCTGTTATTATACTATTTTGGATATTCAATCTATGGATTTCGGATCGCGTATTGAAAATCGCTTTAGATATGAGGAAAATAGACGATCCCGATTTGCTGCCCATCATCGAGAAAGTCTTTTCACGTGCCGGCCTTTCTCATGTTGATATTTATGTTACGGAATCGGCCGAATATAACGGTTTTGCGATAGGTGCGAATATTGGTCGATCATTGGTAGCGTTAACTTCAGAAACGCTGAAACTTCCCCATGAAGCCATTGAAGGCATTTTGGCTCATGAGGCGATTCATGTGAAAAAGCGAGATGTCTTGATAGGACAGTTATTGCGATTTGCGTTGATTGGGTTAGTTTTTGCTGGTGTTTTCCTTATCCATGAAGCCTTTCCAAATTGGCTAGAACATAATCAAATCTTTGTTTTTCTCGGCCTATGGCTCTTGATTTTTCTGCTTCCTGCTTTCCAATCTCTATTCACACAGTGGATGGAAGTCCGGGCAGATCATTTAGGAGCAACGCTGTTGGACGGTGGGAATGCTCAAATGGCTAACAGTTTGACGATCCTGTGTGAATATCAAGATCGAGCATTGGAAAAGTCTGTAGGATACCACATTGATTTTAAAAACGAGCAAGAAGCAAATAAAAAGGACAAAAAAATCTCTTCCTTAGAAAGAGATTCTTGGTTTTTTAGATTTTTGGAATTCCAGTTTATGCCCCATCCGCCCATGTATTGGCGTGTTCATGCGCTTCAAACAACAGAAACCGAATGGAGCATCAGGAAAATCAAATTATGGTGGTGCAGCCGCTTCCGAGAGTCGTTGCCCAATTGAAACCGTAGGTGAGCAAACTTACTCATCTCCATGGACAACTGAGATCCCTTCGTGAGACTTCGCTGTTGTACATATGAGGCACGAACGTCCTTGTGGCTCGTAGTAGGCACGCCTATTCTAGCCAAGGAATTCGGTTCGTGTCTCTTTTTCAAAATACAGAACTGACGCGTGATTTTCATCCCCGGATGGAGGGCAAAGCGTGCTGCCCATGGATCTTTTCCGTGAAAATGCGCCGCCTTGATCAGTCATTTTCATGCCAGAGTGGGGAGCAAGGCTTGCTCATGAATGTTTTTAGTTGTAAATCGATTAGATAGTTGGCTCATTTATCGTTATAGAAACTTTCATAAATTGCACGAATTCAGATAGAATATGGCTAGAACGGACACCTTCGGAACGAAGGGAAGCGTAAAGGGTTCTTGTGTGTGGCTTACCGTTCAGCGAACACACACAAGTCGCTTGAAGCCCCCACCTCTAAGCGAAGCGTAGGTGGTGGGTAGTTCACTATAGCGAAACAAACAGACCAACAGCGGCATTCCATGAACAAGCAGCGGACAAGCCGATATACATGGTCGAAATGCCAAACGTAAAAACAGCGCCCCTTCCCCGCCGATTCGCTGGAAAAGAGGCGATGTCTTCTTATGACTGTCTGCTGTCTCTCGATTTTAAGGTGACGGATACGGTCGTCTCAAACCCGTCGCGATAGATCGTCAGTTTGATGCGATCACCGACCGCTGTTTTCGTGTACAAATAGTTGCGCAACGCGCTGACGCTGTCGATTTTCTCCCCGTTGATCGCCGTGATGACGTCTTTCGATTTCAATCCGGCCTCGGCGGCTGGGGAGAACGGTTCGACGGACGTGACGGCCGCCCCGCTTGTGATGTTCGACGGCAATTTCAATTCATTCGTGCGGACATCATCGGACAAATCCGCCACATCGACAAGCTGGACGCCAAGGTACGGGCGTTTGATTTTCCCGTCTTTCATGAGCTGTTGGACGATCGGTTTGACGTTTTCGCTCGGGATCGCAAAGCCGAGCCCTTCGACGCCCGTTTCGGCGATTTTCATGCTGTTGATGCCGATCACTTGCCCCGCGCTGTTGATGAGCGCCCCACCGCTGTTGCCCGGGTTGATCGCGGCGTCCGTTTGGATGACGTCAATTTCCCAATCGCCCGCTGAGGTCGAAACAGGCATCGTCCGCTTGCCGCTGACGATCCCTTCCGTCACCGTCCGCGACAAATCAAGGCCGAGCGGGTTGCCGATTGCCGCGACAGGCTCGCCGATTTTCACCTTCGACGAGTCGCCGAAGCTCGCCACTTTCGTCACCCCTTCAACGGGGATTTTCAAGACGGCAAGGTCGGTGAGTGCATCCGCGCCGACGATGTCGGCTTTCACTTTTTTGCCGTTCGGAAGCGCCACTTCGACTTTGTTTGCCCCTTCAATGACATGGTTGTTCGTCACAATGTAGGCCGCATTGCCTTCTTTTTTAAAGATGACGCCCGACCCCGTCCCCGCTTCCGTATCTTGCGCTTGTTCGGAGAAAAAGTCGACTTGTTTTTGAATGTTGACGACGCCGACGACCGCATCGGCCACTTTATTAATGGCAGCGATCATGTTCGTGTTGACGTTCGCCGTCGGCTGCAGCGGCAGCGCCTCGCTTTTTGCGGTCGTTTCCGCTGTTTCCGTTTGGGAATTCGTTTCTTCATGCATCCATTTCGGCGCCACATACCACGTCGCCGCGCTCCCAATCACCGCCCCTGCGACGGAAGCGGCGAGCCACGATACGAAGCGGCCGCGGCGTTTCGGTTCTGGCGTTGGGGTTGGTTCAAATGGCATCATGTCCATTTGTCCTCTCCTCCTTCATGATCCATGATGGAATATGCAGCATCTTCGAGCGAATGGCCGCCAAGCAGTGAAATGGCGGGCGAAATACGACGATGCCACCGACATCGATCGGCCTTGCATAAAGAGAAGACCAGCGTCGCTGTTTCTTCCGGTTGTTCTGATGCATCGTTTCATCCCTTCCTGCATACGTTATGTTGTCTCCGGCGCTGGCGTCATCCGCTTCTGCTTCCGCCTCCGTCCCGCTGCGAGCGTGCGGATCGACAGGAAAATCCCCGTCGCGGTCAAAATGATCATCGCCACCGCCGCGACATCAACCGCCCAGCGGATGTCAAGCGAACCGATTCTCCCTTCGTGCAGCTGGCGGACGAACATCATGAGCGACGATCCGCCTCCCTCGGCGCGCGGTGCCATCGGGGCCGTAGATGCCCCCGCTCCCGACGTCTGCCCCGCCCCGAACGCGTTCATTCTTTCCTGCGCGGCGCGGTGCATCTCGCCGCGCTCCGCCTGACCGATCAGCCACGGCTCGGATAGAAGGAGCCCCGTCACCGCCTCAACAAGCAAAAAGATCGAACTGATCAGCCCAATCCAAAGATGCAAATTCCTCATTTTCCTCATCGCCGTTTGCCTCCTTTTCCTCTTCGTCCATCATGATAGCCAAGGAAGGTGAAAAAATGGTGAAAATTCTTTTTGAGAGAACAGCCTTCTGCGCGGCGAATGGGCTGCGTTTTCACCGTTTTTTCACGAACGATTTGATATGATTAAGAAGGAAGAGAGACAGAACGGGAGGAATGGCGATGAAAATTTTGCTGGCCGAGGACGATCTTCACCTAGGGGAGCTGATCGTTCACTTATTGAAAAAGAAAGGGATCGACCATATCGATTGGGTGCAGGAAGGGGAAGATGCGTACGACTACGCGCTCGCCGAGTTTTACGATGTCGTCGTGCTCGATTGGATGCTTCCAAACGGCGATGGGGTGGACATTTGTCGACGGTTGAGGCAAAACGGCTACACAGGCGCGATTTTGATGCTGACGGCGAAAGACGCCGTCCACGACCGCGTCACCGGGCTTGAGGCGGGAGCGGACGATTACTTGGTCAAACCGTTTGAAATCGACGAGCTCGTCGCGCGGCTCAAGGCGCTCGCACGGCGCACGTTCGTCCCGCTCCAAGAGGAAAAAGTGGCGTTTCACGGCTTCACCTTAAACCGGACAAGCCATACGCTCCATCGCGGCGATGAAGAGATTTTCCTCACTCCACGCGAGTTTCAGCTTCTCGATTTGCTCGTGCAAAACCAAGGGCAAGTCGTGCCGCGCGAAACGATATTGGACCGCGTTTGGGGGTGGGATGCCGATGTGTCAATGAAAACGATCGACGCGACAATCAAGCTATTGCGCAAAAAGTTGAAAGACGATGTCATCCAAACCGTTCGAGGAGTGGGGTATAAAATTGAAAAATAACTGGAGGGAATGGCGCGGCTGGCTGCGCCGCCTAGGAAGCGCCGACTTGTTCCGCCGCGCCCATTGGCGGCTGACAGCGCTCTACAGCGGCATTTTCACGTTGTTTCTCGCCTTGTTTGTCATGATCGCCGCGGCCTTGTTTTACTGGATTGCTACCTCTGACCAAGAGCGGCGCATCAGCCGCCTCGCCGAGCAAGAGGCGAATACGATCGAGCAGTTTTTACTGAAGCAGAGCGATTTTGACTTGTTTCATGACGAAAGCGTCGTCCTGCTTAGTGAAGATCAACTTTTCTTTTACGTAATCGGCCCAAACGGCGATCTGCTTGCTGGGGATGAAATTCATCCGCGCCTGCGCCCGTATTTTTTGAACGTCTTGTCCCGTATGGACACAGGCGAGCGCACCCCTGTATATGTGACCGTGTCGCTGCCCGAGCATATGCCTGGCCTCGCGCGCGAAGCGGCCCGCGACTGGCGCGTGCTCGCCGCCGCCCGTCCGCTCGTCATCCACGGCGATTTCGTGGGCATGCTGTATATCGGCATGGACGTCACGTCGTTTTTCGGCGTGTTCCATTGGCTGCTCATTGTGCTCATCGGCTTATCGGTGCTGTTTCTTGCCGTCGGCGTGGCGCTCAGCTTCTTTATGTCCAAGCGCGCGCTCGCACCGATTGAAGAAGCGTACGAGCGGCAGCGCCAGTTCGTCGCCGACGCCTCTCATGAGCTGCGGACGCCGCTCAGCGTCGTCTTCTCGTCCGTCGAGGCGCTTGCGCTTGAGGAGGATGTGATGAAAAACGACTTTGCCCACCGCCTGCTCGACCGCCTGCGTGACGAATTGAAGCGAATCACGAAACTGATGAACGACTTGTTGACGCTCGCCCGCGCGGATGCGAAACACGCCGCGCTGGAGCTTTCAAAACAAACGTTCGATTTCCGCCCGCACGCCGAGCGCACGTTCCAGCTCATGTCGGAACTGGCGGCGAAAAAACAGATTACAATGCATTTTCACGCTCCCGAGCAAGCGCTCGTCACCGCTGACCCGGACAAATTGACGCAGCTATTGTACATTTTGCTCGACAACGCGATCAAATACACCCCCGAAGGCGGCGAGGTGACGCTGTCGATCCGCACCGAGCCAAAGCACGTGTTCCTTTCCGTCAAAGACACCGGCATCGGCATCCCGCCGGAAGACATCGGCCGCATTTTCGACCGCTTTTACCGCGTCGACAAAGCGCGCTCGCGCCAACAAGGCGGCCACGGCCTCGGGCTGTCGATCGCCAAATGGATCGTCGACGCCCACGGCGGCGCGATCCACGTCCATAGTCAAATCGGGGAAGGAACCGAATTTCTTGTTCGTCTTCCTTGCTAAATCCGGGGGACAAAACAGCAAGGCCAAGGCTTCCTTCCCCCAACAGAACGCGCCGTCGAGTGAGAAAAATGAAACATAAATATTGCTGTTGCGAATCGAACGTATTCATGTTATGATTTAAAACGTGATGACCAAATCGTCCATTTAGTCAAAACAAAGGATGAATGCCCATGTCGGATAAAAAACAACAAATTATTGATGCCGCCACCAAATCATTTTCGCTGTTCGGCTACAAAGCAACGACAATGGATCAAGTAGCGAAGATGGCTAATGTCGGGAAAGGAACGATTTATACATTTTTCAAAAGCAAAGAAGAGCTGCTTGACCATATCGTTTCCTCTGTTATATCCGAAATTAAGCATGAAGCGGATGCGGCTATGGATGATCGTTTGTCGTTCAGCGAAAACGTCCAACGCGCCTTGCAACGTATTTTTACGTTCCGCCAGGAACATGAATTAACCATCAAACTTTTGCAGGAAGTTCGCGATATTGGCACCGCAGCTGTACGAGAGGTGATGAAACGCCTTGATCGCGAAATGATTGCCTATATTCGCGAAAAAATTGAAGAAGCGATGGCAAAAGGGGAAATTCGCCCTTGCGATCCTGAGTTGACGGCATTTTTCATGTTTAAAATGTACATCGCACTAAGCATTGAATGGGAAAAAGAGCACGAACCATTGTCTCAACAAACCATTGCCGAACTGTTTGATCTGTATTTGCTGAAAGGATTGTCTCCATGATAATCCTTCACTTTTTGGGCTAAAAATGACTAAATGGACGAATCAGTCATAATTATACACAAAGGAGGTTCGGGCATGCACGCATTTCAATTATGGTTGAAAGAATGGAAGGCCATTCTGACCAACCGCAAAGTACTGATTCCTGTCATAGCTGTATTATTCATCCCTCTTCTATACAGCGGCATGTTTCTATGGGCATTTTGGGATCCATACAATCATTTGGATGAACTTCCCGTCGCTGTAGTCAACCAAGACAAAGGGGCAATGCTCGACGGAAAGGAGATTCATCTTGGAAAAGATCTCGTCGAGAAGTTAAAAGAGAACAAACAGTTTGACTGGCATTTTGTAACCGAACATGAAGGGGAAAAAGGGTTAAAAGAACAAAAATATTATATGCTCATTCAAATCCCTGACGATTTTTCCCGGAATGCGACAACGCTGCAAGACGATCATCCGAAAAAACTGGAGCTCATTTACAAACCGAATGAGGGATTTAACTTTCTATCGGCACAAATCGGTCAAACTGCAGTTGAAAAAATAAAAAACGAAGTAGCGAACGCCATAACAGAAACATATGCCGAAAGCATGTTTGATACGATTCAAACCGTCGCTGACGGATTGACAAAAGCGAGCGACGGAGCCGCACGACTGCATGACGGACTCAGCCAAGCACAAAACGGAACAAACCGACTGTATGATGGCATGAAAAAAGCACAAGACGGAAGTGAAACGTTATATCACCATTTAGCGACACTCGCGGAAAAATCCGTGAGCTTTACTGACGGACTGCACCAAGCTGCCAGTGGCTCATTGCAAGTTCAAACCGGAATCGAAACGCTTTACAACGGGATGAAACAAATGACCACTGGGCAAGAGAAACTCCTCTCCGGAGCCAAGCAGGCTCAACAAGGAACAGCGAATCTTGCTTCAGGGACAAGACGCGTATATGAGGGGATGCAAGCGCTCGACGCCCGCATTCCGCAACTTTTGCAGGGTTCGGAACAATTAAGCGGGGGAGCCGAAAAGCTAGCATCGTCGCTTGCGCAATGGCAACAAGGGGCGGCTCGGGTTCAAACAGGGGCGACCCAAGTAACAGGCGGGCTTGAACAGTTAGCGGCGCAGCTTGATGCACTCATTGCTCAAACCCCCGATCCGACACAAAAGGCGGTGTATAAGCAGCTAAAGGAAAATGTTGGGGAATTATCATTCGGAAGCAAACAAGTCGAAAACGGCATTGCACAGTTAAATAGCAGCGCCCAATCGTTGCACTCTGGAGCCTCTTCTTTGCACGAAGGAGCCCGACGGCTGCACGAAGGGCATATCGCTCTCGATCGCGGAGTCGACAAACTGCTTGCCGGTCAACAACAACTTGTCAATGGCGCAGACGCACTGGCGAATGGCCAAGAACAACTCGTCAGCGGCATGAACACAATGTATGAAAAAATGCAAGAAGCTGCACAAGGAGCAAGCCAGCTTGCCCATGGCAGTGGAACACTTTCTTCAGGCCTGCAAACATTGGCTCAAGGAGCAGATCAGCTTCAAGATGGCACGCGTCGGTTGGCAAACGGTTCACAACAAGTAGCGGATGGAACGAAGAAATTAACGAACGGGACAAAACATTTGCAAGATGGTGTCAACCAACTGACAGACGGCTCAAAAGAATTGGCGAATAAGTTGAAAGAAGGAGCCGAACAAGCAAGCGATGTCAAGGCCAATGAGGCTGTCTACGACATGTTTGCCCAACCAGTGAATCTCCACAAGGAAGAAATCAATAAAGTGCCGAACTACGGAACAGGGTTTACGCCGTACTTCTTGTCACTCGGATTGTTTGTGGGTGCGCTGTTGCTTTCCATCGTCTTTCCGCTTCGCGAACCAGCAGGGGTTCCACGTTCGCCATTGCATTGGTTTTTGGCTAAATTCGGCGTCTTGATCGGCGTTGGGATTTTGCAAGCACTGCTGGCGGATGTCGTGTTGCTGGTTGGACTCGATTTACACGTAAAAAGCGTCCCGCTCTTTATCGTGTTTAGCATTGTCACTAGCATCACATTTTTATCTGTCATTCAATTTCTTGTTACCGTGTTCGGCGATCCAGGAAGATTTATCGCGATTGTCGTGCTGATTTTGCAATTGACAACAAGCGCGGGAACATTCCCACTCGAACTGATTCCACACTCGTTGCAACACTTTAACGCATGGCTTCCGATGACGTATTCGATTTTCGGATTGAAAGCGGTCATCTCAAGCGGTGATTTCTCGTTTATGTGGGAAAACCTCAGCAAGCTGCTTCTATTTGTTGTTGCCATGATGATGGGAACACTCGTTTATTTGACTATCCAACATCGCCGCCAATTTGCAACAGTCATCGAACAAGCTTCTGAAGCGTAATTGCTTCAGAAGCTTGTTTTTTTCTATCGACCCTTGCCATCGTTATCATTCTTTCATGATGTTTCTCCGATGCAAGGGACGATGATGGAGAACAGTTTTTCATGTTCTTCCTCACATTTCAACTAATGATTCTTGAACGGTGAGACAGGCGTTATGAGCCGCTTCAGCGTTTTTTCGCAAACGGAACGTCGCCCTGCTTCAGGCGATGCAACAGGTGGAGGGCGTGGAGAATGCCAAATATATCAACGCATTCACAACCGCGTTGATATACTGCATAACCAAGTCTCCGACATCGCGGATTTCGATGGGAAACAGGCGGATGATGAGGACAGACACCGCGATGATGGGGAACGAACCGATCAGAGTACCGCCGAACCGCGCCTGCGGATGCCATCGAATTCTCGATAGGCCGACGATCAACGAACCGATGGCAACCCCCAAAAACGAGCCGTACGCATAATATCCAACATAAAACGTCGGAAACAAAAAGGAAAACCACAACACCAACAAAGCGCCGCCCACATCAACCCCATACGACCGAACCACGTCTTTCCTTCCTCCCCCGTCATGTCATGCGAACATCACCGTTCATCTCGCGGCTCCCCCCTAATGGATGATATGCTCAAAACCCCTTCAAAAAACATTCGCTTTTCACCTAATTTTCTCCTTCCCCTTCTACAATACAAACCGTAAGCCAGTCCACCACACAAAAGGAGGTGACGAGATTGAAGAAAGCTCGGGCAGTTTTTCTGCTCGCCCTTGTTGCCCTTGCAGGGGTCAGCCTGTTTCACATTCTCACTCCGCATGAAGTGATGGCGCACGGGCGGCCGGGCGCTCCGTTTGACGGCATGCCGGGCGGATTCGGTCATCCCCATCGGGAGTTCATCATGGAGCAGCGTGGAGGCTGGATGATGCCGATGTTGTTCCTAAAGTGGCTCATCCCTCTTTTGCTTGCCGCTGCCGGGGCCGTATGGCTCGCCGCGGCGCGGTCGAAGCGCTGGATCGGCTGGGTGCTCGTCACGCTCGGAATTGCGGCGTTGCTGCCGAAATGGGTGTTGCTTTTGCTTGCACTGGCCGCGGTGTACGCCTTGGGACGTCGCCAAGCGCGCAAACCATCTGCTGTTGAGGTGTTGATGCCAGCGGCGCCATTCGTTTCCACCGATTGGCTTGATGAATGGAAAAAAACGATTCAAAAGGAGGCACAAACAAATGGGCATTTTTCGCCGAATGAAGACGATCGTTCTCGCTGAAGTGAACGAACAAATCGACCGCTGGGAAGACCCTGTCGCCATGACGAAACAATATTTGCGCGAACTTGAAGAACAGCTCGAACGACGGCGCCAGGCGCTCGCCCAGCAATGGGTCGCCGAGCAGCGCTATGAGACGCTCATCGCCCAAGCGGAGGCGACGATTGAAAAACGGAGCCGCCAAGCGAAACTGGCGCTCGAGCGCAACGAAGAAGCCGTCGCCAAACTCGCCTTGCGCGACAAGCTGTTGTATGAGAAAAAACTGGAGGCGTACAAACAACAATACGACGCCATCAAAGCGAAAACAGCCGAAGTCGCCAACCGTCTAAACCAACTGCGCGAGCGGTACGACGAGCTCGCAGCTAAGCAGCTGGAGCTCGCTACCCGCGTTAACGCCGCGCAAGCGTTGAAGCAAATCGACTCGGCGCTCGCCTCCTTTTCCGCCGACGAGGCGCTGCGCGGCTTTGTCCGCATAGAAGAGCGCGTCATCGCCTTAGAAGCCGAGGCAGCCGCTGTCCGATTCGGAACGAACGTCGTGTTGTCCCCTGTGCCATTTGATGAAGAAGTCGAACGTGAGTTAGCCAAGTGGAAAGAAGCCCAAGCCAATAACGCCTAATCTCCTCCCCCTTTGACATAGATGACCCCCTTGCCGGGCAGGCAAGGGGGATGGTGTTTGTTCAGGGAAATGACACCGCTCCCCACCGTCGCACGGCCTGACTCTCGCTTTCCCCGTTCGGAAGCAAAATCGTTTCCTTTGTTTTCCCATCGTGGTAAAATCATTATAGAAACGAAATAATATAGGAGATGACCTCCTATGAACTGGAAGCGAAGCGTCCGCGTTCTTTGGCTGTGCAATTTCATGGTGTCGGCGGGAATGACGATGGTCATTCCGTTTTTGTCGCTGCTGTTGTGGGAAATGGGCGTCACCGAGCACCATTCGTTGAGCGTCTGGACCGGTCTTGTCTTTTCGGCGACGTTTTTGTCGGCGGCCATCATGGCGCCGATTTGGGGCATGTTCGCCGACAAGTACGGCCAGCGCGCCAACCTCATCCGCGCGGGGATCGGCATGGGCTTGATCACCGGATGCATGGCGTTCGCCGCCTCACCGATGGCGCTGCTTGCTCTCCGATTTCTTGTCGGCTTTTTCTCTGGATTTATCACTGTCTCGTTTTCATACTTGGCCCGCGTTGTGCCGAGAGACCATAGCGGCGAGGCTCTCGGGACGCTGCAGACGGGAAGCATCGCCGGCAACATCATCGGACCTCTCATCGGCGGCGCCTTATCCGACCTGTTCGGCTTCCGCCCGGTGTTTCTCGTGACCGGGCTTTGCATTTTACTGACGCTCTTACCGGTCATTTTTTGGCTCGAAAAAGATCCCGTCGTGCCGCAGACAAAAGAAAACAAGGCCAGCTTCAAAGAAGTATTCAGACACCGGCCGCTCATCGTCTTATTTATCGCCACGTTTCTCGTGCAAATTGCGGTTCTTGGCGTCAACTCGATGATGACGATTTTTGTCCAGTCGCTCGTCGGCCATTCTCGCAATCTCGCCTTTCTATCCGGCCTCGCCTCGTCGATCACCGGCATCGCGACGATCATCGGCGCACCGTACTTAGGGAAACTCGGCGACCGGATCGGGCAGGAGAAAACATTACCGATACTGCTTGTGCTGTCCGGCTTGTTCGCCTTGCCGCAAGTATGGACGGACCATCTTTATGAATTGTACGTCTGGCGCTTCTTGCAAGGGCTTGTCGTCGGCGGGGTATGGCCTGCCCTTCAAGCGCTGATCAACGCGCAATGCCCGCGCCGCATCCAAGGCCGCGTGTTCGGCGTCACAGCCAGCTCCCGCTTTCTCGGCAACCTCGCTGGTCCGACGGCAGCGGGAGCCATCGCAGGATTCGCATCCATTTCGGCCATTTTCGCCTTGTCAGGGCTGCTCCTCATCGCCACAGGGGCTTTGGTCGGATCCACCACCCACGACCGCGCATGGCGTGAAGACATGAAAGAAAAAATCGCCGCCTGGGCGCACCGCCTTCACATCCGCCACTGACAGCGCGGCCAAGATCATAAATAAACGACCTGAGAGGAATCCCTTTCAGGCCGTTTTCGATCATTCTCCCATCCGTCGAAGCAGCGAATACGGAATCGCCTCCCCCACCCGCCCGTTGCGCCCGGCCGTCGTCTCGGCCATCGTAAGCGAATTCCAAATCGCTTCCTCGGTCGCCTCAATCGCCGCCTGGAACAGCTCATTCATGAGCGGCGCGTCATCACGGACGAGCGGAGGGAACGGTTGAAGAGCAGAATCCGAAAAATGGGGAATGGTATAAGCATTGGAAAACGCAATGACAATGTCGCCGCTCCCGTGATGGACGCAGCTTCCCGTCCGCCCGAGCCCCACCGCCGCCCGCTTCGCCAGCCGCTTCAACTGCCGCGCATCAAGCGGCGCATCGGTCGCGACGATCATCATAATCGAACCAGGCGGCACATCCCGTTCATCAAACGACGGCGGCACATACGGCACGAACCGCAACTCCTCACGCCGGCCGAAATTGCTCACGACCAGCGCCCCGACCGTATATCCCCTACTCACGACCCGCGACGAGCTGCCAACGCCCCCTTTCCAGCCGAAGCACATCATACCCGTCCCCGCGCCGATCGCCCCTTCTTCCATCTCCACCCGCGCCGCGGCAATCGCCTCTTTCGCATGCTCCTTCGTCACCGAAAGCGCCCGCGCCGTATTCAAATAGCTGTCATTGCATTCCCCGACGACAATGTTGACCGACCCGGTCGTATCTCCGATCTCCGGCGTCATCGCAAGCATATACTCAAGCGTCCCTTGCCAGACAGCGCCGACACTGAACGTATTGGTCAGCATAATCGGCGACTCGATCAACCCAAGTTCCTCGACCTGCACCAACCCGACCGTTTTCCCAAAACCGTTCAAAACAAAACAAGCCGCGGGCACCTTCTCCAAAAACCAGTTGCCCCCATGCGGCAACACCGCCGTCACCCCAGTGCGGATCACTGTCCGCTCATTCATATCTTCCCGAATCGTCACATGACCGACCCGCACCCCAGGCACATCGGTGACTTGATTGCGCTCCCCTGTCGGAAGCGTGCCGATGGAAAAACCGAGATCGCGAAGCTTGCAGCGCATAACCGTTCCCCTTTCTTTCCTTTGCTTGCCCCCATCGTGAAAAAGCAAAAACAAACGCCCATCCGGAAGCAAACAAATGTTGCTCCTTCTATCCAAGTATAGCGCATCGAACAAAGCTACCGCGAGAAAAACAGAACGAAGAAGAAGTTTTGCACGTGGCGAGGATCAAGGAAAGATGGTGGGTCATCTCCACATTGCCAGCGAAGACAGCACAAGAGGTGAAAAGATCACCAAATTGCGCGGGTGAAAACGCGATTCAGATATGTGTAGAAGACGGGGAGTTGGATAAGTTTTAATCCCTCATAGGTACGATAAAAACCCACACAATGCGCATAAAATCAAGCTTTTCCCCTTTTGGCTGTTTTCAGAATATCACGTTTCAAATATTCTGTCAATATCGTTCAGCCGTGTTGGCTGTAGGATTTTGGCGCAAAAGAACATTGTCGTCGATCCCCCGGGGTTTTGGCACGATTGGAGGTCGACGACAATGTGGGGCTTGACGGCGAAGGGCCGTCTCACCCCTTCATCCTTTCAATCTTCTCCATCGGCAGTCCGGTCAGTTCGTGGATCGTGTCGACATCGTATCCTTTCGCCAGCATTCTCTTCACCACGTCGAGCTTCCCTTCCTCGATCCCTTCTTGGCGTCCTTGCTTCATCCCTTGCTTTAACCCCTGTTCGATTCCTTGTTGGATTCCCTTTTCCATCCCCCGCTGTTCGTATGAGACGATGAGCTCCATCACACGCTTTGCTTCCTTCGTTTCCATTTGGCTCCCCTCGTGTCGCCGTTTTGCTTCCTCCTCTTCGGATCGCCGCAAATACGTCTCGAAAAAAACCGAACAATAGCCGCTGTTTCGCTTCATCCAGCTCGAGACGGATGAGCATGCGCAAAAATTCCTTTTTCACGTCGACTTTCTCCTCTTCATTATACCCCATTTTGCTTAGCAAGATGGTGGCAACCGAATTATTTGGTGGATGCAGCGCTAGGGCAGACCCATACGAGTGGGTTTCCCTCCACTCAAAATGATCTAACTTTTGAAAAAAATGCTTGCGTTTTCTAAAATTCCCCATTATTATAGTAATAGGATCATACCACAGCAATGATCTCAGGGTTACTATGATAAGGGCTTTCTGCCTAAGGCAGACTGACCCGCGGCGTTGGGGATCGCCTGTCGCCCGCTTTTGGCGGGCATTCCCCATCCTTGCGCAAACTCAGACCTTGGCGGAAAACGCTAAGGTCTTTTTTACTACATATCTCTATTAACGGGAGGGGATCGACATGAGATACAAAATCGGCCTTGATATCGGCATTACCTCTGTAGGTTGGGCAGTCATGAACTTGGATATTCCCCGCATCGAAGATTTGGGCGTCCGCATTTTTGACAGAGCCGAAAATCCGCAGACGGGAGAATCCCTAGCTCTTCCCCGACGCCTCGCCCGCTCCGCCCGGCGTCGATTGCGCCGCCGCAAGCATCGGCTGGAGCGCATTCGCCGTCTGGTCATTCGCGAAGGAATTTTAACGAAAGAGGAACTGGACAAACTATTCGAGGAAAAACACGAAATCGACGTCTGGCAGCTGCGTGTTGAGGCATTGGATCGAAAATTAAACAACGACGAGCTGGCTCGCGTCCTCCTTCATCTAGCCAAGCGGCGCGGCTTCAAATCCAACCGCAAAAGCGAGCGCAGCAACAAAGAAAACAGCACGATGCTCAAACATATCGAAGAAAACCGGGCCATTCTCTCAAGCTACCGGACCGTCGGCGAAATGATTGTGAAAGATCCAAAGTTTGCGCTCCATAAGCGCAATAAAGGAGAAAATTATACAAACACAATCGCCCGCGATGACTTAGAACGCGAGATCCGACTCATTTTCTCCAAACAGCGTGAGTTTGGAAACATGAGTTGCACGGAAGAGTTTGAGAATGAATATATCGCCATTTGGGCTTCCCAGCGTCCTGTCGCTTCCAAAGATGACATCGAGAAAAAGGTCGGCTTTTGTGCCTTTGAACCGAAAGAAAAACGGGCGCCAAAAGCAACTTATACATTCCAATCGTTCATCGCCTGGGAGCACATCAATAAATTGCGGCTCATCTCCCCATCAGGCGCACGAGGGCTCACCGATGAGGAACGACGCCTTTTGTATGAACAGGCATTCCAAAAAAACAAAATCACCTACCATGATATACGGACGTTGCTCCATTTGCCTGATGACACTTACTTTAAAGGCATTGTGTATGATCGAGGCGAATCACGAAAGCAAAATGAAAACATCCGATTCCTTGAACTCGACGCCTATCATCAAATTCGGAAAGCCGTCGATAAAGTGTATGGAAAAGAGAAGTCAAGTTCATTTCTCCCAATCGATTTTGATACATTCGGTTACGCCCTGACATTGTTTAAAGATGATGCTGACATTCACAGCTACTTGCGAAACGAATATGAACAAAACGGAAAACGGATGCCAAATTTAGCGAACAAGGTATATGACAACGAGCTAATTGAGGAACTATTGAACTTGTCATTCACCAAATTCGGCCATTTGTCGCTAAAGGCGCTTCGCAGCATTCTCCCGTACATGGAACAAGGAGAAGTCTACTCTTCGGCTTGTGAGCGGGCGGGATACACATTTACAGGGCCAAAGAAGAAACAAAAAACAATGTTGCTACCAAATATTCCGCCGATCGCCAATCCGGTCGTCATGCGTGCATTGACACAGGCGCGGAAAGTGGTGAATGCTATTATTAAAAAGTACGGTTCGCCGGTATCCATTCATATCGAGTTGGCCCGCGATTTATCACAAACGTTTGACGAACGGCGGAAAACAAAAAAAGAACAAGACGAAAACCGGAAGAAAAACGAAACCGCCATCCGCCAACTCATGGAGTATGGCTTGACGCTAAACCCAACCGGCCATGACATTGTCAAGTTCAAACTTTGGAGTGAGCAAAATGGGAGGAGCGCCTACTCGCTTCAACCGATCGAAATCGAGCGGCTGCTTGAACCGGGGTATGTAGAAGTGGATCACGTCATCCCGTATAGCCGAAGCTTGGACGACAGTTATACCAATAAAGTGTTGGTATTGACAAGAGAAAACCGCGAAAAAGGCAACCGCATTCCTGCCGAATATTTAGGCGTCGGAACCGAACGCTGGCAACAGTTTGAAACGTTTGTGTTAACGAACAAGCAGTTTTCCAAAAAGAAACGGGATCGGCTGCTCCGACTCCATTATGATGAAAATGAAGAAACAGAATTTAAAAATCGAAATTTAAATGACACCCGGTATATTTCACGCTTTTTCGCCAACTTTATTCGCGAACATCTGAAATTCGCCGAAAGTGATGACAAGCAAAAAGTCTATACGGTCAACGGCCGCGTTACCGCCCATTTACGAAGCCGCTGGGAGTTTAACAAAAACCGTGAAGAATCGGATTTGCATCATGCCGTCGATGCCGTGATCGTCGCTTGCACAACGCCAAGCGATATCGCCAAAGTCACCGCCTTTTACCAACGGCGCGAACAAAACAAAGAACTGGCCAAAAAGACAGAACCGCACTTCCCGCAGCCTTGGCCGCACTTCGCCGACGAACTGCGGGCGCGTTTATCCAAACATCCAAAAGAGAGTATAAAAGCTCTCAATCTTGGAAATTATGATGATCAGAAACTCGAATCGCTACAGCCGGTTTTTGTATCCCGAATGCCGAAGCGGAGCGTTACAGGGGCGGCTCATCAAGAAACATTACGGCGCTACGTCGGTATCGATGAACGGAGCGGGAAAATCCAAACTGTTGTCAAAACGAAACTGTCCGAAATCAAGTTGGATGCGAGCGGGCATTTTCCGATGTACGGCAAAGAAAGCGACCCAAGGACATACGAAGCGATCCGCCAGCGTCTGCTTGAACATAACAATGACCCGAAAAAGGCATTCCAAGAACCTTTGTACAAGCCGAAAAAGAACGGCGAACCCGGGCCTGTCATTCGGACCGTAAAAATCATCGACACAAAAAACCAGGTCATCCCGCTCAATGACGGCAAAACCGTCGCCTACAACAGCAACATCGTTCGGGTTGACGTATTTGAAAAAGATGGGAAATATTATTGTGTCCCTGTCTACACCATGGACATCATGAAAGGGATTTTGCCAAACAAAGCCATCGAGCCGAACAAGCCGTACTCTGAGTGGAAGGAAATGACGGAGGACTATACGTTCCGATTTAGCCTGTACCCGAATGATCTCATTCGCATTGAGCTTCCGCGGGAAAAAACAGTGAAAACAGCCGCAGGCGAAGAGATCAACGTTAAGGATGTATTTGTCTACTACAAAACGATTGACTCAGCCAACGGAGGATTAGAGTTGATCAGCCATGACCACCGTTTCTCGCTCCGCGGCGTCGGTTCAAGAACCCTCAAACGATTCGAGAAATATCAAGTAGATGTGCTCGGCAACATCTACAAAGTGAGAGGGGAAAAGAGAGTTGGGTTGGCGTCATCTGCTCATTCGAAACCCGGGAAAACTATCCGTCCGTTACAATCAACTCGTGATTGAACAGGAAGAAAAAGTTTCGATCCCGCTCGAGGATATTTGTTCCATTATCATCGAGGAACAAGCTGTCAGCGTGACAGTAGCCGCTTTAAGCAAAATGGCCGAACATAACATTGCATTATTCACCTGTGACCAAAAACGGCTTCCCAATGGGGTGCTGCAGCCGTTCCAAAAACATTCCCGCCAAGTGGGCGTGCTGCACATGCAGTACGCCTACTCCAAGCCTTTTAAAAAGCGAATTTGGCAGCGGGTCGTGATCCAAAAACTCATCAATCAAGGAAAGTGTTTGGAGTTCCTGAACAAAGAAGGGGCCGACGAGCTATACCGCATCAGCAAAACCGTCGACTCTGGAGACAGCAATAACCGTGAAGCGTATGGAGCCAAAAAGTATTTCCAGTATTTATTTGGCAGTGAATTTACCCGACGAAGCGACTCCGTGGTGAACGCTTCTTTAAATTACGGATACGCCATTATGCGGGGACTCGTCGCCCGCTCTCTCGTTGGGTATGGTTTTTTCCCATGCTTAGGAATTTACCATGATAACGAGTTGAACAAATTTAATCTCGCCGACGACTTTATGGAAGTATTGCGTCCGCTCGTTGACCTATACGTGGCTCAACATATTCAACCGGATGATGAATTTTCTCCATCCATTCGGGCAGACTTATATAATTTAGCCAACATGGACATACTAGTGAATGGAGAAAAACTGACCGTCGTGAACGCGGTGGAAGAAATGATAAAAAGCTTCGTCACGGCAAGCCGAAGCCAAGACCCTTCGTTGTTGAAATTGCCGGAACTTCTCCCGTTGCAACTGCACGTGTATGAGTAAGTTTATGCGGTTGCTCGTCTTTTTCGATCTTCCCGTCGTGACCAACCGGGAGAAGCGCGAATACCGGCGATTTCGCACATTCCTGCTGAACGAAGGGTACGATATGTTGCAATTTTCGGTCTACAGCCGCGTCTGCCACGGACATGAAGCAACGGACAAACATTTGGCAAGATTAAAACGCAACTTGCCCCCTCGAGGATCGATTCGGGCGATGGTCGTAACGGAAAAGCAGTACGCAAAAATGCAGCTGCTTCTCGGGGAACCAACGGCGCAAGAAAAGAAAGTGACATCCACCCAGCTGACGCTTTTTTAAAAAAAACAGAAATGGTTCCTCTTTTTGCATAAGCGCCTTTGCATTTTTTGAAAGCAAAAAAGCCTGCGATCCTTGAGATTGCAGGCTTTTTTGGATACGTATTATACCACAGCGATAATCTCAGGGGAACTATGACCTCTCTATATAGCTCCACTTCCTTACGTTGATTATACCACAGCGATAATCTCAGGGGAACTATGACTTTCACCCAGGCACCTAATAAGGTGTCATAATTATACCACAGCGATAATCTCAGGGGAACTATGACTGAGAAAGCGCGTGTTGTTCAATCGGTGCGATTATACCACAGCGATAATCTCAGGGGAACTATGACGGCATCATAGCCATGTTGAGCCGCATACCAATTATACCACAGCGATAATCTCAGGGGAACTATGACCGAAGGGAACTCCACCCGTCATTCCTTCGATTATACCACAGCGATAATCTCAGGGGAACTATGACTTGCCTCCGCATCACCAGTGAAAAGGAATGATTATACCACAGCGATAATCTCAGGGGAACTATGACCTGCTAAATATTCGTTCATCTTGCGGTGAAATTATACCACAGCGATAATCTCAGGGGAACTATGACCGTGTTAAGGGTTTTGACTATCGTTCCTCTATTATACCACAGCGATAATCTCAGGGGAACTATGACCGAACGCCCGGAATAAGAATAAATTCTTGTATTATACCACAGCGATAATCTCAGGGGAACTATGACCGCCCGATGCGGCGAAATGTACGTCAGTTAATTATACCACAGCGATAATCTCAGGGGAACTATGACCATCTTCGAAAAACTCCAATGCCGCCAGCGATTATACCACAGCGATAATCTCAGGGGAACTATGACAGTGTTGGCGATTTTGCGAGCCAACGCGGATTATACCACAGCGATAATCTCAGGGGAACTATGACGTTTTTCAGGATATTGCGCAAGGCGGATATATTATACCACAGCGATAATCTCAGGGGAACTATGACTTTATCCTTATTGGTTACGTGCTTTTTTTATTATACCACAGCGATAATCTCAGGGGAACTATGACGCAATGCTCGAAAAATACTCAGCCCATGTAATTATACCACAGCGATAATCTCAGGGGAACTATGACGCGTGAAAAGGCCGTCAGAAAGGCTTCTATATATATGCTCATTGAAAAGTTAACCTTCGTATAAGTGGTTCCCACTCCGGTTATACTGCTCCTAAGGAAAAGCATGGAAAAGGAGCGGAATTCTGCATGAAACGTCTCAAAATCACCAATGATCACGGATGGACACCTCGGACACTTCGCAAACAGGAACGGAAAATCAAAAACACCCTTCTTCGCCAACGGGTGATGGCGGTTCGCCTGGTCATGGAAGGCTATTTGGGCAAAGAGGCGGCTTCCATGGTCAACGTGTGCCGACAAACCGTTTCCCATTATGTGTCGCTGTTCAACGAAGGCGGTCTGGAGCTCTTGCTTCATCGGGATTTCGCCCCCGGGCGGGAGCCGTTTCTCACCGAAGAACAGCAGGAAGAGATCAAACACCTTGTGTTGACCACTACTCCCGCGGAACTGGGCTGGGACGTTGCTTCGGCGTGGAACACCAAACTCCTGCAATCCTATGTCGCAAAGCAATTCGGTGTTTCCATTTCCCGCGAAGCGCTGCGAAAACTCCTGCACCGCAAAGGGCTGTCGTGGACACGACCGACGTACACACTGGCGAAAGGAAATCTGGATGAGCAAAAACAATTTGAAAAACAAATGGATCTGATAAAAAAAAAACTTGATCACCAAGGAGACAGAAGATGCTGTTCTTCTGTACATCGATGAAACCCATATCCGCTCTTACCATGTCTTGCGGTCCACATGGTCGGAAGTCGGCCGCCAAAAACAAGTGCCGACGTTTGGCCATCATGCCCACGTATCGCGGTTTGGCGCGGTCAACGTCCATGATGGTGAAACGGTGCTTCATCAAACGACCGCTGCCAATGCCGCGACGTTCTTGGATTTCTTGAGAATGCTCAAAGAGCGCTATTTAGACTGTCTCATGGTTTTGGTGTTGGATAACGCCCGCATTCACCATGCCAAAATGGTCAAGGAGTTTTTGCGGGAAGAAGGGCAGTGTTTTCACTTTATTTACCTTCCTCCCTATTCGCCACAGCTGAACCCGATCGAACGCTTATGGAAATGGCTGAAAGATACGGTGATTGCCAATGTATTTCACAAGGATCGCAACGATATCATTCAAGCCATTACTCGGTTTGTCAACTACATCCACGAACGTCCGGAGGAAGTGCTGCAGCGTTTAGGGTGTGCAGGATGACTGAGAAGTTAACTCTTCATGTTGCATGTGTATAGATAAAGGAAACACCATGAGATCGACATTTCCATTCTATTCAGGCGTGACTAGATTGTTGTTTTTTGCGCCGATAGGAATAAAATCAAGGCAGTTAGAATAATTGCAGGGGAATACAACACTTGTTTTTGATGATTATGTTTAAAAAACATATTTGTTCCCATGTGTGTTGATTATCCAGCATTTACTGTTGAAACGAACTGGAGGGAAGAAAAATGGCGACAGAAAAAACCAACGCGATGCGTGTTCTTGATAAAAAAATGATTCCTTACAATGTCTTTACCTACGACAGTCAGGATGGGAGAATTGACGGCATATCGGTTGCTCAAAAAATTGGGAAAGACCCTCAATTGGTATATAAAACATTAGTAACACAGGGGAAAAGCGGAAACGTTTATGTGTTTGTCATCCCTGTAGAATCGGAACTCGATTTGAAAAAAGCTGCGCAAATAACGGGAGAGAAAAATGTCGCATTGGCGCCGATGAAAGATATCGAAAAATTGACTGGCTATATTCGTGGAGGGTGTTCACCGATAGGGATGATAAAACATTATCCGACCTTTATCGATTCCAGTGCTTGTCAATTTGAGCATATCATCGTTAGCGGCGGCAAAATTGGTTTGTTAATTGAACTAAGCGTGGAAGATTTACAAAGCATAACAGAAGCTACGTTTCATGAAGTGGTAAAATAAACGCCAAAAACTACTGATCGTTTCCCTTTTTTCCCGAAAAGCCTCCTTTCTCTAAACGAAAGGGAAGGGCAAGATGATCAGCGGTTTTTTTGTATAAAAACAAATATGTGTTCTATACAAGAATTTTTCTATGCCAAAACTTCTTTGCTGGAGATAATAAGAAACTCCCACCTTTTCATGGAATGAAGGTGGGAGTGGTTCATTATTTTTCTACGAATTTCGGCGGCATATTTTGAACTTGGTGTTTTGCACCAAATACGGAGGAATACAATTTATAGCCGCCATCTAAATTTTTCGCGCGGAAACCGTTGTCGTGCAAAATTCGTGTTGCTAAATATCCACGCAAGCCGACTTGACATGTTACGTAAATGGTTTTGTCTTTCGGAAGTTCCGCTAAACGTTCGCGCAGTTCATCAAGCGGAATATTGATAGCACCAGGAATCGTTCCACGTGCGACTTCTTTTGGTGTACGAACGTCAATGAGCGTGCCTCCGTTTGCGATGATTTCATCAATTTCATGCCATTGTACGGTTTCCACCATTCCATCGAGAATGTTCGAAGCAACGTAACCGGCCATATTCACTGGATCTTTCGCGGAAGAAAACGGCGGTGCGTAGGCAAGCTCTAAATCCGGTAAATCACGAACCGTTAAGCCGCCTTTAATAGCGGTTGCGATGACGTCGATACGTTTGTCGACGCCGTCTTTTCCAACGGCTTGCGCACCATAAATTTTGCCTGTTTCTTTGTCAAAAATCAGTTTCAATGTCATTTGTGTTGCATTTGGATAATAGCCCGCATGGTTCATTGGATGAACATGGACAACTTCATATGGGATGCCGAGTTGTTTCAAGGTTTTTTCATTATTTCCTGTTGCTGCGACGGTTAATTCGAAAATTTTCACGATCGCAGTTCCTAATGTGCCATTGTATTTCACATCGAGCCCATGAATATGATCCGCTACCAAGCGGCCTTGGCGGTTCGCCGGCCATGCAAGAGGGACAAATGTCTCAAAACCATGAATGTAGTTTTTTACTTCGATAGCGTCGCCGATGGCGTAAATGTTCGGATCGGATGTTTGCAAATATTCATTGACTTTGATAGTGCCGCGCACCCCAAGTTCAAGTCCGGCATTTTTCGCTAATTGACTTTCTGGCTGTACCCCGATGGCCAAAATAATCATATCGGTTTCAAGCGTGCGGCCGCTATTTAGAACAATACGTCGGCCGTTGTCTTCGAAAGCTTTCACGCCATCTTCCAAAATCAAATTTACGCCATTTTCACGCATATGCGCGTGAACAATCGATGCCATCTCGTAGTCAATCGGTGCCAACACTTGATTTGCCATTTCCACAAGCGTTACGTTCACTCCGCGCTTGACTAAGTTTTCTGCCATCTCGACACCGATAAACCCTCCGCCAATGACTACGGCGCTCTTTGGTTTTTCGTGATCAACGTACGCTTTTATTTTATCTGTATCAGATAGATTACGAAGCGTAAATAACGCGTTGGCTTCATGAATTCCAGGAATTGGCGGTATCATCGGCTTTGCGCCAGGTGACAAAATTAATGTATCGTATGTTTCTTCGTATTCCTCGCCAGTGCGGATATTTTTTACTGTAACAGTTTTACGGTCACGATGAATCGCTGTGACTTCGCTTAAATTGCGAACATCAATACGAAAACGCTTCGCCATTCCTTCAACCGTTTGGACTAATAGTTTGTTTCTATCCGTAATGACTTCGCCGATATAATACGGCAGGCCGCAGTTAGCAAACGAAATGTATTCGCCTCTCTCAAACATAATAATTTGGTATTTTTCGCTTAACCGGCGCAATCGGGCCGCTGCGGTGGCTCCCCCTGCTACACCGCCGACAATTACAATTTTTCGCATGAAGATTCCCCTCCATTATATAGATTACGAAGTTGCATTTATTGACTAATTATTGCAAGCATGAAAGATCCTATCTGTTCGTATTGAATGATCTTTAATAATATACCCTATACGGTATATTAAAGGTGATTATTACTTTTGTCAATGATGTTCACATTTATTTCATAGTTAATACCGAAGATTACGAACGTATGTTTATGGAAGGTGGGGATGGAGATGGCCACAGAGGCTGTTTCAGAGAGGGGAGTAATGAGCTTGAAGAGTATATTCAACCCGTGGTGCTAGTTGAGTCTTAACGCTCAACTATATATATGCTCATTGAAAAGTTAACCTTCGTATAAGTGGTTCCCACTCCGGTTATACTGCTCCTAAGGAAAAGAATGGAAAAGGAGCAGAATTCTGCATGAAACGTCTCAAAATCACCAACGATCACGGATGGACACCTCGGACACTTCGCAAACAGGAACGGAAAATCAAAAACACCCTTCTTCGCCAACGGGTGATGGCGGTTCGCCTGGTCATGGAAGGCTATTTGGGCAAAGAGGCGGCTTCCATGGTCAACGTGTGCCGACAAACCGTTTCCCATTATGTGTCGCTGTTCAACGAAGGCGGTCTGGAGCTCTTGCTTCATCGGGATTTCGCCCCCGGGCGGGAGCCGTTTCTCACCGAAGAACAGCAGGAAGAGATCAAACACCTTGTGTTGACCACTACTCCCGCGGAACTGGGCTGGGACGTTGCTTCGGCGTGGAACACCAAACTCCTGCAATCCTATGTCGCAAAGCAATTCGGTGTTTCCATTTCCCGCGAAGCGCTGCGAAAACTCCTGCACCGCAAAGGGCTGTCGTGGACACGACCGACGTACACACTGGCGAAAGGAAATCTGGATGAGCAAAAACAATTTGAAAAACAAATGGATCTGATAAAAAAAAAACTTGATCACCAAGGAGACAGAAGATGCTGTTCTTCTGTACATCGATGAAACCCATATCCGCTCTTACCATGTCTTGCGGTCCACATGGTCGGAAGTCGGCCGCCAAAAACAAGTGCCGACGTTTGGCCATCATGCCCACGTATCGCGGTTTGGCGCGGTCAACGTCCATGATGGTGAAACGGTGCTTCATCAAACGACCGCTGCTAATGCCGCGACGTTCTTGGATTTCTTGAGAATGCTCAAAGAGCGCTATTTAGACCGTCTCATGGTTTTGGTGTTGGATAACGCCCGCATTCACCATGCCAAAATGGTCAAGGAGTTTTTGCGGGAAGAAGGGCAGTGTTTTCACTTTATTTACCTTCCTCCCTATTCGCCACAGCTGAACCCGATCGAACGCTTATGGAAATGGCTGAAAGATACGGTGATTGCCAATGTATTTCACAAGGATCGCAACGATATCATTCAAGCCATTACTCGGTTTGTCAACTACATCCACGAACGTCCGGAGGAAGTGCTGCAGCGTTTAGGGTGTGCAGGATGACTGAGAAGTTAACTCCTGTAGATGAGCAAATTCACTGACATAAATTGACAACTAAACAAAAAAGGAGACATGAACCGGATTCCTTGGTTAGAATAGATGTACCACCAACTATCCACAAGGAGGTTCATGTCTCATGAATAGATTAGCACATCACCAAGGAATCCACAAGTTTTTCTTCACGCTGGGGTTGACGCTGCAGCTTTCCAAACCGGTCATCAAGCATCTCATTCATATTGTCGATGCCTTGACCACCAAGGGATTCTCGGGAACATTGACTGATATTCATTACTGGAGCTTTCATCCGAATCATCGAACGACGCTCCGTCACTTTTTCACGAAAAGCCCTTGGAACGAGGAAAGGCTGCTTGGGAAGCTTCAAGAGTGGATCCTTTCCCAGGTCGAACGACTGGCCAAACGGAAGAATCAACCCCTTTTTGTTTCGATTGATGATACGATTTGCCAAAAAACGAAGCCTTCGTCACGGGCTGTGCACGCCATTCAAGGGTGCGACTGGCACTACTCGCATAAAGATCATCAATCGGTCTGGGGGCATTCGCTCGTTTGGCTGATGGTGCACACCTTCACGCAGGCGTTCCCATTTGCGTTCCGCCTGTATGACAAGAAAGCGGGAAAAAGCAAGATCGACCTGGCGATCGAGATGCTTTCCTCGCTCAAGGTGAAGCGGGCTCAGCCGGTGTATGTGCTCATGGATTCGTGGTATCCGTCCAAAAAGCTCATCGAAGCCTGTCTGAAACAGGGATTCCATGTCATCGCGATGCTCAAGGCGAACCGGATTCTTTATCCGAAAGGCATCGCCGTCCAAGCCAAGCAGTTCGCCCGCTATATCGAGCCCCAAGACACCCGCCTCGTCACGGTGGGTCAGGAGCATTACCGCGTGTATCGCTATGAGGGGGCCATCCATGGCCTCGATGACGCGGTGGTGCTGCTGGCTTGGAAGGCGGATCAGCCGATGACACCGGAACATCTCCATTGCGTCTTGAGCACCGACCGGGAGCTCGGGGACGAAGACATCTTGCGTTACTACGCCCAGCGCTGGACGATCGAATGCTTTTTCCGGCAGGCGAAAGATCAACTGAAGCTGGATGGATACCGCGTTCACCACGTTCGGGCGGTGAAACGGTATTGGGCGGTGGTGCTGCTCTCCTGCGTGTACAGCATCGCCGAATCCCGACAAAACCTCTCCACCGGGCTGGAGCTTCTTCGGTCGCGGAAAGACCACAGCGTCGTCGAGTTCATTTATGACGCTGCAAAGCAAGATATTCCCATTGATGTGATCAAAAAACAGCTCCGTATCGCGTAAGGGGTACACTGTTTGTCTCTCTAACCATGGAAATTATTGTAATGAAAAATGCTCATCTACAGTTAACTCTTCATGTTGCATGTATATAGATTATACCACAGCGATAATCTCAGGGGAACTATGACAAACGCATAAAACCATTGTCGTCGATCCCCCGGGGTTTTGGCACGATTGGAGGTCGACGACAATGTGGGGCTTGACGGCGAAGGACCATCTCACCCCTTCATCCTTTCAATCTTCTCCATCGGCAGTCCGGTCGGTTCGTGGATCGTGTCGACATCGTATCCTTTCGCCAGCATTCTCTTCACCACGTCGAGCTTCCCTTCCTCGATCCCTTCTTGGCGTCCTTGCTTCATCCCTTGCTTTAACCCCTGTTCGATTCCTTGTTGGATTCCCTTTTCCATCCCCCGCTGTTCGTATGAGACGATGAGCTCCATCACACGCTTTGCTTCCTTCGTTTCCATTTGGCTCCCCTCGTGTCGCCGTTTTGCTTCCTCCTCTTCAGATCGCCGCAAATACGTCTCGAAAAAACCGAACAACAGCCGCTGTTTCGCTTCATCCAATTCGAGACGGACGAGCATGCGCAAAAATTCCTTTTGGAGAAGGAGACCCGATCGCTCCGGGCTCCTTCTCTGGCTCGTGGATGGACTACCCGTTGATATCCTCTGTCAGCCTCCCGATAATTGCCTCTTGATACCCCGCTTTTTTCGTTTCCGCCATCTCCTCTTTCAGCGGCTGCAGCGGCGTCGACGTTACGGATGCGAGCTTGGCGAGGCGCTCGGGGGTGAGGTCGACGACAGGGTTGGCGGCCCTATAATCCTCGACGGAAAAGCGCCAAAGGGTGACGGCCTGTCCATACCGCTCCTGCAGCCGCTCTGCCATGGCCAATCCTTCTGGGTCGAAGTCGCCGGAGTAATACAGCTTGGCGCCTGAAGAGGCGAGAAGATCGAGCAGCTTCATCGTCGCCACGTTCATTTGCCCGTTCGTGCTGACAAGCGGGGCGCGGGTGTCAAGCAGCGTCGAAAAGACGCCCGCGTTTTCGACAATGTACACCGTCCCCCCATGGGCAGGGCGGGCGCGGACAAGCGACAGCACATCTCTAAGCGGCATGTTCAGCGCTGTGTTCGCCTCCCAGGCAGCGGAGAAAACAGGATGCGGTCCGTCCTTGGTTTCAGCAAGAATGTTGGCGCATGTGACAAAGTTCAGGATATCCTCACGGAGCAAGCCGACGGACTGGAGCAACTCGTTGACGCTCTCTACAGATGCCATGTCCCAATCCCCGGGCACGGTCGCTTGCAACGCCGAAAGCAACAATCTCCCCGGTAGCGTGGACAAATCGAACGCATGCGGGTCGCCCGCCACTTGCTGGGCAAAGAGCGGGAGGCGCATGTATGACGGGAGCGGGAGGCGGCCCAAAGCCGCGCTGACAAGGCGGATGGCCTCCTCCAGGCTGCGGCGGTCGGTTTCGTACGCCGTTTGGACGAAGCGCTGAGGGCGGACCGACTCAACCCAATGATGCTCCTCGGTCAGACGCGCAAAAAAACGATCCCGTTCCTCTTCCTCCGCCTGGCGCCGTTCTTTGTTTGAGACAAGCGGGGCGCCGAAGTACTGTTCAAGCAGCTCGACAAGCCCAACGCCCGCAAACCTCGTCTGTCCGAGCTGTTTTTCAAACGCGATAAGGGAGACGCGGGAGACGTCTTTGCCGAAAAAGGCGGCCACCGCCTCCCGCTCTTCATCGGTGAACACCTCTAAAGACACCGCGCCGCCGACGCGGCCGAGCGACTCGTACTTGCGTTTCATTTCGGCAAACAGCCGCTTGAAGCCCGGTTCGGATCGGAAAAAGGCAGCCGCCTCCTTGGCCGTGCTCACGTTTCGATCATCTCCCATTCTTTGTCATCGACCATGAGCTGTTTGACGCGCCCGTTCCAACGGTAATGAATGACGGTCACAAACGACGCATTGCGCGGGCGGACGAGTTCGCAAATGGACAACGCGGGCACGGTGTCGTAGTCGCCCCAAAGCGCCTGCGAGTTCATGATGTAGTTAAAGCCGAGCTGTTCGACAAGTCCGAACAGGTTGCGGATGTTGTTTTCATCGACGCCGGCGAACGCCTCGTCGAGCGAAATGATGTACGGGGCATCATCGCCCGCTTCTTGGTAGCGCGAATACGCCGCGGCGAAAAGGGGAATGTACATCGCCATCGCCTTTTCCCCACCGCTGAATTGGTAAAAGCGGTGGTTCGTCAGCTCGCGTTTCGGCTCGTTTGTTTTTTCATAGTACAAAGTGAAGGAAAACCATTTCCGATAGTCGAGCACTTCTTTAATGATTTGATGGAGCGTGCTGCCTTGGCCGCGCTCTTCAAGCAATTCGCGGGCGCGGGCGATTTTCGAGCGGAAATGGTTCGTCACTCGCTGTAAATCTTCCTCTCTAAGCAGCCGCGGATCAAGCCGCAACAGGCGCACCAATTCTTTCGTATCGAGCTCCGCTTCCGTCTCCGCCGTTTTTGGCTTCCATTGAATGGACAGCACAAGCCCTGATGATGTGTCGAGGCCGCCCATCAGCTTGTTCATCTCATTCACCCACCGTTCGGCGCGCTGGATGCGGCTGCGCAAAATGCGGCCGACTGATTTTAAGATGACGTCCTCATACAGCTCGCGGTCTTGTTCTTTCATATACTCGTGCTGCAAGACGATGTCGCGCTCCACTTCCGCCAGCACCGCAAACGGCGTGGCGCGCTCGCCTTTGTAGTCGAGGTAAATGACGTGCCGTTCTTGTTTCTCCCGCCAGTCCGCGGCTTTCATGGCCATCTCATCGTCTGGGGCAGCGGCGGTCCATTCAGGCTTCGTTTGTTCTTCCAGCGGCTCGAAGGACGCCCGGTATTCGGTCAAGTTGGACGACTCTTGGAAAAAGACGGTGTTCAGCCGCGCCAGAAGCGAGGAACGCGTCTCTTTTAACACTGCTTCGTACCGTTGTTTCGCTTCTTTCGCCTGCTCCAGGAGGGATCGGGAACGATCAAGATCCACAAGCCCAAGCGCCGCTTCACGGGCAAACGACTTTTCCCACATCGCGGCGAGCTCGCGGGCGAACGCTTCCCGCTGCGCCCCTTTTTCCCGCTCTTCGACTAAGCGCATGAGCCGCTGTTCCGTCCGCGCCCGTTCGTTGACAAGGCGCGGAATTTCTTGGCGCAAAAACGCCAATCGTTCTTGAATGCGGGCGATTTCGGCGCGAATGTCATCCGCCCCCATTTGCGCGAGCGTCCGTTCCATCTCCGCGATTCGCAAGGCGAGCCGCTCGGTTTCATCCCGAAGCCGATTTCGTTCGCCTTTCGCTTCGTCGATCTCCGTTTCCAGCGCCGCGAGCCGCTCGCGCTGTTGGGCGATCATCGCCTCGGTATGGCACGTTTCGCGGTAAAGCACTTCGAGTTCGTGCACATGGCGGACGTACGATTTCATGGCGAGCTGGGCTTGTTCACAACCGTCTAAAGTAAAGGCCAAATCGAGCTCGGCCGACTCGTCGTGGAGCTGTTGTTTGATTTGTTTCCATTCGCGCGCCAAGAGAGCGGCTTTTTCTTCTTGCCGCTTCCATTCCCGTTCTTTGCTTTCGGCTTGGCGGCGCGCTTCTTGCGCTTCGTCAAACGCGGTGCGCACATCGCGGTCCGATGGGAAGGACGCCAACCAGTCGGCGAGCGCTTGGATGGCCGCTTCCACCGCCTGATGCGCCCCGCGCAGACGGTCGATCTCTTGCCCCACAGCGGCGATCTCGGCTTCCAGCGCTGCGATGTTCTCAAGCCGCCACCGTTCGCGCGCCGCACGGCCAATGAACATCGCCTTCGATCTCCGCGGCGCATGGCCGCGGACAAGGCCGAGCGAATAGCGCCCCGTTTCATCGATCGTCATGCCGCCTTCTTGGTCGGCATCGGTGATGACGATGCTTCGGAGCACTTCGTCAATCCGCTCCATTGACACAGGGGCATTGGCATCTGGGCGCAAATAATCAGCAAGCGTGTGCGCCATATGGACCGGTTTCGGAATGAGCACACGGTCGCAGGCGACGTCGATCTCGCGAGCAGTAATGAGGGCGTCAAGCAGCCCCGCGTGTGAAAGCGCCGATTCGATTCGCTCGCGCACATCGTCAGGCACATCGTCGACAAATTCGACCGCGGCATAAAGCGGGACAAACGGAATGCCTTTCTCCTCCAACGCCAACCGGGCGGCAGTGGTTTGTTCATCCCGTTCAGGCTCGGGGTCGCGTTGTTCCCGCCATTGACGCAGTTCGGCCTCGCGCTCTGCCCGTTTTTCTTCCAACAGACGGATGTCATGCTCGAGCCGCCATTTCTCATCCTTTTTCTTGCCGACGGCATCGTAATACGCTTGCACGAATGGGCGCTTCAAATCATCGAGCGAATACTGTTCATAGAGGGCGCCCATTTGTTGCAAAAACGCCTGAATGTCCGTTTCGGAAACGTCGATTCCTCCCTGCTCGACCCAGGCAAGCACGGCTTGTTCAAACCGCTCTTTCTCCTCTTCGAACAGCTCTTCCCATTTCCATTGCTGGTGGCGCCATTCGTCCATTTCCCGCCGCCTTTCGCCCGCTTCGCTGCTCGCTTCTTCATAGCGTCGTTTCACCTCGTCATGCCTGCGCCAAAGACGCGCCAACTCCTCGAGCTGCTCGATATGGCGGTCGGCTTCCTGTTTCCACGCGGCAAACGAAAACTCTTGTTGCTTTTGGCGATGGCGGTGAAAATCGTCTTCGTTCGTTTCATGCAAGGAAAAGGATCCTTCGTCGGCATCCATACGCAGCTGCTCCAGCTCGTCTTCAAGCTTCCGCTCAAGGTCATCCAGCCGCGCTTCCGCTTCATCGAGGCGGCGGCGGTGCTGACGTTCCTGTCGTTCTTTTTCCGCAATCGTCTGCTCGTGCCGCTCCCGCCGTTCCTCTAGGCGCTGCCGTTCGGCTTTCAGCTGTTCATACTTTTCCGCCTGCTGGAACACTTCATGGCCAGCCAAGTCGATTTCGCGCGCTCGCAGCACGTCTTCTTCGCGGCCGAGGCGGGTGATGGACTCCTCAAGCTCATCAAGCGCCTTTCGCGTCTTTTCTTCTTCATCGTGAAGGCGTTGTTGCTCGGCGGCGAGCTGTTCGGCCTGCTTGACCGCTTTTACGTATTCTGCCGCCTTTTCGGCGATCATATATTCGTTGTACAGGCGGTATTGATCGCAAAGGCGCTTCAACGCCCGTTCGTCGCGTTCGAGCTGCTCAAGCTGCTGCTTGGCTTGGTCCATGTTTTCAATCGTTTCGGATAAATGGCGGAGCTCGTCATCGGTCAACGGAGGCAGCGAGCTTTCCAAAATCTCATAAATCACCGTCGGCTTAAAGTCTTTCGACAGCTTCGGGCTGCGCAGTTGAATGAGCAGTTCGATCAATTCTTGAAACGCCTCGAGCGATTCAAAGCGAAACACATGCTTATTGACGAGCTCCATATACTCTTTTTGCGTCTCGACGACCGTCCCGCCCGCACCGAGCAATGCGGCGAGCTCGCGTTTCGTCAGCGGGATTTTTTCACCTGTTTTTTCTTGTTTATACAACTGAAGGTCATAGCCGATGCGGCGGTTGTCGAACATGACAAACCCCCAAAAGTCGAGGCTTTTTTGCCGCTTTGCCCGCAGGCCGATGCCCGTTGTGACGTATTGGTCGGATGCTTTTCGTTTGTATTCCAAAAACAAATACCCCGTCCGCTCATCGCGATTGACGACGTCTTTTTCCCCAAGCAAGTAGTCTTCCATGCGCCGCGCCCGTGAGCCGAACGGATCGAGGCGATCGGGCGTCTTCTTGCCGTCTAAAAGCACCGGGATCAAGCTTTGCATCGTCACCGACTTGCCCGCCCCGTTGCTTCCCCGCAACAGCAGCTTGCCGTCAGCGAAATGAAAATACTGCTCGTCGTAATACCAAAAATTAATCAGCCCCGCACGATGAAGCACCCATGGATTCGCCATGTTCTCCTCCCTCTTTCGCGTCAAAATCATCTGGATACCGTCCCGACACCCGCCCGAGGAGGGGGTAAAGGACGATCATTCCGGTGTCGTGCTCCACATCGGCCATGCGCCATTCGTTGAGCGCCGCAAGCACTTCGCGGACAAGCTCGGCAGCCGACATGTCGCGGTACGTTTTCCCCCACCCCGCCCCGTAACGGCGGCGGCAATCGGCAAGCCAGGCGGAAAATTGTTCAGACGTCAACCGGATGCGGCCGTATTCATCCGGTGGATATTCCCCAAGCCGCTCGCGCACCAAGGCGGCAAAATGAAGGATGATCTCCGACGTTCCTTTCTGATCAGGAAATACGGTGTACGGCGCCTGCCGCTCAGGCAACATCAACATGGCGGCGTTTTTGTACAACTCGTACCGAAACGGCGTATGCGCTTCGATGTCATCGCGCAGCCGATGGCGGAAGTTGCGCAAGTAGTAAAAATCTTGCTCGTCCCCTTCTGTCCGATGCACCGCCGGGGATAAAAACAGCTTCCGATACAGGCGATGGCGCCGATAATCTTGCGGCGAGGCTTTCCACTCCTCGGCGAGCAATTCGTCGATCGATTCATATTGCAACAAATCTTTCGGATGCGTACGCATAAAATAGCGGGCGAGCACCGGCACTTCGTACAGCGCTTCTTCCTCCACATGCTGGGCGAACGCTTCAATCTCCCCATCCATCCGGCGGACAAGACCGATTTGTTCCGCCGTTTTCAACACGCGGATGAGCGCGCGCCGATGCGCGTAGTTCGTCCAATCGACTGGTAGATCCCCCGGGTACATGGCGCGAATTTCTTCGCATACGTCAGAAAGCAAAAACTTGTCCTCCACCGCCTTGCCTTCCAAATACGCCATCAAGCAGCAAAACAGCGCATAATCGAGCGGCTCTTGAAACGACTCGATGCCCATCCACGGCTCGGGATCGGCGGGAATTTTCTCGAGCTTGGCGAAATAGCGGTGGACGATGAGTCGATACCCAAACTTCTCCTCCACATACCGTTTCAACACATGTTCACGCTCGCGGACGAGCTGGTACAAATCCGGCTCTTGGTCGCGAATGATCCAAAACTGCTCAAACAGCGCGGCGAGCGCTTCTTTCGCCTTGTCGTCAAACGCCGTTTCCATCCTCACTCACCTCCCGAAAGCACATGAATTTCGTAGTTCGGCATCACGAGTTCCCCATCTTCTGCACGAAGGCAAATCGTCCCCTCTTTGTTCACCACTTTGACCACCCACCCGTTTTCCGTCTTCATTGCTTGCCCCTCGCGCCCCATCGCCTTGGCGATCCAACCGAGCAGCGTTTTTCGTACATATGGAGTCACCTCGGGAAGGTCAGCCAGCACGATTTTTCCATCGGTCACAAGCTGTCTGAGCGCCGCTTCCTCGCGCTCTTTTTCTTCCAAATAGCGAAGGCGCGCTTCTTCTTTCTCCCGTTCTTTGTCTTCAATCGCCTGCGGCTTTTTCTTTTCCCCGTAATGGCGGACGCGCGGCTTCGTCACCCACTCGGCTGGCGGCTCGTCCCATACGTCGCGGTATATGTTGTCGGTCGCCTCCGCATCAGCGACGAGATGTTTCGTATGGAAGCAGCCGAATACGACCGCTGACAGGCAGTGCGCCTCTTCAATCGATTCAAGGCGGGAAAACCAGCGCGCCAAATGCAAGTAGTCGCCTTTGCGGCTGCGAAAATGATGATGCCGCTCGCCAAGCCGCTGCACGACGCGCGTCAGACGGCGAATCGCCTCATTTGTCTGGTATTGCAAAAACGAAAGCTCGCTCTCGCGCCCGTTGCGGCCTAAAAACCATTCACACAAGCTGCGCCACGTCTCCCATTTTTCTTCAATCTGCACAGCGCGCGGCGGCGGTGCATCGGCAAAGCGCGGGATCGACCGCTCATAGTCGACGACATGCCCGATGAACTGCCGAACCCCTTCTTCCGGCAGATCTTCAAGCAATTGTTCAATCTGCATCGACGTTTTTTGCAAGGCGACGATAAAATCGCGCAAGTACGCCGTAAACTGCTCTTTATAGACGAGAAACGACTCGGACGTCATCCGCTCTTCCACGTTTTCGCTATGTAAATAGGCCATATAGTCTGCGGAATTTTGGATGATTTTCTTGAAATAATCGAACGTCTCTTCCCATACTTGGTACATTTCATCTCTCTGTTCCTGAAACCCGGAGGCGATGATCGCCTCGATGCGGGAAAGGGAAGCATACAAGCGGTCAAACCGCGTTTTCTCAAGCGATCCTCCGAACGAATCCCCAAGCTGCTCAAGCGTGCGGATCATCCGCTCGATCTCCACCGTGTACGGACTGCATTGGTAGCGGAATCGCTTTTTCTTAAACTCTTCAATCGTCCGCACGTGGGACGTCTCTTGACGGGCGATCAAGTTGTTCCATTTCACGAGCTGGTCGAGGTCTTGCTGCAAGTCATCTTCTGTGTAATCGGCAAACTCCTCGTGCTGCTTTAAAAAAGCGTACACTTCTTCTGGAAACAAATATTGGCGCATCCGCTCGTGCTGAATATAGAAATAGCGCAAAATCGCACGGTAGCGGTGCGCGTTTTCGGTCGATAAATATTTGGTTTCGACAATGGGTTTGAGCCATGTGGCATCCATCTCCGTCCACCTTCGCTTCGGTTTTTTCCTACTGTTTATTGTAACGATTTTCTCCGCTCTTTTTCTAGCAAAAACCGTTTTCCTATTTTTTCTCGCCATCGGCGCGCGTTTTTTGTAAAATAGAGGGGAAAAGGAGGTGAAACGAATGGAAGCGTTGCTGCGGGAAATTTTGCATGAAGTGAAAGCGACGCGCACGGCGGTCGAGTCGCTCGAGCAGCGGGTTGGCGCCTTGGAGGGGCAAGTGGCCCAGCTCAATGAACGAACAGGTGCTCTTGAAGCTCAAATGACCAAGCTGAATGAGCGCACGAGCGTTCTCGAACGCCAGGTCGCACAGCTTAACGAACGAACAAGCGCCCTTGAGCAGCAGTTCACTCAGTTGAATGAGCGGACAAGCAACCTTGAGCACCAAGTTGCTCATCTCAACGAACGCATGGGCACTGTCGAACATCAAGTCGCCCAACTCAACGAACGCATAGGCACTGTCGAACATCAAGTCGCTCAACTGAACGAGCAGACGACCACGCTTGCGCAACAAATCGACTTGCTGGATGAGCGCACGAATGAAACGAAGGCGATCGTTGAAGCGCTCCGCCATGGGCAAAAAGTGCTGACCGCCAAATACGAGGCGATGGCGCACGACCTTCACCATATGAAAGGCGACCTCACCCATATCACATCCATCCTCGAAGACAAAGTGCTGCCTGCCCTCGCCGAACATGAAGCGGGACTGCACGTCTTGAACGCCCGCGTTTTCAAAACGGAAAGCACCCTTCATCGCCTTGTTCATGCCTAATGCGTTCCCCATAAAAAACGTTCCACACGGATTCCTTTTTCACCCGGCAGCCGTGGGCTGCCGTTTTTTTTGTTCACGTGTTGATCCGTTCGTCTTCGCCATGGAGCCTGCCAACCTTTCGATCAACGGCGCGGGGGAATGCATAGCCAGCATGTTGATGGATAAACGGCGGGCTTATTCGAACATCTCGAATTCGGATCATTCTGAAGGATTCGCCAGCATTCCGGAGCATTTTTTAGGATCAAGGAGGAGAGGGCCATCATCACCGCGAGAGCAGGCGAGAGGCAAACATATCGGCTGATACCAAATTTGCCATTTGTACCCAAATTGCGGTATCCTTTGTTTGTGACGCTTTTTCATCCCCTCCGCGTCTTGTTGCCGCCTTTTTTCATCCCCCTTTATTTGTATGACAACAGCCGAAAAAGGAGGGGTACAATGGAATTATTGCAAACGTTGATCGAACGAAAGAATGATATTTGGATCGCCTTTCAAGAGCATGTGCTCTTATCCGCTATCGCCATGGGCATTGCGATCGTCATCGCCGTGCCGCTTGGCGTCGTATTGACGCGGTATCGCAAACTCGCCGAGCCGATCATCGGCGTGGCCGCCATCATTCAGACGATTCCGAGCCTGGCCTTGCTTGGATTTATGCTTCCGATTTTCGGCATCGGCAAACTGCCGGCGATCATCGCGTTGACGCTGTACGCCTTGCTTCCGATTTTGCGCAACACGTACACTGGGATTCTCGGCGTCGACCCGGCGCTGGTGGACGCTGGCCGAGGGATGGGGATGACATCGCGGCAAATTTTATGGATGGTCGAGCTTCCTCTCTCGCTTCCCGTCATTATGGCTGGCGTGCGCACGGCGACGGTGCTGACGATCGGCGTCGCCGCCTTAGCGACGTTTATCGGCGCCGGCGGGCTTGGTGACTTGATCGACCGCGGCTTGCGCATCGCCGATAAAAACTTGATTTTAGCCGGGGCCATTCCTGCGGCGATCTTAGCGATTGCCTTTGACTGGCTGCTGCGCAAAGTGGAAAAGAAAGTGGCGCCAAAAGGGCTGTAGCTGTAATCAGCCCTTTGGCGCCACCCCAACAAGAATTCGAACACCACTCTCCCCTGCTTACTCGCCCCGGAGCGGGCGAGAATATTTATATATATAAATTGAAATAAAGGTTTTCTCCCGTTCCAAGGCGAATAAATAAAAGAGAAAATAGGGGAACGGAGAGAAAATATGATGCCAAATCACAAAGACGAGATCGAAAAGTTGTCCACTGCCATGAAAGAAGCAAAAAGTAAACGAGCATATGAACGCTACCAAGCGATTTATCTTCATTTGCAGGGATATACCAAAGGAGAAATCGCAACGATTATTGGTCGATCCAAGAAAACTATTTATAACTATATTCATGCCTACGCCCAGCGCGGTCTTGATGGACTGGAGATGAAATACTCACCTGGCGCCCCACGTCGATTGACCCCTGAGCAGGAAAAAGAGCTGGCTTTGATCATTGAACATCAGCTCCCCGTAGATGTGGGATTCGAAGCAAAATATAATTGGACGCTTGCGATAATCGCTGAACTCATTCAACAAAAGTGGGGGCCAACATACACGCTTCGCGGAACAAGTGACATTCTGCATCGGTTAGGGCTAAGCTATACGAAACCGACCTATACACTAGCCAATGCCGATGAAGAGAAACAAAAAGAATTCGTCGAAATCACCTTCCCTGAAGTAAAAAAAACTGGTAGATGGGAACATCGCCCATGTCCTCTTTCAAGATGAGTCGATGATTCGTGATTACCAAGCGATTCAAAAAACATGGTTTGTCAAAGGAAAACAACGAATCATTCCGACGTTTGGAAAACATCAAGGGCTGAAGCTGATTGGCACGTTGAACTACGAAACAGGGGAAGTGTTTTGCATCGAAGAAGAACGCTATGACGCGGAAACATTTCTTCGATTTCTTCAACTTGTGTTAGAACGCTATCCCACAGGCAAAATAGTGATGATTTTAGATAACGCTCGAATTCACCATGCCAAACTCATTCAGCCATTTTTAAAAGAACACGAAGATCGGTTAGAGCTCGTCTTTTTGCCACCATACAGTCCGCAATTGAACTTGATTGAAGGGCTATGGAAATGGCTGAAATCAGACGTGATTTACAACGTGTTCTATTCGAGTGTGCAAGAAATAGAAAGAATGTCCAAGCCTTTATTCAGCGAATCAACCAGAAACCAGAACAAACGATCGATCGTTTGTGTGTTCAGTTGTAAATCTTTAATTCAACTTATATAGAGACATTTTCACATTCAAAATAGATTAAAATCATAAGATTTTTCTAATGTTTCGGTATGTACCTTTTGGAGAAGATCGTACCGAACTCTCTCAAAGCATGTCATGCTCTCTGTTGAAGGAAGAAATCAGCAAATCGGGCTATTTTGGTGCATGTGAAAACACGGGAACCCCCCACTTGCCTATAATGAATCCTTCCCATGATAGTGGGAGTGCACAAGAGGCGGTGTCGACTAAACAGATAGCATCTTTGTCTTTTCATGACAGCGCGTTCGAAAGCAGAGGGATGAGGGAATTCGAATTTGGCTTCAGGAAGAAAGAATAGCTGCACTGAAGCTCCCTGCACCTAAGGAGGATGCAGGGAGCTATTTTGGTTCACTCCATAATCCCATCTTTTGATTGTCCCATGAACACGGAAGCGGCACCTTCGCACAGTTGGTTGTTCAAGATGGCCACCCCCTCGCGAATTTCGACATTACACACATGACAGTCATTCTGCCGTAATATGGGTCATACCCGTAATCACCCCTTCATTCATCGAATATACTTCATGGCATAATGACTGAATGTCCACCTTGTTGTGAGACGTCAACAAAATGGTGCAGCCTCTTTTGTTTTCCTCCCGAATAATTTGGTACACTTGGTCCACCGATTTTTCATCCAACGCATTCATCGGTTCATCGAGCAACATCAGCTGCGGTTTCTCCATGATGCATTGTGCGATGGCCAGTCTTTGTCTCATTCCAAGAGAGTACGCTTTCACCGGCCTTTTATCATGCGGATTCAACCCCACTCGCTCGATCGCCTCTTTTACCTCACGTTCGCCGATTTTGTTTTGAATCATGGCTAAAAAATGCAAATTATCGAATCCTGAGTATTGTTCAAGGAAACCTGGTTTTTCCAACAAAACAGAAATATCGCTCGGAAAGGATACATCTTGGTGCAACGTCTGGCCAAATACCGCCACCGTGCCGCTGGACGGCTTCACAAGTCCGCTGATGACTCGGAATAACATCGTTTTTCCCGATCCGTTCGGCCCGACGAACCCATAAATCTTGCCTATCTCCAACTCTAAGTTGATATTGCGCAAAACTTCCCTTGATTTGATTGTTTTGGAAACATTGGATAAGACGATCGCCTTCATATCGAAAACCTCCTAGATATAATCCGCATGCTTCACTCTCTTTATCGTCCAATACCCGAACACAACGATCGACAAGAGCTCCACCATCAACGCCGACCAGAACATCGAGCTGCTCCGCACGAGATCCGCCATGCTGTAGTACAAAGGAATAAAAGGCGTTGGCATCTTCACACCCACAAAAAACAAAGCGAGAATGACAACATTCGCCAAGTGATGGGTTGCATACACGTTCAACAACATCCACACGCTGGCGTGCCAATACAAATTCACGGCGATGCCCACGAACATGAGCACGAGCGAACGGTCAAACGAAAACGCCATATGCGACACAAAGAGACCGAAGCCGCCAGCGATCAAAAACACCGACAAGACATACACCAATGTAAATAGAACACCTGCCAGCAGCCTAGCCATCGTGTACGACGTCGTATCCCTCAACAAAATGAACAGTTTATGTTCAAAATATTGATCCCGCTTTTTCCAAACGATTTGGAGCAACACCACATAGCCGAAGCAAATCATCAGCCAATACATCCAATTCGAGGTCGTCACCGCTCCGAATAAGCGGGCGAACAACTCCGATAGGTGTTGGGAGGAAAACGCCTCTGACCAGCTGCACATCAAAGTGCCCAACAGCGGGAACAGGAGGCAGGTGATGACAATTCTTTTGATATCCATTTTGATCAAGGTAAACTCCAAATCCATCGGTTTCATAACAGATCATCCTGAACATAATAGTTTTTTCGGCTTGACGAAAGGCAAATGAGATAGACTAACAGCAGCAGCACCACAATGAGAACGAGGATGGTCCAAACAGGAGCCGCCTGTTCACTTATGTAAAACAAATAAGGGAGCATATGCACCGTGAACATATCCAATACAGCCAGTATGATGACGGCAGCGAAGGCAAAAAAGCGACTCCATCCAAAGTCGATGAATGCTATAAACAGCAATCCGTATATAGCGGTGACGAAAAAATACATAACAAGAAAATAGAGAAACGAACTTTTATCCTCACTATGCGGCACGTACAAAAAAGCCGCATGGGCGTTTGGCATATGGGGGTAGATGAGGAATTTCACAAACATTGTACATAATCCTCCTGCTACAGCAACCCAAAGGGACACGCCCCCCGCCAAAACGACGACCAACAACGCTTTATGCAGCCCGATTTGTCCCCGGGTGCGGTATCGTCTTAAAATCACCCACGCGTTCGTTTGAAGTGTTGAACCTAAAAGAAATAAAAAAACAGGCAGATGAAAAAACTCATACCGATAGAGCAAGATAAAATCTTTAAGGCTGTGCCATTTCCCCACTACCACCATTCCTAGCGGCAAGATGCTCACCACCATCAACAGAGCCATGACGCCCAAAATCATTCGGATAACGGTGCGATGCAACAGCAAATCTTGCCAAACAAAAAAAACAATCTGTCTAGAGAACATCTTCACTCTTCTTCACTCCATATGAAAATACCCCTACCGCGATCAACAATTGGAGGATAAACACGATGACGATTTTCCAATAGGACAATCCTTCCACTGGTTGTGAAGGGATTAAAAAATTAAACGGATCCCAGGCCAATTGGTTGGTAATGGTCAGCGCTGCCCAACAAACCATATAAATGATTTGTGGCATCAACGTGATCAAATACCGATTTTTCAAGAATAAAGAAAAGGCTAAACCGAGACAAACGTAGCCACCGGCAAACAACCCGCCAATGACATAATACGCGAGAACATACCAATAAGGGGAGATCTCCAATAAAGGAGAAAAAAGGCTTTTCTTTTCCCCTTCAAATGAATTGTCCGGCAACGGCAACGTGCCATGGACCAATTGCCGATAAGCCTGGGAAAAGCTCGAATAATCCCAATGGTTCGTCAAAAGATTCACCAGCACAACTCCCAGCACAAGAGGAAGAAGGAATAAGAAGAAAGCGCTGATATAGGAAAACACAAATTTCCTTCGAAAATAGACTCCCCTTCCCATCCGTGTCAATTGATAATGAATATTTCCGCTCTTTCGCTCACGATCAATCGAATCTACCAATGGAATGGACAACAATAGTGGAAAAAGGAAGTAATATAAAGAAGAGAGTACGTTAAATCGGAAGCCTCCTAGACCAACCCATTCAAGGTGAGGCGATGCCAAGGCGGAAACATTTGGATTGTCGTGGTAAATTCGTTCAAGCAACTGCACATTTTCACGGTAATCTTTCACCCCCAACACGACAGCGCCAATGACGAGCAACAACAGGCAAGCTGCGCTGATATAAAAGTTCTTATTTTTCAGAAGTTTAAGCAATTCCATATACATACAATCATCTCCTAATTCTTCTGTTTAAGGACGGTCTTCTTCATTGAAATTGAAGAAGACCGTCCCTGACGAAGAAAACCTCTCTCTTGTCCAAGTTGACTGAACATATCTATAAAATCGATCAATTGTCGGGGTAAAATTTGCCTGCGATATCAACTGTAACGTAAGTGAAGGATGCATTTTCCGCCACTAATGAAACTTTTTTGCCAACAGCGCTTTGGTCGACAGTGAAATAACGCGTGTCATTATCGGTTACATTCAGCGCGGTTGGCGACACTTTCGTGGAGCCTTGCTGAATCCACATATTCGCTTTATAATCGCTCCCACATTGCTATCATGTTTGTCTTTAAAAGTCAAGTACATCTTTTGGTGATGAACCTTAAAATACAGGACCGGTCCCATGGGATATTATAACAAAAAAAAAGAAGTAAATACGAAAAATTAAAACAAAATGGGTGCATCACTGTAACCTTGAATCGGTGATCAAGACGGGTGCACGCCCCCACAAGAAAATTTGATCAATCAACCAAATATTACATCTCGGTTCTTCACCTAATAGGTGAACATTCGAAATAGAGTAGAGGCCTCTGCATAATTGAGAGTTTCCCGGCATTTCGGGTACACTTCTATCACGGATTCAGGTGGAACGTACTTGACAAGCGAGGATAGTCTGGAGTCTCCGTGTCCGGAAAATCTGATGTACTGATTTTCCCTTGCAAGTGCAGAGAAGGCGTGTTCTGAGATAGCTTTGCTCTGCAAATCAAAAAAGAGCGCCCTAGTTTGTCGATTAGGGCGCTCTTTCTATTTTCCAAATGGTTCTCGCTTCGTTGCTTCTACTTCACCCCCACCGTCTGGCTTTGGTGGATGGCTTGACGCAAGTCGTCCAAAATGTCGTCGATCGCTTCCGTGCCGACGGACAGGCGCACAAGGCCCGGGGTGACGCCGGCGGACAGCTGTTCGTCCGGGCTCAGCTGCTCGTGCGTTGTGCTGGCCGGGTGGATGATGAGCGATTTCGAATCGCCGATGTTGGCCAAATGGGAGAACAGCTTGACCGAGTCGATCAATGTTTTCCCGGCTTCGACGCCGCCTTTGATTTCAAACGTGACGATCGCACCTTGCCCGTTTGGCAAATACTTTTTCGCGAGTTCATGTGACGGATGGCTTGGAAGCCCCGGATAATTGACCGATTCGACGGCTTCTTCCTCTTCCAAAAACTTAGCAACAGCGAGCGCATTTTCGCTATGACGCTGCATCCGTAAATGAAGCGTCTCTAATCCTTGCAAAAACAAAAACGCATTAAACGGCGACAGCGCTGCCCCTAAGTCGCGCAACAGCTGGATGCGCGCTTTCGTGATGTACGCCGCTTCGCCGACGGCATCCACATACACCAACCCGTGATAGCTTGGGTCTGGCTCGGTGAACTCCGGAAACTTGCCGCTCCCTTTCCAGTCAAACTTGCCGCTGTCGACAATCACGCCGCCGATCGAATTGCCGTGCCCACCGATAAACTTCGTCGCTGAGTGGACGACGATGTCGGCGCCGAATTCAATCGGCCGCAATAAGTATGGACTGGCCACCGTGTTGTCGACAATGAGCGGAATGGCGTGGCGATGGGCGATGTCGGCGACCGCTTCAATGTCAAGCACATCGTTTTTCGGGTTGCCGATCGTTTCCGCAAACAACGCTTTCGTTTTGTCGGTGATCGCCCGCTCAAAGTTTTCCGGATCGGACGGATCGACAAACTTCACCGTAATGCCAAACTTGCGCAGCGTATGAGCGAACAAGTTGTACGTGCCGCCGTAAATGGACGACGACGACACGATTTCATCGCCCGCCGAGGCGATGTTGATGATCGAATAAAACACCGCCGCCTGTCCCGATGAGAGCGCAAGCGCCCCAATGCCGCCTTCAAGCGCCGCGATCCGTTTTTCAAGCACATCGTTCGTTGGGTTCATAATGCGCGTATAAATAAACCCTTCCTCTTTCAAGCCAAATAAATTGGCTGCGTGCTCGCTGTCGCGGAACACATATGAGCTTGTTTGGTAAATCGGCACCGCCCGCGCGCCCGTTTCCGCATCCGGTTTTTGCCCGGCGTGGATGGCAAGCGTTTCCGGGCGGAAAGTTTGTTCATGGCTCATCGTTTTCTCTCCCCCTCTTTGACCCTTCGAGATTTCATATCCTACTAAATCAATTGGTTTTTTTATAAAAAATCTATCATTCGATCACAACGTTTGTCAATTGTATTTTTTTAATAGTGCAAAAATTTTTATTGAAAACAGAGCCTGCCGGTGGGCAGGACTCCTATTGTTTCATTATCGTTTTCCAATTTCCTCTATTAACAGCTTATTGACAAGCGGCGGATTCGCTTGCCCTTTTGTTGCTTTCATCACTTGGCCGACAAGGAAACCGAGCGCGCGGTCTTTGCCGTTTTTATAGTCTTCCACCGACTGCGGGTTGGCGTCAAGCACTTCGAGCACAATTTTGCGCAACGCTCCTTCGTCGGAAATTTGCACGAGCCCTTTTTCTTTGACGATTTTCTCCGGGTCGCCGCCGTGTTCGACGAGTTCTTTGAACACTTTTTTCGCGATTTTCGACGAAATCGTGCCGTTTTGGATGAGTTTGATCATGCTTGCTAGGCTTTCCGGCGTCAAGGCGATGTCATGCAGCTCTTTTTGTTCGGCGTTTAAGTACCCGGACACTTCGACCATGAGCCAGTTCGACGCCAGTTTTGGATCAGCGCCGTTGGCGACCGTTGCTTCGAAGAAGTCGGCCATTTCTTTGGTCAATGTCAGCACTTTGGCGTCGTATTCCGGCAAGCCCCACTCTTCGACATACCGCTTCTGGCGGGCGTCCGGCAGCTCCGGAATCGAGGCGCGGACGCGCTCTTTCCATTCGTCGTCAATATAAAGCATGACCAAGTCCGGCTCCGGGAAGTAGCGGTAGTCTTCCGATCCTTCTTTGACGCGCATGAGGATGGTCGTTTTTGTCGCTTCGTCAAAGCGCCGCGTTTCTTGACGGATGACGCCGCCCGAGAGCAAAATTTTCTCCTGCCGCTTCGCTTCGTACTCGAGCCCCATGCGGACGAAGTTGAACGAGTTTAAGTTTTTCAACTCCGTTTTCGTACCGAATTGGTCCGATCCGATCGGCCGGAGCGAAATGTTGGCGTCGCAGCGGAGCGATCCTTCTTCCATTTTGCAGTCGGAGACGCCCGTGTATTGGATGATCGCTTTTAATTTTTCCAAGTAGGCGTACGCCTCTTCCGGCGAGCGGATGTCTGGCTCCGAGACGATCTCAATGAGCGGCGTCCCTTGGCGGTTAAAATCCACGAGCGAATAGCCGTCGCCTGTATGCGTCAATTTGCCCGCGTCCTCTTCCAAGTGAATGCGGGTGATGCCGATTTTTTTCTTTTTCCCGTTCACTTCGATTTCGATCCAGCCGTTTTTGCCAAGCGGCTGGTCGTATTGCGAAATTTGGTACGCTTTCGGGTTGTCCGGATAAAAATAGTTTTTGCGGTCGAATTTCGTCTCGGTCGCGATTTCGCAGTTTAACGCCATCGCTGCTTTCATCGCAAACTCGACCGCCTGCCGGTTCAACACCGGCAGCACGCCCGGATACCCTAAGTCAATGACGTTCGTTTGCGTGTTTGGGGGCGCTCCGAACGCGTTCGGGCTGCTGGAGAAAATTTTCGATTTCGTTTTCAGCTCGACGTGCACCTCAAGTCCGATGACCGTTTCAAAGTTCATCACCTAACCCCCCTTACAACACCGGTTTTTGCTTATGGTAGTCAGTCGCCTGTTCAAAGGCGTGGGCGACGCGATAGACCGTGCTTTCATCAAAGTGCTTGCCGATGATTTGCAAGCCGACCGGCAAGCCGTCGACAAAGCCGCACGGCACGGAAATGGCCGGCACGCCCGCCAGGTTGACCGGAATCGTTAAAATGTCGTTTGCGTACATCGTCAGCGGATCACTCGTTTTCTCGCCGATTTTAAACGCCGGCGTCGGCGTTGTCGGGCCGATGATGACGTCATATCGTTCAAATACGTTTTCGAAGTCGCGCTTGATCAACGTCCGCACTTTTTGCGCTTTTTTGTAATACGCATCGTAATAGCCCGAGCTTAACGCGAACGTCCCGAGCATAATGCGGCGCTTGACCTCCGCCCCGAATCCTTCGCTCCGTGTGAGTTTATACATATCGATCAAGTTTTTCGCGTTGTCCGTCCGGTAGCCGTAGCGGACGCCGTCAAAGCGGGCGAGGTTCGCCGAGGCTTCCGACGAAGCGAGCAAGTAGTACGTCGCCAAGGCATATTTCGAATGCGGAAGCGACACTTCTTCCCACGTTGCACCGAGCTTCTCAAGCACGGCAAGTGCCGCCAGCACCGACTGGCGCACGCCTTCGTCGACGCCTTCCCCTAAATATTCATTCGGCACGGCGATTTTCAATCCTTTGATGTCCCCGGTCAACGCCTCCACATAGTTCGGCACCGGCACGTTTGCCGATGTCGAATCCATCGGATCGACGCCTGCAATCGCCTGCAATAAGTAGGCGTTGTCTTCGACCGTGCGCGTAATCGGACCGATTTGGTCCAGCGACGACGCAAACGCGACAAGCCCGAAGCGCGAGACGCGGCCGTATGTCGGCTTCAAACCAACAACCCCGCAAAACGCCGCCGGCTGGCGGATCGAACCGCCCGTATCCGAGCCGAGCGCAAACGGCACTTCCCCTGCCGCCACCGCCGCCGCCGAACCGCCGCTCGAGCCGCCCGGAACGCGCTCTAAGTCCCACGGGTTGCGCGTCAGCTGAAAGCCAGAGTTTTCCGTCGACGAACCCATGGCGAACTCGTCCATATTCAGCTTCCCGATTGTAATGGCGCCCGCAGCGTTCAGCCGCTCCATAACGGTCGCGTCGTAAATCGGGTCAAAGTTGTATAAAATTTTGCTGGCGCATGTCGTGCGCAATCCTTTTGTGACGATGTTGTCTTTAATGCCGATCGGCAAGCCGAACAGCGGGTTCGTTTCTTCGCCTTTGGCGAGCTGGTCATCCAACTCTTTCGCTTTCGCCCGCGCCTGTTCTTCATTTAATGTTAAAAACGCTTGCACTTTTTCTTCCACTTCGCCGATGCGTCGGTACGATTCGTCGACTAAATCGGAAATCGACACTTCTTTTTTCTGCAGCAACGTATGTAATTCTGATACGGAATGGTCAAAAAGCGACATAAATCCCCCTCCTTACTCTAAAATGGCCGGCACACGGAACTGGCCGTCTTGCTGATCCGGCGCGTTTTTCAACACTTCCTCGCGCGGCAGCCCCGGTTCTGGAATATCCTCGCGCATCACATTTCTCATATCAAGCACGTGCGAAGTCGGCGGAACGTTCTCCGTATCCAATTCATTCAACTGCTCGGCAAACGTAATGATCGCATCGAGCTGTTTCGTAAACATCTCCGCCTCTTCATCGGTAATCGCCAACCGCGCCAAATCGGCGACATGTTTCACTTGGTCAATGGAAATTCGCGACATAGTTTCACCTCCAACGAGTTCGACCTATCACAATACCATGATGATACCAAACTTTTATCCAATGAAGCAACCGTTGCCACGTGTTCTGGGCGAGAATCAATCTATATATTCACGATGCAAACGAATATACGTTCTATAACATCTCCCAATAGCTAAGGCAGGCGTGAAACCGGGGGGATTTGATGTTTGATGTAGGAATATTTCGTTTTCCTGAACAGCGCACGATGGGATGGCACACGCATGAGTAAACGGTTGATGGGAGGAAAAGGACGCGCTCCTATTTTAGACACAGGAAGGAATCGCTCGTGACGCCTTTTTTTATTCAAAGAAATACGATAAAATGAAAGCACAAGGAGGGAAATTGCATGTCGCTGCCAAATCAAAATCATCCATGGACATATGCAGATTACGTAATCTTCATCGCATTGCCAAAAGTATTCGCTTCCATGTGAGAACCCTCCTGACAAAAATCGGGAGGATTTTTTTGCACCGATATGGAATAAATCCTTGACAAACAAGGAATGTGAAGGAGTTTGTCCGCCATGGATGTTCAAATTTTCTTAATTGACAATCCCGAACATATGTACTATAATGACTGTAACGGACGAAAAAGGGGGAATCATGACGATGAGTGACGCTTTGCTCACCCAAGTGCTCGACCGCCTAAGCGCCATGGATGGCACGCTGCAAAAGCTCGTAGAGGGTCAAGAGCGGCTCGAGCGGGAACAAATCGCCATTCGCCAAGAACAAGAAGAAATTCGAAAAGAGCAACAAGAAATCCGAAAAGAACAACAAGAGATTCGAAAAGAACAACAAGAGATTCGAAAAGAGCAGCAGGAAATCCGCCTGGAACAACAGCGTCTGCGTCAAGAACAAGATTCGCTTCGCGCTGGGCAAACGGAATTAAACGGCATCGTGGCTGCTCTCCTCCACCGCCAAGACGAAACAGACGCCAAACTGGAAGCTCTCGCCGCTGACGTCCACCAGCTTCACCGGGAATTTTCCTCATTGAAACAAACGGTGGACCGCCTCGAACAAAAAATGGACTCCCGTTACGAACAATTGGCTGCCCAAATCGAAGACATCAAGCTGGACTTGAATTTTATCGCCCACCGCACCGTCGACAACGAACGAATCATTTACAAGCTGAAAGAAATGCTGTTCCGCTGATCGATTCATCTAAGAGGAGGCCGCTGCCATGCATATCGCGTTTGACCATCTCGTCCACTTGACCGAACGGCCCGAGCAAGTGAAAATGGCGTTTGAACAATGGGGGCTTGTGGCCATCCACGGCGGCCGTCATCCATCATGGGGAACGTACAACGCCTTATGTTACGTGGAGCATTTGCGCTACATCGAGTGGATCGGCATTGCCGATATACAGACGGCGAGAACGTGCGGAAACCCGCTCATCACTCAGCTTGTCGCCGACCGCCAAGAAGGAAGCGGCTTCTCCCAGTTTGCCTTTCGCACGAACGACATCGAAGCGGTGGCGGCGCAGCTCAAAAGCAAAGGATTCGCCCCAGTCGGTCCGCTCCCCGGCAGCCGCGAGCGCGATGACGGCAAGCAGCTCACATGGTCGATGCTGTTTATCGAAGACGACACAGACGGCGCGTTTCGCTATCCGTTTTTCATTCAATGGGGCGACCGTGATGACGTACGCATGAACGAGCTGGCGCCGCTCATGAGACACCCGATTGGCTCTGTTTCGCTGTCGTCAATTAGCCTCTACACCCTCGATCTCCAGCGGACGGTCAACGGCTACCGCCGGCTGTTTGACTTGCCCGAACCCGATGTCGAGCGCGATGAAGCGGGAGCATACGCGGAGCTCGCTGTCGGCGGCATTGCGATTCGGTTCTATGAGGCTGACCGCCGTCATCCATCGACGCGCCCGTTTTCGTGCCGGCTTGTGGGCGTGCAGAAACCGCGCCGCATCGAAATCGAGGGCGCCACGTACATCATATCTGGCTCTTGACGGCCATTGTATTGCCACATGCTGCGCGCCCCCTCGCGCTAGGCGCCGTGCCAGCCCTTGGCGAATGCATTCCCACATACTCCCCTTTGCCGCTGAATAAGATGGAGTAACCGCTTCTTGATTATCGCAAACCATAGATGGCAAAGGGGGAGTCCAACCGTGTCCCACCCGTATGTTTCTCCAAAACTTTCAGTGGAAACAATGATCTCGATTATTCACCACGGCGTGAACTACCCACCACCTACGCTTCGCTTAGAGGTGGGGGCTTCAAGCGACTTGTGTGTGTTCGCTGAACGGTAAGCCACACACAAGAACCCTTTACGCTTCCCTTCGTTCCGAAGGTGTCCGTTCTAGCCATATTCTATCCTATTCGTTGGCTAACGCCAACCGAAATTCATCTCCCACTTTCACTGGTGCTGGCGCACCTTCACGTTTAGAAGTAGGAGACTTCTTTCGGAGGGAAGTTAAAGAGAACGACGGCGCCTCAACATATCGTTATCATCGGCGCCGGGATGGCCGGGCTTGTCGCGGCGTCATTGCTGAAGCAGGCGGGTCATCGCGTCACTATCTTAGAAGCATCCGAGCGGGTCGGCGGCCGCATCTACACGCTCCGCTCCAACTTTCGCGACGACCAGTATCTCGAAGCCGGCGCGATGCGCATTCCTCACACCCATGCATTGACGCTGAAATACATTCAAAAATTCAACTTGCCGCTTCCCCCGTCCACGGTCAAGAGTGGCGGCGACGGCAAAATGTGTTCATCTGTCCATACAGCGTCGGAACGTCTTCGGCGCTGACAATCAGCTCAAGGTCTTCCGGCGCGGCGAATCCGCTGTCAACTGTATGCCGAAGCAAATGAAGAAGGGGGTCGAAAAACCCGTCCACGTTAAGCAGGCCGATCGGTTTTTGGTGGAGGCCGACGCGCGACCATGAGAGCACTTCAAACAGCTCTTCATACGTCCCGTACCCTCCTGGCAGGGCGATAAACCCGTCGGCTAACTCATACATTTTCGCTTTGCGGGTGTGCATTGTATCGACGACCAACAATTCGCTCAACCGATTATGCGCCACTTCCCGGTCCTTCAAAAATTGCGGAATGATCCCAACCACGCGCCCTTGATGACGCAGCGCCGCCTCAGCAACCTCTCCCATCAAGCCCCGTGTCCCTCCGCCGTAAATGAGCGTAATGCCGCTTCGGGCTAAAAACGTTCCGAGCGCTTTCGCCGCTTCCTTATATCTCCCATCGTTTCCATTGCTTGATCCGCAAAACACGCAAATCGCCTTCAAGTCTCACACCCGCCTCCTGCCATAACCTGTTGCTCGTTTTGCATCCGTTTTCGAGTGCTGCGCTCATTTTCCTACCGTCATTATACAATGCTCTCCCTGTTCTTTCCACCATCGTTCGGACGGCCTTTTCGCGCAAAAAAGGGCCGCTGCTGCAGCCCTTTCCGCTTCCTTCATTTTTGGAGAATCAAATGTTCGGATCACTCCGTTCGCCGTATCCCAAATAACGCGATGATGCCGACCTTATTGATAAATATGCACAAACGGCTCGTCTGCTTTCGCCTGGCGCACGATGAGGCTTTCCGGCTGGCCGGCTGAGGCGATGTAGACATTAACGGTGATGTAGTCCGGGAATTTTTCCATCACCAAGCCGGTCACGTATTGGGTAAAGCCGATCACTTCCGCTTTGCCGTAAAACGGCATCGTAATGTTGATCGTTAACTTCTGAAGCTGGTCGTTGACGTACAATCCTCTGCCGACGATGCCGGTGTAGTTCGGGAAAAAGTCTTCAACGTCTGATTTAAAATTATTGAATTTGATCCAGTCATCGCGATGGTTCTTTTCCGCCTCATCGGACGGGAATAAATAATATTCCTCGTTCACCGCTTCCCAATCATCGATCGTGGCGCTTCCGTCGTCAACATGGGTGACCGCGAAAAAGTGGCCCGGAATCACGGACGAGCGCGGCACCTGTTTGTACAAGGCAATCGTGATCGGCACGTTGCCGAGCCCTTTGATATTTCGCAGCCGCTTCAACACCTCGGCGGCGATCCGCTTTCCTTCCCGTTCGATGACATCGTCTTTGATTTTCACTTCGCGTGGATACCCTTGCTCGGTTGAGTAGTAGTGGACGGAATTCAACGCCAGGCCGATGGCGACGCCACCAAGCTTCACCTTGCCGTTATCGACTTTCACTAAGTAGTCGTGCTCCAAAATGCTGGCCAGGTAAATCGGGCTTTGTTTGTTTTTTTGCTCATTCGTTCCTTTGTCGCTGATCGGCGGGTTTAAGCCGATGTTGTCTTCCGGTTTCATTTTCTCTGCCTTCAGCTGGCTTTCCGTCCGCTTGCGGGCGAGCCAGCGCCCGATCGTTTCGCTGTCCAAATATTGCCCTTCCTGAAACAAATATTCATCCGGGGAAAATTGCTCAGATGCCAAGCGCATCAGCCCGGTTTCAAATTCATCGACATCAAGCCGGGTGTTGACGTCGTTGACGACCCGCCCGCGCGCCCCGGACGGCTTAAAAGGCAAGACAACGCGGTAATACGAATCAGAAATGTTGTATTTCGGGATGACCGCTTCTTGCTCTTTGCTTCCTTTGTCTTGCACGACTTCCTCACCTTTGTCAAACTTCGGCGCACACGCAGACAACAAACAAATCGAAGCGAGCCCGACAACGGCCAACCGTTTTCGGGCCCGATTCGTCCAACGACAAGCAACGAAACTGCGCAGTAGTGAGATTTGTTTCATCGTTTCCCCCTGTTGATCTCTTGCAAAAATCGTGGTTCGTCCCAAATCTCAATGCCAAGCTGCTGGGCTTTCTCCAACTTCGATCCGGCATCCTCGCCGGCGATGACAAGGTCGGTGCTGCGGCTGACGCTGCCGGTGACGCGCCCGCCAAGCCGCTCAATTTGTTCTTTTGCTTCATTGCGCGACATCGACGCGAGCTTGCCGGTCAAGACGACCGTTTTGCCGGCGAAGGCAGAGTCAGCAGGCGCTTCAGCCGACCGCTTCGGCCCTTTGTAAGCCATATTGACACCGTAAGCGCGCAGCTCCTGGAGCAGCTCAGTTGCTTCGGGTTGGGCGAAGAACGCCGTGATCGCATCCGCCATTTTCTCTCCGATTTCGGGGACGGCCATCAACTCCTCTTTCGTCGCCCGTTCGAGCCGCTCCATCGTTTCAAAATGCTCAGCCAAAAGTTGGGCGGCTTTCGCTCCGACGTAGCGAATGCCAAGGCCAAACAGCAGCCGTTCAAGCGAGTTTTGCTTCGACGCCTCAATCGCCGCAAGCAAGTTGGCCGCCGACTTTTCCCCCATCCGTTCCAACCCGACAAGCTGTTCCTTCGTCAGGCAGTACAAATCGGCGACATCGCGGACAAGGCCGGCGTTAAACAGCTGGGTGACGACTTTTTCGCCCAAACCCTCGATGTTCATCGCCGCCCTTGAGGCAAAATGGATGAGCCGCTCGCGCAGCTGGGCCGGGCAGTTCGGGTTCAAGCAGCGGAGCGCCACTTCCCCCTCGAGACGGACGAGCTCGCTTTCGCATTCCGGGCAGTGCGTCGGCATCGCAAACGGCGTTTCATCCCCATCGCGCCGGTCAACGACGACGCCGACCACTTCCGGGATGATGTCGCCCGCTTTTTTAATGATGACCGCATCGCCGATGCGAATGTCTTTTTCCCGTATAAAATCTTCATTGTGAAGGGTGGCGCGCTGCACCGTCGTGCCGGCGACGCGCACCGGCTCTAAAATCGCCGTCGGCGTGACGACACCCGTGCGACCGACGTTCACCTCAATGCCGATTAACGTCGTCACCACTTCCTCGGCTGGGAACTTGTAGGCAATCGCCCAGCGCGGGCTTTTCGCCGTCGCGCCAAGCGCCCGTTGCTGGGCGAATGAGTCCACCTTAATAACGATGCCGTCAATCTCATACGGCAGCTGCGGCCGCTTGTCGTGCCACTCGCTGACAAAGGCGATCACCTCATCGATATTGGCGCAGCGCCGTCGCTCTGGGTTTACTTTAAACCCGAGCGCCTGCAAATAATCAAGCGCTTCGCTGTGTGAAGCGATGCCGAGCGCCTCGGCGTCGGCTAAGCCATATACAAACAAATCCAGCTGGCGCGAGGCCGCCACTTTCGGGTCGAGCTGGCGGAGCGAGCCAGCCGCGGCGTTGCGCGGGTTGGCAAACAGCTCCTCGCCGCGGGCTTTTCGCTCCTCATTCAAGCGCAAAAACGACGCTTTCGGCATAAACGCCTCGCCGCGCGCTTCAAGCGACACCGGTTCTTTCAGACGGAGAGGCAGCGAGCGGATCGTTTTCAAATTTTCCGTAATGTCTTCACCCGTCGTCCCGTCGCCGCGCGTCGCCCCTTGGACGAAATAGCCGTCTTCATAGCGGACCGAGACGGCGAGGCCATCGATTTTCAGCTCGCATACGTACGCCGCTTCCCCGACTTCCTGACGGACGCGGCGGTCAAAATCGCGCAAGTCTCCTTCGCCAAACGCGTTCGCCAAGCTCATCATCGGAACGCGATGCGCCACTTTGCGAAACGCCTCAAGGGGCGGACCGCCGATGCGCTGGGTCGGCGAATCGCTCGTTTTGAGCTCCGGATATTGTTCCTCAATGGCGATGAGCTCTTGCATCAACCGGTCATACTCGGCATCTGGAACAGACGGGCGGTCAAGCACATAATATTCGTACCCGTAGCGGTTCAACAGTTCGCGCAGCTCGGCCGCGCGCCGTTCGGCTTGTTGGCGGTCCATACGTTCACCTGTTCTCCTTTCCTACACTTTCTCAATCGGCGCAAATTTGGCAAGCAGTCGTTTAATGCCGATCGGGCTCGGGAAGGCGATGTCGAGCTCTTGGTCGTCGCCGCCGCCGCGGACGCTGACGACGGTGCCGATGCCCCATTTCCGGTGATTCGCCCGATCGCCGACTTTCCACGATCCCACGGCGCCGCTTGCCTGCGGGCGCGAAACGGCCGAGCGGGAGGCGCCCGCTTGGCGGCGCGAGGCTGTCTCAAGCAAATGCGCCGGAATTTCATTCAAAAAGCGCGACGGCGGGTTCATTTGGATGTTGCCAAACAGCGTCCGCATTTGCGCGCTCGTCAGCACAAGTTCTTCCTCCGCGCGGGTGATGCCGACGTACGCCAGCCGCCGTTCTTCTTCCATCTCATCGTCATCCTCGAGAGAGCGGTTGTGCGGGAAAATGCCTTCTTCCATGCCGATCAAAAAGACGACCGGAAACTCGAGCCCTTTGGCGGCATGCAACGTCATCAACATGACGGCATCTCCTTCAGCGGCCTGTTCCGTCCCGTTCAGCTCGTCCAAATCGGAAATGAGCGCCAAGTCGGTTAAAAAGGCGATGAGCGATTTATCGTCGCTCACATTTTCAAAATGCTTCGTCACCGACAAAAACTCATCCAAGTTCTCGAGCCGGCTTTGTGCTTCAATCGTCCGCTCCGCCTTGAGCATCTCGCGGTAGCCCGATTTGTCGAGCACTTCTTCGACGAGTTCGGTGACGGAGACGTATTCTTGCAGCTGTGTCCATTGCTCGAGCTGGCTGCGGAACGCGGCGAGCGCCCCGGCCGCTTTGGCGCCAAGCCCGATCATCTCTAGCTCGCCGAGCGCCTCAAACAAGGACAGCTCATGATCGGCTGCATAGCGGACGAGTTTGTCGATCGTCGAGGCGCCAATGCCGCGTTTTGGCACGTTAATGATGCGAAGCAAGCTTAAATCATCGTCCGGATTGGCGATGACGCGCAAATAGGCGAGAATGTCTTTAATTTCTTTCCGGTCATAGAACTTTAAGCCGCCGACAATTTGATACGGAATGTTCGCTTTCAGCAACATTTCCTCCATGACACGCGACTGGGCGTTCGTCCGGTACAAGACAGCAAAATCACGGTAGCGGCGTTCGCCGCGCTCCACCGCCTCGCGGATGCGTCCAGCGACAAACTGCGCTTCGTCCGCTTCGTTCATCGCCTCATAATAAAGAATCGGCTTTCCTTCCGGGTTTTCCGTCCAAAGCCGTTTCGGCTTCCGGTTGACGTTATGCTCGATGACTTCGTTCGCCGCTTGCAAAATGCGCTTCGTCGAGCGGTAGTTTTGTTCAAGCAAAATGACTTTTGCGTTCGGATAGTCGCGCTCGAACGACAAAATGTTTTGGATGTCCGCCCCGCGCCACCGATAAATCGATTGGTCGGCGTCGCCGACGGCGCAAATGTTTTGAAAGCGTTCCGCCAGCTTTTTGACCAGCGTATATTGAGCGCGGTTCGTATCCTGGTACTCATCAATATGGATGTACTGAAACTTATATTGGTAATAGTGAAGCACATCCGGCACGCGGTCAAACAGTTGGATCGTCGTCATGATCAAATCGTCAAAATCGAGCGAATGATTGCGAAGCAGGCGCTGTTGGTATTCTTGATACACATCGCTGACGACTTTTTCGTAATACGTCGAGGCCCGCTTCGCGAATTGCTCCGGAGGCAACAGCTCGTTTTTCGCCGCGCTGATCGTGCCTAAAATCGTCCGCGGCTCAAATTTTTTCGGGTCTATGTTTTTTTCTTTTAAAATCGTTTTCATGACTGAAAGCTGGTCCGTCGGATCAAGGATGGAAAAATTGCGGTTGATGCCGATGCGGTCAATGTCGCGGCGCAAAATGCGGACGCACATCGAGTGGAACGTCGAAATCCAGACGTCTTCCGCCGCCCCACCTAAGAGCGACTGCACACGTTCCCGCATTTCGCGCGCCGCCTTGTTCGTAAACGTAATGGCCAAAATGTTCCACGGCGCCACATGCTTTTCCGCCATCAAATAGGCGATGCGGTGCGTCAACACCCGCGTTTTCCCGCTTCCCGCCCCCGCCATAATGAGCAGCGGGCCTTCCGTCGTCCTGACGGCTTCTTGTTGCTCTTTGTTTAAATGGGCGAGCAGCTGTTCCGATAAAAAGTTCATTGTTTTCACCACCAATACACCATATGTTCTATTTCGCCTCATTCGCCCGCTTTACGGCGTCCACGGTCAGCAGCGCCTGTTCAAACGATTCGTAAACGGCGTTGCCGACGACAACAGTATCCGCCCGGCGCGCCATCTCAGCCGCCTGCTCCGGTGCGGTGATGCCGCCGCCATAAAACAGCTGCGTCTCGCCGAGCGCCTGTTTCACTTTTTCCACCAAGGCGGGGTCGCCGTATATGCCGCTATATTCAAGATAAAAGATCGGCAGCTTGTACAAATGTTGAGCGAGGCGAGCGTAGGCCACCACATCGTCTTCGCTCAGGCCGGCGTCGGCTTCGGTGAGCTTCGCCGCCTTGCATTCCGGATTTAAAATGCAATACCCCTCGGCAAAAATCTCATCCCAATTCATGATCTCGCCATATTGTTTCACCGCCTCATGATGGCGGCCCACCACCCAGTCGACATGGCGGCTGTTTAACACGATCGGAATGAAATACGCATCAAACCCCGGCGTCAAGGCCTCAAGATTTGTGACTTCAAGCGCGCATGGCACCGAAAAACGGCGGATGCGGGCCAATAAATCGAGCACACCATCGAGCGTCACCCCGTCCGTTCCGCCGACGATGACGGCATCCGTCCCCGACTCGCAAAGGCGCTCAAGGCGCTCATCATCGATCGGTTTGTTCGGGTCGAGCTTAAACACATGGCGCCAGGCGCGAATCTCTTCCATGACAATACCCCTTCCACTCTGTTCTCCATTGTTTCATTATAACAAATCCGCAAAAAGAAAAGGAGTTCCTTTGCGAATGGAAGGAATCTCCTTGCCTGCTTAGTCTGTCACCGATTCATTCTCTTCTTGCGGTTGTTCCTCTTTAATGCGGTCAAGCGCCATGGCATAGGCATCGTTTCCATAGTTGAGGCAGCGTTTGACGCGCGAAATGGTCGCCGTGCTCGCTCCGGTTTCCGTTTCAATTTTATGGTACGTATACCCTTCCCGCAACATGCGGGCGACTTCCAGACGTTGGGCAAGCGCCTGAATTTCGTTGACGGTGCATAAATCATCGAAAAAACGGTAACACTCTTCCAAATCGCGCAGCGACAAGATGGCTTTAAACAGTTGATCAAGCTCTCTGCCGCGCAGCTTGTCGATTTGCATGTTTGTCTCCTCCTTGCTTTGGCGAAAAACGATTTGGTGGACTGTTGGCGCTCTCCTCTTTATGTTTATGGTTTGGAAAACCCGCCGGCGGCCGTTTTCGGGTCACCGCCATTGCACGATCGCCAGTTCCGGAACGATATTGATCCACGTTTTGCCTGGCACGAACCCGACCGGCGCCCCATCGCGGTATGGCAGCAGCCGGCCGTCGACATTTTTCCATTCAATCGGCTGGATGATGCCGTTTTGCAGCAAATAGCCTTGGCCGCCGGACGTGAGGTCAACGTCGCGCCGCCCATGGCTGTCGATCACTTGATGGCGGGCGGCGATGATCATCACGTTTTGCGCCACAACCGGGTCGCGCGTATCGTAATCGACCGTCTGCTCGCCGCCGCTGTATCGGTAATACCCATGCCGTTCCGGAGCATAGCGGTATTCCACTTGGGCGTACGAGCGGTGCGAATAGGCGATGTGGACCTTCCCTGCCTTTTCCCCGCTCGGTTTGTCCGCGCGAAACGGCAGCGGAGCGACATCGTCCGTCCAAGCATACCCGTTTTGTTCCGCCCCTTTTTCAATGTTGGCAAACGTAATGTACGAGTTGTGCGGCGCCTTGCGGAAGGAAACGCGCTTAAACAGCGTTCCGTCATAAAAGAGCCCGTTCAAATAATCGGTTTCCCCCTGCTCGAGCCGCGCTTTCGCTTCCGGGCTCCATCCATGGCAAACATAAATGGCATTGTAGCCCTCGCTCAAATCAATATAATAATCACGCGCACTCCGCACCGGTCCGACTCGTTCCGGCTGTTCGCTTTGGTAAAGCGCCAAAAAGCGGGTGATATCCCCCTCAGCGAGCACCTCATACACGATGTCCGCCTTGCTTAATCCCGACTGTGGGCGCGCCTTCGGATGGTTGTTGACCATCACGCCGACGACCCGTTGATGAACGTTCCCTTTCGCCGGCAGCCCGGTCAGCGGGAACGTTTGTTTTTCCTCCACCGGAGGCTTGGACGGCTGCTCCTGCCGAGGAGCCGGTTTGGCTGGTTCAGCCTGCTTCGGCTCGCTTTTGGTCGTGCAGCCCCCTAACAACAATGCCGCGCAGCTGATGACGAACAGCCAATGTTTCAATGGACACACAACCCTTTCTTTTTTATTTTACCGCATTATCGAAGGAAAGAGTACCGTTTTGTGCATGACATCGTAAATGCCGCGCTGGGTGATGCGCACATACGGCAAATGGGTCGACTGCAAAAAGAGCAACGAATACACAGGGTCTTCAAAGCGGTATCCCCTCTCCCGCAACAGACGGATGAACTCTTTTTCCTTGTCGATCAATGACTCCATCTCCAGCGCGGACATCATGCCGCCAAGCGGAAGCTCAAATACGATTTCGCCATTTTCGGCAAGCACCAAGCCGCCGCCGATTTCCTTCATCCGTCGGAAAGCGAGCAACATATCTTCCTTATGTTTGCCGATTAAAACCAAATCGCCCGTATTCGAGTACGAGCTCGCCAACCCGCCGAGCGCTGATGAAAAGCCTTTGAGCATCGTGTTGACGTGCCAGCGTCCATTCCGGTCAAGCAGCACCGGCAAGTCCGGACGAATCGAAGAATGGCGGAGCGTGACCGTATAACCGTGCCAAAGACGGGTTCGCACCTCTTTTCCCGTCATGGCCTCATGGTCGCCATCTGCGCCAAACAGCGCCATTTTAACAAGCGTTTTTTCCGACGCTCCCGGAAAATGCCCTTCGATTTTGCGACGCCGCCGTTTCGCCTCTTGCATCCAATACAAAACGATGTCATCGCCGCTGACGAGTCTCGGCCATGATGTCAGCTCGCCGCCTTGGAGGACCGTTTCCTGGTCAAGCCATCGTTTGATCCGTACGTTGGACAATTGCTCATCCTCGCGCTCCAGCTCCGTTTGGCCATCAAACCGGCACCACCAATACATCGAAGTTGGAAGCGTATTCTTTTGTTGCAAAAACAAAAGCGCCTCGTCATCATTCAGATGCAAAAGGAAAAACAAGTTATCGTTCACTAGCGTCGTCGTCCCGCGCGCCGCTGCATAACGGGCAAAGGAACGGGGATTATATAATTGAAATGGATGGACATGCGGCTCGATGTAGCCGGGAACGAGCACATACCCGCGGCAGTCGACGATCTCACACGCCTCGTCGACACGATCGGGAAGACGCTCTCCGGCATACACGATGCGGTCGCCATGAATCCATATATTTCCTTTTACCCATTCACGAAAATACGAGTGCAAATACGTCGCATTCACCAATACTTTCGTTGGTGATTGTTTGCCTTCAATCACTGCTGCTTGTTCACGCAGTTCGCTGCCTTTCCAGCGGTAACGTTGTTCGCCCATTGACACCCCGTCCCTTGTTTCCTAATCGTTCCATATAATCATTTTAACGTACGAAAGCGATTTTCACAATAAAAAGATGAGGAGGGGCAAGCCAATGGCAAATATCGGCATTGTGAATGCGCTCATTCGCATTACGCTCGGTTTGACTGTCGTCGCGTGGGCGACCGCCCGCCTGGCCCGGCGGCCATGGTGCACATCGTACTTGTTCGCCGCTTTGCTTGGGGCCATGAAAGTCGGTGAAGGGATTACCCGTTTTTGCCCGCTGACGGCCTTGTTTGACAACATGCAGCGCCAGCAGCTGCTTGAAGAACAAAAAGAAGCCGTTGTCAATCCAACGTAACGAACATCATGCGGTCAACTTGGAACAAGGTTGCATATGGCACCTGTTTCCTGTCGTGCTGGCGCGTGTTGCGCCGGCGGACGAAGATGCTGCGACCTCGTCTCGTCAAGTTCGGAGGCATCCACTTTGCGGGGAACTGGCTTCGGCCTTGTCGTCCATTTACTTGGAACTTGCGTCTTGAGCCGCCCGGACTTCTCAGGAAAGTTGGCTTCGACCCCGCCCGAATTGTTCCATTATCACGCCAAAAAGGTGTCCCAGATTCGGGACACCTTCCACCCAAAGGAGTGATTGACCATGTTGCTGGAATATATGACCGATATGTCGTTCGTATTGGCCGCGTTAATCGGGGGAATTATCGCTCTTTCATACGTGTATATGCGGCGGAGGCGCGTTCGATAGCGCGCCGGCCGATGTCGCGGCGGTAAAACAGCCCGTCGCTTTCGATTCGCGTCAACTGTTCATACACTTTTTCCTTCGCCTCAACGAGTGTACTCCCTTTCGCTGCTGCCAGAAGAACGCGGCCGCCGTTCGTGTACAGTGCACCGTCTTCTTGCTTCGTCCCGGCATGCAATAGCAGCACATCGGAATCAAGCCGATCCACCCCCCGAATGGCCGCTCCGCGCTCATAGGCGCCCGGGTAGCCTTTGGCAGCCAGCACAACACCGAGCACCGCTTCGTCCGTCCACTCAAGCGCCAACTCTTTTCCTTCCATCACCGCGAGGATCGCTTCAACCAAATCGGTTTTCAGCCGCGGCAGCACGACTTGCGCCTCGGGATCGCCAAAACGGGCGTTGAATTCGATCACTTTCGGCCCGGCTGCCGTTTCGATCAGCCCAGCATACAGCACGCCGGTAAACGGCCGGCCTTCAGCCACTAACGCTTTGGCGGCCGGGCGCAAAATCGTTTCCAGCGCTGTTTCCACCGTCTCCGCTGAGATTTGCGGCACTGGCGAATACGCTCCCATCCCACCGGTGTTCGGACCTTCATCCCCGTCATACGCCCGCTTATGGTCTTGGGCGATGGCAAGTGGATACACTTTCTCGCCGTTGACGAACGCCATAAACGAAAATTCTTCGCCTTCCAAATACTCCTCGATCACGACTTGGCAGCCGGCTGTGCCAAACTGGCCATCGACAAGCGCTGCCTTCGCGTCGGCCAGCGCTTCTTCCACCGTTTGGGCGACGGTCACGCCTTTTCCGGCAGCCAATCCGTCCGCTTTCACGACGATCGGCGCGCCTTTTTGTTCAATGTACGCTTTCGCCTCTTCATACGACGCAAAGGTCGCATGATCCGCCGTTGGGATGCCGTATTTCTTCATCAGCTCTTTGGCAAACGCCTTGCTTCCTTCGATGAGCGCTGCCGCTTGAGTTGGGCCGAAAATGCGAAGCCCCTCGGCCATAAAACGGTCAACAATGCCGGAAGCAAGCGGCGCTTCCGGCCCGACGATCGTCAAATCGATTGCGCGTTGCTTGGCAAACTGCACAAGCGCGTCGATATCGAGCTCATCAATGTCGACGAGCTCCGCCACTTCCCCGATGCCCGGGTTGCCTGGCGCCGCGTACAGTTTGTCCACAAGCGGGCTTTGCGCCGCTTTCCAGGCGATGGCATGCTCGCGCCCGCCGCGTCCGACTACCAGAACGTTCATTGTCTTCCTCTCCTTTTTGCCGCCGTTTAATGTTTGAAATGGCGCACACCGGTAAACACCATGGCCATGCCGTACTCATCCGCTTTGCGAATCGAGTCGGCGTCGCGAATCGAGCCGCCCGGCTGAATGATCGCGGTAATGCCGGCTTTTGCTGCTGCTTCAACCGTGTCGTCCATCGGGAAGAACGCATCGGACGCCAACACAGCGCCAACCGCCTGTTCCCCGGCTTGTTCAATGGCAATGTTGGCCGCGCCGACTCGATTCATTTGCCCGGCGCCCACGCCGACCGTCATCCCATTTTTGGCGAGTACAATCGCATTCGATTTCACATGTTTGACAACCTTCCAAGCAAATCGAAGCTGTTCGCGCTCTGCCTCGGTCGGCTCGCGTTTCGTGACGATGTTCCATTCGGCGTCTTCAAGCGTATACTTATCGGCCTCTTGCACAAGCAAGCCGCCATTGACGGAAACGAGCGTTTTTTCCTTAACGTCCGGCGCGGCAAAATCAAGCGTCAACAAGCGGATGTTTTTCTTTTTCGTCAAAATGGCGAGCGCCTCGTCGCTGAACGATGGGGCGATGACGATTTCCAAAAAGATGTCGTGCATCCGTTCGGCTGTTTCTTTGTCCACTTCCCGGTTGACGGCGACAATGCCGCCGAAAATCGAGACCGGATCGGCCTCGTACGCTTTCGTAAATGCCTCAAGAAGCGTGGCACCGACCCCGACGCCGCACGGGTTCATATGTTTGATCGCCGCTGCGGCTGGCTCTTGAAATTCGCGAATGAGGTTGATGGCCGCATTGGCGTCGTTGATGTTGTTGTACGACAGCTCTTTTCCGTGCAGCTGTGCCGCTTTGGCAATCGAGAACGCCGCGCCGAGCGGTTTGGCGTAAAACGCCGCCGATTGATGCGGATTTTCGCCATAGCGCAACGACTGTTTTTTCGTGTAGGTGACGGTGAGCGTTTCCGGATACTCTTCGCCGGCAAGACCGGTCAAATATTCGGCGATCATCGCATCATACGCCGCCGTATGGCGGAACGCTTTCGCCGCCAGCTGCTGCCGCGTCTTTGCTTGGATCGAACCGGTTGTTTTCAGCTCTTCGATCACCATTGGATAGTCGGCCGGGTCAACGACAATCGCGACATCGGCATAGTTTTTCGCCGCCGCCCGCACCATCGTCGGGCCGCCGATATCGATGTTTTCAATCGCCTCGGCCAGCGTCACGTCCGGTTTGGCGATCGTTTGCTGGAACGGGTACAAGTTGACGACGACCAAATCGATCGGACGGATGCCGTGCTCTTTAAGCGCCGCTTGGTGGCGCTCATCGCTGCGCACCGCCAAAATGCCGCCATGGATGGCTGGATGCAGCGTTTTGACGCGCCCGTCCAAAATTTCCGGAAACCCGGTGACATCGGAGATCGAAATGACCGGAACGCCGGCCTCTTCAAGCGCCCGTTTCGTCCCGCCGGTCGAAATGATGTCGACGCCAAGTTCCGCCAATTGCTTTGCAAACGGAATGATCCCTTCTTTATTGGACACGCTGATCAATGCTCGTTTCACTGCCATCATTCTCGATCCTTTCTTCCTGTTGTTCCTTCTCCCCTAGCAGCATGCGCAACACCGCTGGATACAGCTCATGTTCAACTTGATGGATGCGCGCCTCAAGCACCTCGATCGGCTCACCGGGCACGATCGGGACGGCGCACTGGGCGATGACCGGCCCGGTGTCCATCCCTTCATCAACATAATGGACGGTGACGCCTGTTTCCAAAACGCCCGCCCGGTACGCCTGGCCGATCGCATCTTTGCCCGGAAACGCCGGCAGCAGCGATGGATGAATGTTGACGATTTTCCCTTCATAGACGGAAAGCAACGTCGGCCCGATCAAACGCATATAGCCGGCGAGCGCAATCCAGTCGATGCGCCGCTCCTTCAGCTCGCGCAAAATTTCGCTTTCAAACGCCGCCTTCGATGGATACTCTTTCGGCGAAAACACGAACGCCGGCACGTTTTCGCGCGCCGCCCGTTCAATGACTTTCGCCCCCGGGCGGTCGCACACCAAAAGCGCTACTTCCGCGGGCACCTCACCGCGCTTGGCTGCGTCGACGATCGCTTGAAAGTTCGTGCCGCTCCCGGACGCAAAGATCGCCAACCGTTTCATGCGCCGTTCCCTCCGGCAAACGACACGCCTTCCCCTTCGACGACTTCGCCGATAATGTATGCGGCCTCCCCTTGCTGGGCCAGCGCATCGACAACCGAGTCCGCCGCCTCCGGGCTGACCGCCATCACAAGGCCGATGCCCATATTAAAGACGGAAAACATCTCTTCTTCCTCAAGCCCGCCGTTTTGGCGCAACAAATCAAAAATCGGCAGCCCCGGCCATGAGCCGCGCTCAATGCGCGCACCCAGCCCGGAAGGCAGCATGCGCGGAATGTTTTCGATAAATCCGCCGCCGGTAATATGAGCCATCCCTTTGATCGTAAACGTCTGCAGCAAAGAACGCAACGGTTTCGCATAAATGCGTGTCGGCTTCAATAACTCCTCGCCGAGCGGAACCGCAAGCGGCTCGTAAATGCGGTCAACGTCCAACTTCGCTTGGTCAAACACGATGCGGCGCACGAGCGAGTAGCCGTTGCTGTGGAGACCGCTTGAAGGCAGTCCGATCAGCACATCGCTCGCTTGAATCGTTTGCCCGGTCACCAATCGTTCTTTTTCCGCAATGCCGACCGCAAACCCTGCCAAATCATACTCATTTTCCTCATACATTCCCGGCATTTCCGCCGTTTCCCCGCCGATCAAGGCGCAGCCGGCTTCGACGCAGCCGTCGGCCACCCCTTTGACGATGGCGGCGATTTTCTCCGGCACCGCCTTGCCGCAGGCGATATAGTCAAGGAAAAAGAGCGGTTCCGCTCCTTGGACAAGAATATCGTTGACACACATCGCGACGCAGTCGATGCCGATTGTATCATGTCGGTCAAGCAAAAACGCCACTTTCAACTTCGTGCCGACGCCATCCGTGCCGGAGACAAGCACCGGCTGGCGATAGCCAAGCGCCGATATATCGAACAAACCGCCAAAGCCGCCGATCCCGCCCAGCACTTCCGGGCGCATCGTTTTTTGTACGTGCTGTTTCATGAGAGCGACCGCTTGGTAACCCGCCTCAATGTCAACCCCTGCTTCTTTATATGCGTTTGCCACATTCCATCCTCCCTTTGGCCGCCATGCAGCCAACTTCACACCGAATCGCGTTCTCCATCGCGATGTTATTTCACCGTCAAGCACGGTCGGACATCCCGGCCGATGCGGGTTGGGTATTGGCCAGTGAAACATGCCAAACATTGCCCGCGCTCTGGCGAGACGTCCAGGCGCCCGATCGCCTCAAGCATCCCTTCCTGGCTGAGAAACGCTAGTGAATCCGCACCGATCAAGCGGCGAATCTCTTCGACCGAATGTTTCGCCGCGATCAATTCTTCCCTTGATGACGTATCAATGCCGTAAAAACAAGGATGGGTGATCGGCGGGGCGCTGATGCGCACATGCACTTCCACGGCCCCCGCTTCACGGAGCATCGTGACGATGCGCCGGCTTGTCGTCCCGCGCACGATCGAATCGTCGACCATCACGACCCGCTTGCCGGCCACAACCCCGCGCACCGGTGACAGCTTCATTTTCACGCCTTGCTCACGAAGCGCTTGTGACGGCTGGATGAACGTCCGGCCGACGTAACGGTTTTTGATGAGCCCTAATTCATAGGGGATGCCGCTCGCTTCCGCATAGCCGATGGCGACCGAAATGCTCGAGTCCGGCACGCCGGTGACGATGTCGGCCTCTGCCGGCGCCTCAAGCGCCAGCCGTTTCCCTAAGTTTTTGCGGGCCGTATGGACGTTGATGCCGTCGACATGGCTGTCCGGGCGGGCGAAGTAAATGTATTCCATGCTGCAAATCGACCGCGGCTGCCTAGGAGCAAACCGTTCCGAATGCACCCCTTCATGACTGATGATGAGCAATTCCCCAGGCGCCACTTCCCGCTCGTATGTGGCGCCGATGACGTCGAACGCGCACGTTTCCGATGCCACGACATACGCCGAGCCGAGCCGGCCGAGCGACAGCGGCCGGAAGCCGTGCGGGTCAAGCGCCACATAGAGCGCTTCTTCCGTCAGCAGCAAAAACGCAAACGCCCCTTCGATCTGGCTTAGCGCCTCTTTCATTTGCCCGACAAACGTCGGCGCTTGGCTGCGGCGGATGAGATGGGCGAACACTTCCGTATCCGATGTCGTCTGAAAAATGCTTCCTTGTCCTTCAAGCGCGAGCTTCAACTCGATGGCGTTCGTCAAGTTGCCGTTATGGGCGAGCGCCATCGATCCGGTTTGCGAGCGGAACAAGAGCGGCTGCACGTTTTCATAGCCGCCCCCGCCCGCCGTCGAATAGCGGACATGACCGATGGCCGCCGCCCCTTTGAGTGCATCGAGCGTGCCGCTTTGAAACACGTCCGTCACCAGCCCCAGTCCTTTATGACCGGATAAGCTCCCGTTATGCGCCGCCACGATGCCGGCCCCTTCCTGCCCACGGTGTTGCAGGCTGTGAAGCCCGTAATATGTGAGCCGGGCGGCGTCTTCATGCCCCCAAATGCCGAAAATGCCGCACTCCTCGTTCAATCCTTTGATTTCAGCAAGCATGGAATAGCCCCTTTCCAGACGTTTCGCATCTCGTCAACCGAAAGGCGGATGACCGTTTCCCCCTGTTCCCCGTTCACTGTCAAGATGCCGTCGTCTGTCACTTCGCCGATTCGCTTCGCTTCCACGAGCTGTTCAAACGCTTCCTGATGTTCTTTTTTCACTGAAACAACAAAGCGCGATTGCGTTTCGCCGAACAGTTCACTGACGAGGTCGCCGCCGACCGTCACCTTGGCGCCAAGCCCTAAAGCCCCCATCAGGCACTCCGCCAACGCGACCGCCAACCCACCTTCCGCCACATCATGCGCCGACGCCACGACCCCAGCGCGGATCGCCGCCAGCAGCTGGCGCTGGCGTCTTGCCTCCACCTCTAAGTCAATCTCCGGTGCTTTTCCGAAAATGCGGCCTTCCAGCCATTTTTGCAGCTCGCTGCCGCCAAACTCCGGCTTCGCCTCGCCGATCACGTAAATGAGGTCGCCCACTTGCTTAAATAGCTGGGTGGTAATATGCGAAAGGTCCTCAATGAGCCCGACCATGCCGACGACCGGTGTCGGGTAGACGGCCACACCGTTCGTTTCATTGTACAGCGAGACGTTGCCGCTCACGACCGGCGTCCCGAGCGCCCGGCACGCCTCGCTCATCCCGTCGACCGCTTTTTCGAGCTGCCAGAAAATCTCCGGCTTTTCCGGGCTGCCAAAGTTAAGGCAGTCCGTAATCGCGAGCGGCTTCGCCCCCGAACAAACGACGTTGCGCGCCGCCTCGGCGACGGCGATTTTCCCGCCCACTTCCGGATCCAAGTACAAGTAGCGCGAATTGCAATCCGTGGAGAGCGCAAGCGCCTTGTTCGTGCCGCGGATGCGCACGACGGCCGCGTCCGATCCGGGGGCGACGACCGTATTCGTCCGCACCATATAGTCGTACTGGTCATACACCCATTCTTTGCTCGCAATCGTCGGCTGGGCGAGGAGCCCGAGCAATGTTTGGTTGTAGTCTTCGATGTGCGGAATATACGGCGGCATCGCTTGAAATTCGCGGTAGTAAACCGGCTCTTTCGACGGCTTATGGTAAACCGGCGCGTCTTTCGCCAGCGCGTCCACCGGAATTTCCGCCGCCACCTCGCCGCGGAACCAGAGACGAAGCATTTTGTCATCGGTCACTTTGCCGATTGCTTTGGCCTCTAGGCCGTATTTGGCAAAAATCGCAGCGATTTCGTCTTCCCGCCCTTGCTTGACGACAAGCAGCATCCGCTCCTGCGATTCAGACAGCATCATTTCATACGGCGTCATGCCGGTCTCGCGCTGCGGGACGAGATCCAAATTCATTTCAATGCCAAATCCGCCTTTGCTTGCCATTTCGGCGGATGAACTCGTGAGCCCTGCCGCCCCCATATCTTGAATGCCGACTAACGCATCCGACTTGACTGCTTCCAAACACGCCTCCAGCAGCAGTTTTTCCATAAACGGATCGCCGACTTGCACGGCCGGGCGCTTTGCTTCCGACTGTTCGCTCAACTCTTCCGATGCAAACGTCGCCCCGTGGATGCCGTCGCGGCCCGTTTTCGCCCCGACGTACATGACCGTGTTGCCGACTCCTGTCGCAATGCCGCGCTGAATATCCTCATGGCAGATGATCCCGACGCACATGGCGTTGACAAGCGGATTCCCTTCATACGACGGATCAAACTGCACTTCACCGCCGACCGTCGGGATGCCGACGCAGTTGCCGTACCCGGCAATGCCGGCGACGACCTGCTCGAACAAATATTTGACGCGCGGCGACGTCAGTTCGCCAAACCGAAGTGAATTGAGCAGCGCGATCGGCCGCGCCCCCATCGAAAAGACGTCGCGGATGATGCCGCCGACCCCGGTCGCCGCCCCTTGATACGGCTCGATCGCCGACGGGTGATTGTGGCTTTCGATTTTAAACACCACCGCCAACCCGTCGCCGATGTCGACGATCCCGGCGCCTTCGCCCGGCCCCTGCAGCACGTGCGGGCCGTCGGTCGGGAATTTTTTCAGCACCGGCTTCGAGTTTTTATAGCTGCAGTGCTCCGACCACATTACCGAAAAAATGCCGGTTTCCGTGTAGTTCGGCAGCCTTCCTAAAATCGCCTCAATGCGCGCAAATTCGTCATCCGTCAATCCCATCTCGCGGTACAATTGTTGTTCTTTGATCATCGCCGCGCTCGGCTCAAGCAGTAACGACATGCGTCTCCCTCCAATAGTTGACGATCGATCGAAATAGTTTCAGCCCGTCCGCGCTGCCGAGCAAGGCGTCGACCGCCCGCTCCGGATGCGGCATCATGCCAAGCACATTGCCCCGCTCATTGACGATACCGGCAATATCCATGAGGCTGCCGTTCGGGTTTTCCCCATGGTAGCGGAACACGATTTGCTTGTTTTCCACTAAGCGCTCGAGCGTCTGTTCATCGCAATAATAATTCCCTTCACCATGGGCGATCGGAATCGTAATGACTTCCCCTTTTTCGTAGGCGGATGTAAACATCGTCCCATTGTTTTCCACCACAAGCTGCACCGGCCGGCAGATGAACTTCAACCCTTGATTGCGGCGCATCGCCCCAGGAAGCAAGCCGGCTTCAAGCAAAATTTGAAACCCGTTGCACACGCCAAGCACCGGTTTTCCGGCATCAGCCGCCTGTTTGACGCTAGCCATTACTTTCGAAAAGCGGGCGATCGCTCCGGAACGCAAGTAATCGCCGTACGAAAATCCGCCCGGAAGCAAAACGGCGTCAAACCGGTCCAAGTTGTCCTCATCATGCCAGACGTACTCGACTTCCTCGCCAAGCTCATCGGCGATCGCATGATACATGTCGACGTCGCAATTCGATCCCGGAAATACAACGACGGCAAACTTCATCGGGCGACGGCCTCCTCAATTTCATAGCGGTAATCTTCAATCACCGGATTGGCAAGCAGCTTTTCGCACATCTCGCGAACGATCTCGTTGATGTCGCGGCCGCTCTCTTCCATCACAAGCTCCATGAACTTCCCGATTCGTACATCTTTCACTTCCGTATATGACAAGCTGTGCAGCGCCCCTTTCACCGCGGTCCCTTGCGGATCCAACACACTTTCGCGCAGCGTCACATATACTTTTACCTTGTACATGCCGATTTTCCCCCTAATCGTTGTAAAATGACTTCATACGCCTCCGTCAAGCTGCCGAGATCGCGGCGAAACACGTCTTTATCGAGCTTCTCGTTCGTGTCAGCGTCCCACAGCCGGCACGTATCGGGCGAAATCTCGTCGGCTAAAACAATCGCCCCGTCCGCCGTGCGGCCGAACTCCAGCTTAAAATCAATTAATCTCACCTTTCGTTCCACAAAATGGGCGCCCAGCACGTCGTTCACTTTGAGCGCTTCGCGTTTCAACTGGTCAATCTCCTCGCGGCTGGCAAGTTTTAAAATCGCAATATGGTCTTCCACGAGCAGCGGGTCGCCAAGATCATCGTTTTTGTAGTAAAACTCGACAAGCGGCGCCTCAAGCGGCGTTCCCTCCGCCAAGCCGATGCGTTTCGCTAAGCTGCCCGCTACAACATTGCGCACGACCACCTCAAGCGGAATGATCGTCACCTGTTGGACGAGCTGCTCGGTCGGCGACAGCTTTTCAAGAAAATGATTGGCGATGCCGGCTTCGCGCAGCTTCAAAAACAACAAGCTGGAAATCTCGTTATTGAGCCGCCCCTTGCCGGCGATCGTCGCCTTTTTCCCGCCGTTAAATGCGGTCGCGCTGTCTTTGTACTCGACCCAAAGCACGCCCGGCGCATCGGTCGCGTAAATCTTTTTCGCTTTTCCTTCGTACAGCAGCTGTTGTTTTGTCGGCATGATGAACGCCTCCGTTATCCAGAAGATTGAAAATTTTCCGCTCGGACAGCCGGCCCAAAGCCAGCCGTTTTCTGCTCAATCCAATCCTAAGCGGGCAAAAATCGTATCGACGTGTTTCAAATGATGGCGGTAGTCAAAGCAATCATCGAGTTCCTCTTTGGTGAGCCGGCTTGTAATCCGCTCATCCGCCTCAAGCAGCGAGCGGAACGGCACTTGTCGCTCCCACGCTTCCATCGCTTTCGGCTGCACCAAATCGTACGCTTCCTCGCGCGTCATCCCTTTGTCAATCAAAGCGAGCAACACGCGTTGCGAGTAAATGAGCCCGAACGTGCGCTCCATATTTTTCTTCATATTTTCCGGGTAGACCAACAAGTTTTTCACAATGTTCGCGAACCGATTCAGCATATAGTTCAACGCGATCGTCGCATCCGGCAAAATGATGCGCTCAGCCGACGAATGGGAAATGTCGCGCTCATGCCAAAGCGGCACATTTTCATACGCCGTCACCATATACCCGCGAATGACGCGCGCCATGCCGGTCATATTTTCCGAACCGATCGGATTGCGTTTATGCGGCATCGCTGATGAGCCTTTTTGCCCTTTCGCGAAAAACTCCTCGACTTCACGAACCTCACTTTTTTGCAGGCCGCGAATCTCAACGGCGAACTTTTCAATCGATGTCGCGATGAGCGCGAGCGTCGCCATATAGTAAGCGTGGCGGTCGCGCTGCAGCGTCTGCGTCGAAATCGGCGCTGGCGTCAGTCCGAGCTTCTCGCACACATATTGCTCGACAAACGGGTCAATGTTGGCATACGTGCCGACCGCTCCGGAAATTTTCCCGACTTCCACCATCTTGGCTGCTTGTTCAAACCGCTCCAAATTCCGGAGCATTTCGGCATACCAAAGCGCCAGCTTCAGCCCGAACGTCGTCGGTTCGGCATGGACGCCGTGCGTGCGCCCCATCATGACCGTATATTTATGTTCGCGCGCTTTCTCTTTCAATACTTGAATGAAGTTTTCCAAATCGCGCCGCAAAATCGCGTTCGCCTGCTTTAACAAGTAGCCGAGCGCCGTATCGACGACATCGGTCGACGTGAGACCATAATGCACCCATTTCCGTTCCTCGCCGAGGGTCTCCGAAACCGCCCGCGTAAACGCTACGACATCATGGCGCGTTTCTTCTTCGATTTCCTTAATGCGGCGGATGTCAAACGACGCGTTTTCCCGCAAGCGGCGGACGTCCTCTTTCGGAATGACGCCAAGTTCGGCCCACGCTTCGCAGGCAAGCAACTCCACCTCAAGCCACGCCTTAAAGCGGTTTTCCTCCGTCCAAATGGCTCCCATTTCCGGTCTCGTGTAGCGTTCAATCATCTTCGTTCCAGCCTCCGATCTTGCCAAATTTGCCACGACTCGATTCGCCTCAGCGCTTCCTCAACATCGTCCGCCAGTACGGTCACATGGCCCATTTTTCGCTTCGGCTTCGCCTCATGCTTGCCGTATAAATGGAGATAGGCTGCGCCGCCGAGCGCCCCGATCTGCCCGATGGCCGGTCCGACGTGCTCCCCTAAAAGGTTCACCATCACAGCCGGCTTTAACAACTCCGTCGAGCCGAGCGGCCAGTTGCAGACGGCGCGGATGTGCTGGGCGAACTGCGACGTCGCACATGCATTGATTGTATAATGACCCGAGTTGTGCGGTCTAGGGGCCAACTCATTAATATAAATATCCCCGTCCGCCGTCAAAAACATTTCAACGGCCAGCGTCCCAACGAGCGAAAACGATGCGGCCAACACTTCCGCGTAGCGAATGGCCCGCTCTTGCACGCTTTCCGGAATTCGGGCCGGAACGATCGTTTGATGCAAAATGTTCTCGACATGAACATTTTCCGCCACTGGAAAAACAGCCGTCTCACCATCGAGGTTGCGGGCGACAATGACCGACATTTCTTTCACAAACGGCACCCAGCCTTCCAAAATGCATGGGCCAAGTCCAAGCAAATCAGCCGCTTTGGCTAGATCGCCTTCGCCGCGCAGCACATATTGCCCTTTGCCGTCATAACCGCCGCGCCGCGTTTTCAAGACGCACGGAAAGCCGGTCATGGCAACGGCCTGTTCCAACTCATCCCATCCGTCCACTTCCCTATACGGCGCCACCGGCAACCCGGCTTCGACAATCACCGCTTTCTCCAGCGCCCGGTCTTGCGTCACCGCCAGCAGCCGGCTTCCTTGCGGGACATAGGCGTTTGCCTCCAGCCACTCAAGCGCCTGCGCATCGATATTTTCAAATTCGTACGTAATGACATCGCTCACGCGCGCCAGTTCAGCTATCGCATCCAAATCATGGTACGGCGCGGTGATTTCCACATCGGCTACTTGCCCGCACGGGGAATCAGGCGTCGGATCCAGCACGGCGATGCGAAACCCCATCTCACGCGCTGCCAAAGCCATCATCCGCCCGAGCTGCCCCCCACCGATAATGCCGATCGTCTGTCCGGGAACAATCCACCGCTTAGCCAAGCTGATCACTGCTTTCCACGACTTGTTTTCGAATCGCTTCCCGCCGCGCTTTGAGCGCCTCCATATAGCGCGGCTCAAACAGTCCAACGATCGACACCGCGAGCAACCCGGCGTTCGTCGCCCCCGCCTTGCCGATCGCCACCGTCGCCACCGGCACCCCACCCGGCATTTGCACGATCGACAATAATGAATCCAAACCGTTCAACGCCTTCGACTGCACAGGAACCCCAATCACCGGCAGCGTCGTTTTCGCCGCAATCATCCCCGGCAAATGAGCCGCACCGCCGGCCCCAGCAATAATGACTTTAATGCCCCTCTCCTCCGCCGTTTCTGCATACCGAAACATCTCATCCGGCGTCCGATGCGCCGACACGACTTTTTTCTCAAACGGAATCCCCAATTCCTCAAGAACAGCGCAAGCATGCCGCATCGTTTCCCAATCCGAATGGCTTCCCATCACAACCCCGACGATCGGGCTCATACGTTCCACCCCTTTAATACAAAACAACAAAGCCCAGAACATACATTCCCTCTTATAAGCGAGGGAAAGCATCGTTCTGGGCTTTGACAGTTGCTGATCGAAAAAAAAAAGCCAAAACCGATCCTTTCCCTCATAGTCCAATCATTTACGGTGATTGGGTAGAGACTTTTGGGCCATATTCCCAAAATTATATGAGGGACATTGCGATACACTATGAAGCTACTTTTATATTAACAAGTTTTGAAACAAAGTGTCAAGACAAAATCGAACATTTAATATTTTTAAAAAGGAAATGTTCGTATTTTATCAATCACCAAACAGACGGGGCGGCATATGATGAAGGAGCAGAGGAGGGAAACGCCATGGCTGATCAAAACCCGTTCACACCGTTTTCCGATTGGACAAAGCATTGGGAGCAGTTTTTCCAAACCGATTTTTGGGGGAGCATTCAGCCGTTGCTGCCGTCGGCAAACAAATCATCATCCGGCATGAACCTATACAAGAAAGACAACGAACTGCTCATCGTCATTAGCCTTCCCGGACTGAAAAAAATCGAGGACGCGGAAGTGTATGTATCATACAAAACGCTGGAAGTGAAGGCGACAGTCAATCTCAACTTTAAAGGGTTTGAATTAGTAGAAGAAGGCATTTTCCAAGGCCGGTTTGAAAAAACCGTTCCACTGCCATTCCCGGTCAAAGAGGACCGCATTGAAGCGACATACCATCATGGCCTGCTCTTCATTCACTTGCATCGCCTCATTCCCAAAGAACCCAAAAAGAAAATTATGATTAAAAAAGGGGAATGATCGTCCCAATAGGCAGCAGACCGTCAACCGCCGCATATAAAAAAAGAGGGTGTCCCATGGCGTGCAGGACACCCTTTCGCAAGTTTCCGTTTCCTGTCGCTTTTATGAAAAAGGGGGTCTAGGAAACGATGATCACGCTTTACATTTTGGGGGAGAGGATTAAAAATGGCGTCATTCAAAATGACTCATTTGAAATAGGCAAAAAAATGAGAGAACCAAACAGCTCCCTCATTTTTGCCTGCCTAGCAGCGACCTACTCTTGCAGGGGCGCTGGCCCCAACTACCATCGGCGCTGGAGGGCTTAACTTCCGTGTTCGGGATGGGAACGGGTGTTTCCCCTCCGCTATCACCACTAGGCAAGCGATTCAGTTTCGACATCATTTATTATACTTAAAAAATAAATGTTGTCAAGAAGGAAAGTCATTCCTTCAAAACTAGATAACCGTTTCGGGAAGAAGCCGGGACGCTTTCACTTTTCATTGTCTAGCTCCGGCTCGCCGCCGCTTTTCTAGGTTAAGCCCTCGATCGATTAGTATCCGTCAGCTCCACGTGTCGCCACGCTTCCACCTCGGACCTATCGACCTCGTCATCTTCGAGGGATCTTACCCGCCTGACGCGGTGGGAAATCTCATCTTGAGGGGGGCTTCACGCTTAGATGCTTTCAGCGCTTATCCCGTCCGCACATAGCTACCCAGCGGTGCCCCTGGCGGGACAACTGGTACACCAGCGGTGCGTCCATCCCGGTCCTCTCGTACTAAGGACAGCTCCTCTCAAATTTCCTGCGCCCGCGACGGATAGGGACCGAACTGTCTCACGACGTTCTGAACCCAGCTCGCGTACCGCTTTAATGGGCGAACAGCCCAACCCTTGGGACCGACTACAGCCCCAGGATGCGATGAGCCGACATCGAGGTGCCAAACCTCCCCGTCGATGTGGACTCTTGGGGGAGATCAGCCTGTTATCCCCGGGGTAGCTTTTATCCGTTGAGCGATGGCCCTTCCATGCGGAACCACCGGATCACTAAGCCCGACTTTCGTCCCTGCTCGACCTGTCCGTCTCGCAGTCAAGCTCCCTTGTGCCTTTGCACTCTCCGAATGATTTCCAACCATTCTGAGGGAACCTTTGGGCGCCTCCGTTACCTTTTGGGAGGCGACCGCCCCAGTCAAACTGCCCGCCTGACACTGTCTCCCACCCCGATCAGGGGTGCGGGTTAGAATTTCAATATCGCCAGGGTGGTATCCCACCGCCGCCTCCACCGAAGCTGGCGCTCCGGCTTCCCAGGCTCCCACCTATCCTGTACAAGCGATACCAAAATTCCATATCAGGCTGCAGTAAAGCTCCACGGGGTCTTTCCGTCCTGTCGCGGGTAACCTGCATCTTCACAGGTAGTATAATTTCACCGGGTCTCTCGTTGAGACAGCGCCCAAGTCGTTACACCTTTCGTGCGGGTCGGAACTTACCCGACAAGGAATTTCGCTACCTTAGGACCGTTATAGTTACGGCCGCCGTTTACTGGGGCTTCGGTTCGCACCTTCGCTTCCGCTAAGCGCTCCCCTTAACCTTCCAGCACCGGGCAGGTGTCAGCCCCTATACGTCGCCTTTCGGCTTCGCAGAGACCTGTGTTTTTGATAAACAGTCGCTTGGGCCTTTTCACTGCGGCTCGTTCGGGCTCTTCACCCAAACGAGCACCCCTTCTCCCGAAGTTACGGGGTCATTTTGCCGAGTTCCTTAACGAGAGTTCTCCCGCGCGCCTTAGGATTCTCTCCTCGCCTACCTGTGTCGGTTTGCGGTACGGGCACCTCTTCCCTCGCTAGAGGCTTTTCTTGGCAGTGTGAAATCGGGGACTTCCGGATGACTCCGTCGCCATCACCGCTTGGCCTTACAATCCGCGGATTTGCCTACGGATCAGCCTTGCGGCTTGGACAGGCTCTTCCAGCCGCCTGCTCGCCCTATCCTCCTGCGTCCCCCCATCGCTCAAACGGGAAGGAGGTGGTACAGGAATCTCAACCTGTTGTCCATCACCTACGCCTTTCGGCCTCGGCTTAGGTCCCGACTAACCCTGAGCGGACGAACCTTCCTCAGGAACCCTTAGGCTTTCGGCGCAGAGGATTCTCACCTCTGTTTTCGCTACTCATACCGGCATTCTCACTTCTAAGCGCTCCACCAGTCCTTCCGGTCTGGCTTCAACGCCCTTAGAACGCTCCCCTACCGATGACCAACGGTCATCCCGCAGCTTCGGCGGCACGTTTAGCCCCGGTACATTTTCGGCGCAGAGTCACTCGACCAGTGAGCTATTACGCACTCTTTAAATGGTGGCTGCTTCTAAGCCAACATCCTGGTTGTCTTTGCAACTCCACATCCTTTTCCACTGAACGTGCACTTTGGGGCCTTAGCTGGCGATCTGGGCTGTTTCCCTCTCGACCACGGATCTTATCACTCGCAGTCTGACTCCCGGGCATAAGTCGTTGGCATTCGGAGTTTGACTGGGTTCGGTAACCCGATGAGGGCCCCTAGCCCAATCAGTGCTCTACCTCCAACACTCTCCATCCCGAGGCTAGCCCTAAAGCTATTTCGGGGAGAACCAGCTATCTCCAAGTTCGATTGGCATTTCACCCCTACCCACACCTCATCCCCGCACTTTTCAACGTGCGTGGGTTCGGGCCTCCAGCCGGTGTTACCCGGCCTTCACCCTGGACATGGGTAGATCACCTGGTTTCGGGTCGACGACGACGTACTTTTCGCCCTGTTCAGACTCGCTTTCGCTGCGGCTCCGCCTCTTCGGCTTAACCTCGCACGCCATCGTCACTCGCCGGTTCATTCTACAAAAGGCACGCCATCACGCATGAACGCGCTCTGACTACTTGTAGGCACACGGTTTCAGGTTCTCTTTCACTCCCCTTCCGGGGTGCTTTTCACCTTTCCCTCACGGTACTGGTGCACTATCGGTCACTAGGGAGTATTTAGCCTTGGGAGATGGTCCTCCCTGCTTCCGACGGGATTTCCCGTGTCCCGCCGTACTCAGGATCCGCTCGGGAGGGAACGAAGTTTCGACTACAGGGCTGTCACCTTCTCTGGCCGGCCGTTCCAGACCGGTTCGTCTACCCCGTTCCTTTCTCACTCCCACAATGAGCGGTCCTACAACCCCAAGAGGCACGCCTCTTGGTTTGGGCTGTTCCCGTTTCGCTCGCCGCTACTCAGGGAATCGCGTTTGCTTTCTTCTCCTCCGGGTACTAAGATGTTTCAGTTCCCCGGGTGTGCCCTCCATGCCCTATGGATTCAGGCATGGATACTGCCCCATTACGGACAGTGGGTTCCCCCATTCGGACATCTCCGGATCAACGCTTGCTTACAGCTCCCCGGAGCGTTTCGGCGTTTGCCCCGTCCTTCATCGGCTCCTAGTGCCAAGGCATCCACCGTGCGCCCTTTCTAGCTTAACCTACAGCGCTCTCGGCTTCTTCCTTATTGTCTAGCGTCGGCTCGCCGCCGCTCGGGGTCAAATAACCTTCGCCTTCCGGGTGCAAGCACCCTTGCAGGCGAAGAACATTTGCCCATCGCGGCAACCCGCGAGCCTCCGCTTTTCCGGTTATCTAGTTTTCAAGGAACGATTTTTGTCATTGAGAGAACATGACTCGTTCCCTCAAAACTGAACGAAACGAAAGCGCTGTGTATCGACAGTTGGCCATTGCGGCCTCCACTTTTCGTCTTGTCTAGCTCCAGCGCCTGGCTCTCTTCTGCCAAATAACCTTCCCCCTCGGGGTGCCAGCACCCCTCCGGGTGAAGAACATTTGGCTTCGAGAGCCGAACGCGGCGCTTCCGCTTTTCGTCCTTAGAAAGGAGGTGATCCAGCCGCACCTTCCGGTACGGCTACCTTGTTACGACTTCACCCCAATCACTTGCCCCACCTTCGGCGGCTGGCTCCCGTAAGGGTTACCTCACCGACTTCGGGTGTTGCAAGCTCTCGTGGTGTGACGGGCGGTGTGTACAAGGCCCGGGAACGTATTCACCGCGGCATGCTGATCCGCGATTACTAGCGATTCCGGCTTCATGCAGGCGAGTTGCAGCCTGCAATCCGAACTGAGAGCGGCTTTTTGGGATTCGCTCCCCCTCGCGGGTTCGCAGCCCTTTGTACCGCCCATTGTAGCACGTGTGTAGCCCAGGTCATAAGGGGCATGATGATTTGACGTCATCCCCACCTTCCTCCGACTTGTCGCCGGCAGTCCCTCTAGAGTGCCCAACCGAATGCTGGCAACTAGAGGCGAGGGTTGCGCTCGTTGCGGGACTTAACCCAACATCTCACGACACGAGCTGACGACAACCATGCACCACCTGTCACCCTGTCCCCCCGAAGGGGGAACGCCCAATCTCTTGGGTTGTCAGGGGATGTCAAGACCTGGTAAGGTTCTTCGCGTTGCTTCGAATTAAACCACATGCTCCACCGCTTGTGCGGGCCCCCGTCAATTCCTTTGAGTTTCAGCCTTGCGGCCGTACTCCCCAGGCGGAGTGCTTATCGCGTTAGCTGCAGCACTAAAGGGTGTGACCCCTCTAACACTTAGCACTCATCGTTTACGGCGTGGACTACCAGGGTATCTAATCCTGTTTGCTCCCCACGCTTTCGCGCCTCAGCGTCAGGTGCAGGCCAGAGAGCCGCCTTCGCCACTGGTGTTCCTCCACATCTCTACGCATTTCACCGCTACACGTGGAATTCCGCTCTCCTCTCCTGCCCTCAAGTCCCCCAGTTTCCAATGACCCTCCACGGTTGAGCCGTGGGCTTTCACATCAGACTTAAGAGACCGCCTGCGCGCGCTTTACGCCCAATAATTCCGGACAACGCTCGCCCCCTACGTATTACCGCGGCTGCTGGCACGTAGTTAGCCGGGGCTTTCTCGTGAGGTACCGTCACCGCGCCGCCCTCTTCGAACGGCGCTCCTTCGTCCCTCACAACAGAGCTTTACGACCCGAAGGCCTTCTTCGCTCACGCGGCGTCGCTCCGTCAGGCTTTCGCCCATTGCGGAAGATTCCCTACTGCTGCCTCCCGTAGGAGTCTGGGCCGTGTCTCAGTCCCAGTGTGGCCGGTCACCCTCTCAGGCCGGCTACGCATCGTCGCCTTGGTGAGCCGTTACCTCACCAACTAGCTAATGCGCCGCGGGCCCATCCGCAAGTGACAGCCCAAAGGCCGCCTTTCAACCGAAGACCATGCGGTCTTCGGTGTTATCCGGTATTAGCTCCGGTTTCCCGGAGTTATCCCGGTCTTGCGGGCAGGTTGCCCACGTGTTACTCACCCGTCCGCCGCTGACCGAATCAAGGCAAGCCCCAATCCGGTCCGCTCGACTTGCATGTATTAGGCACGCCGCCAGCGTTCGTCCTGAGCCAGGATCAAACTCTCCAAAGAAAGTTGATTGGCTTTTGCTTCGGCCCATGCGGACCTCCGCTTTTCGTATTGTCCAGCTTCGGTCCGCCGCCGCTCGGGGTCAAATAACCTTCGCCTTCCGGGTACAAGCACCCTTGCAGGCGAAGAACATTTGCCCGTCGCGTCGACCCGCGGACCTCCGCTTTTCGTCGCGCTTCGTTTCGTTCAGTTTTCAAGGAACGATCAATCTCTTCATCGCCAGAAGAATTACTTCCTCAAAAGCGACTATTATAATGTATCATCTTTTCGTTTTTTTGTCAACACTCTTTTTTTGTTTTTTTTTGCCGCATCGAAGCGGCTTTATTAATATAGCATCTCCATTTTGATATGTCAAATGTTTATTGCAAAGGGAGTCGGTCAAGATCCCTTAAAGATGTGCATGGCTTTTCGGCACTACCACTACCATGATGGCATTGTTCACAATGGAATCAGACATGCAATCCCTTATGGGGGAAGAGCCATTTTTCCGCATCCCCCCCTTATTCACATTTCTCCCATTCTCTCGCTAGCATCCCGTACACAACATGGTCGACAAAACGATCGTAAAGCCACTCCGCGTCTCGAATCGTTCCTTCATTTGTAAATCCCAGCCGTTCTGGAATCGCTCTGCTCCGGTGATTTTCTGTTGCACAGCGGATTTCAACGCGATTCATCCCTTGCTCTGTAAACAAATAGTCGATGCACGCCTTGCATGCTTTCGTCATCAGCCCCATTCCTTGAAACGATTCGCCAAGCCAATAGCCAATGCTCGTTTTTCGATTCGCTCGATCCATATAATGAATTCCGATCACACCAGCCAATTGGCCGCGGTGCCAAATCCCGGCCTCAAAGCCGTTTCCAGCAGCAAACTTCTGCAACCCTTGAAAGATAAACGTTTTCGAATCCGCTACTGTTTGGGTTGAATCCACCCATGGGAGCCATTGACGCAAATGTGGGCGGCATGAATCAATTAACGCAAAAAGCGATTCCGCATCTTCCATTGTGAGCAACTTTAGCCATGAATGTTCCTCTAAGCGATGGATAAACATCGTTCATTCCCCTTTCATCATTTCTTCCATTATAGCACATCACCTTCCACACTCTGTCGTCCCCGCTACGCTCTTGTCAAAAAAAAGACTGTTCCCACGGCAGCCAATCCGCCTTAGGAACAGCCCTTTATTCCTCTTCTATTCCCGCAAAAAGACGAAGTAGCAGATAAAGACGACAAACAGGACATACAACAACGGATGAACGTCTTTACCACGGCCTTTCAACAGCATCGTGATCGGGTAAAAGATGAAGCCGACAGCGATGCCGGTGGCAATGCTATAGGAGAGCGGCATCATGATCAAGGTGAAGAACGCCGGCACGGCGACTTCGAACTTTTCCCAGTCAATTTTGCCGATCGACGAAGCCATCAACACCCCGACGATGATGAGCGCTGGTGCGGTGACCGGTGCGGTAATGACGCTCAGGAGCGGGGAGAAGAACAGCGCCAGCAAGAACAAAATCCCCGTCACGACCGCGGAAAACCCGGAGCGTCCTCCAGCAGCGACGCCGGCCGACGATTCGATATACGATGTCGTCGTCGATGTGCCAAACACCGCCCCAACCATCACCGCTGTCGCGTCAACAAGCAACGCTTTGTCGGCGCGCGGCAGTTTATTGTTTTTCAACAACCCGGATTGGTTGGCGACAGCTAGAAGGGTGCCAGTCGCATCGAAAAAGTCAACGATAAAGAATGTCAAAACGACGCCAAGCATTTTCCACGAGAAAATGTCCGGCAAGTGTTCAATCGCGACGCCGAACGTCGGCGAAATATCCGGAATCGCGCCGACAATTTGCTTCGGCACTTCAATTAAACCGAAGATCATGCCGACGACAGCCGTAATGACCATGCCGTAAAAGACCCCGCCGTTTACCTTTTTCACCATTAAAACAACGGTGATGAACAATCCGAAAATGGCGAGCAGCGTATTGCCGTCTTTCAAATCGCTCAATCCGACCAGCGTGGCGTCGTTATTCACAATGATCCCAGCGTTTTGCAGGCCGATGAACGTGATGAACAGCCCAATTCCGGCACTGACGGCATATTTCAGTTCAATGGGAATGGCATCGATGATTTTTTCTCGAATGCCGGTGAGCGATAAAATCGTAAAAATGATGCCGGAAACAAACACTCCCGCCAAGGCCGTTTGCCACGGAATGCCCATATGCAAGACGACCGTGAAGGCGAAGAAAGCGCTCAGCCCCATCCCCGGCGCCAAGGCGATCGGGTAGCGGGCCAGCACTCCCATTAAAATCGACCCGTATGCCGCCGCCAAAGCCGTGGCGACAAAGACGGCTCCTTGGTCAATGCGGAGTTCGTCAGGAAAATCTTTCACCGCCCCTAACGACAAGGTAAATGGGTTGACGAACAAAATGTACGCCATCGACAAAAACGTCGTCAGCCCGGCGATGATCTCCGTCCGATAATTCGTGCCGAGCTCATCAAACTGAAAATACTTTCTCACGTCTGTCCCCCCTATAAAGAATAAAAACGCTTCTGCAGCTACCAGAAGCGTTGACTAAGAAGGAATGACGAACAGAGAGAGGACATCGGCTCTCTATTTCACATCCCTCGTAGTCAAGCTATTTACGGTAGCTTGGTAGAAACTCCCGAGCCATATTCCCGGGATTATACGACGGAATTCGACAATATTCATGATTCCACAGCTATTGTATCAGCCTGTCGGTCGCTTGTCAAGAAAAAAGACGAACATTTCTTTGGAAATGCTCGTCTTTTGTTCGTTTTTATTCCCACTCAATCGTCGCCGGAGGCTTGCTTGTAATGTCGTAGACGACGCGGTTGACGTGCGGCACTTCGTTGACGATGCGCGTTGAAATGCGTTCCAACACATCCCACGGAATGCGGGCCCAATCGGCGGTCATCCCATCGATCGAGGTTACGGCGCGGATGGCGACCGTATAATCGTACGTGCGGGCATCACCCATCACCCCGACGCTACGGATGTCGGGAAGAACAGTGAAATATTGCCAAATGTCGCGGTCCAACCCCGCTTTTTTCACTTCTTCGCGCAAAATCGCATCCGATTCGCGGACGATTTCCAATTTTTCTTCCGTCACCTCGCCAAGGACGCGAATGCCAAGCCCCGGACCCGGGAACGGCTGGCGCCAAACGATTTCGTCCGGAATGCCTAATTGTGTGCCAAGAGCGCGCACTTCGTCTTTAAACAGCGTATTGAGCGGTTCGATCAGTTCGAATTTCATATCTTCCGGCAAACCGCCGACGTTATGGTGCGATTTGATCGTTTGCGCCGTCGCCGTGCCGCTTTCGATAATGTCGGTATAGAGCGTCCCTTGCACTAAAAATTCAATGCCTTCAAGCTTCGCCGCCTCATCGTCAAAGACGTAAATAAACTCGTTGCCGATGATTTTCCGCTTTTGTTCCGGATCTTTGACCCCTTTTAGTTTCGCCAAAAAGCGGTCTTTCGCATCGACTTTGATGACATTCATCTGGAATTGCTCACGGAACGTCTTCATGACGCTTTCCGCTTCGCCTTTGCGAAGAAGGCCGTGGTCAACAAAAATGCAGGTGAGCTGATCGCCGATAGCGCGGTGCACCAATACAGCCGCAACCGACGAGTCAACCCCGCCGCTTAAGGCGCACAACACTCTTTTTTCGCCCACTTGTTCGCGGATGCGACGCACCTGCTCATCGATGAAGTTTTCCATCGTCCAGTCGCCCCGGCAGCCGCATACATCGAAAACAAACTTCTTCAACAAATCGTTGCCGTAGACCGAGTGGCGCACTTCGGGATGAAACTGCACTCCATACCACTTCCGCCGTTCATCGCTCATCGCTGCGATCGGGCAGGAAGGGCTTGTGGCATCTACGACAAAGCCGTCAGGCAGAGCGGTAACCAAATCGCCATGGCTCATCCAGACGACTTGTTCGTCCGGCAAACCGTGGAACAACAGGGAGTCATGTTTCACTTGAATGAGCGCCTTCCCGTACTCGCGGTGCGACGCCTTTTCCACTTTGCCGCCTAAGTGGTGCGCCATCAGCTGCATCCCGTAGCAAATCCCTAAAATCGGCAGCCCGAGCTCAAAAATCGCTGGGTCGCATGTAAACGCTTGTTCATCATACACGCTGTTTGGACCGCCCGAGAAAATGATTCCTTTGGCGTTCAGCGCACGAATTTCCTCAGCACGGATCGTGTGCGGATGCAGTTCGCTGTAGACGCCAAACTCTCGGATGCGGCGGGTAATCAGCTGGTTATATTGACTGCCAAAGTCCAAGACGACGATCATTTCTTGGTTCATGTTTTCCACCCCGTCAAAAAAATAACGCTGCCGTTGCCCAAAACGTGGATGAAGGCAGAATAGCAGCGTCTTCTGCCTTCATAGTCGGGCCGTTTACGGCGGCCCGGTAGAGACGCACAAGCCATATTCTTGCGCTTATGTCAACTACCCCCACTTCGCTAACGCTTGAAGTGGGGGCTTGCAACTCCCCAGAAGTGCAAACGGACTTCGTCCTCCTTCCTTGACTTGGGGTTGCATCAGGGGGCAGGTTGACGACTACCCAACGACGCAGGTCATGCCTGCATCGTTACCGATTCTCTCGGTGTGTCTGTTGGCAGTACTTGGCTTCCACACACAACAGACGGACCTACGCTCGATGTTTTACGGTTACAACGTTTTCTGTAACCAACTCCATACATCGAGTAGCCGTGATTGGAGTGCCTTTATTGAACGGTTTTCTCCACGCCTTTATTCTATCATACACAAAAGAAAGGGGGAACGCGCATTCCTCTCCCACTTACTCCCTTTGGTCGTTGAAGTGGGAGTCTCCTGCGCGAAATAGGATGAAGGGCTTTCGTCTATCCGTATGCAAATTTGAATTCATTCTATCAACTTGCCGGCAGGCGGTCAAGAGATCGTCCTTTTTATTAAATTTTCCCACAATTGGCGCGCCTCACGGATGTCGATCCGGCTGCTGTTTGCGCCGTAGACCGCTTGTTCATACGATTTGGTCAAACGTTCCATTTCATCGGTTTCAAATAAACGATCCACTTGAATGGCGTACTGCCGCAACGTTTCATCTTCTTTTCGCCTCAGCCCGTAGTCATGCAGCTGACGCAACAACGCCAAGTAAGCGGGGACAAGCCATTCCGGGCCGTCAACTTGGCGGCGGCGGAATCGAAGGAGCGTAAGGCGCGGCCACCATTTTCGTCTTGTCGTGTAAATCGTTCCGCCCAATGCCGCCAGCATCGCGAACACGCCCAGCACCATTTGCCATGACCAACTGTCGGCCAGCTTCTCCCACCAATGGCGGTCTTGCTCTGGCGATGATCGTTTGATCAATTGTTCGAGCGGCACGCGCGGCTGTTCCTGTGTTTCCGGCTGCGAGGGCTGCGCTTGTTGCTCCTCATTCTGTTGAGAAAGTGAAAACGCATACGGGTTGACAAACCCCCGCGTTGGCTCAAACGGCACCCAGCCGACGCCTTCAAAATACACCTCAACCCACGCATGAGCGTCATGGTTGCGGATTTCGTAAAGATTTTCCCCGTCTTGCTCGCTGACAAGCCTTCCGGACGTATAGCCTTTCACCCAGCGCGCCGGAATGCCGAGCGAACGCACGAGCACGACCATAGAAGTCGAAAAATTGTCGCAATACCCCCGTTTTGTTTCAAATAAAAATTGATCGACGTAATCTTCGTTCTCTTTTGGAACGGCGACATCCTTTGTTTCGTACGTATATTGCCCAAGTTGAAAATATTGCTCAATGGCTCTCACTTTGTCGTAAGCCGTCTGTTCTCCGACGGCGATTTGCTTCGCCAAGTCGCGCACCCTTTGCGGAAGCGTCTTTGGCAACTGCGTATATCGTTTCAACAGAAGAGGGTCTCGAACTGGGGGCGCGGCGCGCAACGCCGCAATCGGAAAATCCGGCTCCCAATAGGTCAATGAATACTTGCCAACAGGGAACGCATTCGCCCTGTCATCGGTCGTATAAATTTTCTCTGTCGCCACATCCATGCGGTACACGACCGGTTCGGCTGCTTCCACCCGCCGCAACCCAAGCGGATAAACGAGATGAAACCCTTGATTGCGCCGCTCGATCTCCGCCTTTTGCTCCACTGTCTCAACTTGATCGCTCCACCATTCATACTTGAGCTCTTCGCCGTTGGCAAACGAGCGGACTTGCTCGCTCGGAAACACTCCCCATCCCTTGCCGGTGTAAATATCTTTCGTCTCAATCCGCCAGTAATGAAGCCCTCGATCTTTCGCCGTAAAGACGACGGTATCATCAGCAATAAACGGCCCGCCGAGGCGGGAATCATTCTGTCCGTATCCCACTTTTGCCACGCCAGGAGAAGGCGAGTCGTCGTTCGTTTCTTCCGGCTGGGCGTGATCGCTGCGGATAAACGCCACCGGATCCGGCCATTGCGGCGGCAGCTTTGGTCCCGCATACCCAGCCGCCAAAGCAGCAGCCGGAATGAACAGAGCGGCCGCCCGCCACGTTCCGATGCGAAAAGACGGCACTTTTGCCTGCAGCCGCTCGCCATGCAGCCAAACGAAGGCGAAAAAGCCAAGCGCCACAAGGCGAACGATCGCGTCGTTCCCGCTATACGGAAAAAACGTATCAAGCACAGCGATATACCCAACTGTCAATGCGTATGGGACAAACCACCGTTTTTTCTGGACAATCAGCCAATGAAACAGAAACGAGATGGCCCATAGCAGCAGAAAAAAGGCAAAGGTGCGCACGGCATCGCTCGGCATGGACAAGCGTCCCTCCTGCAGCCAAGCCGCGCCATCCCGCCATAAGGCATACGGCAGCGAGGCGGCCGAATGGAACGAAAACAGCCAAGCGAGCGACCACCATATATATCCCGCTTTCCCCAAAGCGGACAGCCAGATCGGAAGGCGGAGCCAATACATCCCGAAGCAAAGGGCGACAAAGGCCGCAAACACTCTAATATGCGCTGTATCCGTCACGTCTTCCAACGGCCAAAGCCATTCCGTGAGCAGCCAAGCCGCTAGGACGTTGGGCAGCATAGCAGACAACTTCCTTGTCCCTAACCGCCTCATCCGTCTTCTCCTCCTTGCCGGACAGTTTGCCATGATTGAGGGGGCATGTGGGATACGTGCACCCCCGCATGGCGGAGTCCGTCCGCCCACCTCCGCTCGTCCTCTCCCCATTCACGGTTGACCACATACAACACTATGCAGCGTTTTGACGCCATCACTCGCAGCTGCGCAGCCAACTCGGCGGATAACCTCGACGTCACGACCACGCAACCGGCCGTTGTTCTCCAGTTCCCCTCCTCCGCCAATTGAGACGCAAGCGGCGCTGATCCGTTCGCCTCCGCTTCCGCCAGACGGAGAAGGAGCGACGGCCACTGCTCCTCGCTTCGCCGCGGCGCTAAATAAGAACGTGCTTTTCCAGTCACGAGCAGGCCGACTGGGACTCCTTCATCGATCAACGCTTTCGCGATGGACGCCGCCAGCGTGACAAGCTCCTCAAACCATGGCGATGCGGCGCCGTCGAGCACGACGATCCAATCGTCATTGCGCGGCTCATCGAACTCTTTTGTCATCAACGCTTGCCTTCGCGCTGACGCCTTCCAATGCACCCACGACATTTTGTCACCGGGCGCGTACTCGCGGGCGCCGGCCGCCACCGCCAGATCGCGGCGGTAAGCAAGCGGGCGGGCCTCTTTTCCATAGGCGAACCATTCACGCACCATTTCTGCCGGCCAAGGCCAATAGCGGGGATACACGATGATCGTGCACGGCGCCGAAAACGATTCTGCTTTGTTCACAAAGCCGAGGGCGTCAGAAGCCTCGAGGCGCACGATGTCCAACTGATGGCGGCCGCGCGGCAACGAGAGCGACCACGCACAAGAAAGGCGGCGTCGAAACGGCCACGCGGCCATCGCCCCTCCATGCCGCGGCTCCTGGCCCGAAACGGTGAGGGCAGCGGGCGGAATCGCCCAAGGCAGCTCCATGCGGACCGTCACCGGAATCGGTTCTCCTGCATGATAGCGCTTCGCCGGCACCGTCCGGCTTACCGCAACGCGTCTGATCGGATACAAGGCGACGGCAAACGCATGCAGTCCAAACGGCAAAAAGCTGTAAAACAAAAACCAGCTGACAAATCCGCCTTGAAACATGGCATAGGAAAACAAGATGGCGGTCAACAGCAACAATCCAACAAGCGGGAGCCAACGCCTCCCCTTCTTCATTCGCTTCGCGTTCATGCTTTTATCGCCGTCCTTGCACCGGCACCGGCGTACGGGCAACAAGCTGACTGACGACCATTTCAGCATCAAGCTTGTCCCATTTCGCTTCCGGACGAATAAGCAGGCGATGAGCCAGCACGTAGGGAGCAAGGTGCTGCACATCATCAGGGATGACAAAATCGCGGCCATGAATGAACGCGTACGCCTGCGCCGCCTTCATCAAAGCGATGGCCCCGCGCGGGCTGACGCCCAAATAGACCGCTTCGTGCACACGGCTTTGCTGGATGAGATCGACGATATACCGCTTCACGGTGTCGCTCACATGCACGCCCATCACCTTTCGCTGCAGAGTGAGCAGTTCATCAAGCGGCATCACCGGCCCGATCTCCGAAAGCGGCGCCGCTTTTTCGAGACGGTTTAACATTTCGATTTCCTCATCGGGAGACGGATAGCCCATGTGCAGTTTCACTAAAAACCGGTCAAGCTGGGCCTCGGGGAGCGGATACGTTCCTTCATATTCAATCGGATTTTGCGTCGCCATCACCAAAAACGGCTGCGGCAGCGCCCGGGTGACGCCGTCAACAGTCACGCTTCCTTCTTCCATCGCTTCCAGGAGCGCCGATTGCGTTTTCGGAGACGTCCGGTTGATCTCGTCCGCGAGCACGATGTGGGCGACAATCGGTCCGGGTTTATACTCAAATTGCTGTGTTTTCGGATTGTAGACGGAAACGCCGATCACATCGCTCGGCAGCAAATCCGGCGTAAACTGAATGCGCTTCAGCTCCACGTTGAACGATTTCGCCAGCGCACGCACCAACATCGTCTTGCCGACGCCGGGCACATCCTCGAGCAGCACATGGCCTTTGGCCAATAACGCTGTTAAGCTGAGGATGATGACGTCGCGTTTTCCGACAATGACTTGCTCAATGTTGCGGACCACCTTTTCAAAAGGGGGGAGCAGCGGCTCGTAAATCGCCATGACATCAAACTCCTTTTATAGTAATGAATGGGTCTTTCAGCGGTAGACAAGGTGAAGTTTATACTATTACTATAATATCGAATATACGGAACTTTTGGAACCTATTTGCAACAAGGGGGAAGAGAAAAAAGGGAAATCGAAGTGGACGATGATCGGCCCGGGGCTGATCGGCGGCGTCGGCGGCTCTATCACCATGGCGTCATACGGATATTGGCTACAGGAAAACGGCTGGAAAGGGCGAGCTTACGTATCGCCGATGCGCTATGATTCCGCTGCCGCTTATATTGTCACCGCCATCTTTACGTTGTCGCTTCTCGTGCTTGGGGCCGCCTTGTTGTACGGCACTGACACGACGATCAGCGGCGAGCAGGGGCTTGTGTCATTCGCTTCGATCATGGGCAACGAGCTGCACCCGGCTGCCCGTTGGCTCTTTTTGCTCGGCTTTTGGTCGGCGTCATTTACATCGGTCATCGGCGTTTGGAACGGCGTTTCGTATTTGTTCGCCGATTTTGTTCGCAACATGCGGAAAACGCCGGTTGGCGCTGAATCGCTCAACCAGTCAAAAGCGTTCCGCTTCTACGTCTTTTGGCTCACCTTCCCGCCGATGCTCTTGCATTTCATCGGCAAGCCGGTCGGACTCATCATCGCCTACGGGGCGCTCGGCGCGCTGTTTATGCCATTTTTGGCTGTGACGCTTCTTTATTTGCTCAATTCGAAAAAAGCGCTTCCAGAAAAAGGGCGCAACCATTGGCTCTCGAATGCGCTGCTCGTTCTTTGTCTGGCGCTGTTTGCCGTCTTGTCGATTAATGAACTCATTCGCCTGTTTGCTTAACATTTGCCCGGTGCAAAGCAGCCAGCTGGCGGCAGGAGGCTGTCTCAATGGAAAAACGCTCATCCCTTGAATCGGGATGAGCGTTTTTGGCCCGCCTATTCGCTCACGGCTGATCTACCCGTCGTTTTGTGCCGCTAAATCATCTTCTCCGGCCTCACCCATTCTTCGTACTGCTCAGCTGTCACATACCCGGTTTTCAATGCCGCTTCCTTGAGCGTCAACCCTTCGCGATGGGCGAGCTTCGCGATTTCCGCCGCCCGGTCATAGCCGATATGCGGGCTCAGCGCCGTCACGAGCATGAGCGACCGCTCTACGTATTCTTTCATTTTCGCTTCATTCGCCTCCAACCCTTTGGCGCACCGCTCATCAAACGAACGAATCGCATCGCCGAGCAGCTGCACGGACTGAATGGCGTTATAAGCGATGACCGGCTTGAACACATTTAATTGGAAGTTGCCTTGGCTTGCCGCAAAACCGATCGTGGCGTCGTTGCCGAACACTTGAACAGCGACCATCGTCATCGCTTCGCTTTGCGTCGGATTCACTTTCCCCGGCATGATCGAGCTCCCCGGTTCATTGGCTGGAATCGTGATCTCCCCGAGCCCGGAGCGCGGCCCGCTCGCCAGCCAGCGGATGTCGTTGGCGATTTTCATCAAATCGGAAGCAAGCGCTTTCAATGTCCCGTGGACGTAAACAATCTCGTCATGGCTGGTCAACGCATGGAATTTGTTTGTTGCCGAACGGAATGGATAGACGGTTTGCGCCTTCAGCTGCTCGGCCACTTGTTCGCCAAATCCCGGCGGCGCATTGATTCCGGTTCCGACCGCCGTGCCGCCGATCGCCAAATCAAGCAGCTTCTCACTCGCTTCGGTGATCATGGCCTTGCTTTTTTCCAGCATCGTCCGCCAGCCGGAAATTTCCTGCCCAAATGTAAGCGGCGTCGCGTCTTGCAAGTGGGTGCGCCCGATTTTGATCGTCTTTTCATATTGGCGTTCTTTTGCAGCGAATGTTCCGATCAAGCCATCAAGCGCCGGCAGGAGATGTGTTTGGATTTTCATGTAGATCGCGATATGCATCACCGTCGGGAATGTATCATTCGAGCTTTGCGACATGTTGACATCATCGTTTGGGTGAATGCGCCCCTCCCCGTCACCTAGCAGCTCGCTCGCCCGTCTCGCCACGACTTCATTGACGTTCATGTTCGTCTGCGTCCCGCTTCCCGTCTGCCAGACGACGAGTGGAAAATGGTCATCCCATCGGCCCGCCAAAATTTCCTCGCACGTGGCCACAATCGCCCGCTGCTTCGCTTCGCTCAGCTTTCCAGCCTGATGGTTCACGATCGCCGCCGCTTTTTTCAGCTCGGCATAGGCATAAATGAGTTCAAGCGGCATTGTTTCTTTGCCGATGCGAAAGTTTTGCCGGCTTCGCTCCGTCTGCGCCCCCCAGTACTTATCAGCCGGCACCTGCACCTCACCGAGCGAATCGCGTTCAATCCGCACGTTCATTCCATTCTCCTCCTTTGGATATCGCCTTTCCATTTCTAATTTTACCCAAAATCACAATCGACAATGAAACAAATGAGCAGGCAAAACGTCTAACTGAGAAAGGGGGAAACGACATGAAAAAATAGATGGCTATGGCTCCTCATCGCTGTATGGCTGTCCGGTTGCCAATCGGGCGACATCCAACCGCCTGACTTACGATTGGCCGTCGACGGAGAGACAATCGACCACCGCCTCGGAACATATACATGGTCAACAGGCGGCCGCGGAGTCGTGGCCGACGCTGCCGCCCCGCCGCTGCTCGTGAAAAACATGAATCCCCATCCGGTTGCCCCTGGGGCAAAATTACACCTCCAATTTGACGACCGCCCGTTGACGATCGAAGCGGGTGTATGGAACGGCGGAGATGCCGACTGGCGCTCGGTGCAAAACGGAATCATTACTCTTCCGGAAAAGAAAGAGGCATACATTTATGCCATTCACGCCTCTTGGAAAAAAGGGAATGCGATTTATGCGTTTTTCATTGAGGTGCGATAACTAGCACAGCGGAGGAAAAGGTGCAATAGAATAGCGATATGAGGGAGAAACAACAGCTGCCCTTCACCCGATCAGCGGCTGTAAGAACACCTGGCTGAGGCATATATAGTCAAAAAGAAAAAGAACACCGGGGAAACCCCAGTGTTCCAAGGCTTTTGCGGCGAGATTACATCATGCCACCCATATCCGGCATGTTGTTGTTGCCTTTGTTTTCTTCCGGTTTGTCGGCAACGACCGCTTCTGTCGTCAAGACCATGGCGGCGACAGAGGCAGCGTTTTGCAGCGCCGAACGAGTGACTTTCGTCGGGTCAACGATACCAGCTTCGATCATGTCGACCCATTCACCTGTTGCCGCGTTGAAGCCAATGCCCGGTTTTTCGTTTTTCAGGCGCTCAACGATGATCGAGCCTTCCAGACCAGCGTTTTGCGCGATTTGACGAACCGGTTCTTCGATCGCGCGCAAGACGATTTTCACACCCGTTGCTTCATCGCCTTCCGCTTCGATGGCCGCAACTTTGCTGTAGACGTTCATCAACGCCGTGCCACCGCCAGCGACAATGCCTTCTTCAACCGCAGCACGAGTCGAGTTGAGCGCATCTTCAATGCGCAGTTTGCGTTCTTTCAATTCCGTTTCTGTCGCTGCGCCAACTTTGATGACCGCTACGCCGCCAGCGAGTTTCGCCAAGCGTTCTTGCAGTTTTTCGCGGTCGAATTCGGACGTCGTTTCTTCAAGCTGCGCACGGATTTGGTTGATGCGCGCTTTGATGCGCTCCGAATCGCCAGCGCCTTCGACGATCGTCGTCGTTTCTTTCGTAACAACCACTTTTGACGCACGGCCGAGCGACGCGATCGTGGTCGATTTCAGTTCACGGCCAAGCTCTTCCGAGATCACTTCGCCGCCTGTCAAAATCGCAATGTCTTCGAGCATCGCTTTGCGGCGATCGCCGAAGCCAGGCGCTTTGACAGCAACCGCATTGAACGTGCCGCGCAGTTTGTTGACAACAAGCGTCGCCAATGCTTCGCCTTCAACATCTTCCGCAATGATCAGGAGCGGACGGCCTTGTTGCACGACTTGCTCAAGAACCGGTAACAGCTCTTGGATGCTCGATACTTTTTTGTCCGTAATCAAGATGTACGGATTTTCGAGAACAGCTTCCATTTTTTCCGTATCTGTAATCATGTACGGCGAAACGTAACCGCGGTCGAATTGCATCCCTTCGACAACGTCGAGTTCCGTCGTGAAGCCTTTCGATTCTTCAAGCGTGATGACGCCGTCATTGCCGACGCGTTCCATCGCTTCAGCGATCAATCGGCCGACTTCTTCGTCAGCAGCCGAGATCGCAGCCACTTGGGCGATCGATTCTTTTCCTTTGATCGGTTTGGAGATGGCTTTTAATTCTTCAACCGCTACCGCTACCGCTTTTTCAATCCCACGGCGGATGCCCATCGGATTGGCGCCAGCTGCCACGTTTTTCAATCCTTCACGGATCATCGCTTGAGCCAATACGGTAGCCGTTGTCGTCCCGTCCCCAGCGATGTCGTTCGTTTTGCTGGCGACTTCAGCGACCAGTTTCGCGCCCATGTTTTCAAACGGGTCTTCGAGTTCGATTTCTTTCGCGATCGTTACCCCGTCGTTCGTGATGAGCGGAGAACCGAATTTTTTCTCCAATACGACGTTGCGGCCTTTCGGACCTAATGTGACTTTCACTGCGTCTGCGAGTTTGTCCACCCCGCGCAACATCGCACGGCGCGCTTCTTCGCTGAACTTAATTTCCTTTGCCATACCCCGTTACCTCCTTATGAATTTGTTTCACTGCATGCCGTGAAAAAGGTAAGTATTCGTGTCATAAAGTTAAGGATATGTCAGTTTTCCGGAATGTTTATGTGGTAAACGCAATATATTAGCGGATGACAGCCAAAACGTCGCTTTCGCGCAAAATTAAGTATTCTTTTCCGTCGTATTTTACTTCCGTGCCGGCGTATTTCGAGAAAATGATGCGGTCGCCGACTTCAACTTCCGGCGCAACGCGTTGGCCGTTGTCAAGCACGCGGCCTGCACCGACAGCGACAACGCGGCCTTCTTGCGGCTTTTCTTTCGCCGTATCCGGCAGCACGATGCCACTAGCCGTTTTTTCTTCAGTTTCCACGACTTCAATGACAATGCGATCGCCTAATGGCTTCAACACGGGAAACAACCTCCTTAACGATAGTTTTCGCCGTTTTTATTAGCACTCATCATTATTGAGTGCTAACACACTTATAATATTAATGAACTCTTCTCCGTTTTGCAAGTAGGAAATACAAAAAAATAACTGTTTTTCTTTCATGCGCGAAGATAAGGAGAAAATGGGATAACAAGCTGTCAGGCCCCAGATCAATCGGCGCACAAAATCCATTTTCATTATTGCACATTTCTAACATCAATAAACAACGCTAGGCAATTTTTTTGTGGCGGCCGCGCCAACCACGGCCGGCGCGCTTTTCTTATCATTTCGCCGAACATGTGCTACAATACGGATATATTTGAAATAAAGGGGTAAAACGATTTGAAGCGCCGTTACTGGTATGTCATCATCACCTATATCACCATGCAGCTGTCTTCCTTTGTCGGTGTGCCGCTCCTTCGCTCCCTCGGCGTCGGCCAAGGCGCGCAAACACGTCTCGAAGCAGCGAAAATTGCCTCCGGCTATTGGGCGGTCATCAGCTTTTTATTGGCTTTTGCCATCATTTTATGGCTGCTGCGCGGCGACCGCGATGAACGGACAATGCGGCGGCTGCCGCTCGCCTCGTCATGGATGTGGGCGATCTCGGGCGTCTTTTTGGCGCTTGCCGCGCAAAGCGTTGCCGCCAACATCGAATGGCGTCTATTGGGCATTGAGCCGGGCTCGGAAAACACAAGGCAAATCATCGACATCATCCTCCTGACGCCATTGCTCGTCGTCGTCACGTCGGTCATCGGCCCGGTTTTGGAGGAACTCATCTTCCGCAAAATCATTTTTGGCTCGCTTTATGAAAAATACAACTTTTGGTTGGCAGCGCTGGCCAGCTCGCTTCTGTTTGCTCTCGCCCACATGGAGCCGGAGCATTTGCTTTTGTACACATCCATGGGGATGGTGTTCGCCTTTTTATACGCCAAAACCGGACGCATTTTCGTGCCGATGTTCGCCCATGTAGCAATGAACACGTTTGTCGTTGCCGTTCAAATTTTGTTGGCTGATGAATTGGAAAACATGATGCGCCAAGCGGAACTGCCGCTGGCCATTTGGAGGATTTGGCTATGACGCGCCATCCGCGGCTGTTTTCTGTTCCGTATTTCATCTTGGGCTTCCTGTTTACGTATTTGGCGATCGAAAGCGTTCATGAAACGATTTGGAACGTCTCAACCATCGCGTTGGCGGCGCTGGCCGCTTTTGATTTCGGCACCGCCTTTCGCTTGTTCTTCACACCGAGACAATAAAACCCTCCCCATTGGGGGAGGGTTTTTGCCTGGCGCCGTATGAACCGTCCTCTTGATGCTGCCCTCAATATGGATCGCCGCTTCCTTCCTCCGCCGCTAATTGCGCCTTTCGATAGCCGATTTTGGCAACCCAGATGCTCCCCTCATACAAAAGCGTCAGTGGAATCATGACGATCACTTGCGACAACACATCCGGCGGCGTAATGGCGGCCGCTAAAATAAGCAGCGCCAAATACGCATACTTGCGGATGCGAACAAGAAGCTGCGGCGTAATAAGCCCTAAGCGGGTGAAAAACAGGACAACAATCGGCAGCTGAAACACGATGCCAAACGGCAGCACGAGCTGCAGCAAAAACTGAAAATATTCATTAATGCCGATCATCTGTTGAATGCCGAGCCGTTCCGCCAGCTGATTCATAAACCGGACGACAAATGGAAACAAGACGAAATACGCAAAACCAACCCCGGCTAAAAATAGAATGATCGATGCTGGAATGTAGCTGAGCGTTGCTTTCCGCTCTTTTTCATACAGCCCCGGACTGACAAACGCCCAAATTTGATACAACAGCACCGGAGCAGTCAGTACAGCGGCGATGACAAAGGCAAACTGAAAATACACTTTAATCGGATCGGTGAGGCGGAACGCGTTCATCGTCAGCTGTTTCGCTTCCGCAGTGTGCTGCAAATACACAATGACGTCATCGACAAAAAAGAAGCTGGCTACAAGCGCCGCAACGAAAAAGAGAAGCACGATGATCAGCCGTTTCCGCAGCTCTCCGAGGTGTTCATACACGGACATTTCTTTGTCATTCATCGTTTCCCCATCCTGCCTTGTCATCGGTCGGTTTTCGTTTCTTCGTCATCAGCGAGCCCTTTTGTGGCGTCTTTAAACTCGCGAAGCGACTGGCCGAACGACCGCCCCAACTCCGGCAGCTTTTTCGTGCCAAACAGCAACAAAATGACAAGAACGAGCAACAAATATTTCATGTGTTGTTCTCTCCTTTTTACGATGGCGATGGATAGTTTTTCAAAAAATAGACGAGCGACTGCAGCTCAATGGCTAAATCGATATGATGGACACGAATATGGTTCGGCACGTTCAACCGCGCCGGAGTAAAGTTTAAAATGCCTTTAATTCCTTGCGCGACAAGGCGGTCGGTCAGCGCTTGAGCCGCGGCGGCCGGCACGGTTAAAATCGCGATCGGAATGTCGCCGCGAAGCCGCTCCTCCAGCTCATCGAGATGATAGACCGGCACCCCGCCGACTGTCGTTCCGACCTTCCGTTCATCGACATCAAACGCCATGACAATTTTCGTGTTGTTATTTTTCGAAAAGTTGTAGTTTAAAAAGGCGGTGCCTAAATTGCCGACGCCAAACAAGGCGACTTCGGTCACCTCATCCTCTTCAAGCGTCTGGCGGAAAAACGACAACAAATAATTGACATTATACCCGTATCCCTTTTTGCCAAGCGCGCCAAAATACGAAAAGTCGCGGCGAATTGTCGCCGGATCGACTTTCACCGCCTCGCTCAGCTCGGCGGAGGACACGCGCTGCTTCCCTGAGGCATGTAAATTTTTCAAAAACCGATAGTATAACGGCAGACGCTTGGCAGTCGCCTGCGGGATTTTCGGTTGTTCGTTGCTCATCGTTTCATCCCCCAGCTAATCGGTTTTCCGTCGATAATGGCCGGACTTCCCGCCCGTTTTTTCGACCAAATACGTTGGACCGATCGTCATTCCTTTATCGAGCGATTTGCACATGTCGTACACAGTCAATGCGCATACCGAAGCCGCCGTCAGCGCTTCCATCTCCACTCCTGTGCTCCCTTTCGTTTTGACCGTCACGGTAATCACAAGTTTATACGCTTCCGCCTCTTTTTCCCAAGCAAAGGCAATATCGACGCCTTTTAACATAAGCGGATGGCACATCGGAATAAGATCGGCCGTTTTTTTCGCCGCCATGACCCCGGCCACCTGGGCTACCGCCAGCACATCACCTTTCTCAATGGCATTGTTCGTCATCTTTTCGTAAATCTCTTCATTGACGGTGACGCTCGTTCTCGCCACCGCTATCCTGATCGTATCTTCCTTGTTCGTAATGTCGACCATTTTCGCCCGGCCTTGTTCATTGAAATGCGTAAACGATGACAAGACAATCTCCTCCATTTATCACTATACACCATTTTTCGTTATCTGTCTTTGACCGTTTTCGCGACTTACGTTAAACTATTCGCGAGGTGACGGACATGATCATTTTGCAAGTGAATGGACTCACGAAATATTTTGGCGCTGACCTTATTTTATCGAATATAAAACTAGAAATACAGTCCCGCGCCCGCATTGCTCTTGTCGGCCGCAACGGCGCAGGCAAATCGACGCTGCTGAAGATCATCGCCGGCGAACTTTCTTCCGACAGCGGTGAAATCATCAAGCCAAGCCATATCAAAATCGGCTATTTGGCGCAAAACAGCGGGCTCGACTCGTCACGCTCCATTTGGGACGAGATGCTGGACGTATTCGCGCCGCTCCGGGCGATCGAAGCGCAGCTGGCAGAGCTCGGCGCCCAGCTTGGCGACCCGGATCTGCTCGCCGATCCGTCCCGCTACGAAAAAACGCTTCAAGCGTATGACAACTTGCAAGAGCAATACAAAGAACAAGGGGGCTATCAGTATGAAGCCGACATCCGCTCTGTTTTGCACGGGCTGCAATTTTCGTCATACGATTACCAAACAACGCCCGTTTCCTCGCTAAGCGGCGGACAGCGGACGAGGCTCGCCCTTGGAAAACTGCTGTTGGCCAAGCCGGACTTGCTTATTTTAGACGAGCCGACGAACCATTTGGACCTCGATACGCTCACATGGCTCGAGCAATATTTACAGGCATACCCCGGCGCCGTTCTGCTCGTTTCCCATGACCGCTACTTTTTGGACAAAGTCGTCACCGAAGTGTACGAGCTGTCCAACGCGACGCTTAAGCGGTATAGCGGCAATTATAGCCGCTATTTGGAGCTTCGGGCCGAGCAATACGAACAAGAGCTAAAACGATACGAAAAGCAACAGGAGGAAATCGCCCGCCTCGAAGACTTCATCCGGCGCAACATCGCCCGCGCCTCGACAACGAAACGGGCGCAAAGCCGGCGAAAGCAGCTCGAAAAAATGGAGCGGCTTGAACGCCCGGCCGGAGATGAAAAATCAGCTTCTTTTTCTTTTGCGATTGAGCGGCCGAGCGGCCATGAGGTGCTCACCGCAGAGCAATTGACCGCCGGCTATCGCGAAGGCGCACCGGTCATCCGCCAAATCAGCTTTCGCATCACACGGGGGGAGAGTGTCGCCTTGGTCGGACCAAACGGCATCGGCAAGTCGACATTGTTGAAGACGATCGCCGGAAAGCTCCCAGTCCAATCCGGAAAGCTCCGGTACGGTGCAAATGTGAAAATCGGCTATTACGACCAAAACCAGGCGGAACTGTCGACAAACAAACGAGTGCTCGACGAGTTGTGGGACGCCTACCCGGACAAAACCGAAAAAGAAATTCGCACCGTGCTCGGCAACTTTTTGTTTTCCGGCGACGACGTCTTAAAACCGGTTTCCGCCTTAAGCGGCGGAGAGAAAGCACGCCTGGCGCTCGCCAAACTCATGTTGCAAAAAGCCAACGTTCTCTTGTTGGATGAACCGACCAACCATCTCGACCTTGACAGCAAAGAGATGCTCGAGAAGGCGCTTGTCGACTATCCGGGAACGATCTTGTTCGTCTCCCACGACCGCTATTTCATTAATCGCATCGCGACAAAGCTGTTTGAACTCTCGGGCGATGGGCTTGTCGAATATTTAGGAGACTATGACTATTACGTGGCGAAAAAAGAAGAAATGCGCGAATTGGCGCGCCTGGACTCCCACCCGCCCGCATCACCGGACAGCGGCGAAACAGCCAAATCCACATACGAGCAAGAAAAAGAGGAAAAAAGACGACAGCGCCAACGGCAGCGCCGTCTGGAAGAGATCGAAGCCGAGATCGCCGCACTGGAAGCACAAATCGCTGAAACCGAGCAGCAGCTGTGCGACCCGTCTGTATACGGCGATTATGAAACCGTGCAGCAGCTCACGCAAGAAAACGAAAAGCGGAAACAGCAGCTTGAAACGTTATTGGCCGAGTGGGAACAGCTCTACGCCTCGTTTTGAGCCAATCCGCTGCCAGGGAACGCCAACACGGGCATCTAGCGGCTTCATGTGCACTGCTCGTGCGCATCACCGCGCCAGGCCGATCACAGGCCAAACTCATTTAGCAGCCTTTTGCCTTGTTCATGAAAGCTGCTTCTTAGGTGAAGGACGATGACTGACAAGAGGGTGTCCCCAAAGGATTGGAACACCCTCTTTCGTTGCATATATATGCTTGCTGTTTCTGCCGCACTAGACGTGCGCCTATCTTGAAGGCAGGCGACCTTTTAGGTCAGCCCCGTTTTTGTGTTAATCACATTATACACAAAGAAATCCACACTTTTCTGTGCAAAACAGAAGTTATTCACCGACTTTTCCACATTATCCACAACCAATCCCTTTCCTCATATGAAAAAATGATTGTGTATTGCACTCCTCGCCGTTATCATGTTTTTTTTACTTTTCCACATTGTCCACAACCTATGGATAAAAATATGCACAACAAGTCCCCACCCGACGGCCGTTCCGCTTGCCAAACAAAAAAGAGCAGACCACCTGCCCTAAGCGATCCGCTCTATGAAATCCCCAACCTCCTAGAAGGCCGGTGACAAACTGCTGTCACGAGCAAATCAACGGCATTTCGCCAAAAAAGAAGGCTGATTCCACAGTTTTTCTCTAATTGAGAAACAAGTGGAGCTAGCAGTATTTTGTACTAAATCACCGACCTTCTAGACAAGCGGCAAGCTTGGATTGGCGTTGAGCGCCAAATCAGCCCGCTTTCCTTGTTGATATAACACAGTTCCCGCAACGGCAATCATCGCCGCATTATCAGTGCATAGCGATAACGGTGGGATGACAAGCTCCACATCGGGGAGCTCTTTCATTTTCTCCTGCAGTGCAGCCCGAAGCCCGCGGTTGGCCGCCACTCCGCCGGCGAGCAGCACTTGCCGCACATTGTACTGTTTCGCCGCCTGCACTGTTTTCGTCACCAGCACATCGACGACGCTGGCCTGAAAGCTCGCGGCCATCTGTCTCGGATCGATCTCCTCGCCGCGCTGCTTCGCTTTGTGGAGCGCATTGAGAACCGCTGATTTTAAGCCGCTGAAGCTGAAATCATACGAACCTTCCTCAAGCCACGCTCGCGGCAAATCAATCACGGGCTCGCCCTCATGAGCCAACCGGTCGATGTGCGGTCCTCCTGGGTACGGAAGGCCTAAAGCCCGCGCCACCTTGTCATACGCCTCACCAGCAGCGTCGTCGCGCGTCTCGCCAATGACTTGAAACGCCCCGTGGCCTTCCATGTAAACAAGCTCCGTATGCCCGCCGGAAACGACAAGCGCCAACAGCGGAAATTTCATCTCCGCCACGAGCTGGTTGGCGTAAATATGACCAGCAATATGATGCACCCCGACAAGCGGCAACCCGTGGGCAAACGCGAGCGCCTTTGCGGCGTTCACCCCGACAAGGAGCGCCCCAACCAACCCCGGTCCGGCCGTCACCGCAATGGCATCAAGATCGGAAAACGATACGCCAGCCTGCCGCATCGCTTCCTCCATGACGAGTGTAATTTGTTCGACATGATGGCGCGAGGCAATTTCCGGCACAACACCGCCAAACCGCCGATGGCTTTCCATTTGCGACGCCACAACATTCGATAAAATCTCTTTTCCGTTTTTCACCACGGCCGCCGCTGTTTCATCGCAGCTCGTTTCAATACCTAGTACATGCACGTTTTCATTCATGTCAGTTTCACCCACATCACTAGCGCATCTTCAAAATTGTCCGGATAATACCGTTTGCGGATGCCGCCATTGCGAAACCCAAGCTTTCGGTACAACGACTGGGCGACATGGTTCGAGACGCGCACTTCCAGCGTCATCGTCGCCGCCCCATGCTGCTTGGCTGTTTCCATAAGGCGGCGCATAAGCGCTTCGCCGAGTTTTTGTCCGCGAAACTGTGGCAGCACAGCGACATTCGTCACATGCGCTTCATCAATCACGAGCCACATCCCCGCATACCCGATGATCCGTCCGCGGTGCACCATGACAATATATTTCGCGTAACGATTGTACATCAGTTCATTATAAAAAGATTCCCGGCTCCACGGCGCGGTAAACGACGCCTGTTCGACTTGCACGACCTCATCGATATCATGAATGGTCATCGGCCGGAATTGCACATCGATCCCCATCGTCCCCGTCCCCTTTTTGTTTCGCAAGCCATTTCGCTTCCGCTTCCGCAAGACGGATGTAATTCGGCACAAACGTATGCGGATTCTCATGTTCTTTCTCTTTTCCGAGCATGATGAGCTCACTTGGCCGCGGCAATGTCAACGACGGCGGCGTCATGAAAAACCGCCCGCCCAAGCGGCTCCGAAACAGCTCACTATATACCGGCGCATCGGCCCCGATGAACAATACATCCTCTCCCCGTCTGCGTAAATGATCGGCCCACTCGTCCGCCGCCACAATCCGGTCCGCTTCAAGGCATCGGAGCGCGCCGTCCTCGTACCGGTACAACCCGGTGTAAATTTGTCCGCGCCGCGCGTCAAACAGCGGGACGAGCAAACCGGGGAAATACCGGCCATTAGCGGCGAGCACCTCTAAACTCGAGACGCCGGCTATCGGAATGCCGAGCGACCAAGCGAGCGTTTTCGCAATGGTGACACCGATCCGCACCCCGGTATAAGATCCAGGGCCTTTCGCAACAACAACTAAATCAAGCTCATTGGGCGCCATTCCGCACTGCCGAAGCAGCGACTCAATGGCCGGCATCGTCCGGACAGAATGATCTCTTTTGACACTCGTAATGAATTCCCCTTTAATAACATCCCCATCCGCCACAGCAATGCCTAGCGGCATATTCGATGTATCAATCCCTAATATTTTCATGACGCAAAAATCTCCTTGCATAGCTGTTCATAGCGCCACCCTGACGGCTCAAAGACAAGTCTCCGTTCATCGCCGCCATGGCGAAACAAAGAAACGGTCAGCCGCTCCTCAGGCAGCTGCCCCGCAATCAAATGGGCCCACTCGACAACCGCAACACCATCACCGTTAAAATATTCATCAAATCCGAGATCCTCCCATTCGTCTTCAAGCCGATACACATCCATATGATAAAGCGGCAGCCGCCCATCATACTGCTTGATAATCGTGAAGGTCGGGCTGTTGACGTTTTGTACAATGCCCAGCCCCTCGGCAATCCCTTTCGTAAACGTTGTTTTTCCCGCACCTAAATCTCCCTCTAACGCGATGACCATCCCCGGCTGAAGCCGTTCTCCGAGCCGGCGTGCAACCGCCTTCGTCTCTTCCGGAGAATGCACGGTAAGTTCAAACTGCTTCATGGTGTTCCACCTTATTCCATTTTATCATCTTTGCTTCCGCTTTTGAAATTTTACCATAAGGAACGGCAACGTTGCCACTGCCGGCGCCAAAAAAACAGCCATACAAAACAAAAGGACTGCCCTGCTAAGGCTATATTGAGCCTCCCGGGCAGTCCTGAGATCAAACTCGCAAAACAAAAAGAAAAAGGGAATTAGGCGTGTTGCTACTCCCTGGTGAATAAGATTGCCTAGCAGCGACCTACTCTTGCAGGGGCGCTGGCCCCAACTACCATCGGCGCTGGAGGGCTTAACTTCCGTGTTCGGGATGGGAACGGGTGTTTCCCCTCCGCTATCACCACTAGGCAAGCGATTCAGTTTCGACATCATTTATTATACTTAAAAAATAAATATTGTCAAGAAGGAAAGTCATTCCTTCAAAACTAGATAACCGTCGGAAGAAGCCGGGGCGAACCGCTCGCCTGCGCTTTTCGATGTCTAGTTCCGGCCGCCATCGGCTCGCGACGCTTCGGTCCTGCTGCGGCGGGCTTAGCCCGCTCGCAGGCCCTCCAGCGCGCCTCGCCGATAAGCAGGCGGCCTCCACTTTTCTTGTTAGGTTAAGCCCTCGATCGATTAGTATCCGTCAGCTCCACGTGTCGCCACGCTTCCACCTCGGACCTATCGACCTCGTCATCTTCGAGGGATCTTACCCGCCTGACGCGGTGGGAAATCTCATCTTGAGGGGGGCTTCACGCTTAGATGCTTTCAGCGCTTATCCCGTCCGCACATAGCTACCCAGCGGTGCCCCTGGCGGGACAACTGGTACACCAGCGGTGCGTCCATCCCGGTCCTCTCGTACTAAGGACAGCTCCTCTCAAATTTCCTGCGCCCGCGACGGATAGGGACCGAACTGTCTCACGACGTTCTGAACCCAGCTCGCGTACCGCTTTAATGGGCGAACAGCCCAACCCTTGGGACCGACTACAGCCCCAGGATGCGATGAGCCGACATCGAGGTGCCAAACCTCCCCGTCGATGTGGACTCTTGGGGGAGATCAGCCTGTTATCCCCGGGGTAGCTTTTATCCGTTGAGCGATGGCCCTTCCATGCGGAACCACCGGATCACTAAGCCCGACTTTCGTCCCTGCTCGACCTGTCCGTCTCGCAGTCAAGCTCCCTTGTGCCTTTGCACTCTCCGAATGATTTCCAACCATTCTGAGGGAACCTTTGGGCGCCTCCGTTACCTTTTGGGAGGCGACCGCCCCAGTCAAACTGCCCGCCTGACACTGTCTCCCACCCCGCTAAGGGGTGCGGGTTAGAATTTCAATATCGCCAGGGTGGTATCCCACCGCCGCCTCCACCGAAGCTGGCGCTCCGGCTTCCCAGGCTCCCACCTATCCTGTACAAGCGATACCAAAATTCCATATCAGGCTGCAGTAAAGCTCCACGGGGTCTTTCCGTCCTGTCGCGGGTAACCTGCATCTTCACAGGTAGTATAATTTCACCGGGTCTCTCGTTGAGACAGCGCCCAAGTCGTTACACCTTTCGTGCGGGTCGGAACTTACCCGACAAGGAATTTCGCTACCTTAGGACCGTTATAGTTACGGCCGCCGTTTACTGGGGCTTCGGTTCGCACCTTCGCTTCCGCTAAGCGCTCCCCTTAACCTTCCAGCACCGGGCAGGTGTCAGCCCCTATACGTCGCCTTTCGGCTTCGCAGAGACCTGTGTTTTTGATAAACAGTCGCTTGGGCCTTTTCACTGCGGCTCGTTCGGGCTCTTCACCCAAACGAGCACCCCTTCTCCCGAAGTTACGGGGTCATTTTGCCGAGTTCCTTAACGAGAGTTCTCCCGCGCGCCTTAGGATTCTCTCCTCGCCTACCTGTGTCGGTTTGCGGTACGGGCACCTCTTCCCTCGCTAGAGGCTTTTCTTGGCAGTGTGAAATCGGGGACTTCCGGATGACTCCGTCGCCATCACCGCTTGGCCTTACAATCCGCGGATTTGCCTACGGATCAGCCTTGCGGCTTGGACAGGCTCTTCCAGCCGCCTGCTCGCCCTATCCTCCTGCGTCCCC